>CABUQV010000009.1 GCA_902493855.1 uncultured Collinsella sp.
CAGACTGAAGCCCACCGGCCTAATGGCTTGGCGTCAGCATGCCGCGATTCGGTCGCACGGAGAGCATTTCCCAGTTGACAAAACTATAGGAACACCCCCTGCACCAACTTGTGCATTGGGGACAGGTTACTTTGCACCATAGCAAAAAAGGGGCAAAGCCATCTGCCGGCTTTGCCCCTTCCTTAGCTTGATTTACTCATCCATGAGATAGTAGTGGCCCAGCGCGTCGGCACCCAGGATGGCGTTTGCGACCATCTCGGGCGTCACCTCAAACGGCATGTTGCACATGGTGTCATCGGGCGCGCAGGCGGCCTCGGCAACAATCATGGCCTTCTCGCGCGTAACCTCAGCAACGCCCAGCTCCTTGAGCGTAACGGGCAGGCCCAGCTCAATGCAGAAGCCCAAGACTTCCTCGAGCTTCTCGGTCGGGGCATCCTCGAGTACCAGTTGGACGATGGTGCCAAAGGCGACCTTCTCGCCGTGATACATGCTGTGACACTCGGGCAGCATCGTCAGGCCATTGTGGATGGCATGAGCAGCAGCAAGGCCCGAGCTCTCAAAGCCAATGCCCGAAAGCAGCGTATTGGCCTCGATAATATGCTCGACGGCAGGCGTGAGCGCACCCTTCTCCAACGCGACCTTGGCCTTGACGCCATCGGCCATAAGCGTCTCGTAGCAGAGCTTGGCGAGCGCCAGGCCGGCCATGCCGCCCTTGCCGCCGGCGCAGGTGCCGCCGTCGGCATCGTGCGTTGCCTGAGCCTCGAAATAGGTTGCGAGCGCATCGCCCATACCGGAAACCGTCAGGCGCACCGGGCTCGCCGCGATGACCGTCGTATCCATCAGGACGATATTGGGGTTTGCCTTAAGGAAGAGGTACTTGTCGAACTGGCCGTCGTCGGTGTAGAGCACCGAAAGTGCCGAGCACGGTGCATCGGTCGAAGCGATGGTGGGGCAAATGATAACCGGAGACTCCAGGTAATAGGCGACGGCCTTCGCGGTGTCGAGGATCTTGCCGCCACCGACGCCGACGATGATATCGCAACCGTTGTCGCGAGCGAGCGCAACCAGGCGATCGACCTCGCCCTTGGAGCACTCACCGTTAAAGTCCTCAAACAGCAGCTCGGCCTTGGCCTCGGCAAAGCCGCCCTCGATCTTGGCACCGACGCGCTTCTTGCCCGAAGGCGTCACGATGACGAGGGCCTTAGCGCCGAGCGGCTCGACATAGGAGCCGAGCTTGGCGAGCTCGTCCGGACCCTGGATGTACTTGCTGGGGCTATTGAAAATTGCAGCCATAACTATCCCATTCTCTAAAAAAGAAAGGGGCTCCGTACGGATACGTGCGGAGCCCCTCGTTACGATAACAAGAGTCGATTAGAAATCGATGTCGGTGTCGTAGTAGCAGGCCTTGAGGATCTTCTCGAAGTCGGCAGCCTTGGTCTCACGCGGGTTCTCGGGCGTGCAGGCGTCCTGCTCGGCGTTCGCGGCGATCTCGGGCAGCTTGGCGAGGAACTCCTCCTCGGAGACCATCTGCGGGTTCTCGGCGTCGACCTTCACGCCACCATTTGCGTAATCCTTGATGGACTGCGGAATGTTGAGCTGGTCGTTGAGGTCGCGGATCTTCTGGACGAGCGCAGCGATGAGCTCCTCGTTGGTCTCGCCGGGAAGGTGCAGAATCTCCTTGGCCACGTAAGCGTAACGCTCGGCAGCACGCGGGTCCTTGGAGTTCCACTGGATGACCTTGCCCAGGTACATGGCGTTAGCAGCACCGTGGATGATGTGGCCGTTCTCGAAGGCAGCACCGGTCTTGTGAGCCATGGAGTGAACGATGCCGAGCAGGCCCGAGGAGAAGGCGATACCGGCGATGCACTGAGCCTCGTGCATGTGCTGACGGGCCTCATGGTCGCCAGCATAGGACTTGGGCAGCCACTCGACGATCTCGCGGATGCCGTGCAGAGCGTTGGCGTCGGTGAACATAGAGGCGCAGGTGGAAACGTAGGCCTCCATGCAGTGGGTCAGAGCGTCCATGCCGGTGTGAGCGCACAGCTTGGCGGGCATGGTGTAGGTGAGCTCGGGGTCGACGATGGCGACATCAGGGGTGATGTTGAAGTCGGCCAGCGGGTACTTGATGCCCTTGGCGTAGTCGGTAATGACGGAGAACGCGGTGACCTCGGTAGCGGTGCCGGAGGTAGAGGAGATGGCGCAGAAATGAGCCTTCTGACGCAGCTCAGGGAAGCTGAACGGCTGGATGATGTTGTCGAAGGACTCCTCGGGATACTCGTAGAAGACCCACATGGCCTTAGCGGCATCGATGGGCGAGCCGCCGCCGATGGCGATAATCCAGTCGGGCTCGAACTCGCGCATGGCCTCGGCGCCCTTCATGACCGTCTCGATGGACGGGTCGGACTCGACGCCCTCGAACAGCTTGACCTCGAAGCCGCCTTCCTTAAGGTCGTTCTCGACGTCCTGCAGGAACCCGCCGCGGCGCATAGAGCTGCCGCCAGAAACGATGATGGCCTTCTTGCCCTTGAGGTTCTTCACCTCGTGGCGAGCGCCCTCACCAAAGTACAGATCGCGAGGATTGGTAAAACGTCCCATACTGTGCCTCCTAAACAAGCCCCTCTTAGACTTGCGTATATAACGGAGCACCCAATTGGCTCCGTTAGGACCGGTTTGCGCGTTGCCGGCGATGACAATGCGCGATGTCTAAACGTCTCAACGCTCAGACAAACACTATTTTACCGTTCTGGTTGGTCAGTTATTCACCTAAAGCCGCCAATGATGAAACGTTTTTTCTATCCCTGAAGACCCTTGTGCGGCATTCATACTCCCAAGCTGGGCAAACGTTTTATCAAGGTTGACTACATATCCCGAGCAGGACTGTGCCCCTCCAAAATATGCACCGTTCGCCGCCAAAAATCGACCGTTTGCGGCACCGTGATACCACTCGGCCGTCCATGGTGCCGACATTTGTGCGACATCCGACTTCGTGGTGCAAAGGTGCAAGTCCAAGTGCGGCACCCCCGGTGTGCCACATGCGGGTAAACTAGAACTTTATATAGAAACATCTGAACCCTAACCGCAGCAAAGGAGGCCCCATGGCATTCGATCCCATTCAAGAGGATTGCCATCGCCTCGTTCTTGAGGCCTTGCGCCGCGACAATATCCCGCTCACCGACGGTGCCGCCGTAGAGCGTCTGATGGAGCAATTCACCCGCAACCCCGCACCGCTCATCGTGCACGACCGCGACCGCGCCGGGCATCTGATTGCCAAGGTAGTCGAGGCCGTCGACTACCGCATTCCCTTTATCCCTGACGATACCCAGGCCGAGCAAGAAGAAGCAGCTGCCGAGAACATGCTCCGCGAGGCAGCCGCGCTCGATCCGGCCAACTGGGACGCTCAGCGCATGCTGACCGCCCTCACCGCCAGCTCCAACGAGGAATACGTGCAGTATCTGGTGTCCAAGTGCGACGAGGTGGAGCACGATCTGGCGCTCAAGATCGCCTCGGCGCAGGACCCCTACGAGCGCGAGGCCGCTGGCGACCTTATGCGCCGCCCCTACCTGCGCTGGCTTGCCGCCTTGGCATCGCGCGCGCTCATTAGCGGCCGCTACCGCATGTCGCTCGAAGCCGCAAACCGCAGCCTCGACTTTGCCCCCAACGATCCTGCCGGCGTCCGCCACACCGCAATGCTCGCCATGGCAAAGCTCGAATACCCCGCCGAGGAGCTCAAGCGCTTTCGCTCTGCCCACTCCGTGCCGTACCTCGCGAATACCCCGCTGCGCCGCCGCCCCAAAGATGCGGAGCGCGACTTGGACCCGTGGACGCTCATCGCACTGATGAGCGCAGCCTGGCGCGAGCTGGACTACGAGGGCGCCGAGCACTACCTGCGTATCCTTGCACGCTCGTGTCCGCACGCGGCCGAGGCGCTCTACTTCCAAACCGAGTTTCCCGATGGCGTCTATGCCCGCGTCAACGTGGGTGCGGGCTCCACCGACGAGCTTGTCCTTGCGCTATCCGAGGCGACGCCGGTACTGCAGGAGGGCCTGGGCGCCCCCGACAACGCCAGCTTTGCCGCCTGGGTCGCCACCAACGATATCGTGCGTTCCCAAATCGATGAGCGCATACTGCGGGCGGCCGAGCAGGGTTTGCCGTTTAAGGGAGGAGACCTCTAATGGATCCGAGCGTCTACATCCCCGCCTACCTGGAGCGCGCCTACGTTGCGTCGCACCCCGAGCTCACCGATGCAGCACGCGAGCTTGTCCATAACGACATTAGCGCGAATCCCCAAAAGTACGCGCAGTCCGAGCATGCCCAGGCGCTGCTGTCCTATGCCGGTGTTCATCGCCACCTGCTCGACGAGCTCCATCGCATCGAGGACATGGGCAGCGACGAGGAATTCGAGCAGACGCGCAATCGTCTGTTCGACGACATGCGCGATGAGCTGCTCAAGATTGTCCGCGTCGATGCGTATGTCCTCGATGCCCAGCTGCTCGCCATCATCCTGGCTGACACGCCCGTTGACGCCTGCCTGGGCGACCTGATGAAGCTCGAGGCGACCACAACCGATTACCTGCAGCAAAGCGTGCCCGGGTTCGACATGGAAGCCCCGCACTACTGGGCCAATAAGGTTTTGACGGACGGTGTGACGGCGGCAGAGCTCACCGTGAGCGAGCCGGCTCTTATCGGGTGGCTTCACACACTCGAGGCCATCTCGCAGCTGTGCATGGCGAGCGCTCGCTACCGTGCTGCCGCCAACTACGCCCGCCGTGTTCTTAAGGCGGAAGGCTACCCCACCCGAGCCGCAGGCACCGTGTTGCTCGCCCTCGCTCGTCTGGAAGACCAGGACGGCTTTTTTGCCCTGGCCCACCAGCTCGAGGAAGAGATCGGGGCTGACGCGCTCGAGAACTCTCCTTGGTATCTGCTCGCCCGCACGATTCTGCTGTTCAAAACAAACAAGATGCGCCCGGCGACACGCGCGCTGCGTGAGTTTGCCAACCGTTGCGAGGGCGGTGCGTTCTTCTTACTGAACCCCATGTACCAGACACCGTACCTTCCCTGCCGGCCCGAGCCACACGATCCCTGGGATCTTTCGCACCAGGCCGTTTGGGAAGCGGACGGTATTATCTCGGACACTCCCGACTTTGCCCCCTGGGCCAATGCCTGCGAAGACGTGTCGCAGCTTGCCCAGGAATTTGCGCGCCGCTACGGTTTTTAGTGACGCACTCGACCCGACCATGTCGTTTACGTTAGGAACGGTTTCATGAACCTCCGCTCATCTCTTGCCTGCACCTCGAGCGATATCGCTCGCTGGGGGCTGCGCTCCGTCCTTAAGCGCCAGGGTGGCGTGCTTCCCGGCCGCATCGCCATGAAGATCGACCCCGAGTTGCTGAGCGACCTCGCTGCCCTTGTCGACCGCAGCGTGGTGATCACCGGCACCAACGGCAAGACCACCACCTCCAACCTCATCGCCGACGCCGTTGCCGCCAGCGGCGCCACCGTGGTATGCAACCGCGCCGGCAACAACATGGAGCCGGGCGTGGTGGGCGCACTGCTCGAGGCGCGCAGCGGCCTCAAGCGAGCCGGTGGCAAGCGCGTGGGCGTTTTTGAGTGCGATGAGCTTTACACCGTACGCGTTCTGCCCAAGCTCAAGCCGACGTACTTCGTGCTGCTCAACCTGTTCCGCGACCAGCTAGATCGCTATGGCGAGATCGATCACACCCAGGAGGTCATCGCCCATGCGTTGGAGCTTTCGCCGGCAACAACGCTCATCTACAACGCAGACGACCCGCTGTGTGCCGCGATCGCCGCACGCGTTCCCAATGCAAGCATCGCCTTTGGCATCGACGGCGCCACCAACACCGAGTCCGACCGTATTAGCGACTCGCGCTTTTGCTCACAGTGCAACGCGCCGCTGGAGTATGACTACGTGCAATACGGCCAGCTTGGCGCATACCATTGCCCCTCGTGCGGTTGGGCACGCCCCGCACTGGTCCGCCGTGTGACGGGCGTGAAGCTCGGCTGCGACGGCTACGGCTTCGACCTGGTCTTTGGATCTGCGCCCGACGCGGCTGCCGTACACATCGCCACACGCTACAACGGTCTGTACATGGTCTATAACGTTGCCGCCGCCTTCTTTGCCGCACGCGAGTTGGGCGTGGACACGGCGTTTCTACAGCCTACGCTCGATGCCTACGTCCCCGCCGGCGGACGTATGGGCCGCTGGGAGATCGCCGGCCGTACCGTCGAGGCAAACCTGGCCAAAAATCCCGTGGGCTTCGATCGCCAGATCCAGTCCATTAAAACGGCAGGCGGCAGGCTCTGCGCCTTCTTCCTCAACGACAACGACGCCGACGGCCACGATGTCTCGTGGATCTACGACATCGACTTCGAGCGCATCGCCGACACACCGGGTCTTGTCGCCTTTGCCGGAGGCACGCGTGCGCACGACATGCAGGTACGCCTCAAGTACGCCGGCATCGATGCCGCGATTATCTCGGACGTCGCGCAGGCAATTGGCGCCGTGGCAGACGAGGCCGCCGATGACACCTTCTACGCCGTCGCCAACTACACGGCCTTCCCGCCGCTGGTCAAGGAGCTCGACGGGCTGAAAGGTTCCACCGCCGACGCTGTTGCCGGGCGCGCCGTAGCCCGTGCCGACGGCAGCGCTCTTCCTGTCGGCATCGCGCCAGTCGAGCTTTCGCGCCCGCTGCGCATCGTCTACCTGTATCCCGATGCCCTTAACCTCTACGGCGACGGCGGCAATGTCATCGCCCTCGAGCGCCGCTGCGCCTGGCGCGGCATTCCCGTGCGCGTGGACGAGGTCCGCATGGGCGAGGCGCTCGATCTCACCGATGCCGATATCGTCATGATGGGCGGCGGCTCCGACCGCGACCAACTGGCCGTGGCACACGAGTTGCTCGCTCAAAAAGACAAGGTTGCGGCCTATGTTGAGGACAGCGGCTCGCTGCTCGCCATCTGTGGCAGCTATCAGCTGCTCGGCCGTTCGTACTACATGGGCGAGGATCGCATCGAGGGTCTGGGGGTCATTGCCGCCGAAACCGTACGCGGCTCCGACCGCCTGATCGGCAACGTAGCCGTCAAAACCGATCTGGCTCCCGAGCCCTTTGTGGGATTCGAGAATCACGGTGGCCGCACCCTGCTCGACGCAGACGCCACGCCACTCGGAACGTCCGTCGTCACGGGTACCGGCAACAACGGCGACGACGGCTTTGAGGGTCTGATCTACAAGGGCGTCATCGGCTCGTACCTACACGGACCGGCACTGCCCAAAAACCCCGAACTCGCCGACTGGCTGATCGCGCATGCCCTCGAGCGCCGCGGCGATGCGCAGGCCACAGCCCTGCTGCCGCTCAAACCCCTCGACGACACCTACGAGCACGCCGCCCACGACGCCGCGATGAAGCTCCTCCCCTAACGCCTCGCCACCACAAAGGGGACAGGCACCTTTGTGGTGGTTTTTCAGTTTGCCAACGATATGTGAACGGCTAAAAAAGTCTGCTATACTCTTTCCCGCTGTCCCCATCGTCTAGCGGCCAAGGACGCCACCCTTTCAAGGTGGATATCGCGGGTTCGAATCCCGCTGGGGGCACCATTTGAATTGAAGAGCCCGTTACCCTCGCGGTAGCGGGCTTTTTGCTACCCATGCGCCGGGATTCGAACCCGACAGGGTGCGGAGCTGAGGAAACGCGAAGCGTTTTCCAGCGCAGCACGCAAGGAGCGAAGCGACGCGGCGAAAGCGGGCGGCGTCAGCCGCACGCGGACATCCCGCTGGGGGCACCATTTGAAACGAGAAGCCCGTTACCCTCGCGGTAGCGGGCTTTTTGCTACCGAAACGCCGCGGTTCGAACCCGACAGGGTACGAATCCCGACATCATCGCAAGGCCTGTGGGCAAAAAATAGCAAATATGAGTACTGTTACCATTTTAGTAACAGAAATTTCATGCCTTCAGAAGGCGATTTAGCCGTCAGGCGTCCTACGGCGGAAAAATTGCAGACGTTTATCGGCTAAGTACTTGGACATATGTTGCGTAACACTACATATTTTGCAGATAAATAATGTTACAGGACTTGTGACAGTACTCATATTTGACGTTTTTTGCCCATAGCCCTTTATACCTAGGCAAATCGGCGGCAAAACGGGCTTCAAAGCGTCCTTCGCAATCAAAAGCCGGGGCCCACATGATGCGGACCCCGGCTCAATACCGTGACGATATGTCAGTTACGCCCTACACGTAGAACAGGATGTCGTCGTAGGTCGGGACCGGCCAGTAGTCGGCTGCCACGATCTCCTCCATGGCGTCCACGGCGGCACGCAGCGCATCCATAGCGGGAACGACCTCGTGCGCGTACACGTTGGCCTGCTCCTGGCCATCGAGGGCCTCAGCCTTCTGATGCACGGCGTCAAGCGCCTTGATGGAGTCGTTGATGGTGGTGATGCCGTTGCAGAGCTTGTTGAGCGTGTTCTGCTCGCACTGCATGGCGGCCTCAGCACCGGCAGCACGAATAGTCTCAAGGCCCTTAGCGACCTTGGTGGCATAGGCGGTAATGACCGGGCGATAGGTACGACGCGCCTCGCGAACCATCGTGGTGGCCTCGATGTTCATGAGCTTGTTGTACTTCTCGAGCTTGCAGTCGTAGCGGCACTGGGCCTCGGCCTTGGTCAGGACACCCGTCTCCTCAAAGAGCGCGATGGCCTTATCGGAAACAAAGGCGGGCAGGGCGTCGGCCGTGGTCTTGTTGTTGGCAAGGCCGCGCTTCTTGGCCTCGACGGGCCACTCATCGGAGTAGCCGTCACCGGAGAACAGGATGCGCTGGTGGTCGGTCAGGACCTTCTTGCAGTACTCGAGCGCGGCGTCCTGGAACTCATCCTCGGGCGTGCCCTCAAGCGCGTCGGCGAAGGACTTGAGCGACTTGGCCACGGCGGCATCGAGCACCAGGTTGGAGTCGGAGACGTTCTGCTCGGAGCCGCAGGCACGGAACTCGAACTTGTTGCCGGTGAAGGCGAACGGGGAGGTGCGATTGCGGTCGGTGTTGTCCTGCATCAGCTTGGGCAGGGTATCGGCGCCCAGGTCGAGCACGCCGCGCGTGGCATGGACGGAAGCCTTGCCATCGATGATCTTCTCGACGACCTCGGTAAGCTGGTCGCCCAGGAAGATGGACATAATCGCCGGAGGGGCCTCGTTGGCGCCCAGACGATGGTCGTTGCCGGCCGAGGCAACGGAGGCACGCAGGAGCTCCTGATAGTTATCGACGGCCTCGATCACCGCGGTGAGGAAGACGATGAACTGCAGGTTGTCGAGCGGGGTGTCACCTGGATCGAGCAGATTCTCGGACTCGGTGCCGAGCGACCAGTTGTTGTGCTTGCCCGAACCGTTGATGCCCTCGAAGGGCTTCTCGTGCAGCAGGCAGACCAAGTCGTGGCGGGAGGCGATGAGCTTCATCTTCTCCATCATGACCAGGTTCTGGTCGATGGCCTCGTTGACCTCGCCGTAGACGGGGGCGAGCTCATGCTGGCAGGGAGCGACCTCGTTGTGCTTGGTCTTGGCGGGAATGCCAAGCGCCCACAGTTCATCGTCCAGGTCCTTCATATAGGCCGAGACGGTGGGGCGGATAGCGCCAAAGTAGTGCTCCTCGAGCTCCTGGCCCTTGCATGGAGCAGCACCAAAGAGGGTGCGGCCGGTAATGACCAGGTCCTTGCGCTTGCGGTAGGCGTCCTTCTTGATCAGGAAGTACTCCTGCTCGTCACCCACGGAAGGAACGACCTTCTTGGGGGTCTTGCCAAACAGCGCCAAAACGCGCTTGGACTCACGCGAGAGCGCGGTCATGGAGCGCAGCAGCGGGGTCTTCTTGTCCAGGGCCTCGCCCGTGTAGGAGCAGAAAGCCGTGGGGATGCACAGGACGTCGTCCTTGATAAAAGCGGGGCTAGTGGGATCCCAAGCGGTGTAGCCACGGGCCTCGAAGGTGGCGCGCAGGCCGCCGTTGGGGAAGCTCGAGGCGTCCGGCTCGCCCTGGATGAGGTTCTTGCCCGTAAACTTGGTAATGGCGGTGCCGTCGTGGTTGGGCTCAAGGAAGCTATCGTGCTTCTCGGAAGTAATGCCCGAAAGCGGCTGGAACCAGTGGGCGTAGTGCGTGGCGCCCTTGGAGATGGCCCAGACCTTCATGGCGTGGGCAACGGCGTTGGCCACATCCAGGTCGAGCGGCTCACCGCCCTCGAGGGTTGCAGCAAGGCGCTTCCAAATGTCCTTGGGGAGGTAGTCCTTCATGACTTCCTCAGAGAACACCATGGTCCCGAAGCGGTCAGTAAGATCGGCCATACGGAACTCCCTTCGTATCGGCACCGCGTGAGAAGCGGTGTTGATTACTAACGAACGAGTCATAGCTTAGACTCGCCGTGTTTCCGCGACATTACCGTTATGTTGCTGTCGCGAAACCAATCAATGAGGTTACCCTATCGAGGCGGCGTTGCCACCCTCAACAGCCAATCAACTGTATAAATAGCAGACCTCTCCCCATGGTTTAAGGGTAGTCAATTTGGGATGGAGCTCTATTAACTGGTATTTTGCATCAGATACCAGTCTTTATAGTCCGTGCCTAGATTAGCCGCTCTGTTATAGGAAATGCCGATAGCAAGGCATCTTTGATTGGTATCCCCGAATAACGAGTGAAACTCCACCGTGACACAGTGGTGCTGTAGAATCCTTACAACACATCACACTATTACGTATCTAGAGGAGCACGATATGCGCGTCGATGAGGTTTTTAAGCAGGCAGCATCCCAGGGCACCGCACCCGTTTCGTTTGAGATGTTCCCGCCCAAGGGCGAGCTGACCCTCGACACGGCTCGCGAAGTGGCAGGCAATCTGTGCAAGCTTTCGCCGAGCTTTGTCTCGGTCACCTGCTCGGCCGGCGGCTCGGGCAACGGTGCCGCCACCGCCCCCATCGCGCATATGATTACGAGCGAATTCGATACACCCTCGGTGGCACACCTTACCTGCGTGGGCCGCTCGCACGCCGATATCGCCGCCAAGATCGACGAGTATCGCACCGCCGGCGTGGAAAACATCCTGGCCCTGCGTGGCGATCTCCCTGCCGGCGCAACCGAGGACGACAAGCCCGCCTCCGACTACGCCTACGCCCGCGACCTCATCCCCGAGCTCGTCGACGCCGGCTTTTGCGTGGGCGCCGCAGCCTACCCCGAGGGCCACATTGCCTGTGAGGATCTCAACCTCTCGGTCGAACACCTCAAGCAAAAACAGGACGCCAGCGCGAGCTTCTTTGTGACACAGCTCTTCTTTGATAACGAGTGCTTCTACCGTTTTCGCGAGCTTGCCGACAAGGCCGGTATCACCGTGCCCATTACCGCGGGCATCATGCCGTTTATGGGCAAGTCGCAGATCAGCCGCATGGTCTTTATGTGCGGCGCGTCGCTGCCCTCCCCCGTCATCAAGATTCTCGCCAAGTACGAGAACGACCCCGAGAGCCTGCAGGCAGCCGGTGTAGATTATGCCGCCCGCCAGCTTTGCGACCTCAAGGAGCACGGCGCCGACGGCCTGCACCTGTACACTATGAACCGTCCTGCGATCGCCGCGACCATTATGGAGCGCCTGGGGTAATGGAAAAACCGCACATCGATACAACCGCTGTCGAAGTGCCGGCCGACCTTGCGTCGCCGGCGCTTTACCGTGTCGATGCTGCGCACCATCCCCGTGTCGACCGTGCCGAGATGCTGCGGTATCTGGGTTACGGCGGCCAGCAGATCGAGCCCGAACTGTCACGACGTATTGAGCTTGTGGTCGAGCGTCTGGAACTTGACATTGAGCCCCGTGGCGTGCGCCGCGTGTTTGCCGTCGATGCCACGGGCGTGGACGAACAAAGTGAGCCTTGCATTCGCTTGGTCGGCACCAACGTTGAGCTGCGAGGTCGCGATATCTATCGACATCTCAAAGACGCTCGCTTTGCCGCACTCATGGCTTGCACCCTCGGCATGGACGCCGAGCGTCGTCTGCGCACCACGGGAGCCCAGCAGCCCCTCGAGGGAGCCGTGCTCGACGCCGCGTGCTCCGCTTACGTGGAAGCCGCCGTTGAGCAAATGGACCAACATGTCAAGACGGACGCCGCCGCATACGGACTCGCCGGTAACTGGCGCTTCAGCCCCGGCTACGGCGACTGCCCGCTTACGGCCCAGCGCTCAATCGTGGCTGCGCTCAACGCCACGCGGCTCATCGGGCTTACCGTCACACCTACCAACCTGCTCATGCCCACCAAGAGCGTGACCGCGGTGATCGGCCTGTTTGACGGCGAAGTCCACGACGCCCAGAGCCGCCCCACCTGCAATATCTGCCGCATGCGCGAGAACTGCCGCTTCCGTGCCGCCCACACCACCTGCTATTCCAGCCATTAGGAGCCCCGATGTTTACTCCGCTTATCACTCATGATCCGGACGGCGCCGCGCTGGCGGCGCCTGTTGATGCCGCACGCCGCAATGGCGCTGCATACAAGACGCGCGCAATCGACGACCTGCGCATTAAGGACGATCGCCTGCGCGCCGCCATCGAGGGCACGGGACACCTGCTGTTCGACGGCGGCATGGGCACCATGTTGCAGGCCGCCGGCATGAAGGCGGGCGCCCTGCCCGAGCTGCTCAACTTTGAGGAGCCCCAGGTTATCACTGATATCCAATGTCAATATGTCGAGGCCGGCTGCGACGTGATTACCGCCAACACCTTTGGCGCCAACGCCCACAAGCTCGACGGTGCCGCCACCGTGGCAGATGTCTTTGCCGCCGCCGTCGCCTGCGCCCGCACGGCCGGCGCCCGCTACGTCGCCGGCGACATCGGCCCCATCGGCGCGCTGCTTCGCCCCTTGGGTACCCTCAGCTTTGACGAGGCCTACGACCTCTTTGCCGAAGAAGTGCGCGCCAGCGTCGACGCGGGCGTGGACCTCTTTATTATCGAAACCATGACCGACCTTGCCGAGATCAAGGCTGCCGTCCTCGCCTGCCGCGAAAACTCAGACCTGCCCGTCTTTGCCACCATGACCTTTGAGGAAGACGGTCGCACCTTCTTGGGCACGAGCCCCGAGGTCGCCGCCATCACCCTCGACGCTATCGGCGCCGACGTTTTGGGCATCAACTGCAGCCAGGGACCGGCCGAGCTCCGAGGACTCGCTGCGCGCATGCTCACCGTTACCGACAAGCCCGTTATGGTGCAGGCCAATGCGGGACTGCCCCACGTGGACGATGACGGCAATACCGTCTTTGATATCCAGGCACCCGAGTACGCCGAGGCCGTCGCCGGCATGATCGAGGACGGCGTGAGCGTCGTCGGCGGATGCTGCGGTACCACGCCCACGCACATGGCGGCACTTCGCACCCTTATCGACAACCACACGCCCAGCCCGCGTCACCGCAAGCCCAGCATGTCGGTCACGAGCGCCCAGACGGTCGTGGACCTCCCCTGCGACGGCCACAAGATCGCCGTCATCGGCGAGCGTATCAACCCCACCGGCAAAAAGCGCCTGAAGCAGGCCCTACGCGACGGCGACCTGGGCTACGTCGTGAGCCAGGGCATCAGCCAGCAGGAGCAGGGCGCCGACATCCTGGATGTCAACGTGGGCCTGCCCGAGATTGACGAGGTCAAGGTCATCCAGCAAGCGACCGAGCAGCTCCAAGGCTCCACGCTGCTGCCGCTGCAGATCGACTCCACCGACCCCGCCGCCGTCGAGGCCGCCGTGCGTCGCTACGCCGGCAAGCCCATCATCAACTCGGTCAATGGCAAGCAGCAGATCATGGATGAGATCCTTCCGCTGGTCGCCCACTACGGCACCAACGTCGTCGGCCTCACGCTCGACGAAGGCGGCATCCCCGATACCGCCGAAGCTCGCTTCGCCATCGCCGAGCGCATCGTGGCCGAGGCTGCCCGCTACGGCATCGGCCCGGACCGCATCCTCATCGACTGTCTGGTCATGACCGCATCGACCAACCAGCGCCAGGCTGAGCAGATCCTGCGCGCCATGTCCCTGTGCAAGGAGCGCCTGGGCGTCAAATGCGCGCTCGGCGTGTCGAACATCAGCTTTGGCCTGCCTGCCCGCCCGCTGCTGGGCTCGGTCTTTTTGGCCGCCGCCTTTGGCGCGGGCCTGGACGCCCCCATCATGAACCCGGGCTCCAAGCGCTTTATGGACACCGTCTACAGCTATCGCGTCCTGAGCGCCGAGGATGAGGGCTCGACCGGATACATCGAGCGCTACGCCGGCTGGACCGATCCGTACAAGATCGCCGCCAACCCGGCGGCGGCTCAGGCCGCATCGACCGACGCCGTGCCCGCTGTCAGCGCCACCGCAAGCGCCGATGACGACCCCATCCGCCACATGGTCGTCTCGGGCCGCAAGGGCGAAATCGCGGCCGAGACCGAGCGTCTGCTGGCGGACCACGACGCCATGGACCTCATCAACAATCACTTTATCCCCGCCCTCGACGAAGTTGGCGTCCTCTTTGACCAGGGAAAGTTCTTCTTGCCGCAGCTCATGGCCTCGGCCGAGGCGGCACGCGTGGGTTTTGACACCATCAAGCGGCTGATGCCCGCCGGCGAGATTGCCGACAAGGGCAAGATCTGCGTGGCCACCGTCAAGGGCGATATCCACGACATCGGTAAGAACATCGTCAAGATGCTGCTCGACAACTACGGCTACACCGTCTTTGACCTAGGCCGCGACGTCGACCCGCAAGAGGTGCTCAAAACCGTACAGGAACGCGACATCAAGCTCGTCGGCCTCTCGGCGCTTATGACCACCACGGTCGTCGCCATGGAAGAGACCATCAAGCTGCTTCATGCCGAGGTACCGGGCGTCAAGATCATCGTAGGCGGCGCCGTGCTCAACCCCGAATACGCCAAGCAGATCGGCGCGGACTACTACGCCAAGGATGCCGCCGAAAGCGCTCGTATCGCCGAAGAGGTCTTTGGGCAGTAACACAACGGAAACAACCGAGCACCAAAACGTGCCGCATGCGCCACTTGGCACGTGCGGCACGTTAGAATAGATAAGACTATGCTCGTTTTGGCAGATAGGAGCGCAAGGATGGCGATCACGCCCGCAGAAATCGCGGAAACCCGCGGCATGGTTGAGGAGCAGAACCTCGACATCAGAACCATCACTATGGGCATTTCGCTCATGGGTTGCGGCGACGAGAACCTCGACCGCATGTGCACGAAGATCTACGACCACGTGACGCACACGGCTGAGCATCTGGTCGAGACCGCCGAGCACCTCGAGCGCGAGTACGGTATCCCCATCGTCAACAAGCGCGTTTCCGTCACCCCGGTGGCGCAGATCGCCGCGTGCTGCAAGGATGAGGACCTCACCCCCATCGCGCATGCCCTCGACCGCGCGGCCGAGACGCTCGGCATCGATTACCTGGGCGGCTTCTCCGCGCTCGTCCAGAAGGGTATCGGCGACGCCGACCGCCGCGTCATCCAGTCCATCCCCCAGGCGCTCGCCACCACCAGCCGCGTCTGCTCCAGCGTCAATGTCGCCAGCCTGCGCGCTGGCATCAACATGGATGCCGTGCTCATGGCAGCTCAGACCATCATCGATGCCGCTAAACTCACGGCCGACCAGGATTCCGTCGGCGCTTCCAAGTTTGTCTGCTTTGCCAACATGGTCGAGGACTCCCCGTTTATGGCGGGCGCCGTCCACGGCGGTGGCGAGGCCGACGCCGTCATCAACGTGGGTGTCTCGGGCCCCGGCGTTATGGCCGCAGCCCTGGAGACGCTGCCCGATTCCGCATCGATGATGGAAGTCGCCGAGAAGATTAAGCAGACCGCCTTTAAGATCACCCGCGCCGGCGAGCTCATGAGCCGCGAGGCCGCCCATCGCCTGGGTGTCGAGAAGGGCATTGTCGACCTGTCGCTGGCTCCTACGCCTGCCGTCGGCGACTCCGTCGCGCGCATCCTCGAGATCATCGGCGTGGGCACCTGCGGTGGCCCCGGCACGACCTGCGCGCTCGCCATGCTCAACGATGCCGTCAAGAAGGGCGGCGTCATGGCAAGCTCCAGCGTGGGCGGCCTCTCGGGCGCCTTTATCCCCGTGTCCGAGGACGCCGGCATGATCGCCGCCGTCGAGGCCGGCGCGCTTTCGCTCGAGAAGCTCGAGGCCATGACCTGCGTATGCTCCGTTGGCCTGGACATGATCGCCGTCCCCGGCGACACCCCGGTCGAGACCATCGCCGGTATCATCGCCGACGAGATGGCCATCGGCGTCATCAACAATAAGACCACGGCTGTGCGCGTGATTCCCGCCATCGGCAAGGGCGTGGGCGACTGTGTCGAGTATGGCGGCCTGTTTGGCCGTGCGCCCATCATGCCGGTGAACCCCAACGCCGGCACCGTGCTTGCCCACCGCGGCGGACGCTTCCCGGCACCGCTGAACTCGCTGAAGAACTAGCTGAGGGGGACTGGCGAGGAACCCCGGGGAGGGCAAATATATAAGGTCGCCTGCTCGGACAGTCCTGACTCGCACGGAGAGCACATTACGTGCTCTCCGGCTCGTGCGGAACTCGCGATCGACCTTATATATTTGCCCTCCCCGGGGCTCCCGCACATCTCAACCTTGGCTGGGTTCTGTCCCATGTTGCAGTTGCTTCGCTCCTGCACCACATGATTGATACGGCGGTTTGGCGTTGGATCGGTTCTTTCTGATATATGCTGGTTGCGGCTCTTCTTTTGGGAGGAGTCGCTTTTTTGTTGCTAGGAGGTTGGCCCGTGGTTGATGGGGATGCTCGCTCTGAGCTTCTTTCTGCTGATTGGAATCAGGAATGGATGCGCCTGCAAGCTGATCGGCGGCGGACTGATGATTCTTTTGAGTGGGATAAGCGGGCTCGGCATTTTCGGCCGCTTGAGACTGCTCCGTATGCCCGGGACTTTATGAAGCTGTTAGCGTTAAAGCCTGGTGAATCCGTGCTCGATATGGGGTGTGGGGCTGGGTCGATTGCTATTCCGCTTGCTCAGGCTGGACATCCTGTGATTGCTGCCGACTTCTCTCCCGCCATGTTGGGCACCCTTGATGCCGGCATTGAGTATTATGGGCTCGAGGATCTTATTACGCCGCTTGAGCTTGCCTGGGATGACGATTGGGATCTGGTTGGGCCGGTTGCCAAGGCTGTAGATGTTGCCTTTGCGAGTCGCTCGGTTACTACGAACGACCTGAAGGGGGCACTTGCCAAGCTTGATCGTACGGCTCGTCGGCGTTGTGCCGTCACGATGGTCGCCAACTCGAGCCCGCGCTATGACCTGCACTTGATGAATGCCATCGGCGCCTCGGTTGCCTGCAGCAATGGTTTTGTGTACGCCTTTAATATCCTCATTCAGATGGGTGCCCTGCCGCAGGTTACGTACTTTGAATCGCCTCGTCGCGATACCTTCGATAGCCTTGAGGCGGGTGTGGCGGACTTCTCCCGCATGCTCGAGCACGGTAACGAGGATAAGTTCGACCGTCTGCGCGACTACATCGCTCAACACATGATTGAGAACCCCCATGCCGGTGAGCCGGGCTCCAAGGGTGTGCCGCAGGGGCGCTATATGCTCGATCATGTCCGCAAGGTCCGTTGGACGTTTATCGCATGGGAGCCGGTCTCTTCGGGCCGTCCATAGACCGCTTTCGGCCTCCGTACACGTCCGCCTGTAACCAGCGCTGTTCTCCCGCTCGGCATCCGCATTCTTTTTGAACTGGGCAAACACGCCCCACACCGCGCCGTTCCTGCGCTATCGTGGGACAGCTCACGTAGATTAAGGCCCCATCGCGGGGCGCCCCATAACATAGAAAGCGAGAACCCATGGCACTGACAGGAGCCCAGGTCAAGCAGCTTCGCAGCATGGCCCATCACCTCAACCCCGCCATCATCATCGGCAAGTCCGACATCAACGAGGGTACCGTCGAGCAGACGATCGCCTACCTGGAGAAGCACGAGCTCGTTAAGTGCTCTGTACTCGATGGTTCCAGCCTTTCCGCCCGCGAGGCCGCCGAAGAGCTCGCCGATCGCTGCCATGCCGAGGTCGTCCAGGTTATCGGCCGCAAGTTCTCGCTGTATCGCGAGTCCTCGCGCAAAGACATCGAGAAGATTAAGCTCGTCTAAGAGCCAACGATCCGGCGAGTCAACATACATCAAGCTTGCGAGCGTCCGAGCAATTCGGATGCTCATTTTTTATCGCTCGACGAGCACGCGGTTAAGCCTGCCCTCCACCAAGCGCTCGTACAGACGCCGCGTCTCGGGCTCGGGCACGCCATTGATCTGCTCCCTCAGGTGATGCATATGCCCACTGTACAGCTCGACGATATCGCGTCGTCGCCCCGCCGCACCGTAGACGCGCATAGCGCAACGCACCATGTCCTCGCGCGCCGTCTCTTGCCGCAGCCCCGACTCCACCAGCCATACCGCCGACTGCAGGTCGTTTTCTTCTAGGGCGGCATTCGCGCCCCGAATCATGCAGTCGATATACTTCGATTCCATAATGCGCCGCATACGCAAAAAGTAGGTGGGATTACAGCCATTGGGAACATACAACGGGCCGGCGTAGAGCTGCTCGATCTTAAGGCACAGCTCGATCAGATGGGGTCCGCGCGCACCCGTGCGATTTCCCAAAACTACGCGGCTTATCTGATCAAACAACCGCACGTCGGTCTTGACGTAATCGCCGTTAAGCCCAATGCACTCGTTTTGGATCAGCACACACGATTTGCCGTCCGGTGTCGGCCCCAAGGCCGAACGCAGGCGCGATATCGTCGAGTACAGATTGTTACGAGCGCTATTGAACTCGGCATGGGGCCACAGCTCCATAGCCAGCGTCTCGCGGTCGACCAGGGCATCCATGCCCAGTGCAAGCCGCTCGGCAAGCGTCGCCGCTTTCTTGCGGCGCCACATCTTATCCGTGATGGGAAACCCGTCGCGCTCGGCGCGAAACGCCCCAAACATGCGGATCTCGATATGGTCAACCACATCGACACCCTCGGCATCGCCGGCCTGGAACAGACGCTCGCCTTCGCCCTCAAAGTCGTCACGCAGCGAATACCGCGCCAGCTCGCGCACCGGGAGCTTCTTTCGAATTCTAGCAGCCGGCTCACCCAGACAATGCATCGCAAGACGCGCAAACAGCCGATACGACGGATCCAAAATCCCTGGGCGGTTCATGGACATCCAGGCTGCAAGGTCGCTATCGCGGCCCGCGGAGGCCAAATGCAGCGCCACCATCCAAGCCTCGGCACCACCGACCTGCGTCCGACTCAAATCGAGCAGCTCCGCCTCTTCACGCACCGATACCATCGATGTATTGCGTAAGTACGCCGCGCGCTCTAGCAGCAGTGCGTTGTCGCGTATGTATCCAATCGATTCCTCGGCAAGCCTGAGCACCTGCACCGCACGGAATTTGGCATTGACCGGACGCCCCTCAGCCAGCGACTGCCAGCCTTCCAGTATCAAGCCAAACAACTGGACTTGATTGTCACGCACGCGCACGGCAAAACGGTCGAGCTCATTGAAGGCCTGATCGTCGGTCACCGGCATGCCGGCAAGCAGGCGCCGCGCCGATAATACCATGCACACCCAGATGGCGAGCGCTCGGATTCCACGCGCTTCGAGTGCCTCGAGCTTCAGGGCCATCTCGTCATCACGCTCGTCAGTCCCTGCATACGACCCATCAAATAGCTCCGTCAACATGCGGTCCGCCCGCACAAACGTCCCCGCGACATCGAGCTCACAATCGTAGGCCTTATCCGTTTTGAGCCCCGCGAGGATCTCACCACCCTTCGCCCGCTCGGTCAGCCCATGCTTTATCTCGACATGTGCGGACAGCATGTCGAGTGCGGCACAGGACGCCTCACTTTCCAGCGCTGCATGGCTTGCCGGAAGCCCCAGACCACTATCTCCATAACAGGCGGCCGTAAACGCGTGCGCCACCTTCCACGACACGGGATCGAGCTCGCAAATCGCTTGCTCGCCCGCGCGCTCGATAATTGAGGCCATATACCGCGCGAGCTTTGTATTGGAGACGCTCACCGCCGCCAGATAGATGCCGAGCGCCTCGTCAGGCGTCGGCTCCGATACCCGGCCATCTGCCTCGGTCTTTCCCAGCGCCGCGCGGCAGACATCCCCTCCATGCCCCGTCAGGGCCAGATCGACCCCATACCGCCCGGCAAGCTCCAACACCGCACTGCGGTCCAAAAACGCATCGGCGAGGTCCATCGCGGTATCGCAGCGCCCCGCTTTAATCAATATACGCGCCGCCCGCACAACGAGTTCGGGACGAATTTCGGCGACCAGCTTGCGCAATCGCAGGCGTGCGTTGTCCTCGGTACCCATGCAGGTAAAGCTCCGGTCTGCCGGATCAACGCCAAAAATGGGATAATCGCGAACAAGATAGGACTGGTCAATCGCCGAAAGCCTAACACCGCAAGCCTCGAGCTCCGAAATACTGCCCTCACCCATTAAGACCATCAAGCATGCCACACTAAACAGGGCGTTGTTCTCGAGCGACGCCAGATCAACAAGTGCCGCACCGTAGATATTGACGATCTCGTTTTCGAGCGTCTGGGCAACGTCTCCCTGCCCGTATAATCCCGACTGCATAGCCGAGACGAGCTCGGGCACGCCCTGCGTAAGCTGATAGAAGTCGAGCGATGTGCTGATCGAAAACGCCGATGCCCACGCCGAATACTCATAGGCATGCACCTTGAGCATCTGCGCGTTGACTTTAATCGAATCGCCCAGTCCATGAATCAGCTGGCGATTCGAAGGACGGCAGCTCATAAGGACCCCGACCCCCATAGCACGCAGGCTTCGGATTCGGTCGATCAGCTCCTCGGTCTCGCTCTGGCTGAGGTTAGGCACATTATCGATTGCAATCAGGGAGTGCGGCTTGTCCTTAAGCTCTTCGGTAACAACCTCGAGCTGCATAAACACCTCGCGCCCAATGGCGCGGTCTGCCTCGATGATCCGCACGGGACCTCGCGTCGGATCGCTTTTAACCTCTTGGGCATACTGCAGCAGCACCGAGGTTTTCCCAAAGCCATCAGGTGCGTAGAGAACTACGATGCCGGCCTTTCGGCCCTTGGCGATAAGTTCGTTCATCAAGCGATCGCGCCGCACCATATAACTACTGCCCAGCGGCATAAGCTCGAGGTCGTCCATATTGCCCAACTCGTTAACCATACCCGCTCCTCAACTCGACCACATGAACAGCGTAACGTTAGACCATATGTATCGCTAGATGAATAAAGCGATGCTACGGTATAGGATGTTTGTTGGTACGCAAATGGCAAGTTTTTGTTCAGCGTGGTCCGATTGAAACTTATCCCCCAAACAATCAATCTTTGCGCAGGTCAATGCACTTGCCAGCTTGTCCCATCCTTTGGCAGTGTACCTCAAATGAGCGATGTTCAATTATGTTGCGCAACTCACCTAACGCCAGCTACCGTCTGCGACCTTTTCGTAGCATTTATGCATAGTATCTGTTATGGAATGAATCATGCTTCATCAGATGCACCCGTCAAGTTCGCGGCAAGATTTTCGTCGGGCACACGGCGCGCGCTCAGCAAAAAGGCCCCCGCAAAGCGGAGGCCTTCGGCAAAGCTATATCGAGGTGATAGGCTATCGCTACTCGCAGAGCGAAAGGGCGGCCTCGTCGGCAACGACAACGCAGTTGGTGTGCAGTTGCAGGATCGAGGCAGGGCACTCGGGGGTAACCGGACCATAGCACATGTCATGCACGGCCTGTGCCTTGGCCTCGCCGTTGGCGACGACCAGGATCATGCGGGCATACATGATGGTCTGAGTGCCCATGGTATAGGCCTGACGAGGCACGTCGTCGATGCTGTCGAACAGGCGGCTGTTGGCCTGAATAGTGCTCTCGGTAAGGTCGACACAGTGCGTACCCTTGGAGAAGTGGTCATCGGGCTCGTTGAAGCCAATGTGACCGTTGTTACCGATGCCGAGCAGCTGCAGATCAGGGTAACCGGCAGCAGCGACGATCTCGTCGTACTCAGAGCAGGCAGCGGCAGCGTCGGGATTGGAGCCATCGGGCACATGCGTGTTGTTCAGGTCGATGTTAACGTGATCGAAGAAGTTCTCACGCATAAAGTAGTGGTAGCTCTGGGGATTGTCGTGCGAAAGGCCACGATACTCGTCGAGGTTGTAGGTGCTGACCTCGGCAAAGTCGACGTCACCCTTCTCGTACCAAGCGGCGAGCTGCTTGTAGGCGCCAATCGGGGTGGAGCCGGTGGCAAGACCCAGCACGCAATCGGGCTTGAGGATAACCTGGGCCGAGATGATATTGGCGGCCTTACGGCTCATATCCTCGTAGTCTTTAGCTTTAATGATCTTCATTACGCGTCCTTTCTCGTACAAGAGAGGCAAGGCTCCCCTTACAAGCACTTGCCCGCGGCCCGCGTCGGCCGCAACAAACGTGTGCGGCCACCAGGGCGAGGTCGCGTAATGTATATGTCTCGTGTCTACCCGCGTCGAGGCCCCTGCCCGTCCACGGTGACCCGAAGCCTTTTAGCCTCGGACAGTTTTCATCTTGCCACGGAGGGCATCCTCTTTCAAGGGCGCCCTCCGTAAACGTGTTTGAATTGTAGGCTAAAGGCCAAGCGCACTCACTAGCGCTCGCGAGCGACGATAAGTTGGTCCATCTCCTCGACATGCTCGCCAATGGAGCCCTTGATGCTCGAGAACTCAACGGAGTTGCACACCAAGATAGGAACCGTCACATCGTAACCCTCGGCAGCAATTGCCTCGCGATCAAACTCGATGAGCACATCGCCCTTATGGACGACATCACCCACCTGGGCATGCACGTTAAAATGCTTGCCCTCAAGCTGAACAGTGTCCAAACCAACGTGGATGAGCACGTCTAGGCCATCGACCGTGTTGAGTGCAACGGCGTGTCCCGTGGGAAAAATGGCCTCGACCTTGGCGTCTGCCGGCGCAATCACGCGCATGCCGGTAGGCTGAATCGCCACGCCCTGGCCCAAAAGGCCGGTGGCAAACGTCTGGTCATTGACCTCGGACAACGGGATGACGTCGCCCGAGATGGGAGCATCCAACGTAAGGACTCGACCACGCATACCAAAAGACCTTAGGACTTTAGTGAACATGCTCACCCTCGGACATACCAATCAATCAAAATAGCGTTAACAGTTTACCACTTGGCACCCATTATTGACCATTAGGGAAGTTCGCGCTTGACAACCTCGACGATATCGTCGACGACGCGCTGGGTCAGCTCGTGCGTCTCCGCCTCGGCCATAACGCGAACCAGCGGCTCGGTACCGCTCGGGCGCACCAAGATGCGACCGCGTCCATTGAGCTCCTTCTCGGCGGCAGCGACGGCGTCCCAAATGGGCTGGCAATCGTCCAGGCCGGCCTTGTTGTCCGAATGCACGTTGACGAGCACCTGCGGGTACTTCTTCATGATGCCGGCAAGGTCGGTGAGCGTGCGGCCGGTGCGCTTAAGCACGGCCAAAAGCTGCAGGGCCGTCACCAAGCCGTCGCCGGTGGTGTTGTGCTCCAGGAAGATGATGTGGCCGGACTGCTCGCCGCCGATGACGGCGCCATCCGCGAGCATGCGCTCCAAAACGTAGCGGTCGCCCACGGCGGTCTGCACCATCTCAAAGCCCTGCTCCTTCATGGCGATGGAGAAACCGAGGTTGCACATAACGGTCGAGACGATCTCGGAGTTGGCGAGCTTGCCGCGAGCAGCAAGGTCGGAGCCGCAGATGGCAAGAATGTAGTCACCATCGATCTCGTTGCCCTCACTGTCCACGAACAGCACGCGATCGGCGTCGCCGTCGTGGGCCAGGCCGATATCGGCGTGGGTGCGCAGCACGAGCTCGCGCAGGGGCTCAAGGTGCGTGGAGCCGCACTCAACGTTAATGTCAGTGCCGCAGTAATCGGTGTTGATGGCATGGACCGTGGCGCCCAGGCGCTGCAGCGCGGCAGGCGTGGTTTGGCACGAAGCGCCGTGGCCACAGTCGACGGCAACAACCAATCCGTCGAGCTTAAGGCCGTCGAGCGTGCTGATGGCATGATCGACATAGGCCTTGCGGGCATCCTTCATCTTGATGATGTGACCCACACCGGCGCCGGTCGGCAGCGTGTCGGCAGCCATGGCCTCCTCGGACATCACCCAGGCGCTGATCTCTTCCTCAACCGCGTCGGGAAGCTTCATGCCCTTGCGGCTAAAGAACTTGATACCGTTGAACTCCGGCGGATTATGCGAAGCGGAGATGACGATGCCACCGTCAAGCTCGTTTTGGACGGTGAGCAGTGCCACGGCCGGCGTAGGGATAACGCCGCAGCAGTGCGGACGGCCGCCCTCGGCCATGATGCCGGCGGTCAGAGCACTCTCGAGCATGGTGCCCGAAAGGCGCGTGTCGCGGCCGATGCAGATGTCCGGGCCAAGGAACTTGGTCGCCGCACGACCCAAGCGAAACGCGAGGTCGCACGAAAGATCGGCGTTGGCGACGCCACGGACGCCATCGGTACCGAAGATGTTCTGGGGCATAGGATCGCTCCTTCCCAAGTGGGCAAAACGAAGCCGCCCACCCTAGTCGAAAAGAAAAGCGGGACCCGCCGAGCAATCGGCAGGCCCCGCTTGTACATTGTATCTCGTAAGGAGATAAAACCTTAGCGCTTGGAGAACTGGGGAGCGCGGCGGGCCTTCTTGAGGCCGTACTTCTTGCGCTCGACCACGCGAGCATCGCGCGTAAGGAAACCGGCCTTCTTGAGGTCAGCACGGTAGTCGCCAGCGTTCAGAAGAGCGCGAGCGATGCCCAGACGCAGAGCGCCGGACTGACCGGAGATGCCGCCGCCATCGCACAGAGCGATAACGTCAAACTGACCGGCGGTATCGGTCACCTTGAAGGGAGCAAGGGCGTTCTCAACGAGCTGATGACGGCCGAAATACTGCTCGGCGTCACGCTTGTTGATGGTCACCTTGCCGGTGCCGGGGACGAGACGGACGCGGGCGACAGCGTTCTTACGACGGCCGGTACCCTGGTAGACAACGGTGTTCTCAGCCATCTTTAAGCCTCCAGCTCAATCTTCGTGGGGTTCTGGGCAGCATGCGGATGCTCGGCACCAGCGTAGACCTTAAGCTTGGTCATCTGGGCACGGCCGAGGGTGGACTTGGGCAGCATGCCGCGAACGGCGCGCTCGATAACCTTCTCCGGATGCTTCTCCATAGCCTGGCGGAAGCTCTCAGCCTTGAGGCCGCCGTTGTAGCCGCTGTGGCGATAATAGGTCTTCGTGTCGGCCTTGTTACCGGTAAGCTGGACCTTATCGGCGTTGATGACGACGACGAAGTCGCCGCAGTCGCTGTTGGGCGTGAACTGGGGCTTGTTCTTACCGCGCAGGATCATTGCGATCTGGGTGGCAAGACGGCCCAGGACAGCACCATCGGCGTCGACGAGAACCCAGTTGCGCTGGACCTCGCCCTGCTTGGCGTAGTGAGTCGATTTCGAAATCACTTAGACTCCTCCATGTACAGTACGTGTTGTTACAGAGATTCACGGGGCTCTGCAAGTAACCCGTCCATATTACCCCGCTCGCCGCCCGAGTCAACAGGTGTTTTGGCTCCGACCAGAGTTTCTGCACATGTCATCCACGAGCCGTGATTTTCCAGCTCTTTAGCTGTTGCCATTTTTTGAGGGTTCGCCGTCGTTAGCGCTCAACGAACTCTTGTATTTCCGCGAGCAGGCGCTTTGCCTCCTGACGGCCCTGGATATACAGGTCGAGGAGCTTTGCCGAATCGTGCTCGACATGGCCGACCTCGACCGGCTTTTGCGGAGCGACGACCAACGCGCGGCCCTCGCGCTCATACTTCCACAGGTGCATGCGCTGGATGTTGTAACGGTCGTGGCGCGTCTCGATAGCCTCGAGCAGATAGGGGTAGTCAGCATAGCGGGCGCGTGCGGCGGGCATAAACTCGTAGGGCTTTTTCTCGTATGAACGGTCCTGCGTGACAATGACAACCGCACGGTCGAAGCCCGCCTCCTCGAGCACATGCTCGATGGGGACCGAATCGGCCACGCCGCCGTCGACGTATTTGTGCCCGTCTATCTCGACCGGCGGTGTCACCAGCGGCAACGAGGTCGATGCGCGCACAGCGTCGAGGTCAAGTACGGCGCTTTTGACCGGCAGGTAGGCAGCGGTTCCAAAGAGCATGTCCGTCGCGACGGCGTACATCTCGATGGGGCTCGCGTCGAATGTCTCGTTGTCAAAGGGATCCAGGCGGTCCTGGACATCGTTGAAGATAAAGTCGTAGCCGACGATAGAGCCCGTGGACGCAAACGATGCGGCGCCCATGAAGCGGCTGTCGTTGCAGAAAGCCAGGTTGATGCGGTTGGCACGGCCGATCTGGTGCGACTTGTAGTTCACGCCGTTGAGGGCGCCGGCCGATACACCGTAGACAGCCGGAATCTCAACGCCGGCCTCCATGAGAACGTCGAGCACGCCCGCGGTAAATTGCCCGCGGAAGCTGCCGCCCTCCAAAACGAGCGCGACCTTGCCGGCGTTCTTTGCTTTATCTTCTGCAGTCATATTGACCTCCTGCGATTGCGTTTTGGCCTTCTTCTACCCAGTTTTGGGATGGAGAGCGCATGGGTTTTGGAGTTGAGGAGGGCGGGGCGGTCGGCGGGAAAGCGTGTCCCGTTCTCAGAGCAAATTCCGGGTCGCATTTTCCGCTGAGCCCGCCATCAGGAAAATGAATCCCATTCCGAGCTTGGATTCCGGGATGTGCTTTCCGCTTGGGCTGCCATTGGGAAAGCATGTCCCACTCTACGGCTCGATTCCGGGTCGCAGTTTCCGCTTGAGGCGCCATCCGGAAACTACGTCCCAGTCTGAGCGCGGATTCCGGGACACGCTTTCCGCCTGGGCCGCCATCGGGAAAGCGTGTCCCGGCCTGCGTTGACGCGGCGTTTTCTTTACGCCCGCGCCCTGCACAGAGTTCGATTCTCCGCGGGTTTGGGGTTCCGTTGATGCGGCGCATGGCCAGCTGAGATTCGATAAACATCGCATCCATATTGAGCTGATAGTTTGCGCGGAGAATCCGCGTATTTGCTTCGCAAATCCGCACCGGCTTCGGCCGCCTGCCGGCGTCCTCGCCCGCGGGCTAAAAACGCTTACGCGTTTTCTTAACGCCCGCGCCCTGCACAGAGTTCGATTCTCCGCGGTGCGGACTAGAAATAAAAAGGCAGGTAGAGACACTACTCTACCTGCCTGTTACTTATGGTGGAGGCGCGGAGAATCGAACTCCGGTCCACGAAAGCCCCCTGATTGGCATCTCCAAGCTCAGTCGCTGGTTTAGTCTCGGACGCTTTGCGCGCAGCGACACGCTCGCGGCGTCCTAACCGGTTCGGTCTTAGCCCGCGCCATACCGATTACGTGCGCAGGAGCATTCCCCTAAAATGACGTCGCGCCGGTGTCGGGGAAATCACCGGGTTGACGCGCCGCTATAAACTAAGCAGCGAGAGCCATAGGCTCAAAAGAAGAGTTGTTGTCAATTCAATTTGACGGTACCCCTGTTTAACGAGGCGAGGAGACCTCGGCTTGCTTCCTCTCTCAGAACTATCGTGTCGAAACCAGTCGCCCCCGAATGTCGGGAAAGTCTGGATGGCATCGGGCCTGCAAACACCCGATAACCGTCGACTTTTCAAGGAACACGCGGGGTGAACCCCGCTCGTGGATAGCTATCTTACCACGTTCTAAAGGCAGACAGCTGTTCTATGCACGAGCTGTGAAGACCCCAATGTGCGCCGCACTTCGCACTTTTGCTACCGATCGCGTCACGTATATTTTCGCCAAGCAAAATTGACACGTCGAAAGGACCGTTATGGATACCAAACAGCAACTCGTCAATGCCCTCGCAGGCCTGGGCTCAACCATTACCGAAGCTATGGATGTCATCGAAGGCTTTGTCCCCTGCGGACATCCCGCCCTCACGGTATCGAACGCACTCGTCGCGCTGGACGCCGACGATAATGCAGCTCTCGCCCAGCAGCTTGAGACCGTCGAGGGCTTTATCGACCATGTGAGTGAGAACCGCGGTGTGTCTGCCTACCACGGCATCGAGGTCGAGCTCGCGGGTCCCAAAGCCGATCTGCTCGCAGCAATCCGCGAGGTAGGCGCCCTTATGCAGACCGCAGGCGTCAAGAACACCCAGGTCAATGAGTGGGTCTACCGCAGCCTGGCAGCACTGAACGATTCCGACGAAAAGGCTGCCGAGAAGCTCGCCGAAAGTCCCGCCATCAAGGCCGCGCTTTTGTAATACATAGAGAAGCTAGCAGGCGGTCAAACACAAAAGGCCTGCATCCGGATAGTGGCAATACCATTCGGATGCAGGCCAGATAACGTTGGCGAACACGCCCGCTAGTGCAAGTAAGCTTTCGCGTTGCCCAGGCTGTAGGCGATCGTTGAGCCGTTGTGCAGCAGCGACGACGCCTGCGGAGTAATCATACCGGTAATACCCAATGCCAACAGCGCCGAGTTGGTGAGCATCACCTTGGAATACGAACTCGTCAGACGGTCGATAAGCCCCTGACTCATGCGGCGCAGGCGCACGATCGCGGCGAGATCCGTATCGGTCAGGATGATATCGGCGACCTCCTTGGCGATGTCGCTTCCACCGCCCATTGCCAGCCCCACGTCGGCCAAACCGAGCGCCGGCGAATCGTTGACGCCGTCGCCCACCATGGCAACGTGGCGCCCCTCGCCCTTAATGTGCTCGACATACGCGTACTTGTCCTCGGGCAGCAGCTCGGCCTTAAACTCGTCGACACCTGCCTCGCGAGCAATGCGCTCGGCTGTGCGCTCCGAGTCGCCCGTGAGCATGACCACGTGCTTAACGCCCAACGCGTGCAAGTCGGCGATGGCCTCGCGGACCCCGGCCTTGAGCGGGTCCTCGATACCGAGCACGCCCACAACGGTGCCATCGACCGCCAGATACAGCGGCGACAGGCCCTGCATCTGGGACTCGATTTGCTCCTTAATGTCGGACTCGAGCTGCGCGCTCTCATCCTCAAATACAAAGTGCGCGGAACCGATGATGGCGCGACGCCCTTCAATGGACGAAGCGATGCCGTGCGCCACAATATACTCGACTGCAGCGTGACGCTCGCGGTGCTCGAGCCCACGCTCGTGAGCAGCGTTGACCACGGCACGCGCCACCGGATGCGGGAAATGCTCCTCCAAGCAAGCGGAAAGGCGCAGGATCTCGTCCTCGCTCCAGCCATCGGTGGTGAGTACGCAGGCAAGACGCGGCTGCGCCTCGGTGAGCGTGCCGGTCTTATCAAACACAATGGTGTCGGCCTTGGCAAACGACTCAAAGTACTTGGCGCCCTTGACCATCACGCCCATCTTGGCGGCATCGCTCATGGCGGTCATGACGGCGACGGAGCCCGTGAGCTTAAGTGCACACGAGTAGTCAACCATCAGCGCCGCCGAGGTCTTGATGAGGCTGCGGGTGGTAAGCGCAACCAGGCCCGCGAGCAGGAAGTTCCACGGGACGATCTTGTTGGCGAGGTCTTCCATGTGCGACTGGCCCTCGGATTTGAGCGAGTCGGCCGTCTGCACGAGCGAGACGATTGAGCGCAGTTTGGTTTGCGCCGTATTTGCGCGCACACGCACCAAGATGCTGCCGTCTTCCACGACGGTGCCGGCGAATACATCATCCCCCGCGCTGCGCTCGACGGCCAGCGGCTCGCCGGTCAGGGTCGCCTGGTTGACCATAGCGCTCCCCTGCTCGACAACACCGTCGATGCAAATGGACATGCCGGTGCGCACGGCGACCAGATCGCCGGGTTCAAGCTCGGTGGCGGCAACGCTTACCTCGGTGTCGCCGACGACCTTTTGCGCCTTGTCGGGCACATCGAGCAGCGAGTTGATGAGCTCGTTTTCGCTCATGGCGCGGGTGTAGTCCTCGAGCAGCTCGCCCACGTTGAGCAGAAACATTGTCTGGCCCGCGGTGTCGACATCACGTTTGACGAACGAAATGCCGATGGCCGAAGCATCGAGCACAGGAACGGTCAGGCGTGGCTGCGCCAGCTCATGAAGAGCAGCGCGCAAAAATGCCATGTAACCGGCCACGACAAACACCGCACGCAGAGGCGTCGGCAAGAACCAGCGGCGCGCGTAGTGGGCGCCGACGAGTGTCGCCAGGTCCATAACGAGTTTGTGCTTGCGCGGCTCGAGTTGCATCACATAGCCCGACTTGGCATCGGCGATAGCTTGAGCATCGAGTGCGCCCAGGGCGTCGAGCACGCTCGCACGGCGCGGCTCGTCGTACTCCAGCGCCATTTGGCCAATGCGGCCATAAACGCGCACCTTGTGCACGCCGTCGATATCGCCGCTGAGCTTAAGAAGTGCGTCGAGATCGCTCTCTGGCACAGGACCCGCCAATTGAAGACGGGTCCTGCCGGGGATCTCGCTAATAATCGAGAATCTCATAATTTGTGCCTGAGAGCGTTACTCGGCTGCCTCGTCAGCAGCGGCCTCGCTCTGGGTGATGTAAGCAGCCTCGGCAACCATGTCGTCGACATTAGCCTTGGCCTGCTCGACCATGTCCTGGTAGCCGTTCTTGATGCGCATGCCGCACGCGATACCCTGCACGCAGGCATTCTTTACCGGAGCGCTGGTAAGCAGCTTGATGCCGGCCGTGCCAAGCAGAAAACCGCCACCGACAAGCAGGGTGTTAAAAGTCGACTTCTTCATGTTGCTTCTCCCTTTTGCCGCACAAGCGCGGCATGGTGCCTTAGCACCCGAGTTCATTAGTTTGCTCGAGTACGCTTTTGAAACTAGTTTAGTCGAACTATTACGGTCAACCAAAGTTAACCTTTTGGAAACTATGGGGGTGAACTCAATGTGACAAAGGGACTGTCCCTTTGTCACATTCCTACAGCTGCCAGGCAGCCGCTTCCTTTTGCAGCGCAACCATGCGGGCGAATTCTCCGCCTGCCGCCTTGAGCTGCGCCGGAGCGCCCTGCTCGGCAACTACACCATCCTTGAGTACAACGATTTTGTCGGCATTTTCTACCGTGCGCATGCGATGGGCAATCACAATGACCGTTTTGCCTGCAAGCAGACGGGAGAGCGCCTGCTGTACCACGGTCTCGTTCTCCACGTCCAAGCTCGCCGTCGCCTCGTCCAACAGCACGATGGGCGCATCTTTGAGCAGCGCGCGAGCGATGGAGATGCGCTGGCGTTCGCCACCGGAGAGTTTGGAGCCGTTCTCGCCGATCATGGTGTCGTAGCCCTGCGGCATGCGGTTCACGAACTCGTCGCAGTTGGCGGCACGCGCGGCCGCAAGCACTTCCTCATCGGTGGCATCACGACGCCCGAGGCGGATGTTTCCCATCACCGTGTCGTCAAAGAGCAGCACGTCTTGAAACACAATGGCGTAGTCGCGCAGGAGCACCTCGGGATCCACGCTCGCAACATCCACGCCACCCACGGTAACCTTGCCCGCGGTGGCATCCCAAAAGCGCGCGGCCAGGCGGCTCACCGTAGACTTGCCAGAACCCGAAGGACCGACTAGTGCCGTGACCTCGCCTTCCTTGGCGGTAAAGCTCACATCGGTAAGAACTTTCTCGCCGGCGCGTCCGTCCTCGCCCGCACCATAGCCAAATGCCACGTGATCGAACACCACATCGTGGCCCACGGGCTCAAATTTCTCGCTGCCCCGCGCTACAGGCTCTTCCATGATGGAACGCATGCGCTTGGCAGACGACTCGGCGGCAAACAGCTCGGCCATTAACATTAACGCCTGGTCAAAGGGTGCATAGATACGGCTCACCATAAGCAGGAAGGCAAACATCACCAAAAAGTCGACCTGCCCGGAGGCGACCACCGCGGCGCCCGTAACCAGCGTGGTGGCAATGCCCAGACGCAGGATGACAAAGGCAGAGTTGACCAAAAGCCCGTTAGCGAGCTCGCTCTTGGTGGTCTCGCGCTCCTCGGCATCGATCACAACGTTGAGTCCCTCAAGATAATGGGCCTCCTGGTTGGTGGCGCGGATCTCGCGAACGCAGTCGAGCGTCTCTTGAATCGCCTCGGTAACCTTGACCTTCTCGGCACGCACGCGATCGAACACCGGAGCCATGGGGCCGCGCGTTAGATACAGCACGGCAAAGGCCACGGGAACGCTCCAAAACGCCGCGATCGCCAGCTGCCAGCAAAAGAACAGCGACCCCACGAACACAATGGCGCTTGCGATGATGGCGCCCCAAAGCTCTCCCAGCACGTGGCTGTAGGCGTGCTCCATTGCCTGAACGTCACCCATGATGGTCTCGGTTAAATCGGCCAGATCACGACGACCAAAAAACGACAGCGGCAGTTTGCGCAAGCGCTCGGCGATCTCCATACGCTGCTTGCCGCACTCCTCGTAAAAAATGCAGTAGGTGTAGTAATACTGCTGCCAGTTAGAGGCAAAGAGCAACACGAGAAAGACCAGGAGGCCGCCCACGATCGGCAGGGCATCCGGCAGGTCAGCCCCGCTGGCGAGATGCTCGACAAAGCCGGCCATAACCAGGAATAAAAAGCCCATACCGGCCATGGTAATAAGATTGGTGAGCGTGGTCCAGAAGATGCCGCGTTTTACGCCGGCAATGCCTTTATCGGATAGGAAATACTTCTTTTGGAATGAGGCGAACATTTAGGCCTCGCCTCCCTTCGTGACGGCGTCATCCGCGGCCGCAGCAGTGATTTTCCAGCTCGCGGCCCGTTCGTATTCGGCCCACATCTTGGCATACAGGCCCTCTTGGGACAGCAACTCGGCATGGGTACCCGACTCCTGCACGCTGCCCTGGTTGAGCACCACGATTTGGTCTGCGCCCACTACAGTCGAGAGTCGGTGCGCAATCATAATGACCGTGCGGCCCGCCGCCAGCTTGCTAAAGGCCCGCTGGATGAGCGCCTCGTTCTCGGGATCGGCAAACGCCGTGGCCTCATCGAGCACCACGATAGGCGCGTCTTTAAGGATCGCGCGGGCGAGTGCCACGCGCTGGACCTCGCCGCCCGAAAGATATGCTCCGCCGGCACCGAGCATGGTATTGATGCCCTGTGGGAGCTTGGCCACAATGTCGTCGCACTGAGCTGCCGAGAGGGCCGCACACACTTCGTCGTCAGTGGCCGTAGGCTTGGAGGCACGCACGTTATCGGCAAGTGTTTGCCGGAACAGCCGGTTGGTCTGGAACACGAAGGCGACCTGGTCCATAAGCTCGTGTGGATCCATATCGCGAACGTCCACACCGCCTACGAGCACTCGACCCGAGGAAACATCCCAAAAACGCGGGATCAGGCTTGCGCAGGTTGATTTACCGCCACCCGAGGGACCCACTAGGGCGAGGGTGCTACCCGCGGAAACGCTAAAACTCGCATGGTTGACGGCAGGCGCTTCGGCGCCCTCGTAGGTAAAGCTCACGTCCTCAAATCGTACGTCGCTGCCGGCAGGGTACTTGGGTTGGGCGGGCACGGAGAGCTGCTTGGAATCCATGATGCTTCGGATGCGAGCCAGCGAATCGGCACTCATCTGAGAGGCCTCGCCCACAAACATGAGCTTGGTCATGGCCGTCGGTACCACGGCCGAAAATATCGCGTAAAACGTGAAGTTTGCCATAAAATGCGCGAAGTCCGTCTCGCCCGGCGCCAACAGCAACGCCACGGGCAGCAGGAATGCCACAAGGCCATTGAGCGCGGTAAGGTTGAGTACCTGCGGACCTCGGCAGAACGTGCCCGCATAGCTTTGTGCCATGTCGGCGTATTCGGCAATCGCATCGTGGAAAGCCTTGAAGGAGTAGACCGTCTGCTGAAACACCTTGACCACGGGGATGCCGCGTACGTATTCGGTGCCAGTCTTGTTCATCTTGACCAGCGCTCCCATGTAGGCCTTCATGAACTCGGCGCCTTTGCCGCTCATCATGGTGGCCATAGCGCCAAGCGAAACGACGACCGAGATAAGGCATGCCACCCCCAAACGCCAATCGAGGGCGAAAAGCAGCACGAGCAAGCCCACGACCATGGCGGTGGCGCCGGCGATATCGGGCAACATGTGCGCGAGCAGGGTCTCGGTGGAGGCGGCGCATCCGTCTACAATACGGCGCAGCTCACCGGTGGCGTGCGTGTCAAAGTAGCCAAGCGGCAGCTTAAGCAGGTGCTCGCTCGTAGTCTTGCGGATATTGGACGCGCAGCGAAACGCAGACAGGTGCGTGCACATGAGCCCCACGAAATAAACTACGATGCTTGCCAGGGCAAAACCAACGGCCCACCAGCCATACATCGCGATATCGGTGGCTTCGCTCCAGTTAGGCGCCACAGCGATAAGGTCTCGCGCGACAAACCAGATGCACACGTACGGGCCAAAGCTCAGCAGCTGCGAGAGCGCCGAGAGAGCCATGCCCAAATAAGTTAGGAATTTACGGTCGCCGGCATACGCGAGCAACTCGCCGATGCCTCCACCCTCCCTTTTTGATCCCTTTGCCATGAGATTCCTTTCTAACGGCTTGAGAGTTAACCGTAATGAACTTATCATTGATGTGTTAGCCATGGCTCACAATCAAGCCAGGCGTGGACGTTTCCGCAAAGGAAAGGAACGCTTTTGCAAATACGGCGGGCAGCGACCGACATAACCGAGCTCTACGCACCGCAATTTGAGCAGTTTGGCCTGGAGCTTACCGGCAAGGGCGCCGTCTTTACCGGCGAGGTGGCAAACGACCGGGCGCACGGCCGCGCATGGATCATGCCTCTCTCCCCTGCCTGCATCGTCATGGAGCATTTCATCACCCCGACGCACGATATGTACCTGACCGAATACACACCCGAGCCATACGCCTGCGTGAGCGAGGTCAGCGCGCCCACACTTACATGCATGCCCGAGGCTGGCATAACGCCCGCGAACCTCAAACCATTGCATGGACCGTGGCCAAACAACGCCGTTTGCAGCTTTATCCAAAATAACTGTGGCGAGGAGTTAAGCCCGCTGTTTGCGGGGGAGCTTTATCACTCGCGCTCGGTGCTCTTTTTGCCTGGATTTTTTGACGAACTGGAGCACCGCTATCCCACCGAGTTCGCGGGAATCTTTGAGGCGTTTGCCGAGCCGTGGCACGAGGAAGCGACGTCTGCCATCTGCCACACGCTGCGCCGGATTAACGAGGACCGCGCCCGCACCGTAGGCGGACACGTCTATATGCAGAGCATCGTGGAGACCATGGTCGCGGAGCTCGCCTGTTCGCGCGCGGCCCACAAGCAGGCGCGGCAGGCGGCAGACACACGCGTCAGCATAACCATTGCCGAAGAAGCAACGGCAATGATTGAGCGCTCGCTCGACAAAGGCAGACGCGTGGGTATCAACGAGGTGGCCGAGAGGCTCTACACAAGCCGCTCCAAGCTATGCGCCACCTTTAAGGCCCAAACTGGCGAGTCCCTGGGCGCCTACATTCGCAGACGCCGCATGGAGCGAGCACAGGACCTTTTGGCCGACAGCTCGCTCACGATAGCGCAGGTGGCAGAGCGTCTAGGCTACCCTCAGCAGGCCGCCTTCGCCCAAGCCTTCAAACAATACACCGGCATGACACCCACGACTTGGCGAAGCAAGCATCGCTAAGGCCCAAGCTCCCTGGCCGTAACGGAGCGATTAATTAGCCGCCGCCCGTCAGCTCACCCAGGATCTAAACGTCAAGATGTGCACAATCAAGCGCCTTTTTGATAAGAGGGACAGATCGATCAGCCAAATACAACGGAATGTTGAGCACCCCGTCGTCGAGCTTTAGGTTCTTAAGTGAGTAGCGGACCCTCAATGGAGTCGTCTCCGCATGCTTGTCGGCATAGTACTTAAGGCTCTTGGAATGAACGACCTCTCCCGATTTGACCTCGACGGGAACGATTTCGTTTCCGACTTGAATCAAAAAATCGACTTCGTGCTTCGGCTTCTCGTTTGTCCAATAACGCGGAGCAGCATCTAACTGTGAAAGTAATGCCTGAAGCACATAGTTCTCGGCGAACGAACCTTTGAACTCCGAAAAAAGCGCATCCGAGATGGCAAAAGCGGACGCATCCAGCCTTGCCATGCGGCGCAGCAAGCCGACATCAAGACAGTAGACTTTAAATGCCTTGAGGTCATCGTACGCAGAGAGCGGCACACCACCGGCAGCATTAAGGCGAACCGCCGTGATGAGCCCAGCATCGGCAAGCCATTCCAGAGCATCCTCGTATTCTCGAGCACGAGCCCCCTCGCGCACCGCACCCCAAACGAACTTTTTGTTCTCGCGCGCCAACTGAGCTGGAATCGAGTTCCATATTTGCGAAAGCTTGGCGAACTGCGCACGGCCACCATGCTTGGCAAAATCGCGCTCGTAGGAATCCAAGAGATCAGACAACACCTTATCGACCTGAACGATATCGCCCGTCTCCACCCACCGGCCAAGAGCCTCTGGCATGCCGCCGCATGCAAAATAACGACGAAGATGCTCGACGAGACGGACATGGAAGAAATCGGGCACTGTCTCGATCTGATCCAGGCCGCCAAGGTATTCGTCGTAGTTTGCAGCGCCCTCGGCTTTCAGAAACTCGGAAAAGCTCATGGGGCGCATCTCCATGAACTCGACCTTTCCCACCGGAAAAGCGCTGGTCTCACGGGACAAGCGAACGCCCAACAAAGACCCTGCGCATGCGACGTGATACTCGGGGGCCTCGTCACAGAAGTATTTAAGGGCGCCGACTGCAGAAGGACAATCCTGGATCTCATCAATAATAAGCAGCGTTTCGCCGGGATCGATAGGCTGTCCAAGTGCCAGGGAAAGATTTGAGATGATCCGTCGAGGATCGCGCGTACCTTCGAAAAACTGAGCGTACTCGCTCTGTACCCCAGGTGACGGCTCCTCGAGCGTCAGATACACAAAATTGAGGTACGAGGTTCGGCCGAACTCCTTAAGCGCCCACGTCTTTCCAACCTGGCGCGCCCCCTTAAGGATAAGCGGCTTACGATATTCTGACGCTTTCCAAGCGTTAAGCTTGGCAATGATATCTCGCTGCATGACCGAACCTCCCGCAAAGAAACTTCCGTAAACGTGATATTTCCCACATTTTACCCTAGGTAAAACGTGACATTTATCACATTTACGGAAGTTTTAAGCTCATTTCGCCACACTTTCATCACATTCAAAAGGCGGAGGCGCATTTTGCGCCTCCGTCACCATCTTTCCTATCAGCCTACCTGACCCGAACGGCCGAGTCGTCACGGAACCCGGGAGCCCCGGCAGGGCGGGTGCTTGCTCAAAATGAGTTCCGCACGCAAAGAAGGCCACTTAATGTGGCCTTCGTCTTGCGCAGGACTGTTCGAAATTTTGAGGAAGCACCCGCCCTGCCGGGGCTCCCGGGTTCCCGTTTACGAGAGCGACGTTCTCAGCAACTCGTTGAAGAGCTTCGGGTTGCCCTTGCCGCGGCTCGCCTTCATGCACTGGCCCACCAAAAAGCCGATGACCTTCTGGTTGCCGTCACGATACTGCTGTGCCTGATCGGCACAGTTAGCCAGCACCTCGTCCACGATCGGCTGCAGCGCGCCGGCATCGCTCACCTGACGCATACCGCGCTCGTCGACGATCTTGTTGGGGTCGTCGCCGGTCTGGGCCATGGCCTCAAAGACCTCGTGCGCCTGGTTGGAGCTGATTGCATCAGTCGCCAGCAGTTTGGCAAGAGCCGCCACCTGAGCCGGCGCAATGCCGGACTCGGCGAGCGACACGCCCGCGCCCTTAAGGTAGGCGATCATCTCGTTCACCAGCAGGTTTGCGACCGTCTGGGCCTCCTTGCCAGCCATACCGGCAGCGGCGGCCTCAAAGAACTCGGCAAACTCGGGGTCGCCGGCAATCTGCTCGGCGTCGGCCGCCTTAATGCCAAAGTCGGCCTCAAAACGGGCACGCTTGGCATCGGGCAGCTCGGGAATCTCGTCACGGCAACGGTCGATAAACTCGTCGTCAAGGTCGAACGGCGCCAGGTCGGGATCGGGGAACAGACGATAGTCGTCGGCCGTCTCCTTAACGCGCATGACCACGGTGCGCTTGCGGCTGGGCTCCCAGTGGCGGGTCTCCTGATAGATGATGCCGCCCTCCTCGAGCACCTCGGCCTGGCGGCAGATCTCGTAGGCAAGGCCGTCATGCAGGCTCTTAAACGAGTTGAGGTTCTTAAGCTCGGTCTTGGTGCCCAGCTTGGTCTCGCCGCGGCGACGCAGCGACACGTTGCCGTCGCAGCGCATGGAACCCTTCTCCATGGAGCAGTCCGAAATGCCCAGCGTCACAAAAATGCGACGGAGCTTTTCCATAAACAGGCGGGCCTCCTCGGGCGTGCGCAGATCGGGCTCAGTCACGAGCTCAATCAAAGGCGTGCCGCAGCGGTTGTAGTCGACGAGCGACTCGGCCGCGGCGGTAATGCGGCCCTCGGCGCCGCCCACGTGGACCATCTTGGCGGCGTCCTCCTCCATATGGATGCGCAGGATGCGGATGGGCACCGTGTAGGAACCGTCCTCGCGACGCTCGGGCATCCGCAGGTTGGACGCATCGTAGCTAGCCAGATGGCCGGCGCGCTGATTGCCCTCGCGCATGGTCGACGTCATGGACGTGGACAGGCCCTCGGCGTTGGCCGAGGCGCTCGCCAGACTCTGGGCCTCGGCCTCGCCAAACGCGCAGTCGGGGCGCTCGGCGGCACCGCGACCGGTCACGTCCAGATCCAGATGGCCGTACATGGCAAAGGCGACCGGACCCTGCGTGGTCTGGAAGTTCTTGGCCATATCGGGATAGAAGTAGTGCTTGCGGTAGAACATCGAGTGGCGCTGGATCTCGCAGTTGGTGGCGAGACCGGCCTTGACGATGCTCTCGATGGCGCGCTTGTTGGGCACCGGCAGGGCGCCGGGCAGTCCCAGGCACACCGGGCACACGTTGGCGTTGGGCTCGTCATCGTGGCTGAGTTTGCAGTTGCAGAACATCTTGGTATCGAGTGCGGTGAGCTCGGTATGGATCTCCAGGCCGATCACGGCCTCCCAATCCTGCAGGACCTCGGAAAGCTCCTTCATTACAGCTCGCCTCCCTTCCCGGCAAAATCGGGCGCGACGGAAAGCGCGGGCGCACCCGTGGCGGCATCGGCAAAGCCGCGCTCCAGGGCGCGGGCAAACGTGAGCAGCTGACGGTCCTTAAACGCCGGACCAACCAGCTGGGCAGAAACGGGCAGCTGAGTATCCTCGCCCAGGCCCAGCGGCACCGAGATGCCACCGTTGCCGCAAATGTTGAGCGAGATGGTGTACAGGTCGGAGAGGTACATCTGCGTGGGGTCGCTGATCTCGCCAAACTTAAAGGCCGTGCGCGGCGAGGCGGGCATGAGAATGGTGTCCACCTTGGCATATGCGGCGTCGTAGTCCCGCGTGATGAGCGTGCGAGCCTTTTGCGCGGCGTAGTAGTACTTGTCGTACACGCCCGAGCTCAGCAGGTAGGCGCCGAGCATCTGACGGCGCTTGGCCTCGGCGCCAAAGCCGTGGGCGCGCGAGAGCGAGCTCTGGTCGGACAGATTGGCGCAGCCCTCCTCCTGATAGCCGTAGCGAATGCCGTCAAACCGTGCTAGGTTGGAGAACGCCTCGGCCGGGCCGATGACGTAGTAGGCGGCGATGGCGGCGTCCAGGTGCGGCAGGTCGACCTCGACCAGCTCGGCGCCCTGGTTCTGCAGCTCCTGGGCGGCGCGCTGAACAGCGGCCTTGACCTCGGGCGTCAGACCCTCGGCCTCCATAAACGCGGGGATGATGCCCACGCGCTTGCCCTCGATGCTGTCGTTAAGATGCTCGGTAAAGTCGACGGCGCAATCCTGGCTGGTGCAGTCATACGGATCGTGACCCGCGCCGGTAAGCGCGTTCATGGCCAGCGCGACATCCTCGACCGTGCGACCGAAGGGACCCACCTGGTCGAGCGACGAGCCAAAGGCAACCACGCCGTAACGGCTCACGGCGCCGTACGTGGGCTTAAAGCCCACCACGCCGCACAGCGACGCCGGCTGACGAATGGAGCCGCCGGTGTCCGAGCCCAGCGAGAGCGCGACCTCGCCCGCGGCGACGGCTGCAGCGGAGCCGCCCGAAGAGCCGCCGGGCACGCGCTCGGTATCCCAGGGGTTGTTGGTGCGGTGGAACGCCGAGCTCTCGGTGGAGCTGCCAAAGGCAAACTCGTCCATGTTGGCCTTACCCATGGGCAGGCAGCCGGCGTCGAGCATGCGCTGGACGCAGGTGGCGGTGTAGACGCTCTGGTAGTTCTCGAGCATGCGGGAAGCGCAGGTGGTGCGCGTGCCCACGAGGTTCATGTTGTCCTTGATGGCCAGCGGCACGCCCGCGAGCGGGGGCAGCGGCTTGCCTGCGGCACGGTCGGCATCCACGCGCGCGGCGGCCTCGAGCGCAAGCTCGGGCGCCACCTGCAGGAATGCCTGGACCCCGCCCTCGCGCGCCTCGATGGCGGCAAGAGAAGCCTGGGCCACTTCGGTAGCGGTAAAGTCGCCGGCGGCAACGCCCGCGGCGATCTGGGCGGCGGTAAGGGAATCGAAGCTCTGCGCCATTACTCGCTCTCCCCCTCTCCCAAAATGGACGGCACGCGGAAGTAGCGGTCGCGCGCGCTGCCAGCGTTTTCGAGCGCAACGTCGAGCGGCAGGTCGCGCTCGGGCTCGCGCAGGTCATCGCCCATCACGTTGGACAGGCTTCCGATGGGATGGAACGTGGGCTCCACGTCGGGCAAGTCATATTGCAAGACGGGCTCGAGCATCTGGACGGCGTCGTTCATGTAGGACGTCATCTGGGTGAGCTCGTCATCGGTCAGTGCGATCTTTGCGTACTCGGCGATGCCGCGCACGTCTTTCTCGCTGAGTGCCATAGGCGCTCCCTTCCGCATAGCAGTTAAACCGCTCTAGTATACAAGGCAACGTCGGCTTGGAGCAGGCGCTTTACCCAAATGCAGCGAAAACGTAACGAGGGTGGCGGTTGGCAGGCGGCGGGCTGGCGGTTCTGCAGCGAAACCGCACCGTCCATAACGAAAACCGTCCCGACCGCAACGAAAACCATCACAACATTCGACGCTTTTCGTCAAAATCGCAATAATCATCGAATGTTGTGATGGTTTGGAAGCCCCGACCACCACAAAGGTGCCTGTCCCCATTGTGGTGGTTCTAAAGAATGTCTTATGCCGAGGCCTTGGCCTTGCGGCGCTTGCGGACCGCGTGGATCACGATGTCCAGCAGCAACAGCACAATGGCTACGATCACGATGAGCACGGCGAACTCGCGCTTGCCCCAGTGGCGGCCGGCCAGCGACTTTTGCTTGTCGACGTCCTTCTTGTTGTACTTGGTGCGCACGCAATGCACCAGCAGGCGGTGGTCGTTCACGCCATAGGGCGTGCAGGTGACGAGCGTCACTTTGTCGGCGCCGGGCTCGATGGTCAGCGACTCCATCTCCTCGGGCAGCACCACCTCGGAGTCCACCATCTTGTAGGCGAGCGTCTGGTTCATGGTGTGCAGTAGCACCAGGTCGCCGGGCTCCAGCGAATGAATGTCGTCGAACATGCTCAGGTTGCGCATGCCCGAGTGCGCGGTGAGCACGCAATGCGTCGAGGTGCCGCCCACCGGCAGGCTCGTGCCCTCCAGGTGGCCGACGCCCGCCATAAGGACTTCTTCGCTCGTGCCGTGGTAGATGGGCATGCTCACGTCGATGGAGGGGATCTCGACCCAGCTCATCATGGGGTCGCGGTCAAAGATGAGCTGCTGAGCGTAGGACTCGATCTGGTCGGCGGGAAGCTCGGTGGCCTCGCCCGCCAGCTGCTCGTTAAAGGAGCGCGCCTGGAGCAGGATGCGCTCGCGCTCCTCGGCAGACAGCGCGTCCACGGTGCTGGACACGGTGCTGATCTGGTTGAACACGCCCGAGGCCTCGAGCCGGTCCAAGATCCACGGCCAGGTCATAAGGCCCACGCCAATAAGGATGATGACGATGGTGATGAGCCGATCGGCCCAGCGCGGCAGTCGCTTGCGGCGGCGCTTGGGCTTTGGTTGAGGTTTGGGCTGAGGGCTTGAGCCACCGTTGGCCGCGGCGTTATTGCTCTTCATATGTTTGGCGCCCTGCACCATCGCCGGTCACTCCTCTACAGCTCAGGTTGTCTAAACAAATAATAGCCGATTAGCGAGCTTCCGCGCCGAACAACGCAGCTAGACCGCACCGTCCAGTCGAGGATAAGCCAGCATTTGCGTTTTCAAAATGTCCCGAATCGGCTGGGCGATTCGGGATACAATGTCAATAGAAAACGACGCACCCCGCGTAAGTGTATGAGAGCGCGGGCAGCCTAGTTTTCAGCTTTAGTTAAATGCCCGGGCCTCTAACCCCGGGCATTCTTATTTGCGCCTGTTGCGGCGCAAATGCCTTCTACCGTCCGCACCGCGCGTGCGCCTACGGACCTTAAACCGAACCTCATACGAGTCTAGAAACGCGATGACGAACGTGCCCACCGCCGCGAGGGCGGCGAGCGCGTTAAGGAATTTCAGCATTTGGGGACCTCCGATCGAGTCGTCGGCCGCCCGCGCACGGAATGCGTCGCAAAGCCATTTTACTGCGAGTGTATGCACCCACAGCTGGTAAACGCAAGAATTGCAAACATCTGTTCGCTAACCATACGCTCGATCCCGCAAGCAACGGCGCCCCAGCTGCTATGTCCAAAAATAACGGGGCAGACTCCAGTGCGGAGTCTGCCCCGAAAAGTGAATGGCAAAGCAAGAACGTGGATGGACGAGAAAAGTGTCCGCAAGTCTCATGGCCATCACATCCCACCTGCCAAAGGGATGGGTGAGTGAGCGTTACTCCTGCTCGGACTCCTCAGCCTGCTTACGGCTGCGGATGAGGTGCGCCACGCCGATGCACAGCACCGCGCCACCAGCGATCCAAGTGAAGGTCACGCCGTTGAGACCGGTCAGCGGGAGGCCAACGGACTTGGTATTGCCGACAGTAATGTTGATTACGCCATCTGCAGGATTGGTGGCGGTGCCATCCTTGGCGTTCAGCACATTGTCACCGGCAGTTTTGTCGAGTTCACCCATCACAACATCGCTACGAGCACTGGAGTTAAGGGTAGCACCGAGCTTATCCACCTTCAGAGTACCATCAGCGGTATACGTCGGAGTGATGGTGAAGGTGAAATCAGCAATAGTAGTGTTGTAGCCTCCCTTCGGCGCGCTGACCTCATGCACTTTGTAGGAACCTTCGTCGAGACCGGAAACAGCAATCTTACCGTCATTGCCCGACGTGAACTTCACACACTCAGGAAGTTCGGTATCGCTAGAAACGGTCACCAGCTGACCTGCGACGACGCTGACGCTTCCAACAGTACCAGCCTTCGAAGCGACATACTGGTCCTGGGTATTCGCATCGGCGGACTGAATGGTGAAGACGGCGCCCTCAAGGCCCCTCTCAGTGCCTTGGTCGACCTTCTTAAGATTGAGCTTGAAGGCGAAGTCGGCGACGGTGTCCCCGATCGTCTCGCCTGTGCCATTGCCGTCATACGGGTTGTTAGAGTACTCAAGCTTAACGGTGTTGGGGTTGCCACCCTTCTGAGTATTGTCAGTAGTGTTACCAATCACGGCATTGCCGTTGAGCACCGCCTTGTAGAAGATGACTATCTGAGTGCTGGCGTCTACCTTTGAAATCTCCTTGAGATACTTACTGTGCTCTCCCGCATTAGCTTTAATAGCCAAGGTGGTAGTTCCATCATCATTGGTGGTTGGCTGCACAGTAAAGTTCTCTGTAATGTCGGTATATTGATCAGTGTTGTTCGAATCTTTGTTTACAGCAAAAACTTGAGTTTGACCATCAACATAGCTGAGGCCCTTGGAAAGGGTGTCAGTGAACATATATTTATAGCTATCGTAAGTAGCGTAGTTGCTGGCGATCGTGCCGGTGAGCTTGTAGTTGACCTCCTGGCCGATCTGGGAGTCAGCAACGTCTTTCCATGCTTTTGAGCTCTTGATATCCGTCACCTTCGCAGCGTCAGCATCATCGAGGATCTTCTTCGTGACCGTGGGGACGCTCTTCTTGGGCTTAATGGTTGTTGTGCTGGTGCCGTCAATCATAGCGTACACAGGAGAGGTGAACGCGTCGGCAGACTTTCCGTCAGGCTTACCAGGCGTCTTGGTGAGGAACAGCCAGTAACCAGCAGAGAGATCAGTAAGCTGGGCACTGTTTGCCGACGTTTCCTTCCAAGTAAGCGTAGTGTTCTTTTCAAGATTGGCAGCAATCAGACTCAGTACATTATCGTTTTTGACTTGCTCGGACTTCCCCGAGACGTGACCATTTGCATTCAGATAGTCGGCTGCATCCTGAGCGTTCGTGCTGTCGTATTTGCGATTTTCAACTTTAATCGCCTTAACAACAGCATCCTGAATCGCCTCCTGCGCAACCGAATCGGCACCGGCCCACTCAATCCCGCTTACCGTGGTGTTCTCGCCGGTCTTGGTAACCGTCGCCTTGAAGATTTGAATGCCCTTATAAGTCGTTTTCGATGCATATTCAGCATCCTCGAACGTTACAGTCGAGCCATCCGCAGCAAACGCCATGGTCACCGGGGCCATCACGCCGCCGAAGCTCAGCGCCGCTGTGAGGCCTGCCGTTACTGCCAGGCGTGCGATGTTCTTGCTCATGCTCATCTTCTTTTCCTCTGCTTTCTGCTCGAATTCCATTTGATCGATCATCATCTGTCTGTGTCTTAGCATCCGCTTCGCTACGTCTCGCCCCGCTCTCTGTGGGGCTGCCAGCTACTCTTTATGGCTGCCACCTCCCCGCTTGACCAGGAGCGCGACCACGATGAGCGCGGCTCCGGCGACCGCTGCGGCGGCCGCGGCGTACATTGCCATATCGCCAGTCGAGGGCATAAAGCCTCCGGTGGTAATGCTAGGGGGTGTGCCGGTGGGCGTATTGATGAGCGACGCCTCCAGGCTGCCCGTCGACCCGTCCGCGCTGTCGGCGCGCAGGGGCGACTCGGCCGTGATGGTGAGCTTGGGCTTGGCGGCGGCCACCTGGTCGACGTCCAGGCCCTCGGCCTTGACCGTCACGGAGTGCGTGCCCTCAAAGGCGGTGTAGCCCTTGGGCGCCTTGAGCTCGCGGACCTCCAGCTTGCCCGAGTCCACGCCCGAGACGGCCACGCGGCCGTCCTCGCCCGTGGTGACGGTGGCCTTGCCCTCCGCATCCCACATGCCGTCGGCCGCCAGCGTGCGACCACGGTCATCGGCGATGCTCAGGACCGCCCCGGCAAGCGGCTTGTCGCCGTCGCTGCCGCGCTTGGTGAGCGCGAGATCCCAGGTGTAGGCGCACGCATCGTCGCTCGGCGTGCGGGTAAAGCCGGCATCGCCGGACTGGTCGGCAAAGGGAGAGCGCGGGTAGCGCAGGTAGACCTCGTTGGGGTTGCCCTTCGCGATGCCGTGGTTGCATGCGCTGTTGAGCGGCGCATTGTACACGGCGACCACGCGGACGCCCGCGGTGAAGGCGTCGGCCCCGCCGAGCGCGGCGATGAGGTCGTCGGTGCACACGGTGAAGGTCTTACCGTCGACCGAGACCCTGCAGTGAGCCGTGATATCGGTCCAGCCCTTCGCGGGGTCGGTGCCGGCGCGACCGTCCTTGCCGGCCGAGACGGCGTCAAAGCCGCCGTCCGCGCCCGCCGCGACGTACACGCGCATGCTCGCGGCCACCTTGGAAGGGTCGAGCCCCGCGCTCATGGTGTCGACGAACCGCACCGTATAGGTGTCGTAGGCCGTGAGCCCGGCCGGGACCGTAGCCGAGAGGCGCCAGTACAGGTCGTCGGCGACCGTGGCGTCGGCGGCCTTCTGCCAGGCGGCGGTGCTGTCCTCCAGCACGTGCTTGGACACCTTGGGGGTCGCCGCCTTGGGCTTGACGGTGACGGCGCTGCCGCCCACCAGCGCCATAATCGGCGCGGTGCCGGCCTCGCCCTGGGCGATGGCGTCGTCGTCGGCGACGATGAGCCAGTAGCCACAGGGCAGCTTGGCCTCCGTACCCGCGTTAAGGGCCACGGACACGGCGCCAGAGTTCTGGAGGGAACGAGCGAGCTGTGCGCTCAGTGCGCTCGTAAGGTGGGAATCGGTGGTGAGCCACTCGGCAGCTTCCTGCGCGGTGGCCTGGGAATTGGGCATGCCGGCGCTGTGCAGCACAGGCAGCGCGGCGTCGCTTGCCCAGGCGAGGTCGGTGGCGATCTTGGCGTCGCTGTCGCCGTCGACGACGTTGGCGCTAAAGATCTGGTAGGCATCGTAGCTGCGCGCCACGGTGCCGCTCACCGTGATGGAACCGGTCGAGGTCGGCACGGCCTGCGCGGAAGCGGGGAACACAACCGCGCAGGTGCCGATCAGGAGGGCAAGCAGCGCAAACAAGATCGGGAAGGAGCAAACTTTCTTATTCACGACGCTTACCTCCCTTCGCATTCGCCTTGCGACGAATGTGCATCCAAGCCGCAGCAGCGCAAAGCACCGCCGCGCCGGCAAGGTACGTCAGAGTGACGCCCGACATACCAGAAAGGGGCAAAGAGGTGGAGTAGGTGTTGGTGAAGGTGGGGGTGGAGGTGTCGGTGAACGTCTCTTCTGCGGTATTGGCGTCTGCCGTCCACTCACCTTTGGGGTTAACGGTTCCCTTCCTGTAGGTCACCGCACATTTGATCTCTCCTTTTTCGGTGTCATACGTTGGCACAACCGTGAACTTATAGACCGACTGGTCGTACGTGTAGTGCGAGAACTGCGAACCGTCGGTGTTCTCGCGCACATAGTACGTAAAGGTCTTGAAAGGGCCACCCGGGTCGCCGGGATTATTCCTGATATCAGAGAGCGAGTACTTGAACTCAACCGTATTATCTCTGGTGTCCTTGAACGGAAGCGTCTGCGTCTTATCAGAACCAGAAGTCACGGCAGTACCGATGATGTCTTCGTCTTTAAAATGGCTGTCTTTCGCGAGCTGAAGTGTAAACTTCTTCATCTCGCCACCCTTAACGACCTTAGTCGCCTTAGGAGTCCAGGAAACCTCAGGGTCGTACGTGTTGGTGAAGGTCTTTTTCCCGTCGGGGCCGCCAATCGAATAATAGCCCCCAATAGCATCTAGTTGCACATCAGCGTTCCGGTGGTCAGTTTTGCCCTCGGAATGCTCGACCGCGCTCACATTTTTGATCTCGTAGTTATGGATTTTGATCTCTATGGTCTTGTTCGGATCGTTCCGAGTCGGAACAGTCATGAGCACAGTCGAGTGGTCTTCGACTGTCACCTTAATCTCGTACACGGCGGGGTCGTATGTGATGCCGGAAACCTTTCCGGCATTTTCGACTAGGTAGTATGTAATCGTGCCAGCCGTACCGTTCGCTGCAGACTGCTCACCCAGGTTAAACGTGATGTTGCCTCCATCAACATTACTTGCAGTTCCAACCGGGGTGCAAACGTCATGATTGAATACCCCGCTAGCGAAAGGATCAACCGAATCCTTGCGGTAGACCGTAAAGGAGAACTCCCCCTTATTGATCTTGCGGCCGGACAGCGCCTTGGTCGCCTTCAGCTTAAGGCTCGGATAGACATACGTGTCTGCTGGCTGACCCAAGTACAGGTCGCCATTCGACATGATGCCGCCACCATGGTTCCAGGAATAGTTGTCCGTGATGAAAGTTGTCACTTTATTTTTCTGTACTGCCTCAGTCACCGCTTTATCCGTGGCACTAACAGCCGAAGTCAGACCGATGCTATTTTTTACCTGAGCAACACCGTTGGCGGGGATGGTAATGGGATCATTTAGCTCAATGCTTCCCGAATACTTGGCGTCTATATCGCCAAGCATCTTGCCGCTTACCACTGCAACCGGCGTTGTGTGACCTGTCGCTGCGAGGAAGAAATCGGCATGACCGTACGTGCGAAACGTCTCCGAATCGTATGCATCTCTATCTTCAGTCTTATTAGTACCTTCAGCACCACCAGCTGAAAGATGGGGCGTACCATCATTACCGCTACCATCTACCCGATTGTATTCTTTGAAATTTTGATCACTGTCAGCAGACGAATTGCCAAAGATTGCCGTGCCCTCAGTGTTCGTTACCAACGTCTTGCCCGTGGGGCAGACTGCTACGCCGCCGCCATAGCCGCCAGCGGTATTGCTGCTAATGTACGAGTTGTATACAAATAATCTACCAGCGGTCTTTTCCATACCCTCATTCGAGTTTCCCTGGACGAAGATACCGCCACCGCCCCAGTCAAAGCGAGACATGCAACGGTTGTGAGTGATGTAGACTTTGCTGTTTGGAGTGCCGTTAATCATCGCGTCAACTTGCTGGCCCACTCGGATACCGGCACCTTCAGATCGGTAGCTCACGTTAGAGGCAATAATTCCTCCCGTAATGTCGAGCCATGCCATACCTGATTGATCTTGATTGGTAACGTAAACGCCGCCACCAGCTTCTTCAGAATAATTGCCAGTAATCTTGCCACCAGAAATGGTGACATGGGCGCCGTTATTGGCAGCAAGCCCAGCGCCGCCATGGTTACCCCAGCCATCGTGGCCGCAAAACTTAGCGTATTTATTGTTAGTGATGTAGCCACCAGAAACGGTCACACTACCGCCCGAAACCAAGATGCCGCCACCGAGACCATCCGCCTCGCCGTACGTAGCGTTGCCAGAGATGATTCCACCCGTAAGCTTCAAGGTGGCTCCGTTGTCAGCATAGACGCCGCCACCAGAAGCTGCCTTGTTTCCCGCGACCACGCCGTCTGTCATTTCGAGGCTGGCATTCGCGCCCGTTATGCACAGACCACCGCCCCAACCACCGCGGTTGCCGTTGGTGACGTAACCGCCTTCGATTTTGACCTTACCCGTAGAAAGAATCACATGGCCGTTATCGCTCAGATTGGCGGCCGTGGTAATCATGCCGCCCTTGAGATCGAGCATGCCGCCCTCATTAACGGTGACCACTTGCTTTACGGAACCGTGGTCCGATGCCGCAACGATAGCGCCAAAGCCCGTAACGTCATGCCTGTACGTAGTCTCGGTGGTGCAAAGTCCATCTGTATTGGGCGTGCTCTTAGTCTCATAGTAAGTAAGACTCTTAGGAGCGCCGTTATTAGAGCTAGACTCGTCTCCCCTTTCCCATGTCATAATCGCAGGCTGACCCGCCGGCGCATTGTCGACCGGAGTCTTTTCGTCTTTTGTGCTATCTGAGCCCTCGATAATATTCTCGATGGTGAGCGTGACTCCGTTTTCGACCACAAAGAAGGAGTCTAAGCCGCCGGAGCGGTTGTAGAGCATGTTTCCCGCAAGATTAATGGTGGTGTTTTTTTTGATGTCAATCTGCTGACTCGAATAGGCAGGACCCGTCAGTTGAAACTTGCCGCCGTTGTCGAATTTCCCAGAAACATCACCATTTACCTTGTCATAGTCATCGTCACTGACGCTGGCGGGGGCAATTGCGTTTTCGTCGCTATTTTCATCATCAGAAGTCTGTGCGTCGGAAGGCTGCGCGGCGCCCTCGGCCCCCGCGTCATCGGCTGTCGAGTCTGGTACAACGGTATCCTCGTTCGCCTCATTCTCGGCATCGTCACTATTCAGCTTTTCGGTATCCTCGTTGTTGGTGCTGTCTACACCAGTAGACTCACTTGAGGAACCCCCCCCCATCACAGTTTCCTCGGTAGAAACTGCCTGGGCATCGTTGGCAATGGCCTGCGAAATCGGAGGCATGACGAGCGACAGTACCAGGCTCAAAACGGAGGCTCCGCACAAAACGCCTGCCAGTACACGGCGCGTCGCTTTTTTACTCTGCTTAGTTTTTTCTGAATTCGCTTTCATCGATGTCTCCTCCCCAAGAGACCGCGATCTTGCTCTTTCACTATCAAACGTATCTGCGCAATCTGTAATTGCGCACGCTTAAAGTTCATATTGTAACGATTGTTTGAACATCTAAGCAAAAATACCGATAGTTTTGTAGCGAATTCTCAATTCTCTTGACATTTGCTCGGATTTACCTTCGTTTATTCGCTATGAAATATCTATTTCTACTGGTAATTAAGCTAGTTATCAGTTTTTTAATAGCGTTTTATTTATTTGCACAACATTTTGCTCAAGAGCGAACATCCTGTGAACGGTCGAAAATCGACCGTGAACGGTAGATCATTAACCGGGAGGAATAGACTACCAAATTGATGGGAATATCTTTAACTCATCGGTGGTTTGAAGCATGATGTTCAGACAACGTTATTTGAATTTTCGCGCAGATTTTAGGTATCAATTCACCCAAATCGCCAGAGGCCACCGCAAAGGAGCCTGCCCCCTTTGCGGTGGTTCTCCCCCGGCGCTATAGCAGATGTTCCTCGATAAAGATCGCGATGCCGTCTTTGTCGTTGCTCGCGGTTACAAAATCGGCGGCGGCACGGGTGGCATCGCTGCCATTTGCCATGGCCACGCCCACGCCGGCGTCAGCCACCATGCAGGTGTCGTTGTCCGCATCGCCAAACACGCAGATGTCCTGGAGCTCCATGTCGTTGAGCTCCGCCACGCGCACAAGGCCGCGCGTCTTGGACACGCGCGGATCCATGAACTCGTAGAGCCGTTGCGTGGTTTGCAGAGCCGCCGCCTTAACAGTGTCATCGGCAAACGTCGATGCTCGCTCAATCACCCGCGGCATTACCTCGGGCGCCATGGTAAACATCACCTTGGGCTGCGGCTCGCGCAAGAACTCGGCAAAATCGACCACCTGGTAGGGCACGCCGTCAACGCGCGACAGGTGCTCGACGCACGCGTTGCTCTCGGGCACGTAGAACACGCCGTCTCGGGGGCAGACGGGTGTTGCCGGAAGGTCCGCCATGTGCTTGCAGATGCGCGCGATGGTCTCGCCCGGCAGCGGATAGCTCAGCTCGTTGATGTCGTGCGCGCGGTCGATGACCTCGGCGCCACCGCAGCCCACCATCACGTCCACCAGGCCTTCGATGCCCCAGAGCTCGTACATGGCCTCGGTCGCGTGGGCGTCGCGCCCGGTGCACAGACCAAAGAGCACGCCGCGCTCGCGCAGTGCGCGAATCGCCGCCACGGTGCGCGGGGACACCGTGTGCTGGCTCGTGAGCAGCGTGCCGTCGATATCGCAGAACACGGCTTTGATGTGGCTAAAGGTGGTGTCCATGGGGGCCTTTCTGGGTTGCGCGGCGGTGCGGGGTGCATTCGTGAACGGCGTACATGGTATACCAAGGCGCAGGCCGTTGGGACCCGGCCACCACAAAGGTGCCTGCCCCCCTTTGTGGTGGCCGGGTCCGAAGGGCGGCCTGCCCGGGGCACAAACCATCACAACATTCGACGTTTTTCGACAAAATCGCGATTTTCATCGAATGTTGTGAGGGTTTTTACTGCCTTGCGGCACGATCCAAGTGCCGGCGACCAAATAGCAGCAACGCCGCGGGAACCGCCGTCACGACCATGCCTGCCCCCACGAGTGTCTGCTGCACGCCAAACGTCGCCGCCAGCCACGGGGCAATCGCCAGCGGGGCCACGCCGGCAAACATGTTGCCAAAACCCATGACCGAGTTGACGCGACCGAGCTGCTCGAGCGGGGCCGTCGTTTGCACGATCGTGTTGTGGAGCGGGTTGACGACGCCCCAGGCCACGCCCAGGGCAATCTGGCCGACAAGGGCTACGCCCACGTACGGTGTCCCCACGTAAATCAGACTTCCCAGGCCCACGGACATAAGCGCCAAGAGCAGCGTTTTAAGGTTGACCAGGTGCGGCGGCAAGCGAAGCGCGACCACGGCGCCCAGCACCGCGCCCACACCGCTGGCCGACGAGAGCCAGCCCATCCACTCAACACCGACGTGCAGGACATCGCGGTAGAAGAACGACTCCAGCGGGTCGAAGGCGCCATAGCCAAAGTTCGAGAGGAAGATGATGCAGAACAGCAGGGCGAGGATGCTGTTGGTAAAGACCGTCTTGATGCTGGCCGCGAAGGTGACGCGGGTGGATTTGCTGGAGTCGGAGCTTTGACTGGCAGTACTTGCCGTTGTGCTGCCGTCCGCAGGAGTACTTTCGCGCGCGGCGACGCGACCTCCTTGCGGCCTAAAGCCCCAACCGGCAATAAGCGCCAGCACGGTAAAGAGCATCATGAGCACGAACACCGCACGCGACGACGCAGCCGCCGCGACAAAGCCACCCAACGTGGGTCCGACGATAATACTCACGTTTGAGAACATGGCGATGGCGGAGTTGATGTCTTTGAGCTCGACGGGATCATCGGTGAGGTAGGCCGGATAGGATGTGGCAATGGGCTGGGCGAATCCCATCGTAAAGCCCAGAAACACCGCGCCGAGCAGGACGACGCCGGTCGCGCTACCAAAGGCGATGATTGCCGTGCCAGTTGCGAGCGTGCCGACGACGCTCAGCAAGAAATGGCGGCGCGGGCCCCAAGCGTCGAGCGCCGCGCCACCCGCAAAGGATCCCAAGATCACGAATACGTTCATAAACAGGACGGCCAGCGATGTCGCGACGACCGAGGCATCGTCTGCATAGGTGAGCGTTCCGATGACGCCGATAAAGTAGCTGGTCTGAAACCCGGTGTAGATGAGAAAGCGCATCGCCACCAGGCGCTTGGCCTGCACGGACAGCGAAGGTTGAGGCTTTGAGAAAAGAGAGACGAGCATGGAGACTCCTTGTTTCATACGAATGCGGACGGCGGGCATTCGCCACCGTCTGTCAAATCAATCTATCCGCATGAAACATTAAGGACGCATCAAGCCCCTTCTCTCCGTTTTTCGCCCGTCATGAACTACTTGGTAGATTGTAAGGCATGTCCCACACATCTAACAAAGCAAAAACCACCACAAAGGAGCCTGGCCCCTTTGTGGTGGAAATGACGTTTGTCCAGATAAAACCTGCCAAAATAAACCTGTCCCTATTTGGCAGGTTTTAGGCCAGATGGTCTTGGATGAGGTCGCAGATGGCTCGGGCGTCGTTGATGTTGATGGCTCGGGTCGCGAAGCCGGCGTCGAAGGCCTGACGCGCCAGGGCTTCGTTGCAGGCAAGGGCCAGGGTGCGACCGTCGACCAGGTCGAGCGAGCTCTTGCCGCGCAGACGGTCGACACCGGAGCGCGCGACGACGATGTTGTCGAAGCCCTCGGTCTTGTAGCCCTCGATGATCACCACGTCAACATCGTTGTAGCGCGACAGCAGCTCGCGCGCGGGCATCTCGTCCTCCTCGCGCGTGTCGGCGTACTCCGCCCAGCGCGTGGCGCAGATGAGTCCCACGTGTTTGGATCCGGCTTGGTGATGGCGCCAGGTGTCCTTAGCGGGCACATCGATATCAAAGCCGTGATGCCCATGATGCTTGAGCGAACCAACGCGCAGGCCGCGGCGGGTGAGCTCGGCAATGACCTTCTCGACGAGCGTGGTCTTGCCCGAGTTTTGGTAGCCGATAAACGCGATCGCAGGGACGGCTGGAGTGGGAGCTGCGGGTGCGACGGCGACGGGTGCGCTCGCGGGTGCGTCGCCCGCGGCTCCCACGGCCTCAACAGCAGCGGCCTGGCGCTCGGCACGATTCCACACGCCCGAGCGGCCTCCCTCCTTGTGCAGCAGGCGCACGTCGACGATCTCCATGCCACGATCGACCGCCTTGCACATGTCGTAAATGGTCAGACACGCAGCGCTCGCGCCGGTCAGAGCCTCCATCTCAATACCCGTCTTGCCCGTCACGCCCGCCGTAACCAGTACGTGAAAGCCAACCTGTCCGTCCGCGCGCGCCGGCACCCAGCCCTCGGGCACGTCCTCGGCCGGCGTCCCCGCCGGAGCGATGGGCGCAATGTCGCACTTGCTCTTGGTAATGAGCAGCGGATGGCACATGGGGATGATGTCGCTCGTGCGTTTGATGGCCATGATGCCCGCCACGCGCGCGCAGGCAAGCACGTCGCCCTTTTTGGCGCGGTCCTGCAGCACCATGGCCTGTGTCTCGGGGTGCATGAGGATGGTGCCCTCGGCGATGGCGATGCGATGGGTCTCGGCCTTGTCGGACACGTCGACCATGCGTACCTCGCCCTTGGCGTCCACGTGCGTCAGCTCGTCGCGACGGGCGTCACGGGCGGGCTCGGTGGCAGCACTGGAAGTCGGCTTCGCGGACGCGTCGGCGTTGCCAGCATTCGCCGCAGCCGTGACTTTGTGGGCAGACATCGCGGCCCTGCGAGCGGCCTTGGTGGCATCGGCGTACCTGCTCTTGGCCATATGATCATCCTCCGATTTGGGACATAAATCGTTGCGTGCCCTCAATTATCGCGTGTTCCTGCGGTTTGTGGGCCACGGCATCGCGCCAAATCGAAAGTACCTGCATATCATCACCACGGCGCAGCGCCTCACGCACCGAATACTCGGCATCGCTGAACAGGCACGGACGCACGTTGCCATCGGCCGTCAGGCGCAGGCGGTTGCAATTCGCACAAAAATGGTTGGACATGGCGCTAATGAAGCCGACCGTTCCCGCCGCGCCCGGAAAGTGCCAATAGCGCGCAGGGCCCGCGCCGGCAGGAGCGTCGTTGATGTCGAGCGGCTCGAGCTCGCCCAGCCCCGTCGCGGCGGCCCCGGCACTGATGCGCGCCCGCAGCTCGTCACTCGGCACGGTGTCGCTCGCGTCCCACAGCTCGGGATTGAGCGCGGGCGCATGCGGGTCCACAGCGCAATGCGAGCTCGTGCGCTCGTCGCCAATGGGCATGTATTCGATAAAGCGCAGGTGGATGGGGCGGTCGAGCGTGAGCCGCGCGAGGGCCGCCACATCCTGGTTGAGCCGGCGCACAACAACGCAGTTGACCTTAACGGGCTCAAAGCCCCAAGCCAGCGCCGCGTCGATGCCCGCCATGGTCTGCTCGAGCCGGCCCAGACGCGTGATCTTTCCAAAGAGCGTAGGGTCGAGCGTGTCGAGCGAAATGTTGACGCGGTTAAGCCCGGCATCTTTGAGCTGCGATGCCAGCTTGGGCAGCAGGGCGCCGTTGGTGGTAAGCGAGATGTCCTCGATCTGCGGAATCGCGCGGATGTCGCGAATGAGCGGAATGATGCGGCGGCTGACCAGCGGCTCGCCGCCCGTCAGGCGCACGCGGCGAATGCCCTCCCCCGCCACCAAGCGCACAAAGCGGGCGATTTCCTCGGCGCTGAGCAGTTCGTCGTGCGCGCGGGGCGCCACGCCATCGGCCGGCATGCAATAGATGCAGCGGAAATTGCACTTGTCGGTAACGGCAATGCGCAGGTAGTTGATATCGCGGCCAAAGCCATCGTGTTGCACGTGCCCGTCCACGCAGCCCTCCCCTCACGCGGCGTTTTATTCTTCGGAAAACATAATACCCCACGGGAGAATCATGCCGACACCCGTACGACAGGACGGGTCACTTCGAGCAAGACCGGCTTCCCAAGCCCACCCTCAGCACAGACCATCACAACATTCGATGCTTTTCCCGATTTTAGCGAAAAACGTCGAATGTTGTGATGGTCTGCCTGCCCACGGCACCCCGTAGAAGGACCAAAGCGTCCCTAAAGGCCGCCGTCCCAGTGCCGAATCACGAATTCTCGCAGGTCGTTCTGACGTTTCTGGAACGCTTCGCTTCGGTCGCACTTAAGGCCCATAGCGAGTGCGATGGCGTTCATCGCCCGGTGCAATTGCAGCTGGTGGGCAAACTGAGTCCCGGTGAGGACGATCATCCTAAAGCCCAGCGCGCTCAGCACGGTCATACGCTCCGCGTCCGACGCGCTGCGCTGTTTATCAAGATGGTCCGAGCCGTTGTATTCAATCCCCGTACCGCTCGCAGGCGCATATACGTCAATCTCGAAATACCCGGCCTTAGCGAGATACTTGAACTCGTTGGGAACATCGACACGATGGTTGAGCTCGATCTTGGCGTATCCCAGCCCTCCCTGGGAACGTTTTGCTACGACCATGATTGCGGTGGCCGTCTCCATGGGCGACCGCGCGCCATCGTGCACGCGCTTGAGCGCGGCGGCCGCGCGTATAGCCCCCTGGCGAGATCGGTTCTCATTGCAATAGGCAATCAAGTCGGCAACGGTGTACCTCTGCCCCATCTCGATATAATCGCCTGTCGACAGATGATTCAAATGGTATCGGGCGCAGATTTCGTAGCCATATTCCAACTGCTCGAGCTCGCTCATCCACGAACCCGCCTGGACAAAGCACATGGCCTCATCAACCACCAGAAGGCCCTCTGCCACCTCGATAAGATGGCCTGGAGGTACCGGCGCCCCAAACACGTGGCACCTAAATCCAGCCGGCGTCGAGCGCTCAAAATCGAAGTTGACGAGCGTGTCGATATGATCGAGCTCTTCTCGTGGAATACCGAGCGCAACCAGATAGTCGGTAACGATCCCAACTGCCGTTGAAGCCCTCAGCCCCTTGGCATCGAGTCCCAATTTGGGCAGGCTCGCGGTCGGTTCCGCCTCGTTAGCAAGCGAGTCCTCATCGTATAGGCTGCTTGCTCGCGAGAGCGGCTCGGACGGGCGCGCCACGTTGTGGTACAGCCAGGCAGTCTTATGGGACAGGACGATCGGCAGGTCCATGAGCCCTCCAATGGAGTCGGATAACCAACCTTATTCCCCTGCCCACGGGTCCGCACACCTTCGTGCGCAAGAAAGCGATTCCACCCGGTCGAGTGGCAGAAAAAGCATCACAACATTCGATGCTTTTCCCGTTTTTGGCAAAAAACATCGAATGTTGTGATGGTCTGAGGTGAGGTGAGGGGCACGGAGGGATCAAAGCATCGTGCTCGAACGGGTTAATCCAGCTCGTTTAAGCCATGCGCCAGCTGCCAGTACTCGCCGTGCTGGGCGAGCAGCTCTTCGTGCGTGCCGCGCTCGATGATGCGGCCGTGTTCGAGGACCATGATGGCGTCGGCGTCGCGGACAGTGGACAGGCGGTGCGCGATCATAAACGTGGTGCGTCCGCGCATGATGCGGTCCATACCGCGTTCGATGAGCTTTTCGGTACGCGTGTCGATGCTCGAAGTGGCTTCGTCCAGGATGAGCACCGGCGGGTCGGCGACGGCCACGCGCGCGATGGCGAGCAGCTGGCGCTGGCCCTGCGACAGGTTGGCGCCATCGGCCGTGACCGGTGTGTCGTAGCCCCGCGGCAGGCGGCGGATAAACGAATCCGCGCAGGCGGCCTCGGCAGCGGCGCGCACCTCCTCGTCGGTCGCGTCGAGCTTGCCAAAGCGGATGTTCTGCGCAATGGTGCCGCTAAACAGGTGCGTGTCCTGCAGCACAATGCCGAGCGACCCGCGCAGGCTGGTCTTGGCAATGTGCTTGACGTCGATGCCGTCGTACGTGATCTCGCCGTCATCGACCTCGTAGAAGCGGTTGATGAGGTTGGTAATAGTCGTCTTGCCGGCGCCCGTGGAGCCCACAAACGCAATCTTTTGCCCCGGCTTGGCAAACAGGTTGAGGTCCGTGAGCACGCGGGCGCCCGGCACGTAGGAAAAGTCCACGGCATGGAAGCGCACGTCACCGGCAAGCGGGACCAAGCCGCACGTGAGCTCGATGCCGTCGGCGGCCACCGCGCGGCCCGACTCATCAACGGCTGCCACGTCATGCAGGTGCCCGTAGACGCCCACGCCCTGGCCCTCGGGAATTTTCCACGCCCATGCGGCATCGCCCGTCTGCACCAGCTCCACGCAGCCCTCGTCCACCTCGGGCTCAAGGTCCATAGCCGCAAACAGGCGCTCGGCACCGGCCAACGCGTTGAGCAAGAAGTTGCCGAGCTGCGTAAACTGGTTGATGGGCATGGCGGCCTGGCGCACAAAGACCAGGTAGCTCGCGAGCGCACCTACGTCGGCGAGCCCCTTGATGCAGAGCATGCCGCCCGCCACGGCGACGATGGCATAGTTGACGTAGCCAATCACGACAGTCATGGGCACCATGGAGTTGGCATAGCTCACGGCGGCGGTGCCGGTGCGGCGAAGCTCGTCGTTGCGGCAGGCAAAGCCGGCGACATTCGCCGCCTCACGGTTAAAGACCTTGATGACCTTTTGACCCGAGACCATCTCTTCGATATATCCGTCCAGGTCGCCAAGCGATGCCTGCTGGGCAGCAAAGAAACGCTTAGAGCGCGCGCCCGAGTAGCGCGCATACAGCACAATGGCCGCATCGCACACGAGTGTGATAATCGTGAGCTGCCAGTTAAGGATGATGAGCATGGCCGTGGTGCCCACAACCTGAATGGCGGCCTGAATCACGTTAGCAAAGCTGTTGTTGAGCGCCTCGGAGACGGTGTCGACGTCGTTGGTGAAAAAACTCATGATGTCGCCCGAGCGCGTGCTGTCAAAATAACTGAGCGGCAGCGTCTGGATGTGCGCGAACAGGTCGCGGCGAATATCGGACACCACGCGTTGGGCCGCACGCACCATGATCTGTGAGTAGCCCAGGGCCGAAAGCACGCCCGCAGCGTAGATGATCGCCGTCAGGATGACCTGCCTGGCAAGCAGTTCCTCCCCGCCCGTGGCCAAACCGTTAACGATGGGACGCACCATGTAGGTGCCGGCGAGGCTCGCGATGGCGGCGACGGAGGCGAGCACGCCCACCGCGAGCAACGAGAACTTGGCATGCCCCATGTAGGAGAGCAAGCGACGCACAGTGCGCTTGAGGTCGGCCGGGCGTGCTTGGGCTGCGGTCTTAGGCATGGCGCTCACCCCCTTCCAAGGGTGATCCTCCGGGGACGGAGGAAAACGGATCATTCGCGCAACCATCGTCGCTGCCGTCGCCGGCGTCCGCGTTCCCCGCAAACTCCATCTGCGAGGCGTAAATCTCCTGGTAGATGTTGTCGCCCGCCAGCAGTTCCTCGTGCGTGCCCACGCCGTGGACACGACCGTCATCCAACACCACAATGCGATCGGCATCCATGACGCTCGCGATGCGCTGGGCGATGATGAGCACGGTCGTATTGGGAATCCGAGCGATGTGCTCGCGAATCTTAGCGTCGGTCGCCATATCGACCGCGCTGGTGGAGTCATCAAAAATGAGCACGCGCGGATGCTTGAGCAGCGTGCGCGCGATGCACAGGCGTTGCTTCTGGCCACCCGAGACACCGGCGCCGCCTTGGCCCAACTCGCCGTCCAGCCCGCCGATGCGATCAAGGAACTCGTCCACGCACGCCGCGCGGCAAGCCGCGAGGAGCTCATCGTCCGACGCCTGCGGATTGCCCCACTGCAGATTCTCGCGCACGGTGCCCGTAAACAGCACGTTCTTTTGCAGCACAATGCCCACGGCGTCGCGTAGGGTCGCGAGGTCGTAGTCACGCACGTCACGTCCGCCCACAAGCACGGCGCCCTCGGTAGCGTCGTACAGGCGCGCAATCAGCTGCACAAGTGAGCTCTTGCCCGAGCCCGTGCCGCCGAGGATGCCCACCGTCGAGCCGCTCTCGATGCGAAGGTCGATATGCTCGAGCACATCCTCGGCTGCATCCGTGCGGTATTTAAAGGAAACGTCGCGAAACTCGATACTGCCGTCCGCTGGCGCCGCAATCGCGAGGTCTCCCGCGGGGTTGGCGATAAAGGGCTCCTCATCGAGCACCTCGGCGATACGGCCCACACTCGTAAGAGCGCGCGTGAGCAGCAAAAACACGTTGGAAATCATCATGAGCGAATTCATGATCAGCAGCACGTAGCTCATAAAGCCCGTGAGCGAGCCCACGCCCAGCTTGCCGGCGAGAATCATGCGGCCGCCAATCCACAGGATGGAGAGCGCAGCCACGTACATCGACAGCTGAAACACCGGCAGGTTGAGCACCGCGCTGCCAAAGGTCTTTGTCGCAGTGCGCGCGAGCTCGGTATTGACGGTGTCGAACTTGGCCTCCTCGTGCTCGGTACGAACGTAGGCCTTGACGGCACGCACGGCGGTGAGGTCTTCCTGTACCACGCCGTTGAGGTGGTCCATCGAGGTCTGGAGTTGGCGGTAGAGCGGGCTCACGCGATAGGTGATGACGCCCAGCACGATTGCCAGCACGGGCAAGATGATCGCAAAGACGGTGGCGAGCGGGCGCGACAGCATCAGCGCGTAGATAAGGCCGACGATAAGCGTCACCGGGCCGCGCACCATAGGGCGAAAGCCGTTGCCCACAGCATTTTGGATAACGGTGATGTCCGTGGTCATGCGGGTGACGAGCGAGCTGGCGTCGTAGTTGTCCAGGTTGCCAAAGGCGAGCGTTTGAATCTTTTTGTACTCGGCCTCGCGCAGGTTAGCGCCTAGGCCCGAGGCAACGCGGGCGGACGTGCGGGCATAACCCAAGCCCAGTACCAGCGAAAGCGCAGCGCACACCAACATGTACGCACCCTGTAGCAGCATGTAGTTGATATCACCCGCAGGCACGCCCACATCGATGATGTTGGCCATGATGACCGGGATAAACAGCTCGAGCACCGTCTCGACCGACACAAAGAACACGCCGAGGATGGCATCGCGACGGTATGCCCCTAGATAGGAAAACAGTATTTTGAGATTGCGCACGCAGGTTCAACCCCCATCAAACGTTGTTCGCAAATGCACGTATTATTGCGCGCCGAATAATGGTGTCAAGTATTCCGAAATCGTTTTCTGCAAGGTTAGCGCCGGCGGCGAGTTCTCGTGATGTGTGTCCATATTCACTCGGAATAATGGTGCGCGAGACTTTTTCGCTTCGGCGTCAACACAAACCTTGACTCTACAATCGTTGTAGGGTTTTCACTACACTGGTAGCTAAATGAACCAATCCAGAAAGTACCCCACCCATGGAACACGACCTCACACGCGGCAATGTCCTCAAGACCATCGCGGTCTTTGCCCTGCCTTATATGCTCTCGTACTTTTTGCAGATGCTCTACGGTATGGCCGACCTGTACATGATGGGGCAGTTCAGCGGCGCCGCCGGCATCACCGCCGTGGGCAATGGCGCGCAGACGCTCTATATCATTACCGTGACGCTCGTGGGCCTGGCCATGGGAACGACGGTCATCGTCGGCCACGCTGTGGGCTCGCGCCGCTTCGACCGCGCCGAGACCGCCATCGGCAATACCATCACGCTGTTTATGGGCGTCTCGGTGGTGCTGGCCGTCATCTTGTTTGCACTATGCCCGCAAGTTGTGGCGCTCATTGGCACGCCGCCCGAGGCGGTCGAAGGCACCGCCGCCTACCTGCGTATCTGCTTTGTCGGCATTCCGTTTATCGCCGCGTACAACATCCTCTCGGCCATCTTTCGCGGCCTGGGCGATTCGCGCTCGCCCATGTACGTAATCGGCGTGGCATGCATCATTAACATCGCGCTCGATTTTCTGTTTATCGGCCACATGGGGCTCGGCCCCGTGGGCGCGGCGCTCGGCACGGTGACCGCGCAGACGGCCAGCGTTGCCCTCGCGCTCGTGTGGCTTAAGAGCCGCCGTACGAACATCCACGTTAAGCGCAGCGACCTGCGTCCCCAGCCCGAGGTGCTCGGCAGCATTCTTAAGATCGGCGTGCCCGTGGCAGTACAGGACGGCTGCATCCAGGTGGCGTTTATGTTTATCACCGTCATCGCCAACCACCGAGGGCTCGTCGACGCCGCCGCCGTAGGCCTGGTCGAAAAGATGATCAGCTTCTTGTTCATTGTGCCGAGTTCCATGGGTGCCACCGTCAGCGCGCTCACAGCGCAAAACGCCGGCGCGGGCAAGGGCGACCGTGCGCATCAGGTACTCAAGGACGCCATGACCATATCGGTAGTGTACGGTTGCCTAATCACGGTGCTGATGTGGCTGGTGGCGCCGGCGTTTATCGGCTTTTTTGCCAAGGATCCCGCGGTTGTCGCGGCCGGTACCGGCTATATGCACAGCTACATTTTCGACGCAATCTTTGCCGGCATCCACATTTGCTTTAGCGGCTTTTTCGCTGCATACGGCAAGAGCTACATCGGCTTTGCGCACAACGTGCTGGCCGTAGCGCTCATTCGCGTGCCGGGCGCGTGGCTGCTGTCGAACGCCTATTCCGATACGTTGTTTCCCATGGGCATCGCCTCGCCGTGCGGATCGATTTTGTCGGCGGTCATCTGTGTTGTCGCGTTTACCGTGCTCAACCGGCGCGGGGCTTTTGACAAGTTGGTGGCGTAGCGGGGCGACACAGGCTGGCACCTCTCCCCTGCTTTTTACCGAAAGGAGCGATCCTGTGACCGACACGCCAAGTGAACATACTGAGGGCCTGCTCCGCATTGGCGAGATTGCGCGCCTGTTTAACCTGAGCGTGGGCACGCTACGTCATTACGAGCAGATGGGCTTGCTGGATCCGGCGCACATCGATCCGGCAAGTGGATACCGCTACTACGGATCGCGGCAGCTCTCCACCCTCAACACCATCAGTCATCTGCGTGTTCTCGACTTGCCGCTCACACAAATCCGTGAGTTTGTGACCACGCGCGATGTGGACCTCATGCAGCGGCAGCTGGCGCAGCAGCAGGAGCTCATCGAGCGCAAGCGCCGCGAGCTGGAGCGCGTGTCGCGCAAGATCGACAACCGGCTTGCCCTGCTTCACGATGCCCTGAACACCGAGCTCGATACCATTTGCACAATCGATGCGCCCGAGCTTCGCTGCGCCGTATTGCGCGAACGCGTCAAGCCTACCGACGCCTATGCGCTGGAGTGGCAGATTCGTCAGCTGCAGAAGGGCCAGCACGAGACCTTTGTCTTTCTGGGCAACTTAGGCGTCGGGATTAGCGCCGTGCGCCTCGCCGCCGGCGACTTTGACGGCTACGACGAGGTCTTTATGCTGCTCGATGACACGGACGATTACCTGGGCGATGTCGAAGTACGTCCCGCCGCGCGGTGTCTGACGGTCAGCTTCCGCGGCACGCACGGTCAGGCGGCCCCGCGCTATGAGCGCTTACTCGATTACATGCACGAGCGCGACCTGTCCCCCGCCGGTCCCTCGCGCGAAATCGCCCTCATCGACGACATCATCAGCGACGACCCAGGGGCGTATGTGACGAGGATCGCGATACCGGTCCGCTAATCACTACCATTTATCGAGCAATTCCATCCATTTACCTTAATCCGAATTAGATTGTATTATGTAGCAAATAAAATGACAGCATATTGCCCCCCATAGGCAGGAGACATTATGCCCAGAGTTCAATCACGTCGCTCGTTTCTTCTCGGCCTAGCCTCGATCATCGGCTTATCCGCGTCACGCCCAACAAGAGTATTCGCTGCCGACTCAAACTCATCCGTCGCTTTTACATCAGACCTAGCACAAGACTACGCGCTTTCCCTGTTGCCCATCGTCGACGGATCCGCGAACTTAGAGATCGAGCAAATCGTTCCCGTATGCCAACAAATCGGCCTTATCTGTGGCTATGAAATCAGTGTCACAAGGGAAGGAAGCCCTTACGGTTATTTAATACTTGACGCATCATATCCTGGGCTTCTGAAGGAGATAACCCTCGGCGATACCATTCTTCCGATTTCAGCTTCTCTATCAAACGCCATTTCAACTTATTCCGGCCAACAGGCCACAAACCCAACCGTACTAATTTCGTACAACGATATTGAATATGGAACTTTGGTGCCAGGAACTAGAGACTGTGTAACCAACTATAACAATATACGGTCTGTCCCGATTGTCACCGAAAAGGGTATAGCACCTCAAAGCAATAACCCAACTTCATGGAATGCAGTCATTATCAATGAAGATGACTTGATGTTGCATTTCCAAATAGACGATTTAAACGGAATACCGTTCCGAGGAGTCTCGGAATCATTAGTTGAAGCCCGCACTAATAAGTATGCATGCGTCGTTTCTGCCTTGTACGCTGTATCAATGCATTACGGTCTCACCAGTTCAAACGCTAATCAATTTAATCCCGATTATTATAAAGAAATATGGAACGTCACTGGCACAACAACGTATAAGACCAATGATCAGGGCGTCGAGTACGGAAGCACGATCATCCCAGATGGAATTGTTCCGTTTAAAAGTCTTGCCGCTCAAAAGGGTAGAGCACTTAATACTCAATTTTTCGGTTATCAGCCTCAATTCGCTCAGTACAGAGCAACTATCGATCAAGGGAATATCGGCTTGTATCATATGTGGATCAACAGCCGAAACAGTGAAGGATCCGTCGAGCTATCAGGTCATACAGTCACGGTAACTGGCTATTTTACTGGGCATAATGGAAGCTCTGGCATCGAACTGCAGTGGCTCGAAGTATTCGACGGATGGAACACTTATCCCCGAGCGATTAACTATGCAACGCCCAATATGGTCAAATTGAACGGAACAGTCTTTTGGTAGACCGGATGGCACCATCAAAATGCTATGGCACCACGGCCTTTGCCCTGGTTACGATATTGGTGATTTTCGCTATGTTTGCATCCGTTTCTTCATGCACAGATAGAGCCCGCTATAGCGGAGGAGATGATTACCTTGTCTTTGGAGCCGGCAGCGTTCATTCTATTGAGGGAACGGAACTCGTAATCCAAACAGACAACAGTCCCCGCTACACCGACGCTGGAAAGCAAACCCGGATTACATTCCCCTCATCTGGCCGAATCAAAGACAAGCTTTCCCAAATCAAAGTTGGGACAAGAGTTTCCTACTCACGCTTTGAGTCGGTAGACGCATCTGGATCATACGAGGGAAACGATATCGAAATTGAACAGGCAAACACTATAAGGAGATGTTGAGGAACTGAGCCTCTGCGCAGCTCCTCAACAAATCATTATGCCTCCGGGACCCTACCCGTCGCCAAAATCTGTTCAAGTGCCGCCTCATCCAACACGGGCACACCCAGCTGCTCGGCCTTGGTGAGCTTGGAGCCCGCTTTGGGGCCAGCGACCAGATAGCTCGTCTTCTTTGACACGCTGCCCGAAACCTTGGCGCCGAGCACCTTGAGCGCCGCGCCCGCCTCGTCGCGGGTGCGGTTGACAAGCGTACCGGTCAGCACAAACGTCAGACCCGCAAGCGGCTGTGCGTCGGCGAGCTCGCCTGCCACGCCAGCGTCGGCTGCGGCTTGCGCGTGCGCGGCGCCCAAATCGACCTCGAGCGACAGGCCCGCTTGGCGCAGACGCTCCAGCACGACAAGGTTTTCGGGCACGGCCAGGAACTGCTTAACGCTCGCCGCAATCTTGGGACCGATTCCCTCGCACTCGGCGATGTCCTCTTCACTCGCTAAGATAAGCTTGTCAATCGACAGGAATCGCTCGGCGATGACCTCGCCCACGCTCTTGCCCACGTGGCGGATACCCAAAGCAAACAGCACGCGACCGAGCGGCTGGCTCTTGGACTTGTTGAGCTCGGCGATGATCTTTTCAGCCGTCTTGAGGCCCACCGGAATGGGGTCGCCCTTCTTGACGCCCTTTTTGCTGTTGGAGCTGGCATAGGTGCGCCCCGTGTCCAGGCCGGCGATATCGTCGACCGTGAGCTGGTAGAAGTCTGCGACGTCGTGGATCAGCCCGGCGGCGATCATCTTGTCGACGATCTCGTCGCCTAGGCCATCAACGTCCATGCAGCCGCGGCTCACCCAGTGGAGCAGGCGCTCCTTGAGCTGCGCGGGACAATCGATGGAGACGCAGCGGTAAGCGACCTCGCCGTCCTCGTGGACCACGGGGCTGCCGCACACGGGGCAGACCTCGGGCATGTGCCAGTCGACCGAATCGGCCGGGCGCTTGTCGAGCACCGGGCCCACGACCTCGGGGATCACGTCGCCCGCCTTGTGCACGATGATAGTATCGCCCTCGCGCACGTTTTTGCGGCGAATCTCGTCGATGTTGTGCAGCGTGGCGCGCGCGATGGTGGAGCCGGCAACCGTCACCGGATCGAACTCGGCGACCGGCGTGAGCACACCGGTGCGGCCCACCTGGATGCGAATTTCGCGCAGGACGGTCTGCTTTTCCTCGGGCGGGAACTTAAAGGCAATGGCCCAGCGCGGTGCGCGGGCGGTAAAGCCCAGGTCGAGCTGCTGTTGGAAACTGTCCACCTTTACGACCACGCCGTCGATGTCGTAATCCAGGTCACCGCGGTGCTCGAGCGCCTGGGCACAGAACTCGTGGACCTCGGCCGGCGTGGCGCAACGAGCCACGTTGGGGTTGACACTAAAGCCGGCGCTACGCAGCCAATCGAGAAACTCGCGCTGGCTGTGGACGTGCAGCGGGTCGGTATCGGCGATGGCGTATATAAAGGTGGCAAGGTCGCGGCGCGCCGTGACCTTGGGATCCTTCTGACGCAAGGATCCGGCGGCAGCGTTGCGCGGGTTGGCGAAGGGGTCGCGGCCCTCGACATCGGCCTCGTCGTTCAGGCGTACAAAGCTGCCTTTGGGCATATAGACCTCGCCGCGCACCTCAATGGTGCGCTCGCGATCGGCGCCCATGTGGGCGAGTGCCGGCTCGGACAGGTGCATGGGCACGTCCTTGATGGTGCGGACGTTGAGCGACACGTCCTCGCCCGTGGTGCCGTCGCCACGTGTGGCCGCACGTACGAAGATGCCGTTTTGATAGGTAAGCGCGACGCCCAGACCGTCGATCTTAAGCTCGCAGGTATAGGTGACGCTACCGGCAGCGAGCGCATCCTCGGTGCGTTGGAGCCATGCATCGAGCTCGTCCAGATCCATGGCATCGTCCATGGAATACATGCGCGCCATATGCGTGACCGGCGTAAACTGCTCGCTCACGTAGCCGCCCACGCGCTGGGTATAGCTGTCGGGCGTCACCAGGTCAGGATAGACCGCCTCGATCTCCTGCAGCTCAACGAGCATTTTGTCAAAGGCGGCGTCCGTGATCTCGGGCGCGTCGAGCATGTAGTAGCGGTACGCGTGGTAGTCGAGCTCGTGGCGCAGCTCGGCCGCGCGCGCTGCCGCCTGGGCACGGGCATCGGTCGGTGCGGTGGCTTCCGCGGTCGTGGGCGTTTCGGTATCGATGTCCACACCGTCACCAAACAGGCTCGATTGCTCCATAGCGGCACTCCTTCGCTCGATTTCAAACGGATACAAGAGTACCACCGGTCACCATGGGGCCGAATAGCCCTTTCGAACCGCACCGAATCGGCAGCGGCCGGACCGGGGTGGATCGCGCGATCAAACCATGCCCTGGCCATTTCTAAATGATCCGTTTTCCTCCGTCCCCAACGGATCAATAAGAAAAAGAGGGGCCGTCCCACGTTGATGGGACAGCCCCCTCTGGCATTGGTATGTGCGAAACGGCTCGCTAGAACCCCTGGCCATAACCTTGACCCTGGCCCTGCTGGCCCAGCAGCTCCTCCAGGTACTGGCGCAGCTGCTCGTCAGTAATACCGCCGTTGCCGGTGTCGGTCGAACTGTCGTCCTGCTGCTGGTTCTGCAGCTCCTCATCGGAGCCCAGCTCGACGGTGACCTTCTTCTCTTCCTTGCCGCGCATAAGCGTAATCTCGACCTTCTCGCCCACCTCGTGGCTGCGCAGTGCGATGATCAGGCCATCGGCGCTCGTGATCTCGTCGTCGCCCAGCTTGGTGATGACGTCGCCCTCTTGGATGCCAGCCTTGGCGGCAGGACCGTCCTCGACGACGCTCGCCACATACGCGCCGCTATCGGTGCTCAGCTTGTTGGTGCGGGCGTTGAGCGCATTGACGCTCGAAAGCGTAGCGCCCATGTACGGATGCACCGGCGTCTTGCCGTCGATGATCTGGTCGGCAATGTTCTTGGCGTAGTTAACGGGAATGGCAAAGCCCACGCCCGAGCTGGAGCCCGAGTAGCTCTCGATGAGCGAGTTGATACCCACCAGCTCGCCGTTGTCGTTGACGAGCGCGCCGCCAGAGTTGCCCGGGTTGATGGCAGCATCGGTCTGGATCATGTTGGCATAGATGGTGTTGCCGCTGGTAGAGCTCATGGCCGTGGAGCGATACAACGCCGACACAATGCCCGTGGAGACAGACTGCTCGTTGCCGAAGGGCGAGCCAATCGCCATGACCCACTCGCCCACGTTGAGCTTGGAGGAGTCACCAATCTCGATCGGCGTGAGCTTGGAGGCGTCGGCGTCCTTGAGCTTGATGACGGCGAGGTCGCTCGAGGCATCGTTGCCCACGAACTCGGCCTCATAGGTGGTGCCGTCGTCCATGGTCACCACGTACTGGTCATAACCATCGACCACGTGGTTGTTGGTGAGGATGTGACCCTCGGTATCGAGCACCACGCCCGAGCCGACGCTGCCCGAGCTGTCCGACTCATCAGCAGACTGCGAAAGCGAGCCATTCTGGCTGCCGCTCGAAGTGGCGGTGATGGAAACGACGGAGGGCAGGGCCTTGGCAGAAACGGCCTCGGCCAACGTGGTGTCCTCGGAGTCGATCGTGATCTTTTGCGTCGACGAACCCGAAGCGCCCGCCGTCACGGCATTCTTGCCGCCGCCGATATCGAGCGTGCCGCTCATAATGAGCGCAATGACCAGCAGGGCGCCGCAGGCGCAACCGGCGAGTGCCGTAATAAAGATCGGCAGCTTTTTGGTCTTGGTCTTGACCACCGTGTGCTTGTTCACGACCTGCTGGCTGCCCAGCGGCTTTCCGGTCTGCGTGTCGTAGGCCTGCACGTAGGGAATGTTGCCGTCGGCAGGCGTCGACTCCACCTGCACGCGCGGTTGTTGCTGGGTCTCGCCGGCGTTGCCCGCATCCTGGGGACGCTGGGAATCGTACTCGCTCATGGCTGCGATCCTTTCGTCAAATAACCAAAGGCCCGCCAAACATGTGGCGGGCCATCATTGTTCACGTTGAGTTGTACCCCAATATGCGGGCGCAAGTGTATGAGAACGCAATCTTTTAGGAAGGCTTAAGTTCTGCTGCAGGCCCAAAAGGACCCGGCCTGCGTCAAAACCACCACAAAGGTGCCTGTCCCCTTTGTGGTGAAAATCTAGTCCTTAAACAGATAACCCACGCCACGGACGGTGGTGATGTGCGCCGCGATCTGCGGGCCCACCTTGGAGCGGATGCGTCGGATGTGCACGTCGACGGTGCGCGTGCCTCCGCAGTACTCAAAGCCCCACACGCGGTGCAGCAGTACCTCGCGGCTGTAGGCGCGGTTGGGGTGCGTCGCCAAAAAGCTCAGCAGCGAGTACTCCATCAGCGTCAGGTCGATGGGCTCGTTATCGAGCGTCACCTGGTAGGTGGCCAGGTTGATCTCGAGGTTATCGATGTTGAGCACATCGTCGGCGGCGACGGTCTCCTCCTCGCCCATCAGGCGCTGTGCGCGAGCCTTGAGCTCGTTGGGCGTCGCCGTGGGGCATACAAAGTCGGCATGCGCGTGATTCGGCAGGCGCAGGGTGCCGAGCGCCTCGTCGTCGACAATCACCAACATGGGGACGCCGCCGCGATCGTCAAGCCACTTGGCAATCTGATCGATGCGGTCGCTGCGGATACCGTCGGAATCGAGGATCAGCAGGTCAAAATCGTGCGCCGCAGTCGGCGAATCGGGGGTAGCCAGGCTCACCTCGACACCCAGGGTGGTCGTCAAGCTGCGGGCAAACTCGTGGAAGCGCGTCGTGCGCGCCATGAACAGGGCACTCTTTTCGGACATATCGGCCTCCAAGGAAATGAGCTCAATCGTACTGGAACAAGCCAGCGCGATTAGGAGTTCGCCAGATAATGCTTGATCTCCCACTCGGTGATCGTGGACTCAAACTTATGCCACTCGTCGCGCTTCTTTTTGAGGAAGAAGCTGTGGATGTGCTCGCCGAGGGCATCCTTCATAAACTGCGAGTCCTCAAACACGTCGAGCGCCTCTTTGAGCGAGCGCGGCAGCGGCGTGTAGCCGGCCTCGACCATCTGACGGTCGGTAAGCTTGAGCGTCTCGGCCGTTGCCTCGGGCGGGAGTTCCAGCTTGCGCTCGATGCCATCGAGACCAGCCGCCAGCGTGACGGCGTTGACCAGGTACGGGTTGGCCATGGGATCGGGACTGCGAAGCTCGATGCGCGTGGACAGCTGCTTGCCGGGCTTGTAGACCGGGATGCGGACCATGCTCGCGCGGTTGCGCAGGCCCCACGTGGCGTACTGCGGCACGGAGTCGCCACCTGTGGTGATGCGCTTGTACGAGTTGACCGTGGGGTTGGTGATGGCGCTAATCTCGCGCGCGTGCGCCAGGATGCCGGCCATGTAGTGCTTGGCGACGTCGGAGAGATGGTACTTCTCGTCGTCCTCTCCCCAAAAGACGTTGTTGCCGTCGTGGTCGAACAGCGACTGATGTAAAAACATGGCGCTGCCGTCCTCGCCCGCCAACGGCTTAGGCATAAAGGAGGCGTGGCAACCGCTCTCGTAGGCCTGCTGCTTAATGATGAGCTTGGCCGTGGTGATGGCGTCGGACATGCTCAGGGCCTCGGCGTGGCGCAGGCTCATGCCGTGCTGCGAGCGGCCGGCGGCGTGGAAGGTGTACTCCACGGGCACGGACATCTTCTCGAGCGTGAGGACCGTGTTGCGACGCAGGTCGCGGGCGGCATCGCTCACCGAAAGATCGAAGTAGCCCACGTTGTCGAGCGGCTCGGGGGTGTGCTCGTCGGGGAAGTAGTAATACTCCAGCTCGGCGCCCACATTGAGCAGATAGCCAGCTTTCTCGGCCTTGCGGAACATGCGGCGCAGGGCATCGCGCGGGTCGCCGGCAAACGGCTTGCAATCGGGAGTGCACACGTCGCAGAACACGCGGGCGACGCCGTTGTGGCTCGGGCGCCACGGCAAAATCTGGAAGGTCGAAGCATCGGGAAACGCCAGCATGTCAGCTTCCTCGGGCGTGGCAAAGCCCTCGATGGCGGAGCCGTCAAAGCCAATACCCTCCTCAAAAGCGACCTCGAGGTCCTCGGGGCTAATGGCAAAGTTCTTGAGGCGGCCGAGAATGTCGACAAACCACAGACGCACAAAGCGGATGTCACGCTGCTCTACGGAGCGGAGTACGTAATCAATGTTCTGCTGGTTCATGTCGCTCCCCTTTCTTTCGGGCGGGTTTCGACTGGTCTATATCGCAGATACTATCGCAGAAAAATGTTTCCGCAGGGTTAAAGCGTATCAAGCGCTCAAAAAACGTTCGCGAACAGGCAGTTGCGAACGAGCGGCTAGCGCGAGGTCGAGGCGCGGTGTTCGATGTGGCCGGGAATCTCGATGCGCTTGGGGGCGAGCTTTGCGGCCTCGCCCACGGTGGTGGTAACAACGTCGATGCGCTCGGAGAGGCGCTCGACTACGCGCTCGGCAATGGTAAGGGTGTCTTGCGCGGCCGTGGTCACACCGCCAAAGAGCACATGGTTCCAGGGGTAGTCGTCAAACGTCGCGATCTTGAGCCCCGCCGACAGCGAGGGACCAAGCTGCGCCAGCGCCTCGGTCAGACGCAGAAAGACCAGGCCGTTGACGGCAATGAGGCCGAGCTTTTTGCCTGCATAGCCGCGGATAGTCTCGTCCAAGCGGCCGACGCCCGTGGCACCGCCGTCGGCCAGGGTGACGACCTCGCCCGCAAGTCCGCGTCGAGAAAGCTCGTCGGTAAAGGCCTCGGCGCGCTCGCGACGCACGGGGCTGTCGTCGCTTGCCTCGGTGAGCAGGCACAGGCGCTCGCTACCTGCAGAGGCCAAGGCGTCTACCAGGCCGGCGACCAGCTCACGGTTGTTAGATGTCACCAGGTCGACACCGCCGTCGGCAACGTCGCGGTCGAGCAGCACAACGGGCAGGCGTCCCGCTGCCGCGGCGATCGCCTTGTCGTTGCCGCCACAGGTGTTGACGACCAGACCGTCCACGTCAGCATCGATAAGTCTGGCGAGCGACTCGGCCTCCTTTGCGGGGTCGTTGCCGCTAATGGCAGTCATGAGCAAGCAGCCGCGCGCGGCAGCGCTGGCGGAAAGTCCTTCGAGCATGGCGCTCGAGAACGGGTTGGCGATGTCGGCCAGGATCACACCGATGAGGTTGGTACGCGAGCTGCGCAGATTGCGCGCGGCGGCACGCGGGCGATAGCCGGTGCGCTCGATGACCGCCGCGATGCGAGCACGGGTTTCCTCGGTCATTTGCCCGGGGCGGTTGTTGAGATAGCGCGAGACCGTGGCCGGGCTCACACCCGCCTCGGCGGCAATGTCCTTGATTCTCATCTGCGCCATAGCGCACCCCGTTTCCCAGTGTCGGCAGTCTGAGCCATTTTAGGCATTTTTTAAAAATCTCGGTTGCAAAACGCTGTAGGTGAGTATACTACAACTCGAAACGAAACCGATTTCGTAAACCGATTTCGGCGAGCGTTGGCACGCAGGTGCAAAGACGCACCCTACCGTCTTGGCACCTGCGTGCCAACGCCATATCAAAGGTGTACGCACGAGTAAAAGGAGCTGCGCGACCATGGGTAAAACGGTTCTTACCTTCGGCGAGATCATGATGAGACTCTCACCCAAAGACCACCTGCGTATTGAGCAGGCAACCGAGTTTGACGTCCGCTACGGCGGCGCCGAGGCCAACACTGCGCTTTCCCTAGCCTACCAGGGCGACAAGGCCGCTTACGTCTCCGTTGTCCCGGCCAACCGTCTGGGCGAGTGCGCCCTGCGTTCGCTGAAGGCCTACGGCGTCGACACCACGCGCGTCGTGCGTCAGGGCGACCGTCTTGGCTCCTATGTGTTTGAGGTCGGCGCCTCGCAGCGCGGTAACGGTTGCGTCTACGACCGCAAGTACTCTGCCATCAACATGGCCAAGCGCGACGTCTTTAACTGGGACGAGATCCTCAAGGGCATCGATGTCTTCTATTTCTCCGGCGTGACCCCCGCCGTCTCCGATGAGATGGCTGCCGCCTGCAAGGATGCCCTCACCGCCTGCCGCGCCAAGGGCATCACGACCGTGTGCGACGTGAACTATCGCGGCAAGATGTGGTCGCCCGAGAAGTCGCAGGCCACCATGAAGGAGCTCCTGCCGCTCGTCGACATCTGCATCGCCAACGACGAGGACGCACCCGCCGGCCTCGGCATGACCTGCGTCTCCGGCTCCCTTGCCCACGGCATCGAGGAGCGCGACACCTACGTCGAGATGGCCCGCCAGATCTGCGCCGAGTACGGCTGCAAAAAGGTTGCCTCTGTCGTTCGCAACATCTCCTGCGTCGAGCGCTCCATCTGGATGGGCATGCTCTTTGACGCCGAGAGCGGCGAGCACTGGTTCTCCCCTGCTCACGACGTGCACGTGCTCGAGGGCGTTGCCGCCGGCGACGCTTTCAACGCCGGCCTCGTCCATGCCCTCATCAACGACTTTGACCCGCAGGACGCCGTCAACTACGCGATTGCAGCCTCGATCCTCAAGCTCACCATCAAGGGCGATTCCAACTTGGTGACCGCAGGCGAGATCGCAGCCGTGGCATCCGCCGCCGACGGTGGCACCCGCGTCGCGCGCTAGTCCGTCTCCATTCCGCGGGCCGCAGCTTTCCAATCCCATACCTCTGCGGCCCGCTCCCCGATTCCTCCGGCCGGGCAAAACCACCAGTCCCATTCCGGTTTTGCCTGGCATTTCCTACACGACTGGTCGAGCAGCCGGTTTTGGAATTGCTTGAACCCCAAGCAGTGCCTCCGATAACCAATCCAAAATCGGCTCCTGACCAGCACATTTGGTAATCACGCGCCCATGCGCGCCACGCATCGAAAGGAACATCATGTTCGATCAGTTCTATACCACGCTTGAGTCCCTGGGCATCGTGCCGGTCGTCGTGCTCGACAAGGTCGAGGACGCCGCTCCGCTCGCCCACGCCCTTATGGCAGCTGGCATGAAGTCCGCCGAGGTCACCTTCCGCACCGCCTGCGCCGCCGAGTGCATCGCCGCTATGGCCGAGGCCGAGCCCGAGATGTGCGTTGGCGCCGGCACTGTCCTGACCGTCGAGCAGGTTGAGCAGGCCCGCGCCGCCGGTGCCAAGTTCATCGTCTCCCCGGGTTACAACGAAGACGTCGTGAAGCATTGCATCGACATCGAGCTGCCCGTCCTTCCCGGCACCGTGACCCCTTCCGAGGTCACCGCAGCCGAGAACCTGGGCCTCAAGGTCACCAAGTTCTTCCCCGCGTCCCAGTATGGCGGCCTGAACACCATCAAGGCCCTCGCCGCTCCGTTTGTCGGTCACCGCTTTATGCCTACCGGCGGCGTGAGCACCGCCAACGTCGAGGAGTACCTGAGCTCCTCCGCCATCATCGCCTGCGGTGGCACCTGGATGGTCAAGCCGGCCCTGTTTGCCGACGGCGACTTCTCCAAGGTCGAGCAGATCGCCCGCGAGGCCATGGACGTCGTCAAGAAGGTCCGCGGCTAGGTTTAGCTCTCTATCGTGAAAGGGGGCGTGCCCTAGACCTCGCCCCCTTTCTTTTAAAGCGGCTCGGAAGCGCGCCGTTTCCGTCACGAGCAAGAACCAAAACCGTCTTGTATGCTGATAGAACGTGACGGAAGCGACACGCCCCCGAGCCGCTTTGTATAATCGGCTGGCAGTCGCGCTCAACTGAGTCACTTCGGTAAAAGCCGAGCCATCAAAACAGCTGCGGCGCCGTCTGGAGGAATGGACCCTTGCTTCCGGTCTTTTCCTCCAAGCGGTGCCGCAGCTTTGTGCCCCGGTTACGCCCCAACGCAGTTGCGG
>CABUQV010000010.1 GCA_902493855.1 uncultured Collinsella sp.
GCGGCTCAGGGCGATATACGCCGTGATGCGCGACCGGGTGCCCTACCGGGAGTAGCCCCGACGGTTGACAAAACTATAGGAACACCCAATGACTAGTCGATTAGGAGTATCATCATCTGCGCAAATAAGCACGAAAGAGCATATTAGAGATTGAGAGCGTATGGCTGACACCGCATCTAAGCACATTGACATGACCACCGGCTCGCTGTGGCGCAATATTCCCCTGTTCGCCTTCCCCGTGGCCGCCACGAGCATCTTGGAGCAGCTGTCGAACCTTATCGCCACGGTCATCATCGGCAACTTCTCGGGCGACCAGGGAACCCTCGCCATGGCGGCGGTCGGCTCCAATGTTCCGCTTACCAGTCTTATGCTCAACCTGTTTATTGGCATGTCGCTTGGCTCCAACGTGGTCATCGCCAACGCTATCGGCCGCAACGATCAGAACATGGTCAAACGCGCCGTCCATACCTCGATTTTAATGGCACTTGTGGGCTTTGGCGTCATCGCGCTGGGCGAGATCTTTGCCGAGCCCATGCTCGCCGCGCTCAACGTTCCCGCCGAAACCATGCCGCTCGCTTCGCTCTACCTGCGCGTCTTTTTACTCAGCATGCCCTCGATCTTGCTCTACAACTTTGAGGCGGCGATCTTCCGCTCCGTCGGCATCACCCGCATGCCGCTGCAGGCGCTTGCCGTGTCCACCGTCCTCAACATTGGCCTGGACCTCATCTTTGTCCCCGTACTCCACTGGGGCGTCGCGGGCGTCGCCATCGCCACCGCCATCGCCTACACCGTCAGCGCCGCTACACTCTTTATCCGCCTGCTCAAGACCGACTCCGTCGTCCGCGTCACCCCACGCGACCTGGCTATCGACCCCGTCGCCCTCAAGCGCATCGTCAAGATCGGACTGCCCGCCGGCATCCAAAGCGCTGTCTTTGCCGTCGCCAACATCATCATCCAGTCTGCCATCAACAGCCTGGGCACCGAGGTCATGGCGGCATCGAGCGCCGCCATGAGCCTGGAGTACGTGTGCTACAACCTGCTCAACAGTTTTAGCCAGGCTTGCACCACCTTTGTGGGACAAAACCACGGTGCTCGCCAGATCGACCGCTGCACCAAAACGCTTAAGGTCTGCCTGGTCGAAGGCGGTATCGTTGCCCTCACCACGATTATCGTTATTGTCGGCCTCGGGCGCGAAATCCTATCGCTGTTCAACAGCGATCCCAACATCGTCTCGATCGGCTATATCCGCGTGTGCTCGATCTTCCCGGCGTACGCCTTTAGCATGTTCTACGAAAACATGTCCGGCTACCTGCGCGGATTTGGTATCTCGCTCATGCCCGCCCTCATCACCATGATTTGTGTCTGCGGCATCCGCTTCTACTGGGTGTTCTGCGTGTTCCCACACTTCCGCACCTTTGCGAACATCATGATGGTCTACCCCATCAGCCTGGGCACCACGGCGTTCTTTATGGTCGTGGCGGTATTACTCTGCCACCCGGCACGCACCTATCGCGCCGCCCAAGCCAAAGCGACAGCCCGCTAAACGCCACACTCAACGCCACGCCAGTCATTAATTGACAATATGCGAGCTCATATAGTCGATAAAGCGCCTCGTGGCGATAGGCATGGTGTCCAAGCTGCGCCAGGCCGCCACTACGTCACGCGAGGGAGCGTGCACGATGGGACGTACGCGAATATCGGCCTGCATGCCCTCGACGGTACGGCGATACAGCATGCTCACGCCTAGGCCCTCCTCCACCATCGCCATGATGGTGTAGTCGTCGGTCACCTCACTCGTCACGTGTGGCGACAGCCCATGCGCCGCGAATGCATCGAGCACCAGGCTCTGTTCGCCCTCATCCAGCAGCACAAACGGCTCGGACGCCAGGTCGGCAAGTGTCACCTTTTCCTTTGCCGTCAGCGGATGCGCAGCCGGCAACAATGCCACCAACTCGTCGTGATAGACCACGCGCTTCTCGAGCCCAGCGGTAAATCCGCGCGCCGTAAAACAAAAATCAACCACGCCATCGTGCACCCACTGGGCGTTGCGCGTGTAATCGCCCTGCTTGAGGGTAAAGTGTACGCCCGGGTGCAGGGCCCCAAAGTCGCGGATCACGCGCGGCAACACGGTTCGACTCACGTTGGTAAACGTCGCAATACGAATATCAGTCGAGGAAAGTCCCAGCAGCTCCTGGCGCTTGCCCTCGAGCTCGGCCTCGGCGGTCACGATCTGGCGCAGGTACGGCAGATACTGCTTGCCGTCGCGCGTAAGCGAAACGCCCTGCTTGCCGCGCTCGATAAGCGTGGTGCCTAACTCGCGCTCGAGCGCCTTGACGGCCTGGCTCACCGCACTTTGCGTATAGCCCAGCTCATCGGCCGCGCCCTTAAGACTGCCGCGATCGACCACCATACAAACAATCTGATACCGCGATGCCATTGTGCCTCCCCATCGATGTAGCCGTAAAACGTTTTGCCAGGGCTTTTTCTGCCAACATTAGCATTTCTTAATCATACTGAAGATACATTCGCTTTACTACATCCACATCTGGGAGCAGAATCCTTTTTACGAAACCGTTCTGTAACAAAAGGAGCCCCATGGATCGCAAAAAAGCAATCGCGCTCTCATTTTCCGTTCCCGTCGCATGGGGCTTTTCGTATCCCCTCATGAAGATCGGCATGGACAGTATGAACGCCACGAGCATCGTCGCCCTACGCTGCATCATCGCCTTTGTGGCCTGCCTGCTGCTCTTCCACAAACGCGCTTTCCGCATCAACCGCGACCTTGTGGTCCGCGCCGCCATCATCGGCGCCATTATGGCAACCGAGCTCACCTGCATGTGCCTGGGCTCCAGCCTCACTTCTGCCTCCACTGCCGGCTTTTTGCAGAGCCTGACGGTCGTGATCGTGCCGTTTGCCAACGCCGCCCTGCTGCGCCGCGCCCCCGAGCGCAAAGTGCTCGTCGGCACCGCCATCGTCACCTGCGGTATGTTGCTGCTCTCGGGCGCCGACTTTACCAGCCTGAACCCGGGCGCGCTCATCATGCTGCTCTCCGCCTTTGTCTATGCCGGCCATATCATTGTGGCGAAGCGCTTTGTCGAAGATGTCGACCCGCTGGCTCTGGGCGTTTGGCAGCTGGGCTTCGGCGGCCTGTTCTCGGGCGTCGCGGCATTCACCTTTGGCGGCTTCACGCTTCCCAGCACGCCGAGCGAGATTGTCGTTGTCGTCGCGCTCGCACTCATCTGCTCTGCCTACGGCTTTATCACCCAGACGCTCGTGCAACCCCACGTGCCTGCCGAGACCACCGGCTTCGCCTTCTCGCTCGAGCCGGTATGCTCCGCCGTCTTCTCGTTCTTCCTGGTCGGCGAGGTCCTGAGTCCCATCGCCTTCTTTGGCGCCGCTCTCATCCTCACCGGCGTCATGGTGGCAACCGTCGAGCTTCCACGCCTCCGCGCGCATGGACAGGCTCGAATGGCAGGAGCGCCCGAGCACGTCTCGTAGACCCCACTCTTCATACAGCCGCGGCATAAAGGCAACCGATGCGCCTTTACAATAGATGCCAACAGAGCATCTGCCATAAAGGAGCCCCATGGACACCGCAACTCGCGACCGCAACATAGCAACTTGGTTGGGCGATGCGCCGCAGCCGGTACGTGACACTACGAACCGGCTGCTCGAGCGCATCGCCTTTTTGCGTGCCGAGCAGACCATCTACCCGGCACAAGACGACATCCTCAATGCCCTCGCCTACACGCCGGCCGACCAGGTCAAGGTTGTCATCTTGGGTCAAGACCCCTATCACGGACCCAACCAGGCCATGGGGCTGTCGTTTTCGGTCCCCGCGACGCAAACCAAGTTGCCGCCGAGCCTGCGCAACATCTATAAGGAACTCAAAGCCGATTTGGGTTGCCCCATTCCCGCCACGGGAGACCTAACACCATGGGCACAGCAGGGCGTCCTGCTCCTCAACACTACGCTCACCGTGCGCGAGCATGCCGCCAACTCGCACGCCAAACTAGGCTGGAGCACCCTGACCGACTACGTTATCGAACGCTGCTGTCAGCTGCCCCAACCGGTCGTCTTTTTGGCATGGGGCCGCTTTGCCCAACAGATGGTCGAAGGCAAACTCGCCGCGACCGGCGCGGGCAAGGCAACCGGCAAGTTCTGCCTGGCGTCCACGCACCCCTCGCCGCTTTCGGCCAACCGTGCCACGGCAGAACTCCCCGCCTTTATGGGGTCGCGCCCCTTCTCCGCTGCCAATCGGCTACTCGAACAGCACGGCTCGACCCCCGTCAACTGGACTTGCCTCGGCTAAAAATCGATGCATCAAAAACGCGCCCGACGGCTTTCCATCGGGCGCGTTTCCTACTCGGGCCAAATAAATTGTGTGCGGCCGGCCTCGCCGCCATCGATCAGCAGGCTCTGCCCGGTCATAAACCGGTTGGTCACGCCCACAAAGTAGATCCACTCGGCGATCTCTTGGGCGGTGGCCCAGCGCTTAAGCGGCGTGAGCTCCATAATCTGGTTCCACAGGTGTTCGTCTTCCATCACGCAACGGTTGAGCGGCGTGATAACGCCACCCGGGTCCACACTGTTGGCGATAGCCTGCGGCGCCAGGCGGTTTGCAAGGTTTTTGGTGTAGGCAATAACGCCGCCCTTGCTGGCAGCATAGGCGGGAAACTCCGATCCCGTATGCCCGCTCGCCGACCCCACATTGACCACGGATTTAATAGCCGGCGTCGGCTTGGCGGCAAGCCCCTCCCCCACAAAGGCGTAGCGCTCGGTCACGTTGATGGTTCCACACAGGTTGGCGGCGATGTCGTCGGCCGAATCCTGCGTACCGGCAACGTTGACGATTACCTGGGGTTCAAGGTCAACTGGAAACGAGTCCGGCTCGCGGACGTCAACGATCAGATGGCGGTAGTGCTCGTGTTCGATCGCCGCCGGCAGCAGATCAAAGCCCACGACCTCGTGGCCCTCGTCCAAAAAGCGCTGCACGCACGCGGCTCCGATACCGCCCGAAGCGCCCGTGATCAAAACCCGCATACTTGCTCCTTAGGCGGTTGCGTGGCGCTCGAGGTACTCGGAGCCCACATTCTCGCGCTCCCAGCCGCGCACGACCTTGTAGCCCACGGGGCTCAGGAAGACCTCGCACAGCAGCTCGGCGACAGCGCCGGTCAGCGAGCACATAAGGACTTGCACCCAGGTCCAACCAAAGAACGTGTGGCTCACCACAATGGCAAAGACCAGGTTGTCGATAAACTGGCCAACACCTGTGGACACATAGGAGCGGAAGGCGAAGCTCGCAAAGTTATTCTTTTTGAGCATACGGCCGAGCGACTGGTTGAGCGTGGAGTTAACCACGGCAGAAACGAGCATTGCCAGCGAAGAGCCCAGCACCACGTACCAGGTGCCGCCGATGGTGGCGTTAAGGGCAGTGTTGACCTCGATCATGCCCGTGTCGTAGTAAGCACCCCACATGCCGGGCGTGAGCGAGCATGCCCAAAAGCACAGGCTCACGGCCAGGTTAACCAGCAGCGCGAGGATAGAGATTTTGATGGATGCCTTGGCGCCAAAGCGCTTGCAGATCATGTCCTGGCACAAAAACGAAACCCAGCTCACCACAAAGCCACAGTCGAGCGCCAGATACGGCAGACTGATCAGCTCTTTGTTGGCCAGCAGGTTCATCATGATGACGCTCACGAAAAACAGCGAAACCGTTGCCGCGGGAATGCTCCGCAACAGGACCTTGTAGTCCTCCATGACTTTCTTGATCATTATGTACTCCTTTGGTTTTAGGTTTAACGAGCAGGATATCGGACCCGAACTGCTCGGACGCCCCGGTCTTGAGACGACGGTGGGTATGATAGCCGCTCACACGGCATCAGGCAAGCAAGCGGCGCGGCAGCCCCACAGGGCCACCGCGCCGATGCGTTAAAAGGCTACGTTGCCAAACTCCGACAGGATAAGGTCGGGGTTGTGGTCGGTAGCCCAGTCCACGTTCCACGGGCTCGTGAACAGCAGCAGCTTGCCGCCGCGCATGTCCTCGACGCGCAGCGTGTCGCGCGTGAGCGAAAGAGCCGGGATATCGATGGTGTCGGGGTCGTTCTGGATCCAGCGGATATCCGTATATGGCAGCGGCTGACGACGAACCTCAACACGGTACTCGGCCTTGAGGCGGCGCTCGAGCACCTCAAACTGCAGCACGCCGACCACGCCCACAATGACGCTTTCCATGCCGGCACCCAGTTCGCGGAAGATCTGGATGGCACCCTCCTGGGCAAGCTCCTCCATGCCCTTGACGAACTGCTTGCGCTTGAGCGTATCGACCTGCGTAATGCGAGCGAACATCTCGGGGGCGAACGTCGGGATCTGCGGATACTGCACGTGGCGCTTGCCGGAGCACACGGTGTCGCCGATGCTAAAGATACCAGGATCGAACAGGCCCACGATATCGCCCGCGTACGCCTCGTCCACGATGGCGCGGTCGTCGGCCATCATCGACGTGCCCGTGGCAAGCTTAAGCTTGCGGTTACCCTGCACGTGAAAAGCGTCCATGCCGCGCTCGAACTTGCCCGAGCAAATGCGCACAAAGGCGATGCGGTCACGGTGGTTCTTGTCCATGTTGGCCTGGATCTTAAACACAAAGCCGCTAAAGTCGTCGCGGCAGGGATCGACCGGCTCGCCAGTGAGCGTATCGGTATAGGCGCGCGGCGTCGGGGCCAGGCGCAGGAACTCCTTGAGGAAGGGCTCCACGCCAAAGTTGGTGAGCGCCGAGCCAAAGAACGCCGGGCTCAGCTTGCCGCAGGCCACGGCATCCAAGTCGAGCTCGTCGCCGGCACCATCGAGCAGCTCGATGTCGTCCATCAGGTTCTTATGGTTCTCCTCGCCGATAAGCTCGTCCATGGAAGGATCGCCCAGCTCGGCCTCGACCTCGGCGACCTTCTTGGTGGCGTTGGCGTGGCCGTCGCCCTCAAAGGCAATGACGCGACGGGTCTGACGATCGAACACGCCGCGGAAGTTGCGGCCGCTGCCAATCGGCCAGTTCATGGGATACGTATTGATACCCAGGACGTTCTCGATCTCTTCCATAAGCTCAAAGGGGTCGCGAGCCTCGTGGTCGAGCTTGTTCACAAAGGTGAAGATGGGAATGTGGCGCAGCGTACAGACTTTAAAGAGCTTTTTGGTCTGGGCCTCGACGCCCTTTGCGCCATCGATGACCATGACTGCGGCGTCGGCGGCCATAAGGGTACGGTAGGTATCCTCCGAGAAGTCCTGGTGGCCGGGGGTATCGAGGATATTGACGCAGGCGCCGTTATAGGTGAACTGCAGCACCGAGGAGGTGACGGAGATACCGCGCTCCTTCTCGATGTCCATCCAGTCCGAGACGGCATGCTTGGCCGAGCTCTTGCCCTTGACCGAGCCGGCAGTCTGGATGCTGCCGGTATAGAGCAGCAGCTTCTCGGTAAGCGTGGTCTTACCGGCGTCCGGGTGGCTGATGATCGCGAATGTGCGGCGCGACGAGATTTCATCCGACAGGCTTGCCATGCGGATCCTTTCTTGCATTGAGTGCATTACGTCGATGTAACCGCACTATTGTAGCCGCGAAACCTCGCCATAGGGCGCCTATCAGGACAAATTCATCAGTTGGGGCTCGGACGGTGGGATGTCAGCGGTGTTCCGCGACGGTTTGTCTCAATCTGTAACACCTAGAAGAGTTTTTGACCTCCAGATGTTACAGGTTGAGATGAACGCACAGGGCGGGCAGCCAATATCTTGATCTGTAACAGTTAGCCAGCAAAAACGGGTCTAGATGTTACAGATCAAGACAAATGAATGGACCTGTCGACAAAATCTCAATCTGTAACAGATAAACGGGTTTTTGACCTCCAGATGTTACAGATCGAGACAAACGGTCGGACGTCTCAGAAAGATCTCAATCTGTAACAGTTAGCTGCCAAAAACAACTCCAGATGTTACAGATCGAGACAAATGAATGGACAGGCAAATAACGTCTCAATCTGTAACAGTTAGCCAGCAAAAACGGGTCTTAGTGTTACAGATTGAGATGAATGAGTAGAGGGACGGACAGCCCCGTAATTTCCTCTTGCATAACTGTGCATAATGTGTATATACTGTGCTTACCGGTTATATACACGTGTAGCCCATCAGCTAAGGAGCCGCTGTGGACATCATCCTATCCAATTCGAGCGATAAGCCCATCTACGAGCAGATAACCTCGCAGGTCAAAGCTCAGATCCTTTCGGGCACGCTTGCTGCGGGAGCCAAACTCCCCAGCATCCGTGCACTCGCGAGCGATCTTGGCGTGAGTGTCATCACCACCAAGCGCGCCTACGCCGACCTGGAGCAACTCGGCTTTATCTGCACTGTGCAGGGCAAGGGCTGTTTTGTCGCCGAGGGCAACCAAGAACTCTTGCGCGAAAATCAGCTCTGCCATATCGAAGAGCTGCTCGCACAGGCAGCAACGCAAGCCGAAGCCGTGGGCGTCACGCGCGATAAACTGCACGAGATGCTCGACCTGGTAGCCCCCGAAACCATGCAGTAACCATCTGCAAGAAAGGCTATGCCATGCAAAACTTGCTAGAACTCAAAAGCATCTCACGCCGCGTGAGCGACCGCTTTTCGCTACGTGGCGTCACGTTGGCCGTGGAGCCCGGCCAAATTGTTGGCTTTGTGGGCGCAAACGGCGCCGGCAAGACGACGACCATTCGCGCCACGCTTGGGCTTATAAAGCTCGATGCCGGCGAGGTGCACCTGTTTGGGCAGCGCTGTGGCACCGACGCGCCCGATGAGTCGCAACGCCACCTGCGCTCTCGCATCGGCCTCGTGCTGGACACATGCCCCTTTCCCTCCACGCTCAAGGTCGGCCAGATCGAGGCGCTCGTAGGCCCGGCGTACCCCACGTGGGACCGCGAAACGTTCGCCGGATTCATCAACCGATTTGGCCTCGATCCCAAGACAAAAGTCAAGGACCTCTCCCGCGGCATGGGTATGAAGCTGCAGCTCGCCTGCGCGCTCAGCCACCATGCCAAGCTGCTCGTTTTGGACGAAGCCACCGCGGGCCTCGATCCCATGGCACGCGAGGAACTGCTCGATGAGCTGCTCGCCTTTGTCGCCGACGGCCAGCGCAGCGTGCTGCTCTCGAGCCACATTACGCCTGATCTCGATCGTGCTGCCGACCGCGTCATCTGCATCGATAACGGCTCGATTGTGTTTGACCTGCCACGCGAGGACATTACCGACCGCGCCGGCATCGCCCACTGCACCCAGGCACAGGCCGCCGAGCTCATGGCTTGCGTCGAAGGCACCCGCGCCGCCCGCCACGCCTACAGCGTGGACGTGCTCGTGCCCAACCACCGCGAAGTGCTCGAGGCCTTCCCCGAGATTCCCTGCGATCGGGCAACCATTGATGACTATCTTCGCTTCATGCTGAAAGGGGCTTTGAAATGAAACGCGCCATTATGTCCGAGCTTGCCATCGTTCGCACGCTCGTCCCGAGCATCGCAGGTGTCGGCCTGTCCATCTTCGTCGTGCTGACCGCCGTCAACGCATCGAATGGTGATTCCGACATGAGCGCCGCCGGCGCCTTCGCGATCAGTGCCATGTCGCCTATCATGGCCATGACGTCGCTGGCCGGGCTCGACAACCAAAACGGATGGGAGCGCTATCGGACAACGCTGCCCATCTCACGCAAAGACATCGTCAGCGCACGCTACCTGTGCATCACTATTTTCTCGGTCATCATGGCGTGCGCGGGCGCGCTGTTGAGTATCGTCGCCATCCCGATCTTAAACAGCGTGGGTATCCCCTCCACGGGAGAGACCGTCTTTGAGACCGCAATCGCCTCGGCAATATCGATGCTTTTCTCCCTCATGGCGGTGTTTTTGGTACTGCCTCTGTTCTTTCGATTTGAACACATGAAGGCGCAACGCCTATCCGTTGGTCTGTACGCCCTATACATGTGCCTTATCATGGTCACGCTAAACTCATTTAACCCCATCAACAACCAGCTCATGTCGATTGCAGGGACGAATCCCGATCCTGCCGTCCTCGGTTGCCTGTGTGGTGCCGTCGCGCTGGCAACGGTCGTCCTTGGCGTTGTCAGCTGTGCCATCAGCACCAAGGTCTACCGAGCACGCGACCTATAGGCAAGCGCGGTATCATCGGACATGCGCCATAGATCTGGCGTGATCTTTTTTGAGGAGGCACCGCACCCGTGTCGTGGGTCGTCGCAGCATTTGCGTCAGCATTCTTTGCCGGCAACACATCCATCTTGGCCAAATGCGGCATCAAGCAGACCGACTCCGATGTCGCGACGGCCATTCGCACCTGCGTGGTGCTCGTTTTCGCCTGGGCAATGGCGGGTATTTCTGAATCCATTGGAACCATTGGCAGCATCGAACCCAGATCCTGGCTCTTTCTCGTCCTCTCGGGACTCGCTACCGGCGCTTCGTGGATCTGTTACTTTAAGGCGTTGAGCATCGGAGACGTCAATAAGGTCGTACCGGTCGACAAGATGAGCACCGTGCTCGCGGCGCTGATCGCCATCGTGCTTTTTGGCGAGACGAGCAACCTTGCGGTTAAGCTCGTGGGAACCGCCGTCATCACCCTCGGCACGTTTTTAATGATCGAGAAGAAGCAGTCTGCCGGACCCGAGCAGCAGCAAGACCGGACCTGGCTCGCTTACGCCCTCGGCGCCGCCGTGTTCGCGGCGCTCACGTCCATCCTCGCCAAGATCGGCATCGAAGGCGTCGAGTCCAACCTGGCCACGGCAATCCGCACCTGCGTGGTACTGGTTATGGCATGGGCAATCGTGGCAGCTAAAGGCAAGATGGGCCAAGCCGTGCACGTAGACCGCTACGAACTCGTATTTCTCGCGGCATCGGGCATCGCGACCGGAGCATCGTGGCTGCTCTATTACTATGCCATCGCCGCAGGCCAGGTGAGCGTCGTGGTGCAGATCGACAAACTATCGATTGTCGTATCGGTACTATTTGCGCGCCTGGCATTCAACGAAAAAGTCTCGCGACGCAGCGCCATCGGTCTCGCCCTCATCGTCTTGGGAACTGCGGCGCTCGCGGTTTGGAAGTAGCGCTGACACCGTGCGAGGCCCAGTCCACCCGGGAATCCGTGACATACGGCATGCCCCGGCCCGCACGCAGCGTCTTACAATAGAGCTGTCACGGGCCTTAGACCAATCTCGATCATCCAAGGAGATGTCTTTTTGGTCATCGTTCTTTAGGGAACGGTCAATCGCATACAAATTGGAAACGTCCGTCCAACGGCCGTGGTTTGTTACGCCGTTCCGCCCCCGTCATCTCACGCTCGCCCGCAACGTCGAGACGCACCCCGAGACGTGCCTTGTCGATCGTTCTTACCTGCTCGAGCATCACCGTCGACGCCCGTCTCAACCCTACGACCGCAGGAAGGAGAACGTGCGTCGGCATCCACCTTCCCACTCGCTTCGTGAGAGGCCGTACTTTATCGCCCTTTCGAAGCACCCCCTCCGCAATTTCCCTTATCGGGAGCAGGGCCACATCGTGCATGAGAAGCCGCCTCATCTGAACTGGGGAGAGTGTTGCGACCGCGCAAGCCAGCGCCTTCGATTCGTATCGCCTCGCCAGCATCTCCTCAGGGTTCGACGAAGGGTCCGCCAACACCTGGGGGAGCATAGCGTCCAAACTGAGAGTGTGGCGTGCCTCCCGACGCTCGATACGCCACCATTCGCGCTGGAGGTCGTCTAGGGCTTCCGCCACATCGCGCCCGACCGCGACCGCGACGTGACCTCCACCCGAGATCCTCATCTCGACACATAGTCCATCATCCGACGAGAGCGCGCAATTCGTCCTGTATAGGCGCATGGTGTCCCCCTCCGCCGCAAGAGGGAAACGAAAACGCCTCTCTTGCCACTACGGACAAAAGAGGCCCTTTAGGGGAAGGCGTTGAGACCGCTGCGACTCGCTTAACCTCGCTGTTCTGGCTCTCGCTCCAACAGCTATCGCTCTTCGATATGTTTGAGTTGCTGTATCATTTTGCAACTTCCAAGACGTGCAGGAGGCCCGAAAAACCCTGTCAAACAACGTTCTTGGTGCTTTTCCGCATCTTCACCAGCCTGATAATGACACCGAATCCAGCCATCTCGATAATCGAGATTCCAAATAGGTCTTCTTACCTGCGAAAATCGAAAACGAAGCACCCCTCTTCTCAAGCACTATCAAAAGAATTTATGAGCTGCGGTGCAGAAACTCGCCCTCCTGAATCATAGGAGCCTGCACCCGTATCGCCGCTTTACGTTATTCGCTGACTGGGATTTGGCTGACAACAACTGTGGCCACTCATTCGATTCACAATTGGCATATCTTATTTGCGCAATAGAATATGTGTGTCAATGCAGCCTCATGGACCCTTATGGCCCAACCGGAACAATCAAACTCAGCTGTATTGGCTTCCATCTGCGGGACGACCATTGGGGACTTAACCTGAGAGGATTGAGGATGAAGTTCCATAAAAACGTGACCATGTTCGATTTTGCTGGTATTCCGATAGTTGCGAATTATGACAACGGTATTATTATCGGACTGACTGCCGCCGGTGCAGAAATATGTCGAAAGTTGCTCGTGGAAGACCTAGACCGGTCCGAAATTTCACTCGTAGATCAAAGTCTGTTCGACCAGCTAAGTAATAGTTGTTTTTTTGAGGGTCCACGGCATCCATCCGCATTGAAAACGGTGTATTTTCATGTCACGAGCCGCTGCGATTTAACATGTCAGGGATGTTATTCGTACAAGGAGGGGAGAAATTCCTGCGAAGACCCCTCCCTGGAATGCATCAAGAAAGCGTTGGATGAAATAAGTAGTCGCGGAATAAGTCAACTTGTCATCTCTGGAGGGGAGCCGTTCCTTCGTGATGACTTGCCAGATATCGTCGCATATGCAAAGGAGGTTTGCGGAATCCCGTCTCTGGCCATTCTCTCGAACGGGCTGCACATCGATCAAAGCTCCCTTCATCGCCTCTCAGGTCATTCTCCCTGCATTTCTATTTCATTTGATGGATACTCCGCAGAATCGCAAGCTCACATTCGTGGTACACAAAACTTTTCTAAGCTCGTTGACTCGATTAAACAAATAAAGAGCGCCGGGATTCAAGGACATATCATCGCCACAATTCACGCCCTGAACATCGAAGATGTTCTTCAGTACGTGACCCTTTCAAAAAGACTTGGAGTTACGATCAATTTCAGCCTGATATCGTTCACCTCTTCCGATCCTCATACGGCTGGCCTCATTCCCTCTCCGAGCCAACTTTACTCGCTGGGGGGCGCATTGTTCCACCTTGGAAGCGATTCGATGGCCGGCCCTCATGGACAAACGCGCCTCAACATTTCTGCAAAACGTTATTGTGGCGCTGCGAAAAACACGCTCAGTATTGATTCCGACGGAACGGTCTACCCGTGCCATATGCTTCATGAGGAAAAGTACGCAATGGGCAATGTGTTTATCGATAGTCTGGCCAATGCTCTCGATTCGGATGTCGCGAGACTATTTCAGCAGCTTGATGCATCTCGATTTGAGACATGCTCCACTTGTAAATACTGCGAAATATGTGGCGGTGGATGCAGGGCGCGATCTTTATGCTCATCGCCCACTCTTGCTGCGCCCGATCCATACTGCCCACTAATGATTCGTTTCTTTGAATTGCTCGAGGACGAAACGTCACGCGCCTTCTGTGCTGTCGAATAAGTTGCTGGGGGTGCGTATCGTCTTTTGTTGTAGTCATCGCGCAAGGTAACGCAACGACAACAGTTCATGCTGCCTGAGAAGCAACGAGCTCTCTGTAATACTCGCATGTGTCCATCAGGATTTCATGCGGACCTTGCGCGACAACTTGACCTTCATTCACGACAACAATCCAATCAGAACTCAAAATCTGAGACAACCTATGCGCCGTACAGAGTACGGTAATTGATGAGAATGCCTTACGGATGATGTCATTTATCTCATGCTCCGCTATCCCGTCGAGACTCGATGTCGGCTCATCCATAATTAACAGGTTTGGGAGCCCCAAAAATGATCGAGCCAGGGCCAGTCTTTGTTTTTGCCCTCCAGACAAGGCGGAGCCGTTTTCCCCCGTTTGATAATCGAGTCGCGGTTGCGGAAGCGTTAGTCCAACTAAATCCAGGACCTTTTCCATCTCGGAATCCGAGATTCCCTCCCGTCCGACAGACAAATTCGATCGTATCGTCCCCCTCATGACAACTGCATCTTGGTCTACATAGCCGATTGAGGCTCTCAAACGACTTGTCTCAATTTCATTCAGGGGCATTCCATTTAACAATATCTCTCCAGAGTTTGGAAAGAAGAATTTCTCCAGCAATCCCAGGCAAGTTGTTTTTCCACCGCCCGAAGCGCCAACAATGGCGGTTCTTTTCCCTGCGGGAACGATAAAACTTGCATCTTTCAAGGCGAATTCTGTTTCTCCGTCGTAGGAAAAGCTTACGTTGTTGAACTGTATTTCCGCAGCGCCAGAAATTATATTTGGAATCTGATGATTATATCGAATGCTTCTCTCAACGTTCATTGTCTCGAGTTCGGTGAGACGACGCTCCCCCGCTTCCGCTTCGCGCATCCTTGATATCGATCCTGACAGCTGAGATACGGATGAGGAAAACGCCGAAAAATACATTAAAAACATGACGAGACCGGAGAATGAAATTGCTCCGTCTGCCACACGAAAGGCGCCGAACAGTATGGTTCCAATATTTGCTAGCTGCATCAATATCGAAGCAATTGGAAACAAGCAACTGTTGATTACTGACAGTCGCAACCCATCCTCATGTGCCCTAGAAACTTCGAGCTCCAACTCCTTACGCGAAGCATTCCACGCTCCATATGCACGGAGCACTCTGCCTGTTCTCATGCTCTCTTGCGCGCCAGCCGTTATTCCGGTATACGCATCTTGAATCCCCTCTCTCAGTTTTACGAGGGGTCTGGACGCCATAACAGCAAACACAAGAGAAAGGACTCCGAAGGAAGCACCAACAAAGAACGTGATTGGCTCGATACACAATAGAGCTATCGTCGAACCAATCAGAATAATTGTCGCTTGGAACAACGCGATACTCTGTCCTGGCAATGCTTTAGTTAAATCTACATCGCTTACTATTCTCTGGGAATACCATCCCGGAGCCTTAGATTCTTGCTCAAGAATTGGCAGACTGAAAAAACGTTCAACAAGCCCACAGCGCAACTCATATGCCGAGTCTTCACATATTTTACCCAGCACTAGTTGCTGGCACATTGTTACCAGGGCATTGGAAGCGAGTATAAACACCAATGCAGCAACAATAGACCCGGAGAGCTGCCCGCTCTGAACACCTTCGATTAGCTTGCCTCCAAGCTGGGGTTGAACTAGTACCAGCAGCTCACTGATCCCCCCGAGTAAAAGGCATAAAATATATAGGAACCGATGATGGGAGATACTTCGTCCCAGCACTTTAAGCAATGTCTTCATGATCTTCACCGATTGCAAACTATTCCGACAGCCCGTTGACGAGACCGACTCCTTCGCTACGCCTCACGCCGTACAGCGTTTGTATGAGTATTGAGAGCGCAACGAGAATGAATCCTGCCCCTAACACAACGCCCCCACCAACAAGCGGTCTCCAGAATGATGGGGTGATTCCGATTGGAATACCGATAAGATAGCCGGTCAACATTGCCGGCATTGCTCCAATCGCCGCAGCAGCCACAACGTGAACAGCTGCTTCAATGAGGCAGGCTACCAAGAGGCTGCTGCGCCGAATCCCAAGCGACAGGTATTGTGCGGCATCTTTTTTCCGACTATCAAAAGAAAGAAAAGAGGATACAGCCGCACCGGTGCAACTTAGTATTACAGGACCACCAAATAGTATTATTGAGCTTGTCCAATCCAAAGATGTATTGAGGCCGGTTAATCCAATTCGGTTGATGTAGCCTGTCAAGATATCGGTCATCACATTAAAAGAGGATAGGATTCCATATCCAACCATAATGGACACTTCCGATGAACCCGCTATTTCAATCTGATGCAAGGCATTTCGAGCCGCGATAAAACCTGGAATGTCGCTGACAGAAACTCCCTTATTTAATAGTTTCAACACCGCAGTTAACAGCCAAGGAGATGCAACGGCGAAGATGCTAGTCGCAAAAAGCGGTACCATCATCGCATAGTCGAAATATCCTTCTCGCAATTGATCCGGAAGGTCGCACAGGTATAAAGATAATGCCACCACAAGCAGGAACCCAATTGCGGCCCTTAAGGGAGACCTCCATTTTGTAGGCATCTCGGTCTCCCGCACGACTGTGACTGGGGGAATATTCGCCGCTCGCCTCGCGGCTCGGTAACCGCCAACAACAAACAAGATTCCCGCGCCAAACCAGACAGCAGGCATGTTGAATAAACCCAGATCAAGGGTAATATTGCTCGGAGGATTATATGAGCTAAAAACCAATGGAAACAACAGGGGGTAAGATAACACTTCCAACGCCGATCCACCAGCCGCTCCGACAATAGCAATCGCGAACAGTTGCATCAACACAATCAATCGAATTGTCCGAGGGCTGGCTCCAACAATCTGCCACAGTGCATAAGTTTTCGCCTTCAACGAAACCGCCTGCTGCGCCAAAGGCACCAACAAGGAGACGGCGGCTATCGACGAGAAGAGAACCACAACAGTACCGAGGTTTTTGAGATTATCGAATTGACTTGCAGTTGACTCGATCGAAACTGCCCAGCTGCCGAGATATCCGAAAACCACCGCAATTGCAAGCAATCCACCCCATACGGCCTTTGTGCTCGTTAGGTCAGCGAATACCAAGCGAATCATTTGGCCACCTCAAATGCAGCCAGTATTTCTTTAGGGCTAGGACTGTCCATCTCACGTTTGATAGTTCCATCAATAAAAACTAGCACCCGGTCCGCAAGAGCCGCTGCCTCCAAGTCATGGGTAACCAAAAGGACTGACCGTCCTTCGACATCAACCAGGTTGCGTAGAATTTTCAAGACATGTTGAGTGTTTTCCGCATCTAGGGCACCTGTTGGCTCATCCGCAAAAATAATATCGGCGTTCGTCGCAAGCGCACGGGCTATAGAAACGCGCTGCTGCTCACCGCCAGAAAGTTGAACAGGCTTCAGTTTTTGCTTTTCAGCTAACCCCATCTTTGCAAACAGGTGTTGCAGATCCTGCTCAGCTACCGCAGCCCCCGAAAGACGAGCCGCAACAGATACGTTCTCTATTGCTGATAAAGATGAAATGAGATTATACGATTGAAAAATAAAACCCGCGTGCGCCCTGCGAATCTTAGATAGTTGATTTGGAGATATGCCCACGATATCATGACCTGCAAGTTTTATCGTCCCTTCTGTGGGAGACTCCAACCCGGAAAGGCAATGAAGCAGCGTTGACTTTCCGGAACCACTCGGTCCCACTATTGCCACCATTTCTTTAGTGCCAACATGGATGTCAACCCCTTTCAACACCTCTACGGGTTTCCCTCCTTTCTGCGCAAACGTTTTGCGAACTCCGTATGCGACAATCGGTTCACACATTCTTGCCTCCCAATTGCTTCAAGCTCCCAACTCATAAGAAATGGAAGGCGTGAAGCCTTCCATTTCTTATGAGCAACTATCCGAAGATGTCACAGAAGAAACTTAGATTACTCTGCTTTCCATCACAACCCCAGCTCCATCCAGAAGCGCAAAGATCGACATCTGGCTCTGCCGGAGTCATTGCCTGAAGTTGGAGCAGCGCGTTCACCCGCACCACACCTCCCCTCAAAAAAATCAAGTAGGTAAGAGGCCCACAGGGTCTATTAAAACCCTGTGGGCCGCGGCCTTAGTGGTGGCCTCCGCACCACAGGCTTGCAGCGCTGTTGTCGCCATCGCAGAAGAAGCTCAAGCCCGAACCGCGAGGATCGATCTCAGCGCCGGACGACTTCATCGCCTGGAGTTGAAGCAATGCACTCATTTCTAACCTCCTTTCCTTTTTTCATAAATGCGAAACTAATGAAGAGAAACGGGGAACCATTCGCATCTGCGCGACTGAAAGGACAATAGGAATCCGATCAAGCCTGCTGACCCAGTGGAATAATCCGCAGATAAACAGGCTCCTCCGTTCCCAACCATGAATATGGATTCATCCTCATCACGCGCAAATAGGAATCCATTCGCGACGTTCCTGATCATCAACCGAAGGGGCGCCTCATCTTTTGGGTTTGGCGAACAGAGCAGGGCAGCAGCTTTTCCACAAATCCCACAAAATAGTCCGCCGTTTAACGAGATGGGCTCTTCTATATTCAAACTCATCTTTTCCAGCTCATCAGTCCAGCTGTTAGGAGTGCAATACGTCAAGGCGAAGAACACTCCCGCCGTCCCCTCAGAGAGATAGCCGAAGTTGACGCCATCATAATTAACAAAGTAACCGTTTTCTCCGAAGCTCAGAAGGTCCATCTCGAATTTAAGGCAATCTTGCATCATTGCTAACCAGTCTGAGCTGCCGTGAAAATACTCCATCAAACGCTTGCACGCAATGGCAGCCCCTGACCAGCCATCAAATAGGCCCACAGCATTTCCGGTTTCCGAGCCTGGGCTCACCAAACATTCATGAGACTGGATTGCCGTCTTCAGCTGTTCTGCCGCAGATTCAATGAGGCGAGATAGTCGTGGCTCTTCGGTGTCTTCTTCAAGCTGGCAGAGCGCAAGAATTGTCCCGGAAAGGCCGGTTCGAATCGAAAGGTCATGTCGGTTGATAGCGGGCAGTTCAGACGGCACAAGCGCAAGCGCCTCCCGCGTATACCCAGATTGTGACAATGCACTTGCGATTCCTGACACCCCACGCAAGAGGCCGTGAAATCCAATAGACGTTCCTGCATCGAGCTTCCTCTTTATCCATTCCACATCTTCTTGAACGTTCATTCCTGCACGAGACATCATTAGCATTATTCCTGCTGCTCCAGTCTCGATGTCCAGTGAACCGGAGTCGTCATGCAAGAATTGCGAAGCATCGCCCGGATATCTTCTTTCATCCCCGGATTCAATCAACATCTGCGATGACATTCTGATGCCCGCGGCAAGCCGATTTATCAGCTCACCGCAATTAATATCAGTTGCCACATACGGGGAATAGTCAAATCTGTCTCGTAGCAAGCTCGAAGGTACATTGGCCCTGGCGTCTGACAGCAGATTCATCGTCTCTTCAGAGAATAGACTCTCCACGTGAACAAGGCTTGTCTCCAGCGCTCTAGGACTGAATGCCGTGGACCAAGAGGGCCAGAAGATATAAAACAGCAAATTTGTGAGAGCGAATGCGTCGCGATCAGCATTACCACACCTCTCGTAGGGAATGAATCCTGGAGTACCCAGAACGCCCGAATCATCGCCCTCAACGTGTCGGACTCCTTCGAAATCGATTACCGAAACGCTTTCATCAGGCCCAACAATGAAGTTCTTCAGATTTATGTCCATTATCGCTATGCCCCGAGAATGGACCTCGTTTACGAGCCTGATGATGGCCCTCGCGATTCGCAGAGCTCTTTTTTCAAACTTTTCAACAAGAGCCATTTCGAGGGAAAATGGATAATTAGACGCAAGCCATGTTTGGAGCGATACTCCTTCGACGAATTCCTCAATCAGAAATTCATGCCCATCGATCACCTTATATCCAAGGTACTCGGGAATACCGCCAATGCCCTGTAATTGTATCAATGCCTCCTTTTCTCTCCGCAGCCTGGCAATGGCGTCTTCCTCACCCGTGTAACCAGCAAAGGGACGTGCTTCCTTCAAAACCACGCTTTTGCCGGTTGCCTCATTCCTTCCGAGATATACCCCTCCACCATTGCTGAAATGAAGGCTATCGAGAATCGAATACGGCGCGAGTTCTCTTGCTAGAGAGTCAGCATCGGGATTCAATCTCTCGAAAACTTCTGCTTCGATTTTTTGCGGTACTTTTACGAAATCCGGGAGAACGAAAAACGGTACCCGCTTGTCCTCAATCGTGTTTCCATCTGGAGTGGCAATCACCATGACATTCTTGCCACCTTCAAGCACTTGCTTGCGATAGTAAAAGCCACCATAGCGAAAATACACTGAGCCGTTTCCATATTTTGTATCGGAAAGAATATACGGGCCCTCAACGTTCTCGGTCAATTCATTGAGGCTATCTAGCAGATAGCAAAACTGCTCATCGTCTCTAGGATACACAGTAATAAATTTACCGGATCCCGATCGATCTGCGTACTTCATATTCGATTGATAGAAAGCAGTTGTAGTCGCTCTAAATTTAAATGGGACACCCTTTTCGAGCAAGAAGTTGGATATGTTATCCAAGACGAAATCTTCCATTCCCGGACGAACGCTAATGTGTATCTTCCATCCTTGCAAAGGAAGCTCATAGCGATCGGGGAAACAGTATCTCCAAGTATCATCCTCCGTTGTTGACCAGCTTTCCGGCAAATCAACTCGATACTCTCGTCCTACCTTGAAACTCGTCTTTTCATAAAACGGAGAGCTTGGGAACACATGTTTGAATCTATACTCAGTCAGATTTTTATACGGTAATGCTGACTTCTTATTATCCAACTCCAACCCCTCCCTCTCCGGACTTGACTGCACGGCATTCGAAGACTTCTTACAGATATAGATAATAGACCAAAAATTAAACTATTTGTTTAAGAATTTCTCGATTTCTTATGTCTTTGCTATATGAATCAAAACAGCTTCCTGCCTAGAACGTGATAGCCACCGGATCGTATGCTTGCAATAGCCTGCATCGATACTTCGAACAAGTGGTACGCCCGCTCCCCGAAAACAACATCGCCCTCGAACCGTGTCTGGTTTCATTTTCCATGATGTGTTTCGTCAAGTTAATTTGAGCAAATTGATCACTTATTTTTGAGCAGAATGGTCAGATGATTTCGCTCCTTTTCTGAGCAGTTACTCTTCCCGCATCAAAGCGTGCCGGACCCTGTACGACTCGCCCCTGAACTGGATAAGCCTCCCATGGTGGACGATCCTGTCTATCACGGCGGCCGCCATCTGGTCATCGCCGAACACCGAGCCCCACCGGCTGAACTCCAGGTTCGTCGTGATCAGCACCGACTGGCGCTCGTAGGCGTCGGCGAAGACCTGGAACATCAGCCTCGCGCCCTCGGCATCGAGCGGCAGGAATCCGAGTTCGTCGATGACGAGAAGCCCCGCCCTGCCTATCTGCGCGGCCTCCCTGTCCAGCCGTCCCTCCTCCCGTGCGCGCCTCAGCCTCGCGACGAGCGAGGACGCCGTGAAGAACCTCGCCTCGATCCTCCGCTCGCATGCGAGCGCGCAGAGCGCCGAGGCCATGTGGGTCTTCCCGGTCCCGACATCGCCCATCAGGACCAGGTCCTCGCGGGCATCGAGGAATGCGAGCGAGAGCAGGGAGTCCCTGTCGAGCCCCTCGGGCCACGTCACGGCCGACCAATCGTATCCCGCGAACGTCTTCGGCGCCGGCAGGGCGCAGCGCCTCAGCAGGGAGACCCGTTTGGACGCCTCCCTGCTGGCCCTTTCCGCCTCCAGGTATTCCGCCAGGTACTCGACCTGCTTGGGCGTCCCGAGCCTCGACCACTCCTCGAGCACCGCAGTCGTGAGGGAGCACGACCTGCCCGCCTCGACGACCCTTCTAGAGAGCTCCTCGCTAGCGGGCATCGGCGACCGCCCCCTTGAGGAAACCGTCGTATACGGCGAGGTCCGGCCCGGTCGCCCCGCCGCCCGCGCCGCCGGCGATCCTCCTGGCGAGGACGTCCACCGTCGCGTCGTCGGGGACGCGACCGCCCTCAATGACCCTGAGCGCCGCGTCGCATGCCGCGCCGAAGCCCGACGAGGCCGCGGCGCGCGAGATGGAGCGGAGCGTCTGTCTGCGCCCCGCCCCGTCCATCCTGTCTATGCCGGCGACGAGACCCTCGGGCATGTCCCGCCTGATCGTCGACTCGCCGAAGGCCCTCGGCCTCGCGACGAGCGCCGGGACCAGGGAGAGGGGGTTTCGCACCGCGGGGCCCTCGCCGTAGGCCCTCTCCAGGACGGCGACGCGCCTGCCGCGATCGGCCAGGATCTCGACGGTATCGGCCCTCATGCCCACGAGGAGGTCCCTGCCGTGCCAGGCCGGCCCGGCGACGTACTCGCGCCCGTCCACGGTGACGTAGCCCCTCTTGTCGGCATGCGCCCGCACCCATCTCACTGGGTCGAAGTCGACGCCGGGCAGGGCCCTCATCGCCGCGAGGTCCTCCGCGAGCGCCTCTGCGGTCGGCCTGCCGTCCCGCGCGCATGACTTCCCGGAGAGCGCGGCGCAGCCCCGCTCGAGGAATGCGTTGAGCTCGGCGAGGCCCCCGAACGAGGGGACTGGAACGAGAAGGTTTCTCCGGAGGAAGCCGACCGCGTTCTCGACCGACCCCTTCTCATTGCCGGAATACGGGTTGCAGTAGCGGCTCTCGAAACGGTAATGCCCCTTCATCTGGGAGAACAGCCTCGACTCGGTCACCGTGCCGCGGAGCATCCTGCCCGCCTCGGTGGCGTTGTCGAGCACTATCACCCTCGGCGCGCGGCCCCAGCGCCGGAAGATCTCGACGAGGCCCGCGCACATGCACTCCGACCTCTGCGACATCGTGGCGACGCACTGCCTGTCGTTGGAATGCGGCAGCGTGGCCACCAGCAGCTTCGGCTCGACCGTCTCGCCCGCGATGGCGGCCCTGAAGTTCCCGTAGTCGACCTGGCACGCGCCCGGTGCCCACTCGAGCTCGAGGAACCCCTCGCCGGCGCCCGACGAGCGCTCTCGTCTGAACTCGGCCACGAACCTGCGGACCGTCGAGTAGGAGCCGGTGAACCCCCTCTCCTCGACGAGCCTGTCGTAGATGCGCTTGGCGGTGTGCCGCTGCTTGCGAGGGGCGGAGAGGTCCTCGTCGAGCACCTTCTCGATCCAGGGCCCGTTGCCTTCGAGACCGGGCCGCTCCCTGGCCCTCCTGACGGGGGCGACGGGAGACATGTCCTCCATGTCGGCGTACTTGCTCACGGTGTTGCGGCTGACGTGGAGCCTTCGGGCAATCTCGGACCTCGAGACACCGTCGGCGTCCATCGACCGTATATCATTCCTGATGTCCAGGGGCACGGTCATTTCCTCCATCCTTCCCGGGCGGTCTCGCCAAAGTACCCGCCCGGGAAAACAATAAAGCGGGGGCCGCGCCCCCGGTCCTCGGGGCGCGGCCCGCTTGATCAAACTGCTCAATTCTTAATGGCCACCGTGCTCAATTCTCGGTGACTATCCGGACCACTTTTAAGTGAACATCAACACCATGAGAGACACCTCGCGTCGAAAGGGCCCATATGTCCGCAAGGAGGAACATCGTCGTACACAAGCTCGCAAAAAAAGGGGCTGAAACGGTACCGAGGCGTCGACGACAGGGCCTCAAGACCATCTCACGAAGCGCACTTACGAGGAAAACGTCGACGCTGACCGCCTTTTTCTGATACTGGGTGCCAATCTCTTGAGGCTCTTCATCGACGTCCTTTTCAGGTGTGTGAAGAGCATCTCGGGTCCGACCATTCGCGCGCTCCTGTGGCCGACTTGGAGGAATCCCGAATATACCGCTTGTTCCGCATCGAGCACGCTGCCTCGAGATCCCCGGTGGGAAGCACCCCTGCAGACATTCGGCATTCTCCCGCGAGGTCAACGCCTATACCCCACCCACAACCCGTCCGTAAGGATTGAACGCGTCCGGCCTGAGCCGACGTCGCCGCCTCGGTCCACGCCCCCGTCTCGGAGTGAGGCCACCGGCGCACTTGTCCATCGCCCTCCCCCGTTCGAGATGGATATGCGCCAAGAGTCTCCCCGACATGGAGGCACATTCCCGGATCGCGGCGGGCGACCGTACCTTCGAAAAAGACATGTGCTCCCCGTGTACCATCGTCCCGGACAACTGAATCACCGTAGTCAGCGGAAACGCAAGGGGCCCGATGGACAAACCGCTGCTGCCTAGAGACTGCGGAGCACCACGGCTACACGATTCTCTCTACCCGGGCCTGAGCCCTGCAGGCCGAAAGACCAAGCGGCGAAAACGGACGACCCAAGCGAGCCGTGCGAACTTCCGATCTTCCAGGAGCTCGCTAATGAGCTCACCTGCATCGTAGGAGCGCTCAGCTCCAAGCCGCTCTCTTGGTGGGATGGAAATTGAGATGACGTATCCCTTGAAGAGGAATCTGCGTGCCGTGCGTGCTGCCCTTCGAACTCCGAACGCGACGACGACTCGAAGTATCGCCCGATCACCGCACGCGGCCTGAGCGGGCGCAGCAGTCGACCCCTTCCGGCTGGACAGCCATCTCCTTCCCGGCCGCAGTGCACTGACGTACCTGGCAATATCCCACCGACTTGGTTCGCATGCCGCCGTATTACGCCGAGGCACAAACCCATTGCAGTCCGAATCACAGCGAAGCCGACGATGCAGCGGTAACCCCCGACGCCACGGCGGCGTAGGATTGCCACACGTTCCAAGCAACAGCCCATCGAGCGCGCACGGACTGCCTTATGCCCCGTCCCTCGACGACCTAGGGATGCCACGCGGAAACACCCGGCGTCATTATGCGGCTTTTCGATGCGTCAACTCCTGGAAATCGATCGATAGAGCTATAGAAGTACCCTTTGGGCACGCAGGAGCGATTAGAAAACATGGAGGCGGAGGTCAACTCGGAGGCAGGGAAGCTGATCGGATTCATTCTTGACTCAGGCTCGATGCAGCTACAGGCCTACGTCTCATACACGAACATCCTGTCACTATCCAAGCGCGACAGGCGCGACGAGGTCGGACGACCCCGCATCAGGATCAATAAGCTCGGCGGTACAGTACACTACGCCATAGTGAACAACGCCATACCGCTCCAGCCGAAAACGCAGGCCGCAAGGAAGCGTGCGCCGGCATTCCGAGAATCATATACCGCTTGATAGCCGGCCATCTCTGAATGCTTCGGTGTGTTTTCGGTATGTAATTCACTGAGGACGAATTTGGTCCGGCGGGACCGCTCCAGACGGTAAGTATGCGCGTACGACATGAGGCGGTTGAGCTTGCTCTCTGCGCGCTAGCCGAGAACATGCCGTCTTCGGAGACTGTCGGGCTCGCCGGCGCTTTGAGGACCATGATGGCCAACCAGACGGGACAAACTTCCTCTCGCTTGTTTCCCAGGCAGAATCCGGCTCAGAGACCCGGACCATGGGGTGAGCGCATCGAACACCGACGAAGGGGCCACCCACTACGCGGCAATGGGGAAGCATCCCGTTCAAGGCTGTGCTGGACGACTTATGGGTAACAGGCTCCGCCCCATCCACGGTGCTGAGGTGAAATATGTCAAACTCGGCTAGGCATTGCGAGTTGAGGGTCGACCTGCCCCCAGCTTGCATATGCTTTCTTCAGAGCCTCAAAGAACTCGCAACGAATGGCTCTTGAGAAAGAAACGGCAGTTATGAAAACCACACGCGAAAAGGCACTCTCCGACGTCGGAACCGTGAGGACGGAACGATCGACATCAGCGTCGCGGTAAAGCCGCTGCTGGAGGGACTGCTCAACACTGCGATGGATAAACAGGCATTGAAGTTCGGGGTGTGCGCTGCATGTCCCGCAGGCCGCACTGGCAACAAGGGCTACTCCGAAGGGTTCTTCGACCGCTCAAACAAAAACTCTTCCACCAAAAAGCCTGGATCGGCGCGGGTGTCGCCGAGCTCATGTCCGAGCCTGATATCTGAATACCGCGGCTCCGTTCGGGTCGCATTACGCAAGCTCTCAGCTGGTTCACGCGCGACAAGCCACGAATCGCGTTGGCAATGCGATGTTGATATCAAAATGTCCACAACTCTGCCCGCGTTAACAGCCCCATGTCAAACACGATATTTATCCTATAAGGTCTTTTCGGCACCGTTAATACTGAACCGGATATTAACGGTACATAAATGGGGGGCCACTTTCTCAATTTAAAGTAAATTTCTCGAGGCAATTGATTCGGCTAATATGTTGTTTATCCACTCTAGTCTGCGCTTTGTTCACGATAGAACGCCAGGTAATCTTCCATGAATTTCTCTCCGAAATTCTTACGTGCCTCTTCCGCGCTCATATATTCAATTAGGTCTCCGGGCTGGCAGTCGAATATCTCGCAAAGCCGATTAAGCGTCTCGATCCTCAATGCCCTTACCTTGCCGTTTTTAAGTTTGGAAATCGTCTGGACGCTGCAGCCAAACTCATCAGCAAGATCGTTCGATTGCATTTTACGGGAGGCTAACATCTTATCCAGATTAAAAATAATCGCCATAAGGCACCTCAGAGCGTTTCATCGGATAGCCTCTGAAGCAAGGCTCCATACTTAAAAACATATGATAGGCAAAACGAGACAATCGCCCAAAGCACAGAAGCCACATCAACATTCACAATAATGGGTTGAACGGACAGCCCGACAAACATGTCTCCAACGGACTCAATAGAAAAGGGAGCAAATGAGATCATTAGCTCAAATAGCATTTTACCCAAAAGCAGCCAACCAACTGTCTTCCATCGTAAAGACTGTATGTCCGAGAAAGGAGACTCACCTCGTGACATATCCTCAAACACACGTATGAACAGTCGAAACAGAAGCGTTACAATAGCGACCATAATCAAATTGGGCAAAAACCGCTGGATTGTTGACAGGATATCCCCGATTGAATAATCCAAAGAGACAATCCACAAGAACATCGCCGCACAAATCACCAAGATAGCAACTATATAAATATAAAATAGAACTCTAAGCAATCGGCCCGCGACTCGGCTCACGGATTTTAGGCGCCCCAGAGATTGGTAGATTTTCTCCTCATCGTTCGTCATGTATCGGTTCGCCGCATTCGAAGCAGTGTCCATTTGATATCTATCCAGTTTCACCTTGATGGCGCGCCATGATTGGCTGCCGGCCATTAGAACCCAATCTTAAAGCAAACGTTTCCCCAACCGATTACAGAGCAATAGGTATACGAACTAGCATCGTTAGTGAAAATCATTTTTCCTCCTTAGGTATCAGATTCCTTTAATTCTTTTAATGGTCTCTTTCTATTTTATTACGGTTTGATGTTATTGAGCAATAGCTTTGCGGAAACAACGATGACAACATCTGGCCAGCTGCAAGTTCACCCGGGCAATTCAGCAAGAGTTCGGGAAACTCGCATCAGCTTATCGGACAAAAGGAGCCGCTCGTCCAATGCGTATCCCCTTCAGCATGGATAACACCTCAACCTTCAACCGCGCCAAACAAGACTCGTCGCTGAAGTCCATACAGGTCGAATGCTTGGTTTCCAAGTCCTCGCGCAAGACCCCCCCCTCAATCGCCTCTCCCAGACCGCCAGCGTCGTCGAACGTGAATATCGAACAGAGACCGTCGCTCTCAATCCTTAACCGCCTATCAATGTACGGCTCGCCGAACCCTCTTGTTCAGCAAAACGCCTTTCCAATATCCGGAATCTCGTCGCCATTGCAGTCTAGTAGCCGCAAGCTAGAGGCAATCTCAAGCTGCCGTTCCATTGATTTCATCCAAAGTCATTCGAAGATGTCGATCATGTCGGAAATGTCGGTGTAAGGGCCTGAAGCAAAGGAGCGGCCACCGCCTTAGAATCTGTAGCTGCGACAAACGGATTCGATGCAAGGAAATGACCGCGATGCAGAGTGTAAACCAGATCGAGGCCCCGGCGCCGAGGGTTCGCCCCGCTTCGACGACGGGATGGTGAACCTCCATGAGCTCGTGCGCGCGCTCGCCGAAGTCCTCGTCAACCAGATCGTTGACGCGGTGGTCGACCAGCTGTGCGCTGGAGGGACGAACAGCCGCAACGGCTACCGCGAGCGGTGGCTGGAGACCCGTGCGGGCACGATCACCATGCGCATCCCAAGCTGCGGACCGGCAGCTTCTTCCCCGACGACATTGTCGAGCGCTACCAGCGGGTTGACCGGGCGTTCGTGGCCGCGATGGCGGTGATGTACGCCACCGGCGCCAGCACCCGCAAGGTCGCCAAGGTCGCGGAGACCTTTCCCTCGGTCGAGTCGCTCGAGCGCCTGGCCGGGGCGGTGATGTGCGACGAGGACGAGGAGTGGTCGCGTGCGCTCTACTTCTCCGAGGCCAAGATGGCGTAGCTGCACGCGGGCGGCGCGGCCACCGCCGAGCCGAGGTCCGACGAGGAGCTGAGGCTGGTCGTGGAACGCGCCATCATGTCGAGCCTGGAGCTTGCGGACATGCAAGAGACGGCGTAGGATGGCGATGTGATTCTGCGGTGGGGCCGCCCTCCCGAAGGGATTCTTACGCCAACTTTCCCGACGCGATCCGAAGAGCTGCTTCGCGATGTGCCTGTCCCCTGCGGCGTCCGCGTCTATGACCTTGGGTCGGGTACCGGTATTACCAGTGTCCTGCTTGCCCGCGAATACGGGTTGGACTCGTACGCTGTCAATCTGTAGAGCGACCCACAGGAAAGCCGCGCGTTCTTTGATTCGCTCGGTATCTCGCGCGGATTCTTTCTTCATGACTGTTGGAACAGCAACCCAGCAGACGCTACGTTCTCACGCCGGGCCCGGGATGCCTGTATTGGCCGCGCACCACCACGCTACTTGCGCAGCAGCTTGGGCAGCGGAATGCCAGCGGCGATGGCGGCCGCGATGATCATGCAGACGATACCCTTGAGTGGGAAGCACATGAGCAGCAGACCCACGACCATGACGGGCTGGCGCATGACGGCGCCCATTGTCGAGGCGGTGCAGACGGCGACGCAAAAGACCGGATCGACACCCGTGAGGATGGCAAGACCGTAGCCCAGGCTCACGCCCGAGAAGATAACCGGAAAGAAGTGGCCGCCACGCCAGCCAAGGTTGATGAGGGCAGGCGTCAACATGGCCTTGACAAGACCGGTCGCGATAAGCACGCCAGCGGGAATGGCCATATAGGTCTCCATGAGCACATCGGCTTGCGTCTCGCCGGCAAACATGGTGTAGGGCAGGATCGTGCCGCAGATCGCGAGCACCAAACCAGCCAGCATCGCCTTGACGACAGGACGCTCCCCTATTGCATGGGCAAGCGCTTCGCTCGCGTGCTCAGAGACAAAGTACAGCCAGCCGCAGACTGTTCCGATCAACGATAGGGGAATGAGCCAGGTAAGCTCCAGGTTGCCCACCACGGCAGCCTCGAACCTCGGCATGCCCATGCCGCCGCCCATGAGCTGTCCGAGCAGCAGGTAGGTGCCCAGGCCGCCGGCAATCGCGATGCCGTAAACCACGGTCTTTTGCGCCTTGGGCAGCCTGATGGTCATCTCACCGGATTCGGAATCATCGCCATCGCTGGCACCCTGGCCGTCAGCGCTTCCGGCAAGCGGCGCCACAAAGCCAAAGACGGGCGCGGTAAAGAGCGCCGTCAGCGCGGCCTGGGTGCCCAACAGCGTGAGCTCCCTAAACTCGGCTCCAAAACGGCGCATGCGGTCGCCGACCCAGCTGCACAGCCCCGCAATGACGCCGGTCAGGCCGGCCTCCGGTCCAATGCTGCCGCCAAACAGCAGCGGCAGCAGCGCGGCAAGCGACAGCTTGCCCAGGTTGTCGTAGGGGTAGCGTCCATCGCGCTTTACCTTGGCCATCACTTGGTTAAGGTCATCGGTCTTGGTGCCCGTCATCTTTTCGTACAGGCCAATCAGCAGGCCGCCCGGCAGGCAGACAAAAAACGGGTACGGCAAAAAACCGAACGGGCCGCTCGCGAGCTCGGGCGAAGCGACGCCCAGCGCGTGCGGAATCTCGGTCCATAGATAGTCGATACCATGCTCCATCGCAAAGAAGAACAGCCAGACTGCGGCACCCGCAAACGCACCGGTCACGGCAACGCTGGCCAAAAACAGCGCGCGGTTTGTGGGCTTGGCAAGGCTATCCATCGGGTCCTCCCGCGGTCAAAGTCGACATAGATACGTTTTATTGTAGAGCGAGCGTTGCCCGGACGAGCCAACCATCTGCGCCGCAAACGGCACCATTGGGAGTCGTAGTGGGGCGGGCTCAAGACTCATCCGTTGACAATCGAGGCAATCTCGCGCAAATCGTCGGCAAAGTAGATGCCGTGCTGGCGCTGCGGGCTCGATAAGCCCTTATCGATCATGTGCCCGAGTAGCGCCTTGAGGTCGTTGTAGTAACCGTCCAGGTTATACAGGATGCACGGAGCACTCAGGTGCCCCAACGACACCGCGGACATCACCTCGGCAATCTCCTCGAGCGTGCCCGTCCCACCGGGAAAGGCAATGAATGCATCGCCGAGCTCGATCATCTTGGCCTTGCGCTCGGCCATATCGCTCGTCACGATGAGATCGTCGATACCGTCATGTTGAAACTCGGCCTCGATAAAAAAGCTCGGCTCCACACCCGTCACGTGTCCACCTGCCTCGAGCACGCTATCGGCGAGCGCGCCCATCAGCCCCGACTTGGACCCGCCGTATACCAGCGCGTGGCCGTTGGCTCCAATCCAGTCGCCCAGCTCCTGCACCGCGGGCAGAAACGCCGGGTCATTGCCGACGTTCGCGCCCAGGTATACCGTGATATTCATTTAGCCCCCTCTAGCGCTGGCGTCGGCGATATTCGCGCACGCGGCGTGACAGATCGGCGAGTTCATCGCGATCGAGATCTTCCAAATGTTCAAGATCGTCCATAAAGCGTGCCATGGTGTCCTTTTGGCGCATCTTGATAAGCATATTGCAGTAGTTCACCGCCACGCCCGTGAGCATAGCGATATAGAAAATGCTGATAACGCTCAAGACGACGGTAATCGCGCGGGCAACCGGCGTTGCGGCCGGGATGTCGCCAAAGCCGATCGTCGAGACCGTCTCGAAGCTAAACCAGAGGCCATCACCAAACGTGAGGGTCGTAGGTTCGGACAGCCATACAGCCGTCGAACACAGCAGGTAGAAGATAAGAAACAGACTCGTGATGCGCGCAAAGCCAGCCTGGCGCAATACGTCCGCAAGCGTCCTCAACTTGTTCATCGCGACCCCTTTTCCCAGACACCCCATCACGTTCGCTCGATATTGTCCCACAACCGGCAGTTAGGGACGTTCCTTTAACGAGTCATCGGGGACGTTCTTAAATGACCAGTCAAACAAGAACGTCCCCGATGACCAGTCGTTTAAGAACGTCCCCAATTGCCGGGCGGACTGTTTAGCGGTATGCCTGCCGACCAAGCAGACCAGCTGGTATGATTATGAGGTAATGTCTCGATTCGTTAGGATTGCCCGTGAGAGCTACCGCTATCCTTCGTTCAACTGTACTTCGCACCCTGATTATCGTGCTTGCCGCACTTACCCTACTGAACGCCATCATGCCCGCCCCCGCCCATGCCAATGACTCTGATCAACAGATCAAAACGGTGCGCGTCGGATGGCTTATCAACAACGAGGGATTCCAGGACGGTACGCCAGGCGAGCGCCTCTCGGGATGGGGCTACGACTATCTCCAGACCCTATCGTACTACACGCCCGGCTGGCGGTACGAATACGTCTCCGGCACCTTCACCGAGCTCATGGATATGCTCGAGAAGGGCGAAATCGATCTGCTGCCGAATATTTCGTATTCGGCAGAGCGAGCGCAAAAGTTGCTCTACTCCTCGAACCCCGAAGGAACCGAGCGCTACTACATCTACGCCAAGCCCGACCGCGACGATCTCTCTAAAGGTGATCCTCAAGCGCTCCAAGGGCTAACCATCGGTTATAACCCCGGCGTTATGCAAACCGCCGTCGGTCGGCAGTGGCTTTCCAACGAAGGTATTACCTGCACCTATAAAGAATTCGCCGGTGGCGGTGACCTCTTTGACGCACTCGCAAACGATGAGGTCGACGCCATCATCATGAATGACACCATCTCCTCACCCAACGCTTCCCCTATGTTCTACGTAGGTTCGAGCGACTACTATTTTGCAGTGCCCAAAAGCCGTCCCGACCTGATGGACGACATCAACTCGGCCATGGCGGCAATCAATCGCATCAACCCGCGTTACAACGACGAAGTCAAATCAAACTACTCGGCACAAAACAGTGGATCCGCATCACTTACCGGCTCCGAACGGTCGTGGCTCAAGGCCAAGAAAAGCACGCTTACGCTAGGTTACCTCAGCAACAATCTCCCCTACTGCAACCAAGATGATAAGGGAGAAATGGAAGGCTCACTCGTCTCGTTCGTTACAACGCTACGCGACAAATTTGGCATTACCGTACGCACGATCGCTTATCCAGGCAACCAGCAAATGACAGAAGCACTCTCAAGGGGGGATATCGACATCGCCCTACCGGTATACAGTGACTACTGGCTTGCCGAGCAAATGGGGACGGTCCAATCGATTTCGATGGGAACGATCTCTCTTACCGCCATCCACGCCACCAACGATCTTAACAGGGATCTGCGCAATATCTGTTGCGCCGATTTTTCAATCGTAAACCGCAACGAATTACAATACTTATTTCCAAATGCAAATATAACCGAATATCAGTCTGCAGACGAAATACTTACTGCCCTTAAGGATGGGAGGTCAAGCTGCGTCGTTGTTCCCAGTGCACGGCTGGAAACCATCCGAGAAAGCTACGATATCAAAGACTACGAGATACAGGAACTCTCACGCACGGCCGAACTCTCTTGCCTCATGTTACGCGGAAATCCCGAATTATTAAGTATTGTCAACAAGGGCATCATCAACGCCGGAGAATCGCTTTCTGCGAGCAATTATTCCTCTACGTCGTATAGCGCGCAGGAGTCGGACACGCTCAGGTTTATGTATCAACATCGTAGTGCGATTGTCGTCATCATCGTCGGTGTACTGTTGACTGGGGTAGCGATTCTAACCTGGGCCCTGCAGCGAGCCCGAGCAGAACAAAACAAGGCACTCGCCGCAAATGCCGCCAAAACGGCCTTTCTTACACGCATGAGTCATAACATCCGCACGCCGCTCAACGGTATTCTGGGACTCATCGAAATTGAGGAATTGCACGAAGACGATATCCATGCCGCCCGTGAAAACCGAGCCAAGGCGCGAATCGCCGCCAATCATCTGCTCTCACTCATCAATGACATTCTGGGAATGGGCAGGATTGAAAATGGTAATTTACCGCTTGAGCACGTCTCATTTAACCTTGAAAAGCTCTGCGACGATGCAATTGTGCTGTGCAAACTCCGCGCGTCCGAACACAATATAACGATGCGGGATCAAAGCGCACATCTCGTCTGCAATCCGCAGGTAATTGGAAGCCCCACTCATGTTCGTCAGATTATCATTAACCTGCTCGACAACAGCATCAAGTACAACAAAGATGGCGGCACTGTCACTTTTACCTCTCAGATTAAACCACTTGACGACAACCGAGTGCTCTTTTGCTTTAACGTCTCGGACACTGGCATCGGCATGTCGCCCGAGTTTCTTAAGCACATCTACGAGCCGTTTGCTCAAGAAGGCAACGATGCCCGCAGCAAATTTCAGGGGACTGGCATGGGCATGCCGATCGTCAAATCACTTGTCGACCTCATGGGGGGAACAATCGAGGTAACGAGTGAGCTTGGAACCGGATCGACATTTTACGTTCAGATTCCGCTCGCTATCGATACGTGTCCTAAGATCCAAACACAGACGAGCGTGAGGGCACTCACGGTCTCACTTGCCGGAATGAGCGTGTTGCTTGCCGAAGACAACCAGCTTAGCGCCGAAATCGCCCAGACATTATTGGAGACCGAAGGCATCGTAGTCACCCATGTGGAGAACGGCAGCGACGCGGTTGATCTGTACCTTTCACGTCCCGCAGGCAGCTTCGATGCAATCCTGATGGACATCATGATGCCGGGCATGGATGGCTACGAAGCGGCCCGCACAATCCGCCTAAGCGGCAAGGCCGACGCAGCCGACATCCCCATTATCGCGCTGACCGCCAACGCCTTTGCCGAGGACGCACAAGCGGCACGTGACGCTGGCATGAACGCCCATCTGCCCAAGCCGCTTGACTTTAACAAGCTTAAAGACATGCTCGCCTGCATCAAGAAAAACGGAACTATTTCGCTATAGTTTGTGCTCAACTACCATACGCAGTTAGAAAGGAAGCCCATGATGTTTAGGCCCCTACGCAGAAAAAAACGCGCCATTTCCGATGAGGCGGCACGCGAATTGCTCTCCGCCTGCAAGCGCGGCGTCTTTGCCGTCAACGGCGACGATGGCTACCCGTACGCCATTCCCGTCAACTACTTCTTCGACGCCGAGCACGACAAGATTTATTTCCATGGCGCCAAAGCCGGCCACAAGGTCGACGCACTCAAGCGCGATGACAAGGTCTGCTTTACCGTTTACGGAAACGAGTGGTACAAGGACGATGACTGGGCTCCCTATGTTATGAGCACCGTTATCTTTGGCCGTTGTCGCCTGGTGAATGACACTCCCGCGTATATCGAGGACAAAGTCCGTCAGCTCGCCCTTAAGTACTACCCTTCTGCCGAAGAAGTCGAAGAAGAGATCGCCAAATACATCAAGGGCGTCCAGCTCTACGAGATCTCGATTGAGCATCTTTGCGGCAAGCAGATTCATGAAAAGTAGGCCCCAAAGCAGGTCTTGAAAATAGCGATATGGCCCGGCTCCAACCAGCATTGGAGCCGGGCCATATACTTATGAAGCGTCGGCGGCTATGTGCGCAAGCGCCTCAACGAGCTCTCGCGAGCTCACGGGTTTGCTCAGATGGGCGTCCATGCCCGCCTCACGCGAAAGCCTACGGTCCTCGGCAAAGGCATTGGCGCTCACAGCGATAATCGGTGTGGTCGCGGCATCCTCGCGCTCGAGTGCTCGAATCTGGCGCGTGGCCTCAAGGCCATCGATGCCAGGCATCATAATGTCCATCAACACCACGTCGTACTCGTGCGGTGCGCTCGCGGCAAACGTCTCGACGGCAGACTCGCCATCCTTAACATGCGTCACGATGGCACCGGCACGGTCGAGCGTAAACTGTGCGATCTCGGCATTCAGCTCGTTATCCTCTACGAGCAAAACACGTAGACCCCGAACTGCATCGACATCGACCGCATCCACACGAACTGCCTGAGGAATCTCGGAGCGCTTGCACTACTCAAACGGCAGGCGGATGGTAAACGTCGTCCCCCGCCCCAAGGTGCTCGTAAAGCTCATGCTTCCACCCATAAGCTCGACCAACTGTTTGGCAATAGGCGCACCCAGGCCAGTTCCCGATGAAGCGCCTTCCACCCGTTGTTCCTCGCGGCTAAACGGCTCGTAAAGGTGCTGTTGGAACTGCTCGCTCATGCCAATACCGTTATCGGCGATCGTGTATTCATAGATGGGAACGCCATCTACCGGCTCTACCTCACGACACGCCAGGCGCACATAGCCGCCCCGACGGCTGTACTTGACGGCATTACCGGCAATATTGACCAACAAGCGCTTGAGGTGCGTCACGCTCACCCGAGCATAGGGATGATCAAGCGTTTGCTGGTCGCAGATAATTGTCACCAGACGCTCCTCGGCCTGGCGCTCCAGAATACCGCACACTTCACGGTTGAGGACCACCAAATTTGTGGGCACGAGATCCAGATCGACCTGTCCGCTTTCCAGGCGACTCATATCGAGCGCCTCGTTCGCAAGGTCGAGCAGCAGTCCCGATGCCGTCCAGATCTTTGAGCGGCACTCGGTCTGCTTTTGCAGATCGTCCGCATTGGCATCGCCAACCTCAACCATGCCGCGAATGCCGTTGATGGGCGTGCGCAGATCGTGACTCATACGACGCAGAAATTCCGTCTTTGCAGAGTTGGCAGACGAGGCCTCGCGCGCTGCCTTTGCCAGCTTGTCGCCATAGTCACGTTCCTGCAGTAACAGGTCGGTCAGGCGTTGCCGCTCTGCATGGCGGCGCGCCAACGCAGTTGCGGCTATAGCGCCGCCGTAGAGCACCAACACGCTGGCAACTACAACTGCGACGGTTTCAAAGTAACGCCGCGCGGAAGTGTAGGTGTACACGTAGAATTGGCGTGCTTTACCAAAAGTGCCCAGATACCACTCGCCGTTGGCGTTGACCAAACTAACCCTGCCGGCCAGGCAACGTTCCTTAATACTGTCGACTATGGTGGCATCCGTCGCAGGCAAAACGAATGCGCCCGACGTGGTGGGTTCAACGGCATTGGTCGCAACAACCTTGGCGTCGTTTTCAATCACGATATTGCCGCTATCGATGGTTTCATAACCATCGAGCAAGCTCTGCAACTTGAGCGTATTGCTCGCGACCGCCTTGGCGCTCTGGTGCCTTACCGCGATAACGATGCCCTCGCCGCCCCGCCGAGTCACGCAGCCAATGTCGGCGACCGAATCATCCGCAAGCGTGATGCGGGCGGTATAGGACTTAAGCGGATGGGACGCCACCTCCAGCACGGGTGCTTCTTTGAGATACGCAGCGAGTGACTCGTATCCCACGCCATCCGTCGAGGACTCGGACACCAAGTTTCCCGATGCGTCCGTCACGATCAGTGCACTCACGTTGAACTGGTCGGCATATTGTTTTAGCGTGGCGTTATCCGCCGAGCCGTCGCGCTCTATATTGCGCGCCACCTCACCGGCAATCTCCATAACGCGAATCAGGTTTTTGGTCACATAGGCGTTGTTGAACGCCTCGTAGGAAAGGCTCTGCGTCGCCACGTAGTCAACAACGTCGGCAAAGCGCTGCTCGGCCTGGGCCGTCGTGTAACCGTAGCTCATCATGCCAGCAACAACCGAGAGCGCTATTCCAAGCAGAACGATAAGCGGCAACCTCCATACCGCGCGATTACCCCGCTCCCCTGCAACGTGATCAGGCATATCGATCATGACAGCCCCTCCACATTCAAGAATGGCGAAGGATCATCAAAATACTTTGACACCAGACGTTCCATGGTGCCATCGGCAAGCATTTCCTGGTAGGCATGAGTGAGCTTAACGTCGATGCCGCGCGTATCATTGATATCGAAAGCGGTACCCAAACCAACCTCGAGCAGCGGCTCATCCAGAATGCGATACGTCACACCGTAGTCTTTTTCGTAGGTGAGCAGCGAGGACTCATGCGCGGCGATGGCATCGACCAGGCCCTCGACGAGCGCCGGGTTCAGGTATGAGCGGTCCGAAAAGCTGTAGAGCTCTTTGATCTGCGGAACGTTTTCATTGGTACGATTGAGCAAAATGCCCTCGGGCTTGGTGGTGGACTGCACTGCCACGACCTTGTCCTTAAGATCGGCAAGCGTGTAGATATCGCTCTCGGGATCGACAGCAACCACCTGTCGACTCGCAAGGTACGGACCGGCCCAACGATACTCGTTTTCTCGACCCGTCATACTAAAGCTGCCCATGACGCAGTCGAGCTCGCCGTTCGCCAACAGCTCTTTTTTCTTTTCCCAGTCGATGAGCTGGTATTTTGGCTTGTAGCCAATGCGGGCCAAAGCCTCGGTCAAAATCTCGACATCCAGGCCGACAATATTGCCGTACTCGTCGCTATACACAAACGGCGGGTAGAGGTCGCTGCCGACGTTGAGCGTTTTGAGGCTGGCGCTTTTGGCATGCGAAGCCGCGCTTTTTTCCGAAGATGCCGAGCCGCCGTTACTCGACCCGGAGAAACCGGCTATCGCCACGCCAAATACACCCACTATCGCGAGCGCAAGTAATAACGTTATGGCAACCGAGCGGCGGGTCTTTTTCATTGAGCTCCTGACGGTCCTGTTCGTTGGCGGCAACAGACTAATGATAGCAGGCGGCATACGAGAGCCGTTCAATGAATGCGGACGCCTTACTATATGGGTCCTTCTGACCGATCTGACCGAAAGACCCCCGCATACAGTGGACATTTACTATGCATTAAAAACGTAGCGGTCCAGGCGATCGCACGCTTCCTTTACGCGCGAAAGCGGCAGCGCCAGATTCACGCGAACGTGGCAGGGCCCGTGGAACGGACGGCCGTCCTGATACCCCACGCCCACGCGCGCCCCCTCATCGAGCAACCACTGAATATCGCGGCCATGTTCGCGACACCACTCGGTACAGTCCAGGAACACCATGTACGTGCCCTGCGGACGTGAAAACGCGACGCCCTTCCAATGTTTCTCTGCATACGTGCAGAAGTACTCGATATTGTCGGCGAGCACCTGGTTGAGCTCATCAACCCACTCGTAGCCCTGCGGCTGATAGGCGCCAATGAGCGCATGCATCGAGAGGACGTTCATCTCGTTGTAGTGGGTCTTGTTGGACACGGCGCACACGCGGTCGCGCAGCGTCTCGTTGTAGATGATGTGGAAGCTGCCGACCAGGCCCGCGAGGTTAAAGGTCTTGCTGGGCGCGTAGAGGGCGACCGTGCGCATGCGGGCATCCTCGCTCACCGACTGCGTCGGAATGTGCTTGTACCCGGGACGGATGATATCGGACCAAATCTCATCCGAGATCACCACGCAATCGTGCTGGCGATAGACGCCCATGGCGCGTTCGATCTCGTCGCGCTCCCACACGCGACCGCAGGGATTGTGCGGCGAGCAGAAGACGGCAGCATGGATGCGGTTTTGCGCGAGCTTGCGCTCCATGTCCTCAAAGTCCATGCGCCACACGCCCTGTTCGTCGAGCTTAAGCGGGCTGTGAACAATACGGTAGCCCGCGGCCTCGATGGCCTTGGTAAAGCCGATATAGGTGGGACTATGGACCAGCACCGCATCACCGTGCTGCACATAGGCGCGCAACGTCGATACAACGCCGCCCAGCACACCGTTTTCATAGCCAATATGCTCAGGCGCCAGGCCCTCAACGCCGTTACGACGGCTCTGCCACTCGATGATGCGATCGAAGTACTCGGCGCGTGGGTCAAAGTAGCCAAACATAGGGTGCTGAGCACGTTGAATGATGTGCTCCTGGACCGTGGGCACCGTGGCAAAGTTCATATCCGCCACCCACATCGGGATGCGGTCGAAGCCCTCATCGGGCACGTTTGGCGCCATACCGGGGATCTCGCCCCAGGAGTCAACGGCGATGGCATCCATGCCGTGGCGGTCGATAAGCGAGGTAAAGTCGTATTTCATGCTGCGCTCCCGTGCAAAGCGGATTGGTTCGGTAGGCGTTATTGTCCACCAGAACAGGCGGCTTTGATACGGGTTTTGGGGTTGAATTTGATCGGGGCGCGGGCTCCGTGGTGGTTAGCTTTGAGCCTTGCTGACGTCTACCACGGAAAGCTGCGCCCCGTCGACCGCAAACGATATATCGAGCCCAGCATAGGCCAAGTGGTAGACGCGGTTTGGCTCGTGTTTGCTGCCAGCCCGGCGCGGATCCTGGCGAAGGACCTCGATTAAGCCGGGCAACTTTGCGGGCGGGACCATATCCTGCAGCGCCTGTGGAAACTCAACATCAAGCTCTTGCCACGGAGTGTCCTTAATCCAGCCGCCCGTCGCATCCGGGTGACAGTCCGCAAACGGAATGTAGGGCTTGATGTCGTAGATGGGTGTGCCGTCACGCAGATCAGCTCCCAACACGTGGATGATGGGGCCGTTGTCGGTGAGCTCAACGCGATCGAGCCTCACACAGGTAAGGCCGATGGGGTTGGGTCGAAACGGGCTGCGCGTGGCAAACACGCCCACGCGCTCGGCGCCACCCAGGCGCGGCGGACGCACGGTCTTTGACCACTTGGCAGTGGTACCGGATCTGTCCTGTATCTTGGCGTCGGCGGCTATGTCCTTAGCCGTGCCGCCGGGCGTTCCGTTTTCGAAGCGCCAGAGCAGCCATAGGTGCGAGAATGATTCGAGCCCTGCAACCGCGGCGTTAGAGGCAAACTCCGGCTCAAAGATAATGCGCCCCTCAAGATGAGGCGCCAAAAAGCTGTTGCGCGGAATGCCGAACTTCTGCGGCAGGTCGGTATGTATGCGTGCGATAGGTTCCATGCCGGCCATTGTACGGCATGAAGGTGTGGGGCGTGGCACGCAATTCTTCGCCGCGGTCCCCCGTCGTGCAACCAACGGTTGCTTGGAAGGGCGCCTGCTGACGCGTATGCTTAAGCCATCAACCAGCAGAAAGGAGCCGTTATGGCCTTTGCAGAAAAGCTTATCGCTGTCCGCCACGCCCATCACCTTACTCAGGAGCAGCTCGCCGCCAAGCTCTTCGTCACACGCCAGGCCATCAGCCGTTGGGAACGCGGCGAGGTCACACCGGGCATCGACATGATGAAGCTCATTGCCGCCGTGACCGGCGAGCCACTGTCTCATCTGCTCGAAATGCCCGAGCACTATTGTCAGAGCTGCGGCATGCTACTCACGCCCGACGACTGCGGCACCGATGCCGCGGGCACCGCGAACGACCATTACTGCAAGTGGTGCTACGACCACGGCGAGTACACTTACGAAACCACGATGGAGGCGATGATCGAGGACTGTGCCCCGCGTCTGGCGCAAAGCACCGGTATGTCGCTCGACGAAGCCGTCTCGCTCATGGGCGCCGTCCTGCCGCAACTGGAGCGCTGGCGCACCGTGCAGGAAAACGAGGAGCGCTACGGCGCCGAGGCGCGGGCGCGCTATGGCGACGAGGCGATCGACGCAGCAAACGAAGCGCTGCTGGACATGGACCCCGAGACATGGAACGACATGAAGGAACTTGAACGCGCTATTCTAGGTCAGCTCTCGATTGCCATGGGCGACGGCGACCCCAAGAGCAGTGAGGCCCAAAAACTTGTTGCGATGCATCGTCGCTGGATTGGCCTTAACTGGGGACACCAGCCCCAAGACGACGCATACCTGGGCCTCGCTCACGGCTATCTGGCCGACCAGCGCTTTATCGACTACTACGACAAGCCCTGCGGCACAGGCGCTACGGCGTTTTTGGTTCAGGCCATCGAGTCATCGCTAACTCGCGCATAGACCGCGGCGGCTTTGGGTATCTCAATCGAAACCTCAACCGATTGGAGACCCATGGCTACTAATCACGAACTCGAGCTATACGTTATGACCGGCTGCCCGTATTGCATGAAGGTCAAGCGCTTCCTGGCCGATAACGGCGTGACCATTCCCGAACGCAATATCTTGACCGATTCCGATGCCGAGCAGACGCTTATCGCCGTCGGCGGAAAACGCCAGGTTCCCTGCCTGTTCATTGACGGCGCGCCGCTCTACGAGTCGGGCGACATCATCGCGTGGGTACAGAAGAACCTGCTCTAGTACTCATTGGGGACGCACTTAAATGAGTAGTCGTTTAAGAACGTCCCCAATAACTGGTCCCCCGCCGAACCCAAACATGTACGTCAGCATCCAAAGTCGACATTTTTCGACATCTTCGGATGCTGACGTACAGCTTTTGGGTAGCCATGGACGCTCTTAACCGGCTAATTGTTTGAGGCGACCTTTGGATTATGGCTGTTTGATGCCTCGGGAAAGAGTTTCCGAGGGAGCTATGGTCAAAAAAGGGCAAATATGAGTACTGCCACCTGTTTAGTAGCAGCAATTTTGATCATTTCAGGAACTATTCAACGTCCCATGCGCCCGCAGCTGACGCTATTTCTCCTCATATGTTCAATAAAAGTTGCTCCTAATGGGAACAAACCTCATCAGGAGCAACTTTTTACAGCAAAATTAATGCAACCATAATGGCAACAGTACTCATATTTGCCCTTTTTTGACCACGACCCTCCAGAATAGTCGTTAGGGACGACTCTTAATGACAAAATCCGGCACTTGGACGTTCTTGTATGACTAGCCATTGAAGGACACCCAACGACTACTCCAATTCGTGACACACTGTGTCGCGAATTAAGCTAGTCCCACTATCGAAGACCGGTGAGAGCTCCTGCCCAGAATCTCGATAGCTTAATAAAACGCTCCCCTCCGGAAGTTCAACGAGCATCCAAATTCCAAGCTGAAAAGCAGAGGAGTATCGAAGCCGTCAATGCTCATTTCCTATCGAGCAGGCGGATCAAAACAAGCTAATTAGCCCGATAAACTGCTTGTATTTTTAGTAATAAAACTGTATACAAAAAAGGGAATCCGAGAACCAGCGCTCGACATTATGTCGATCGATAGGAGGCGCTATGGACGCTAAGCAGCTTGAAAAAATGATGGGATTTGCCCCTGGAAAGTTAGAGAAAGCCGCGGAAGCTTACGAAAAAGATGAGTGGCCAAAGGGTCGCACCATCAAGTTGGGAAGGCCGCCGATCTCCGATGAGCCGAGCGCTGTTTTGTCGGCACGCGTAGGTGAATCGGTTCTTGAGGCGTTTGACGCAAAGGCAAAGCGTCATGGGCAGACACGCACAGAGCGGCTCAGGGAGCTCATTACGCTCGACGCAATGATTGCCTAGGCACCGCTCCCCCGCCGAACCCAAACATGTACGTCAGCATCCAAAGTCGACATTTTTCGACATCTTTGGATGCTGGCGTACAACTTTTTTGCGCAGGTAGTCGTTGGGGACGTTCTTGAATGACTAGTCGTTAAAGAACGTCCCCAACGACTAACTAGCCGTGGAAGCGGGCTATAGGTGCAAGTGGCTGCTCGCGAAAGACGCGCTCGACAGCGGCGCGGTATTCGTCGACCTTTTTGGTCTTGCGCACGATCTTGTGAACGGTAGCGGGATCGGCGAAGGCGCACTTGGCGTAGAACCACCACTCCTTCATGCGAAAGACCGCGTTGCCGCCAATCTCTTCTGCATACGCCGCAAACAGCGTGTCGTGGAAGCGCTGCAGCTCGGCTGCCGTGGCCGCAGGACCGCTGGCAACCATGCGAGCCAGCGCGGGGTTCGCGAGCAAGCCGCGCCCCAGCATTACATGGCGCGTGCCGGGATAGGCCTCCACCAGCGCATCCATATCCTCAAGATCAAAGATGTCGCCGTTGTAGGCCACGGGGAACGGCGCCCGTTCCAGCGTCTCGCCGTAAAACTCTTTGCGCGGCGAGCCCGTATAGCGGTCCTTTTGCACGCGCGGATGCACGATCAGCTCTGCCAGCGGCATGCGGCAATAGAGGTCGAGCACGCGCTCGTACTCGCCGTCGCTCTGCAGTCCCAGCCTAGTTTTTACCGACACCGGCAATGGCGAGCGCTCGCACACGTCGCTCAAGAACGCCTCGAGCTCATCCAGATTGCGTAAAAAGCCCGAGCCCTTCCCCTTGGCGACAACCGTGCCCGAGGGGCAACCAAGGTTGAGATTGACCTCGCGATAGCCCATGTCGGCAAGCACCTGCGCCGCCCACACAAACTCGTCCGCATTCTTGGACATCAGCTGAGGCACCACGTTGAGCCCCCGGTTATTGGCGGGATCGACCTCTTTAAACGCTTTGCCGCCAAAGCGGTTGCCTACCCGCGGCGGCGGCAAAAACGGCGTGTAATAACAATCGAGTGCGCCAAAACACTCCGCGTGCACGCGACGGAACACATGCCCGGTAATCCCCTCCATAGGGGCCAACGATAGAATCATCAACATCTACTCTCAGATCAATGCGGCAAAGGGGCCGTCCCTTTGTCACATGCATTATGCCTTGTGTTTCAGGCGATTCACAAGGAAGAGGTAACTACTGAACGATGGCCATCCTCCAGCCGCACCCCATACAACGAAGGTGAATGGTTTTCCGCGAAGTGAACGTGTGAAATCGGACCCCCGATGCATCGACACTTTTGGAGAGCCATTTCCTGCGGTTTTGTCGCTCAAACCCTGCGGTTTTTGCATCCAAAAGTGCGAATGCTTCAGGGGTCCAGAATAGGTCGCTCACTTCTCGGAAAACCATTCACCCTCGATTTGCTGGCGCTCACAAACAGTGAGAGGCTGTCCCACGGCAGCCCCCTTGCGCGTCATTCGCCCCACGAAAGCGGCTCTATGCTCCAAAAACGACGTTCATGATCACGATGACCACCAACACCACGCCGTTGACACCATGTTTGAACAACAGACACCCCTCACTCATCTATACTCAAGAGCGCATGCACATCGCCCCCGAATAACGATGAGAGTCGAGGCCCCCATGCAGCAGCTCACCGAACAAGAAAAGAAACGCATCCAGCGGTACTGCACGTACCCCAAGATCGCAGCGACCGCACTCGTCATGTCGTTCGTAGCATGCCTGTTGATGTTGCCGCTCCAAATGATCAACGATATCGCGTTCCACCAAAAGGAATTCCAACCCGCGGGCATATATACCGCCATCGCACTCACCGTAATCGAACTCGTCATCTTTTGCTATTGCGCTCTTGCGCCGCGCTTTGGAATGCAGGGCAAACAGTGGAAGGAGCTGCAGAGCAGGCTTGCGGTAGCCCAGGCCAACCAGGACCGTTCCGCGGAGGTCGCCGGCGTGCTCGCCACGCAAGCTGTCGGCCGCTTGCTCAAGAACGGCGATAACGATCTCGCGCGCGACCTGGGCGGCGCTGCCGAGGTCGCCAGCGCCGTAGGGGCAGTCGCCACGGCGGCAGACGTGCTGGCCGAGACCTCGAGCAATGCCGAGGCCATGGCAAACGCATACGGCGTGACGATTCCAAACCTCAAGAAGCAGATCATAGCTCTCGCAGTGGTGCCCGCCATTGTGCTGCTTGGCGTCTACATCCCGCAGTTTGTCCAGGGAAATAACGAGCTTCAGGCGAGAAAAGCTGCAGTCGCCGAGCAGCTCGCCATCGCGCAAGATGCCCTGGAGCCCGTGTGTGAACGCGTCGCGGCAGACGACCCATACGAGTCGTATCACGACTACGGCTACCGCATTATCGGCTATCTGCGCGACAATGACCTTGGCGCTCAAGCAGCCTATGTCTACCTTTCTTTTGATGCGGACGGCATGCTCACGGACGTCGATTACACTAGTCAGATCGACCCCGAGGCAAGCCTTGCAGACAACCTCGATCGCGCCGAGCAGGATATCGCGACGCTTTGCGCCCCGCTCAACGGGTTGGACATTTCCGTTGCCACACCGGGCCTCCTCACGCCATGCAGCCTGTCGGATGAATTTAAACAGGCATTTTTAGCCGGATCCCTATATGAAGAAACCAGCATCAGGACGGAGGACGAATCTATCAAGTCGTACTATACCTTTGACACCGAAGCCGCAGAAGAGTTCGACGAGTACACCCATCCGGAAATTAGGCTCATGCTCTCTGCAAAGAAGCATTAGGGGCTTACGTTCTGATTTCCGCTCGCAAACGCCGTCTATATCTCGAGGTCTAATACTTTTCCGAGAAGTGAACGACCGTTTTTGGACCTCCGAAGCATCGACATTTTTTGACGTCAAAACCGCAGGATTGTGCTGCCAAAACCGCAGGAAATTGCATCTCAAAAGTGTCGATGCTTCGGGGGTCCGTTTTCACTCGTTCACTTCTCGGGAAAAGTATTAGGCCTCGATTTACAAGCCACTCAATGTGACAAAGGGGCTGCTCCTTTGTCACATTCGATGAAAAAAGGGCACCGACGTTAGTCGATACCCCAAAGCGGCTGCAGGTTAAGCCCTACAGCGTATGTCAAAGACGAATCGAACTATTCGTCCCAAGAGAGGTTCTTACCAGTCTTTTTTGCCAGCAGCAAGAACAGGCCGATAATAACGTTGCATGCGATGCAGAAGATGAAGACGCCCTGGAAGGAGCCGACAAGCTCATAGACCTTCATCATAACGGGCATGCCAAAGGCGCCGACGATATAGCCCACAGAGCAGATCAGCGCGAAGATGCGACCGAAATCGCGGGAGCCAAAGACATCCATAACCAAAACGGTCAGGGCAGTGCCAGCGATGACGTACATTACGTCGTTCACGCCTGCTGCGAGGATGCTGAGCGTCGAGTTGCCGCAGCTCATCATGAGCATGACAAAGGAGAGGATGGAGACAGCGAGCCAGCCCAGAATGGCCTTCGTGCTGCCGAACTTATCGCAAGTGGTGCCGACGATCGGATTGAGGAACAGATCGAAGAGCGATGCAGCGGATACCATGAAGCCGCCCACCATGGGGCTAAAACCAACCTCGGAAGCATACGTCGGGAAGAGCTGGTTCATGCAGCAAGTGAGCTGAACGAGACAGAGGAAGCCGATGCAGAAGAAGAAGGCAGGCGACTTAATGGCGCGCGCATAGCTAACGCCACGCGTGCTATCCTCGGTCGTCTCCTCGGTCTCGGTGACCGTCTCGCCCTCGACGTAGCCATAGGGCAGCATGCCCTTGTCCTGAGGCTTGTAGCGAATGATCAGAATGGAAGCTGGGAGAATGAGCACTGCGGAAACACCGGCGAGCACCAGATAACCAGTTCTCCAGCCAGCGGCCTCGATGACAGAGGTGATGACGGGACTCATGATGAGCATGTAAATCGAGTTCACTGCCCAAGCGAGACCGATTGCCAGGCCACCAGATTTTTTGAACCACTGGTCAATAACGTCGGACATAGCGACGCCGGTGGTGAAGGCGAAGCAAACGCCAATCAGGGCGCCAGCGGCGATGAACATCCAGACTTCGGTGTAGAAGGCCATGCCTGCGCCGGCAGCGAGCAAAATAAGCTCGACAACGGGGAGCCAAACCTTGCCAACGACCTTGGGAATGAGTTTTCCGACAAACGGAAGAGCTGCCGCAAGACCAATGAGCGTTGCGGTGAAGTAATACGAGAAGATGGAATAGTCAAACCCAAACTCCTCGCACACGGGTGCGACGAAGGAGCCCGCGATGACGCTATAGGATCCGGTCGTGCCGGCAGACATAAGGCCGAGCGCGATTACGAGAACCCATGCGTAAACCTTGCTGCTCTTTAACTTTGCATTTTCCATTGACGCAGCTCCTAGAGACCCAGAAGGGCACACATAACGGCCTTGATGGTGTGCTGACGGTTCTCTGCCTCACGGAAGATGACCGAAGCGTTGGCCTCAAAGCACTCGTCGGCAATCTCGAAACCCTCGGTGATGATCTCGCGATGAAGGTCGTTCTTGCACTGGTCGAGGAGCATCTTGCCAACACGGTGATCCGCGTTGTGGACAGAGGGAAGCTCATGCATGCAGAAGATGTCGGGATTGTTGGTGCGCTTGCACAGCTCGCTGGTGACGCGATAGGGGTACAGAGACTCGGCATCGCCCAACCAGGAGTTGTAGTCGTCGGGATCCAGAACCTCTTCTCCGCACTCGGGGTTGATGTAGCGCCACTCCTCGGTAACGATAACGTCAACGCCATCCAGGGCATCGAGGTCAGAGGTGATGGTAAAGGTCCTATTGGGAGCGTACTTGGCGTAGCAGGCCTCCACCTCTTCGATCATTTCCTTGCACATCTGATGACGGAGGTCGTCGGGGCCGATGGCGAGGAAGTCCATGTCGAGCATAGCGCACAGACGGCCATACCACACTGGGGCGCCGGCGCAGTTGCCAACGAAAGCCATCTTCTTGCCGCGGCTCGTACGCAGACCGCCCCATTGCTCTTCCATCGTAAGAGCGTCAGCGAGCATCTGAGTCGGGTGATCGCCGAGAGTAAGGGCATTGATGACCGGGATGTCAACCAGGTCGGCGACGTCATAGAGGAACTGCTCGTCCTTCTGTGCGCGGTAGACGATGAGATCGTACATGCCGTTAAAGACGCGCATGGCATCCTTGACGGTCTCGCAGTCACCCATGTGGGAGTTGGTCAGATAAGTGAAGCCCATGCCCAAATCATTGCAGGAGGTCTCGAATGCGCAACGAGTACGGGTCGAGCCCCACTCAAAGTTGGCGAGGACGTTTTTGCCGGGGAAGTAGCGCTGGTCGACACCAGACTTCTTCTGAGCCTTAAGGTTCCAGGCAAGATCGATGAGATAGCGGAAATCCTCGGAGGAGAGATCATGGATGTTGATGTAGTCGCGACCGCGGAGGCTGTTGTTCATGCCTATTTCCTTTCGAATTATTATCAAAATTATTGTTGAATGTGTCCCCGAGGAAAACACGGATATCCCTCGGGGAGCGGTACATGTGGCGCCTAAGCCAAAGAGCGCAGGCTCTAAGGCTCACTAACGACTGGCCGCCACGTCCTTAGTCCAGCAGTGCACGCCGCCGCCGGACAGGTTAAGCGCGAGGGAATCAATCATGATGACTTTGCGATCGGGGAAGCAGCTCTCAAGAACTGCCTTGGCCTGCTCATCCTTCTCTTTCACGACCTCACTCATGCCCTCGTGGTAATAACGCTGGCCAAGAACGACGCCGTTGCAAATCAGGAAGTTGCAGTAGCTCGCTGCGGCGTAGAAGTGGACGGGGCCCTCGGGCCAGGGGGTGCCATCCATAAACTTGCCGCCCATTTCGTCGATGAAGCCCTTATAGAGCTCGTAATCTTCATCGCCAGGGGCGATAACGACTTCAATAGGCTCGGCGGTGGGCATACGAACGATCTCGAAGGGCTTGCCCTCCCAGTCCGTTTCGTTGCTCAGGATCTCGTAGGCTGCCTCAATACGGCGACGAGACTCTGCTCCAGCCTTGCTCGAGGCTGCCTCTTCATCGGACACCTCGGCAAGAAGAATCTTGTTCGGAGTGATAAAGCGACACATCTCATCAATGTGAGCTGCAAAGCTCATGCCAAAGACGGGAGTTCCGTCTTCCTTCTCGTCGAGGATGCCCAGTCGATAGTCGTCGTCCTCGAGCATAGGCTGCGGAAGCCAGATAACCTTGTTGAGGTTGTAGATGCGCTTATACTCGGCCTCTACTTCCTCTTTCGTGAACTCGGGATTACGCTTGCGGCATTCCGTGTCCTCGATGGCGATCAGAGTGCCGTGACCGTCAAACTCGCGGTCGCCGCCCTCCGAAACCATTTCGGAATTGACGATATCGAAGCAACCGAGCGCAACCGCCATGTGAACGGCTGCCTTACGTGCGGACTGGCACTCCGGGGAGTTCTTGTCCCACACGCCGTAATAGGTCCAAGCGGGGTTGACCATATAAGAATGGCCCTTGTCGTCGACCATGATGCTGGGACCGTTGTCGCGGACATAGAAGTTGGAGTCTTCGAACTGCGTGATCTCGATGCGATCGAGATCAACCCCCTCCTCCTTCAGTCGCGAGCAAGCCTCCTCATAGGAGCCGGGGGTGCCGCAATTGAGGTTGACCGTAACGTCGCCATACTCGAGCAGAGCCTTGATCACGTCAACGCAGGGCTGGCGGTTATCGTAGCCCTCTGCACGGATGTAATCGGGAAGCCATGTCACATAGACGTTGGAGCGCTTCTCGAACTCGCCCGGCATACGATAGTTCTCGTACATGGTTGGTCCTTCCGTCGGGTTTCCCGCGATGCTGTCCGGCCGCGACAATAGCGGGGTTTCACCTGCTATAGTACTACTATACCTACCGTTCGGTAGATAATTTTGAATAATTGCCGCTCGCCTACTGATACATACCGTTCGCCGTATATAGTGGTCATGTTTGGACACGAATTGATGTTCCGTTGCCATCCTTAATAATGTTGGTAGTGCGGAAGTGATTTGCAATGGAGAAATGCAGCATGAGCACAAGAAAAAAAATATTGGACGCAATGTACGATCTTGTGGCAGAAGTCGGTTATGACAAAGCATCTATCGGAAAGATTTGCGACTTTGTCGGTATATCCAAGCCGTCGGTGTACTACTACTTTCCCTCAAAAGAGGAGATTTTCACTACGCTCTTGGACAGCATGTTTCCGACCATTGACTATCAGCGCGACTACTCGCTAATAGTCGATAGGGACGGGTTCAAGGCCGCGCTTATCGAGCTCGGCAATTCAGTTATAGGTGGCTATCGAAGCGATGAAAAGCGCCGGCGCGTGCTGGCCGAGGTTAGCGTTCAAGCAAATCGAATTCCTGCAGTTCAGGAACGTCAAGCGACGGCGACCAAACGAACCATGGATGCGCTTAAAGACATCCTTCTTCATGGTGTAGAGATTGGCGCGTTTTCCGATAGCGCCGACGTAATGCTCTACGTACAAATTCTTTATACCGTTCTGGAGGGAGCAAGCAATACGGTCGCTCAAGGTGAGGATATTGATGAGAAAGCGGTTTGGGCGGGAATAGTCGAGCTTATGTTCAAATAAACCAGCCAAGCTGAAGCGCATGTTGGCACCCATGGTGCCTGCGGGCAACCTTTAAAACGAAAACAGGGGTCGACTCCAGTCTGGCTTGGAGTCGACCCCTGTTGCATGGCAATCTATGCCGATGCAAATCGGCGCTTATTACTTTTCAGCAGCCTTATTGAGAAAGCCGGAAACGATAGCAAACGCAGCAATCATAAGGTTGCAGGCAATGCAGAAGATAAATACTCCCTGGAATGACCCTGCCATGCCGTAAACCTTCATCATGACCGGCATTCCAAAAGCACCGACGACATAGCCCGCTGAGCAAACGATCGAATAGATCCTTCCAAAATCGCGTGATCCAAAGAGCGAGAGGAGAAGCATCGGCATTGCGGTTCCAACGATGGCGAACATGACATCGTTTACACCAGCTGCAATGATGGAAACGGTCTCATTGCTTCCGCCAATGATAAGAAGCAGGAATGAAAGAATGCTGACACCTGTCCATGCGACCGTTGCTTTAATAGCGCCAAGCTTGTCGCATGTTTTGCCCACGAAGGGATTTAGGAAGATATCGGAGAGTGAAGCTGCCGAGACCATTAAGCTTCCTACGATAGGATTGAAACCGACCTCGCTTGCATAGGTTGGAAACAGCTGGTTCATGCAGCAGGTGAGCTGCGCCACGCAAAGCAAGAGGACACAGAGAATAAAAGACGGCGTTTTCGCGGCATCGCGGAGTGCCATGCCCGAAAGGACATCTTCCTGCTCATCGGCGCTGCAGCTCTCATGGGTTTCGGAGGCGGTCTCTCCGTACGGAAGCATATTGCGATCAGAGGGGTTAAGGCGAATGATAAATGCGCTTGCAGGCAAAATCATAGCTGCAGAAACGGCCGCAAGCACGATGTATCCCGTACGCCAGCCTTGCTGCTCGATGACCAGTGTAATGACAGGACTCAATAACAGCGTGCAGAGAGAATTAACGCCCCAAGCGAGGCCGATGGCGAGACCGGACGATTTGCTGAACCATTGGTCAATGACATCGGACATGCAGACGCCCGTTGTAAACGAAAAGCAGATGCCGATCACTGCGGCGGAGACGGTGAACATCCAGACCTCGGTGTAGAACGCCATTGCGGCGCCGGCGGCAATAAGGACGAGTTCAATGCAAATATGCCATGGTTTGCCGATTACTTTTGGAATGAAGCGACTCAAAAGCGGAAGCCCAAGCGCAAGGCCAAGAAGAATCGCGGTGAAATAGAAAGAAAAAGAAGTGTAGTCAAAGCCCAGATCTTCACATACTGGAGCAACGAATGAGCCGGCAATAATGCTATATGTGCCAGTTGTTCCGGCGGACATTAAGCCGAGCGCAATAACGACGACCCAAGCAAATGCGCCGCTTTCACGGAGACAATCTTTTTTGGCTGGTGTGGTGAGAGTCATGGTTGCTCCATTTCTATCGGCAATACATCCTATATGCCTACCGATAGGTATATAAACCAGAGGACTCTTCGTCAAGCATTAAGCGGGGAGAGGGAGTTCTTAACCTGCCGAACGGTAATTAGACCCCGTTTTCGCAAGGGTCTCAATGTGACAAAGGGACTGTCCCTTTGTCACATTATTCGGAGCGCAGGGCTTCGACGGGGTCCTTCTTGGATGCGCTGCGGGCAGGCAGCAGGCCGGCAACGACCGTCAACAGCACCGAAATCGCGATGAGCACCAGCGCATCCCGCACGGGCAAGCTCATCAGATTGGGTACCTGTTTGGCAGCAAGCGCCCAGGTATTAACCGGAAAACTCACGAGCACCACGACGATAATGGCAAAGACGCCGGCGATGAGGCCTTCGATAAAGGTCTCGGCATTGAATACGTTGGCCACGTTGCGCTTCGACGCGCCGATCGCGCGCAGGATGCCAATCTCCTTCTTGCGCTCCAATACGCTGATGTATGTGATGATACCGATCATGATGGAGCTCACGACCAGGCTGATACTCACGAATGCGATGAGCACCAAGCTGATGGTGTTCACGATGTCGGTCACCGAACCCATGATGATACCCATGTAGTCTGTGTACGAAATTGCCCGATCATCGTGGCCAGCGGCTTTGACCTGCTTGTTGTACGCATCGATGTGATCGAGTACGCGCTCCTTGGCCTCAAAGTCGCGCGGGAAAATCTTAACCGAGATGGGATCGGCCTCGTCCGCATAGCCCAGTGTGGCCAGATTGTTATCATAGGTGAGCTTCGACGCCTTGGCATAGCTCATCATGAGCGAACTCAGGTCCTCGGCGTCCATGTTGAAGTGGATGGCATGAGCAAAGGCACTCGCATCCACGCGCATGGCGCTCGCCAGGTTAGTAAAACTCGACGACATCTGCGTCGCCATCTGGCCCATGAGCCCTGCTGCGCCTGCCTTGAGCTGAGCTGACACCGTCGACGCTATCTGCTCGCTGATTGCCTTCATCACCTGATCCATAGCCTGCTGCAGATACGGAGCCAGCTGCTTTTGCACATAGTCGGTCATCGCCTGCTGCAGGCGCTCGGCCAGGGCATCGCCGCCGAGGGCCTTAAGCTGAGCCAGGCATTGCTGGGCTGCGGCATCATTCTCAAGATACGTCGAGAATGCGGCAGAGAGCTTTGACGCGTCCTTAAGATCTTCGGGTGACAGCGCCCTAAACTGATCAGACTGCAAAAAGCTCTCAAACAGCTGGTTGGCTAGCGTTCCCACCTGCTGCATTTGCTCGGGCGTGAGTTCCAGACCGTCAAAGATGCCCGAGAAATCTGGAGCCGGTGCTTTTGCCATGATGTCGCTGAAGTCGATGTCCTTGCCAACGCCCGAAAGGTCAATGTCCAGCCCCGACAGATCGATGCCAGAAAGGTCCATACTGCCGGCTGCACCCGAGAGCGCAGATGTATCGAACGAAAACGCGCTCTTGAGCGCCGCCTCGTCCACACTGAACATGCTGCCCAGATCCACGCCTTGCTTGGCCTCGCCTTGCAGTTCGTCGAAGGTTTTGCCCGTAAAGACATCCGTCTCGGGGTGGGCGAGTTGCTCCTGCACAATCTGCGAATCGGTGGCGCGCTCCATAAGCTGGCGAGTCAGTGCATGCGTATAGGCAATACCCGGAGACAACGCACTCGCATTGGCCGTCTCGTTAGGTCGCACCACGCCCACAATGTGCACGTCAATACCGTCGGCAACCTTGGCCGTCATAAAGTCGGCGTCGCCAGACATGTCGGTCCACATGCCGGTCTCTTCGTTTTTGCGATAGGCATCGGCCGGCGACAGCACCTTAAACGTGGTAGACAGCGCATCGTCGTAGGTAAAGTCGGTGCCGGTCTCGGGCGTCTCGATCTTACCGTCGGCCGTCATGGCACTGTTTACCAGATCGTTGAGCTCATCGATATCCAGCGCACCGATGCTGTAGAGCGTATAGTCGCCCACCGTGCCACGACTCGAAAGCACCATCACGGCTTCGTTGGCAGACGTGGGCCAATGACCGGCGACGACATCGTACTGGCTGTCGAGCAGGCTCTGGTCGTCGATCATCTCGTTAAAGACCGAGGTTCCCATGGATTCCATGCTCACCGTTGCCGCCGAGCTCGCGCCTCCGCTCATGGCCTCGGTCATGGCGTTGGGCACCAGCCGGACAGGCTTCTCATCGCCCTTGCCGGCACGATAGACAACCGGCGATACACCGTAGCCGTACTGAATGGCGTTGACCTCTTTGTCGATACCGTCGCCGCCGTCGTCAAGCCATGCCTTAAAGCTCGTCATGTCGTTGGACTTAACGCTCGCAAACATATCCTTTACGGCCGTGACCACGGGAATCTTATCGGTTTCGGCACTGTCGTCGGACGAATCCACGTTTTCAGGCGAGTCATCATCCGCAGCCCCCTGTCCGCCCATCATGGACGACAGGTCGTAATCCTGCTTGGAAATGGTGAGTGGGTAGCTCGAGAGCGTATCCTCCTCGACCTTTTTGATGTAGCCGTTTACGCCGTTGGACAGCGCCAGAATCGCCGCGATACCGATAATGCCAATCGAGCCCGCAAAGGCCGTCATGGCCGTGCGGCCCTTCTTGGTCATGAGGTTTCGGGCAGAAAGCCCCAGCGCCGTCACAAAGCTCATCGAGGTTTTGCGCGTAGGCTTGGCCTCGCGGCGCGTGGCGTCAGCGACATCGAAAGGATCGGAATCGTCGGTGATCTTGCCGTCCGCCAGGTTGACGATGCGCGTGGCGTATTGGTATGCCAGGTCGGGATTGTGCGTGACCATGATGACCAGACGGTCGCGCGCAACTTCTTTGAGCAAATCCATAACCTGCACGGATGTCGTTGAATCCAAAGCGCCAGTCGGCTCGTCGGCAAGGACGATCTCAGGGTCATTGATCAGGGCGCGGGCAATGGCCACGCGCTGCATCTGCCCGCCCGATAGCTGGCTCGGGCGCTTGTTAACGTGTTCGCCCAGGCCAACCGCCTCGAGCGCCTCGCGCGCACGCTGGCGGCGCTCGGCATGCCCCACACCCGTGAGCGTAAGCGCCAGCTCAACGTTTTCCAAGATGGTCTGATGTGGAATGAGGTTATAGCTCTGGAACACAAAGCCGATGCGGTTGTTACGATAGGCATCCCAATCGCGATCGTGAAAGTCCTTGGTCGAAATACCGTCGATCAACAGGTCGCCCGAGTCAAAGTGATCCAGTCCGCCGATAACGTTGAGCATCGTAGTTTTACCTGAGCCTGAGGGGCCCAGAATGGCCACGAACTCGTTGTCGCGAAAAGCCAGGCTCACGCTGTCGAGCGCCACCTGCGTAAACGACTGCGTAACGTACCTTTTGCAAATACCCTTGAGCTCCAACATGGACGGCAACCTCTCCCACGCGGGCGCACTTGCCCGCTCTCCCCCGCCGTTCGTATTCGACGCGTTTGTCCTACTCTATCCCCATTTTTTGCCGACGCCAGTGAGGAATGTAACAAACCGCGCCAAAAAACGAACGGGACGGCGCCCAAAAGAAGAGGTCCCGAGCGGGACCTCTATATGGTGGAGCTTATCTTGAAAGGTAGCGGACTACTTCGCACAGCGGTGCACGATCTTCGCCATGCTTTACGCGTTTTTTACTGCTCGCTATTCGCAATCGCCTGGTCAATAAGCTTGTCGAGCGCTGCGCGCTGCTCAGCGGAGCTGATGGCTCCCACGATTGGATCCCCTACGATGTTGCCATTCTGATCGATGACATACGTTGTCGGGAACGAGAACAAATTTGACGTAAACTTACCGGCATCGCTATCCGACTTGAACCAGATGTTCTTATATGTCACGCCCTTCTTGCTCAGTACGTCCTTGGCATCTGCAATCTCGCCCTTGTTGCCATCGAGCGTAAAGGAATTGACGCCCACGACCTGGCCGCCCTTCTTGGCAAGCTCCTGATTCAGCTTCTCAAGATCGCCCAGCTCGCCCACGCACGGCTTGCAAGTAGTGAACCAGAAGTTCATGACGGTGACCTTGTTCTTAGAGAACAGCTCGTCGCTATTCACGTCGTTGCCGTCCAGGTCCTTGCCCGTAAAGCTGGGGAACTTCGTCGCCTCGCTCGAAGCATTGGCACCAGCCGTCATGCCAGCGGTCGAAGCGTCGACGCTCTCGCCTGCACTCGGCGTGCTTCCACAGCCGGGGAACTCCTTCTCCAGGCTCTCGAGCTTGTCCTCGATCTCCTTGATCTGCTGTGCACCGGCCTTGAGTGTCTTAAGCTCATCCGCCGTGAACTCATCCTTGGCGCCGTCGATGGTCTTGAGCAGAAAATCGCCGTAATTGCTGCCGTCCTCAATCATTGCCGAGTCTTTATTTGCCGCATTGAATACCTTTTCCCACAGCGCGTTATCACTCGAAAAGATCTCGTTCTCCTTCTGCATGAGCTTCGCATACAGCTCGGCGGCCTCGTCGGCATTGGCCGGCTTCTGCGCAGTGAGTTCTGCGATCTTAGGATCGGAGCTCGCAGATTCGCTCGCATTGCCACCGGGCGCCGAACATGCCACAAGGCACAAGGCCAATACCGGCACCATAAACAGGGCCGCAATCTTAGAAAGCTTCATAGTCATTCCTCCGTTTTGTCGAAGCTTGTTTACTTTTTATCGGCGGTCAAGGGAAGCTTTTCCGCCGACACATCCAGGCCATAGCGATAGCTGATGGCATCGACAGGGCAGGCCCCGATGCACTTTCCGCACCGGATACATTCGGCATGATTGGGCGCGCGGACCACATCAACGTCCATCTGACAAACCTTTGAGCACTTGCCGCACGAGACACATTTGCATGCGTCAACCCGAATCCCCAGTAGGGACACCCTATTCATGAGCGCATAGAATGCGCCGAGTGGACAAATCCATTTGCAGAAGGGGCGGTAGAACAAAACGCTCAGCACTACCACGGCAATGAGAACTGCAAGTTTCCAAGTAAAGAGATGTCCCAACGCAGATCGAATGCCGGCATTGGCAATGGCCAGCGGAATGGCACCCTCGAGCACGCCCTGCGGACAGATGTACTTACAAAAGAACGGGTCGCCCATGCCCACGTCGTTAACCACCAAGACGGGCAGCAGCACCACGGCAAACAGCAGCACGACGTACTTGATGTACGTGAGCGGCTTGAGCTTTTTCGTGGAGAACTTTTTGCCGGGAATCTTATGAAGCAGCTCCTGCAGCCAGCCAAACGGGCACAGAAAGCCGCATACAAAGCGTCCCAGCAGCACGCCGAGCAAAATGAGCGTACCGGTAACATAGTAAGAAAAGTTGAACTTGGATGAACCTACCACCGACTGGAACGACCCGATGGGGCACGCACCCGATGCCGCGGGGCACGAATAGCAATTAAGTCCAGGTACGCAGACTGTTTTTCCCGCGCCCTGATAGATGCCGCCTTTGGCAAAGTTTGGCAGGTGAATGTTGGTGACCAGCGTCGCCGCCGCCTGAATGAATCCGCGAAATCGGGCCAAAACATGCGACGCAGTGTTTTCTCTTTTATCCAATTCCGATACACTCCAAGCACAGCCTAATCGCTTTGGCCAGCACGGCATCCGCCTCGCCACGCATAGCGCCAAAGCACACCATGGCAATTCCGACGATCAACAAAGCGACCTGTACCACGGGCTTTACCGCTTTGAACAACCTGACCACTCCTTTCGTTACGCGACCATTGGACCATATCGACTATAAAATCCGTGTTAAGCGCGATTTGGAATGTGCAAGGAGACTGTTATGCGTATTTTGATCGTCGAAGACGAGCGAGCGCTGTGCGATGCAATCGCGCGCAGCTTGCGAAACTTGGCGTACAGCGTCGACTGCTGCCACGACGGACAGGAGGCGCTCGACCTGCTGGGCGTCGAAGTCTTTGACCTCGTGGTACTCGACCTCAACCTTCCCCGTATCGATGGCATGACCGTGCTCAGGGAACTTAGGAAAACCGACTGCGAGACCAAGGTACTGATTCTGTCCGCACGCGGCGAGGTCGCCGACAAGGTCGCCGGACTCGATGCCGGCGCCAACGATTACCTTACCAAGCCGTTTCATCTTGACGAGCTTGCGGCAAGGATCCGCAGCCTTACCCTCAGGCGCTTTGCACAAAGCGACATAGTATTAACCTGTGGAAAGCTCCGCTTTGACACCAAGGCGCGCATCGCTTCCGTAGACAGCGAAGCCCTATCTCTTACGCGCAAGGAAACGGGAATCTTGGAATACCTGATGCTTAATCAGGGGCGACCGGTAAGCCAAGAGGAACTTATAGAGCACGTTTGGGATAGCAGCGTGAACAGCTTTAGCAACGCGACCCGCGTTCACATCTCGTCACTCCGCAAAAAGCTACGCAGCGCTTTGGGATACGACCCGATTCGCAATCGGATTGGAGAGGGCTACGTTATGGAGGATAGCGAATGAAAAGGCTTTCGCTGCAATGGCGCATAACGATCATGACGGCACTGCTGACGTGTGCGGCGTGCGTGCTGACGAACTGCCTGGTCGGCTATACGAGCATGCGCTATATGGAAGCCATCGGCAGTGACATCTCGGCCTTTAACGCAACTGGCGAAGATTCGCCCCAGGCGTTCGACCCAACGAAAGCGACCCTCGATGACGAGGTCACGATCGTCGTAAACGACGCACAGGAGTCTTTTGGCACGACAGCCTGGCGCATCACGGCTGGAGTCACACTCCTTGGCGGCGTGCTGGCATACTTTGTGAGCGGCCGTGCACTCAAACCGCTGCGGGCTTTTGCAGCCCAGGTTGAGCGCGTGCAGCCTGACAACCTAAGCGAAATTAAGCTCAGCAAAGATGTACCCACCGAACTACAGCGATGCAGCGCCTCCTTCAACGACATGATTGTCCGACTCGACGAAGGTTTCTCCGCGCAGCGTCAATTTACCGGCAACGCCGCGCACGAGCTGCGAACCCCGCTCGCCCTTATGCAGGCACAGATCGAACTGTTTGTCTCCGAGCGCTCCAACTTACAACCCGAAACAGCCGAGTTGCTCGGCCTGCTACAAGAACAAACCGAGCGCATGTCTCGAATGACCAAGGTATTGCTCGAGATGAGCGAGCTCCGCAGCGTTCCTTGCGAGGACGATGTTGAACTTGGCCCCTTGTCCGAAGAGGTCCTCACCGACCTTGCACCACTTGCCGAAAATAAAGGCATAGCCCTCAATTGTGCTGGAGACGCTTTAGTAATCGGGAGCGACACGCTCCTCTATCGGCTGGTGTTTAATCTGGTCGAAAACGCCATCCGTTACAGCCGCTCCGGCTCGACTGCCAGCGTCTCCATCAGCGACAGCGACAGCCACGTGCTCCTACGAGTCAAAGATGAGGGCCCGGGAATACCCAAGAAGTACCGAGAGAGCATCTTCCAGCCGTTCTTTCGTCTAGACAAATCCCGCAGCAGGGCATATGGCGGTGCAGGACTCGGACTAACGCTCGTTTGGGAGATTGCAGCGCTTCACGGTGGCGCTGTAGAGGTCGAAGCAAGTTCCGAGAACGGGACCACCATGCTCGTAAGCCTTCCAAAACGATCCGCAGCGTCAACCGAACAGTAAAACGAAAGGGGTCCCGAGCAGCAGGGGTACAATTGCTGCATTGTTGCCAGCTGTTGGGAGATGGAAGATGGACTGCGATGGCTATCCATGCGTTCCCATGCCGTTGATGTGCACCGCCTTTGTGCCGGGGCAGATTGACGCTGCGGTTGCAGGCATTTCCGACCCCGATTCGCGCGCCATCGCCACGGCAGAAGCGCTGTACTTTCGCGGACAGGCCACCCTCGCTGCCAAGACGGCGCGCCCCTATCTTGACGCCACCGATCCCGCACCGCGCTATTCCGCATGCTTTATCTGCGGATATGCCAGTCTGTCGCTCAACCGTATCGCCGACGCCCGTCGGTGCCTTGCGGGCATCCTCGATACGCCAGCCGACAAAGAATCGCCCGCCATCCACGCCACGCATATCCTGTTCGCCTCGGCCGCGAGCGTCCTGTTGCACTTGCCTTCCCCGTATTCTGCCGAAGAGTTTTATCCGCTTGCGGCGCATCTGCCCGAAGGCCTGCGCCTGTTCGCCAGCTACGTGATGGCGCATGCCCTGTACCTGCGCGGCGAATATGGCCGCAGTCTGGGCATGGCGGAAAACGCCCTGATCATGAAACAAGGGAGCTATCCGATCTCGGAACTGTTCCTGCACCTGGCAGCCTCCATGGCCTGTATGAGTCTCAAGGACATCGACGCCGCAAAAACGCACTTCGGAACTGCTTGGAACATTGCGCGTCCCGACGGCCTTATCGAGCTCATTGGCGAGCATCACGGCCTTTTACAGGGGCTTATCGAGGCATGCCTAAAAACGCAATACCCTGACGACTTCGCACGCATCATCGAGATCACGTACCGCTTCAGCTACGGCTGGCGGCGCATCCACAACCCCGATTCGGGCGAGGACGTGGCCGACGATCTAACGACCACGGAATTCACCATGGCCATGCTCGCCTGTCGTGGGTGGACCAACGCCGAAATCGCACGCCATATGGGAGTATCGCCGGGCACCGTCAAAAACCGCCTATCCGGCGTATACGCAAAGCTTGGCATCGGCACACGCGCCGAGCTGGTTGCCCACATGTTGCGCTAGTGGCCAGACTGCCCGGCGTATCGAAAACGCTCCCGGGGGCGTGACGCTTTCGCGCACTCAAATTGGACATTTTGACCATCGAACGGCACTACCGCCATGGGGCACCTTCTCGCAAAATTGGATTATTTCCTCCGATATTTGCAGGATGGGAGCCCAAAAATGCTTGATCGCCGTTCGTTACTTATCGCCGGAGCATCCTCGCTGGCAGGCATTATGTTGCCCCGCGTGCCGGGAAGCGCAAACGCCTTCATATTGCCGTTCGCGCCCACCGAAGCCTATGCCGACGAAAAAGACCCTTTCAGGGTGCTCGTTCTCTCGCGCACCATGTTTGGTGTGGTCGTGGTCGACGTCGCCAACAAGAATACGCCCATCACGGGTGCCCAGGTCACGCTCACATCGCGCTATGCCGCAGGCAAGCAGCTCACCGCCACGACCGATGACGAAGGCACGGCCATCTTTGAGGTCGCGCCGCTTTCGGAAGGCTACGTGGACGAGGCAACGCTTCTCGACGCGTACGACTTTAACGGCGGCATTTCCATTAGCGTGGCGGGCTACCGTGATGTCGAGATTCCCCTCGCTCGCATTCTGGGCGGTACTGCCATTACCGCTCCCACGCGTCCGCTTTCCGACGGCGAGCCGTACTTCCGCCAGCTCACATTCGACGAATGGGACATCCAGTACGCTGAAGCCACGTTCATGGCAATGCCAGCGGACGAAGCAGCAAACGACCAGCCCGACACGCACGCTTTTACCGTGCAGGCTCATCTGCCGCAGGGCGGGCAGGCAACGTTGCATATCAATAAAGTGATGCCCGCTGCGGGCAGCTCAACCGAAACCGTCACGCAAATCGGCCAGATCAAGGCCAGCGCATCGGGCGCGGATAATCTGGCGACGTTCACGCTCGAAGACACGTTCCTCGATGCAGCTTCGGGTCTTCTGGAAGAAGGGTGCAGGCTGCGCTTTGTCCTCGACTATCAGGGCAAAACCTACACGCTCTCCTCCCCCATGGCCGTTGTCACCGCGCCGGCCGCAAAGGCGGAATCGGGCTCGACCACCATCATTCCCACCACCATGGACCAAGAGATCACTCCGTTTGATTTCCCCGCGGCGTTTCCCGGCATCGGCGGCAATAAATTCACGTGTTGGATGCCCTCGTTCCCCATTTTGTTCGATTTCTCGTTTGCCGGGTACGTACTGTTTGGCGGAGGATACAAACCAGCCAGCTATATGAACGATTCGGGCAACCCTGATCCTGAATACTGGAAGAAGTCACCGCGTGAGTCGGGCGCCAAGCAGGCAAACCGCTACCTCGACGAGATGGAGGGGAAGTGGAATCAGTACAAGAGGATGAGTGCCGGTTCGGGCACCGATCCAAGAAACACCAAGCTCCTTCGCCACCATTGCACGCCGCTGTTCACGATGGATATCGCCACACAGCTGTACGGCTCGCTCGCCTACGATTGGGTGGGCAAAACCTGGGGTAACAACAACGACCCCGCATACGGCAATATTAAGGCCCTCTTCCAGGTAAGAACCGACCTCAATTGGACCGAGCAGTTTACCCTAGGACCGGTGCCATTTTTCCTAAACGTCAACCCCTGGGTGCTGGCAAAACTGGCGCTCGCCGTGGGTGCCCACACGCACGGCAGCGGCGCGGCGTTTTTTAAAAACATTTCGCTCGACTATTCAAACACGTCGGGCTCGTTCACCATCCAGATCGGGCTTGCCGTCACCTTTGGCGCCGGCGTTGCAGGCGTCGCTTCGTCTGCCGTGCGCGGCGCCGCATCCCTCACGCTGTTCATTGGGTACGAGAAGGCGGATGGACACCAGCTTCCGCGACTGCGCGTAGGTGCAGACGTCGATGTCGATGTGATACTCCAGTTCGTAATGTTCAAGTGGACCACCAAGGCTTGGTCGGGGTCGTGGCCCACACTCATCGATTCGTGGAATATGTCGGTGAACAATGGCGACCAGTATGCGCTCCAGCGCTCTGAGCTCGCATTGGGTGGAGATACGCCTTACACGCTGGACGCCCGCTTCGGCACGCCCGGCAACATTGAGGCGGGCGGCGTTCCGCAATTTATCGCATCGGCCACCATCGTCACCAACGCCGAACTGCTCGCACGCGCCGAGGTTAAGGCCACTGCCGTAAACGCCGCGCCTGTCGTGCGCGATTGGGAGCGGGCGGTCACGCGCATTGAGCTCGAGGCGGATGCAGAAAGCGACGACACGGGACAGATCGAGCATTTCGTCCACGTGCTGATGGAGAACGACGAAAACGTCGCGCCGATGTATGAGTACACCTACATCGGTCAGGCAACAAACACCGTTGCCGACCCGAACGCCAATTCTGCCGGCGTGTCGGAGGACGAGCGTGGCGGCATAAAACCCTCGAGCGACAACGTGCTGTTTTCCGGCGTGCTCAGCGAAGCCCACATGAAGCTAACGATGATTGCCGGCGTGGAGTGCCTGTTCCGTATCGCCTCGGTGCGCTACGGCGACAATGGTCGCTCGCGCCTGGTGGTACACACAAAGGCAAACGGAACGTGGTCCGCTCCCACGCCTGTGGACTTTCCCCTTGGGTTTGGCGAGGAAGACGTGGAGCGCGACGGCATATACGATTACGACTTCGACGTAGTGGAATATACGGACGGAAGAGGAAACCAGGACGCCTACGTGCTGTTGGTCTCGGGCGAGCGCCCCGACGGCGACAGCACCCTTTTCGATACGGCAAGCACAGCCGGCATACTGTCCGTTGTGCGCCTGCGCATAAGCAATAGCGAAGTTCGCGTGGTATCGCACACGTCGTGGCGCAGCATCTCGCGCGGTCGCCTGCAGGAGGACGGTTACCATTGTCTGCAGTGTCCACGCATCACGGTGGGCAAGACGCTTGTCGACGGGCGTCTGTCGGGCGCCTATCTCCACCGCCGCGGAACCACGGCAGAAAAGGCGTTGGGCACCGAGGCAGAGGTCGCGCTCGAGTGCTTTACCCTGTGGTCGGACGTTTCGGGCGACAGCCTCACGTTCCGTCAGGTCCTCCGCTTTCCGCAGGCAACGTCGAGCATCGAGCTGGGCGAGCCCGAGAATATCAACGGCAAAATGGTGGTGCCCGTTGCGTACGAGACCGCAGACGGTTGCGGCTGCGCATCGTACGCCGTGATCGGCCAGTCCATTGCGGGCTGGGGCGTTATGCCACCAGACGCCACAGCACCCCGTGCGGTACCGTGGCCACAACATTCGGGCTTTTTGGCAACCGTCAACGAGCAACTGCAGCATATTACTTGGACGCGAGGCGCATCGGCGTTTGCAACGCAGCCCGTGGGTGCCGCAGGCTGTGGCCCGGCATCGTTTAGCGTAAGCAACAACGGCAGGTGCGCGCTCTATGTAGAGAACACCGATGGCAAGGTGGGACAGACCTACGACGAAGAAGGCAACCCAGTTGCAGTGATGGGCAAGCACTTCCGCATCTTCGCCAGCACCTTGTCAGGCGATCTGTTTACGGAGCCGTTCGTGATGTGCGAGCTGGACCATCCCGTCGATCAGATAACGACATTTTTGACGTCGGGGAGCATGCTCTCCGCGCTCGCCACGCACATTGTGAGCGCGGAGAAGAGCGAGGCAGAACTACACGGCATCGAAGTGCCCTTGGTGGCGTGTGCCACTCCGACGGGCGCGGTCGCTACCTCGGGCGCGGTGGTGCCCGGAGCAGCAGGCGAATCCTTCATGGTCACGGTGCGAAACGACGGTAACACCTTGCTGACCGCCGGCACGATCGATCTGTACCGAGAGGGCTCCAGCCAGCCGTTCTCCAGCGCATCCATCGGGTTCGGAGCAAACGCACGCATGGCTTCGATCTACGATCCGGAGCTTGCCGAGGATGCTTCGGCCAACGACATGGCACACGTGAAGTACGCGCTCGAGACGCTGGGCGCACGTTTAGCAACGCACCCGCTGGTAGCCGACAGCGGCAACGCCGTGCTGGCACCGGGTTGCACGGCACAGTTCCGCATGAGCTTCGCCATCCCCGAGAGTTGGAGCGACGAGGTGGGCAAACGCGTAACGCTATATGCGAAGGCGCGTAATCTGGTGGCGCTCGATCCCGTAACGCTCGAGGAAATTCGACCGGGCGCAAACTCGGCGCTGGGTGCCGTACTGCACGAGCTTCATGTGCCCGACGCGGCATGCGAACGCTCAGAAGTTCAGGTCGGCGTATGCGACAACGCGGATACGACGGGGCTTCACGATGCACCGATGACGGTCGACGGCGAGGGCGGCACGAGTGGAGGTGGCTCCGGCGGAAGCAGCTCCGGTAGCGGCAGTGGCTCTGGCAGCGGCAAGGATCACGGCAATAACAAGCGCCCCGGAAAAGCGGGCGCGCTTGCGGGCACGGGCGACAGCAACGTCCCCCTGACAGCAGCCGCAGCAGCACTCGCCGCAGCCGGCGCCGGCCTTGTCGCCTACAGCGCCCGCCGCACGGCGCTCGAAAACGACACCGCCGATGAGGTCAATTCTGATAAGCCTCACTAGCTCTCAGTTACCTTTGCGAGAGACGCCGACTCGGCTCATCGAACATCAAATGGGCTGGTTCTGGATACCCAGAGCCAGCCCATTACGCATTAGATATCGTCAGTGGAGTCGAGTTCTGCCTCGAGCTTGGCACACCGTCTTTTCGCCAACAATCCGCACGACACGTCTTCGACAGCGTATCCAACCGCAAACGCAGCAAGACACATTCGGCCGTCTTCAAACTTACTCGGACAGAGCCGACTCGGTTTTGTCCAAGTAAACGAATCTCCATCGAACTCCGAACGATTGTTCGATGGATTTCGTGTTGGTTGGAATCGCCTATGGGCTGGGCTATGCTACCTTGACTATCTATATGACTTAAACGCAGCAAAGGAGTACCGAGAGAGCGAGTATGGCAAAAAACACCGCAAACTATGGTAACGACAGTATCCGCCAGCTCAAGGACGAGGAGCGCGTACGCCTGCGTCCCGCCGTCATCTTTGGCTCGGACGGACTCGATGGCTGCGCGCATGCCGCCTTCGAGATTCTGTCCAACGCCGTTGACGAGGCGCGCCAGGGCTACGGCAAGCTCATCACCCTTACCGCCTTTCGCGATGGTTCCATTCAGGTAGAGGACAACGGCCGCGGCTGTCCGCTCGACTGGAACCCCTCCGAGAAGCGCTTTAACTGGGAACTCGTCTTTTGCGAGCTCTACGCCGGCGGCAAATACAACAATAACCAGGGCGGCGACTACGACTTCTCGCTCGGCACCAACGGCCTGGGCTCATGCGCAACCCAGTACGCCTCCGAATACATGGACGTCACGGTTTGGCGCGACGGCAACAAGTACTCCCTGCACTTTAAGAAGGGCAAGGTCGTCGGTGCCAAAAAGAAGGCACTCGAGATTGAGCCCAGCGACGAGGATCGCACCGGCACCACCATCAAGTGGCGTCCCGATCTTGAGGTCTTTACCTCCATCAGCATCCCCCACGATTGGTATCGCGAGACAATGCGCCGCCAGGCCGTGGTCAACGCCAACGTGACCTTCCGCCTGCGTATCGAGGGCGACGATGGCGAGTTTTCCGAAGAGGATTTTTGCTATCCCAAGGGCATCGAGGACTACGTGCTCGAGAAGGTCGGTACCGACTACCTCACCGAGCCCTTCTTTATCGAGGCCGACCGTCGCGGTCGCGATCGCGAGGACCTGCCCGACTACAACGTGAAGATTACCGCGTGCATGTGCTTCTCGCGCACCTTCATGATGCAGGAGTACTACCACAACTCATCGTGGCTCGAGAACGGCGGCTCGCCCGAGAAGGCGGCCCGTAGCGCTCTGACCAGCGCCATCGATGCCTACATCAAGCAACAGGGCAAGTACAACAAAAACGAGAGCGGCATTAAGTGGCAGGACGTCCAGGACTGCCTGGTGCTGGTGACCAACTGCTTCTCCACCCAGACGTCCTACGAGAACCAGACCAAGAAGGCCATCAATAACCGCTTTATCCAGCAGGCCATGACGGCCTTCTTTAAGGAGCGCCTCTCGACCTACTTGATCGAGAACAAAGACGCCGCCAACAAGATCATGGAGCAGGTGCTCATCAACAAGCGCTCGCGCGAGAACGCCGAAAAGACGCGTCAGAGTATCAAGACTAACCTGCAGCAAAAGACCGACATGGCCAACCGCGTGCAGAAGTTCATCGACTGCCGCTCCAAGGACAAGAGCCGCCGCGAGATCTACATCGTAGAGGGCGACTCGGCAGCAGGCGCCATTCGCACCTCGCGCGATGCCGAGTTCCAGGGCGTCATGCCCGTCCGCGGTAAGATCCTCAACTGCCTGAAGGAGGACTATCCGCGCATCTTTAAGTCCGACATCATCATGGACCTCATGCGCGTGCTGGGCTGCGGCGTGGAGATCAAGGACAAGCGCATCAAGAACCTTGGCGCCTTTGACCTGGACAACCTCAACTGGAACAAGGTCATTATCTGTACGGATGCCGACGTCGACGGTTATCACATCCGCACGCTCGTGCTCACCATGCTCTATCGCCTGGTGCCCACGCTTATCGACGAGGGTTACGTGTATATCGCCGAGTCGCCGCTCTACGAGATCAACTGCAAAGAAAAGACCTACTTTGCCTACACCGAGCTCGAGAAGAACGGCATCCTCAAAGAGATCGGCGACCAAAAGTGCTCGATCAACCGCTCCAAGGGTCTTGGTGAGAACGATCCGGACATGATGTGGCTCACCACCATGAATCCCGAGACGCGTCGCCTGATCAAGGTGGAGCCCGAGGACGTCACCAAGATGGAAACCATGTTCAACCTGTTGCTGGGCAACGACGAGGCAGGCCGCAAGCGCCATATCTCCGAGCACGGCAAGGAATACCTGGACCAACTGGACCTGCAATAGCAGCAAATCGATAACGACGGCCCATAAGAAGTTCAAGAGGATATCGTGGCAAAGAAGAAGACGAAGAACCAGCCAAAGAAAAAGCAGGTCAACGCCGAAAACGTCATCGGCCTGCACTCCGAGGTCACCGACCAGCCGATCACGCAGACGCTCGAGGTCAACTACATGCCCTACGCCATGAGCGTCAACGTCTCGCGTGCGTTCCCCGAGATCGACGGCTTTAAGCCCTCGCACCGCAAGCTGCTCTACACCATGTACAAGATGGGTCTGCTCAAGGGCGAGCGCCAGAAGAGCGCCAACATCGTGGGCCAGACCATGAAGCTCAACCCGCACGGCGATGCCGCGATCTACGAGACAATGGTGCGCCTGGCCACCGGCAACGAGGCGCTGCTCGCCCCCTTCGTGGAGTCGAAGGGCAACTTTGGCAAGTACTATTCGGGCGATCTGAGCTACGCCGCCTCGCGTTATACCGAGGCCAAGCTCTCCCCCATCAGCGCCGAGATTTTTAAGGACATCGACAAGGACCCGGTGGACTTCGTCGACAGCTACGACGGCGCCATGAAGGAGCCGCGCCTGCTGCCCACCACGTTCCCCAACATCCTCGTCTCGGCCAACAAGGGCATCGGCGTCGCCATGGCGTCCGACATCTGCGGTTTTAACCTCAACGAGGTCTGCACCGCCACCATGCACTACCTGCAGGATCCCGACTGCGACCTGCTCGAGTACATGCCCATGCCTGACTTCTCGACCGGCGGCGAGATTATCTATCGCCGCGAGGAGATGGAGAAAATCGTCGAGACCGGCCTGGGCAGCTTCCAGATCCGCTCCCGCTGGCGCTGGATTCCCGAAGAGCGCATCATCGAGGTCTACGAGATCCCCTACACCACCAAGACCGATGTCATCATCGAGCGCATCGTCAAGCTCTCCAAAGAGGGCAAGGTCAAGGAGATTGCCGACATCCGCGACGAAACCGACCTCTCGGGCTTGCGCATCGCCATCGACCTTAAGCGCGGCGTCGACCCCGACAAGCTCATGGCCAAGCTCTATCGCTCGACCACGCTGCAGGATTCGTTCTCGTGCAACTTCAACGTGCTGGTCGATGGTTACCCCCGCGTTATGGGCGTGCGCCAGATCTTGCACGAGTGGGTCAAGTGGCGTATTGAGTCCACGCGTCGCCGCATTAACTTTGACCTGGGCAAAAAGTCCGAGCGCCTGCACCTGCTGCACGGCCTCGAGGCAATCCTGCTCGACATCGACAAGGCCATCGCCATCATCCGTGGCACCAAGCTCGAGGCCGAGGTCGTGCCCAACCTTATGAAGGGTTTCGACATCGACGAGACCCAGGCCGAGTTTGTTGCCGAACTCAAGCTCCGCAACATCAACGAGGAGTACATCCTCAATCGCACCAAGGACATCGCCAAGCTCGAGGGCGAGATTGCTGAGCTTGAGGAGATTCTCTCCAGCGAGGATAACATCAAGAAGGTCATCAGCGACGAGCTGGCCGCGGTCAACAAGAAGTACTTGATGCCGCGCCGCACGGGCAGGATTGAGCCGCACGAGGTCATTGAGGTGAGCCTGGAGCCCGAGGTCGAGGAATACCCCGTTACCATCATGCTCTCGCGCGACGGCTACCTCAAAAAGATGACCGACCGCGTGCTCAAGAAGGCCACCACGCTCAAGTACAAAGACGGCGACAAGCCCTTTATCGAGTTCCCGTCCTCCAACACCCACGAGCTGCTGGTCTTTACCAACAAGAGCCAGGTATACAAGTGCAAGGTTGCGGCGTTTGAGGATACCAAGTCGGCACAGCTGGGCTCGTACCTGCCCACCGACCTTGAGATGGAGCCCGACGAGAGCGTCATCTGGGTCATCGACCCCGAGGACTACAAGGCCGACGTGCTGTTCGTCTTTGAGAACGGCCGCGTGGTGCGCGTCGCGCTTTCTGGATACGTCACCAAGACCAACCGCAAGCGCCTCAAAAACGCCATCTACGGTGGCAGCAAGCTGCTGTATGCCCAGGTGCTCAAGGAAGATCGCGACATCGCGCTGGTGTCGAGCGACTACCGCCTGATGAACTTCAACACGTCGCTGCTCAAGACCAAGACGACCACCAACACGCAGGGCGTCCAGGCCTTTACCGCCAAGAAGGGTCGCTCGGTCACCACCGTCGGCACAACCGAAGAGATTCTTGGCGCCGGCGTCTCGGCCGAGAAGTTCACCGCGCAGAGCCTCCCCTCCGCCGGCGCCCTCATGAAGGAAAACGACATGCCGAGTTTGTTTGACTAGGACGACGGCAGAACCGCCATAAGCTCTTAAAACGGTGGGGCCCGGAGCGCAGCAACATCGCGCTCCGGGCCCCGCTCGCTGTAACGTAGTCGGAATAATAGGAATCCCCGTTTTTCACTCCTACAATCCCACGGTACAAGGCATGTTAAGCCATTAGCAAAACTTGCAAAATTTAGCAAAACCTGCAAAGGGGCCACCATGGATCGCAGCAAATGTCTCCGCCATGCCAGGCATGCTCGAAGATATTATCGAGCGAACCAAAGAAGCGGCAGATAGCCGCCTCTCACAGCCTCGCGCGTGCATAAGCGGCGTTGAGATTGGGCCCGTCGGCATCGAATGGACATATGCTCAGGAGACTCAGGGTAACTGGCGCACGTGCATGAATGGCGTCTTCAGGCAACTCGAGAAGCATGACATCGAGCTTCTCTCGAAACGACCTATCGGGAGCTTTCCGATAAAGATATTGAGTTTTTGCTCGCGATGCTGTCCGATTCTGGCCCCAGCAGAGTCTCGGAGATAGCCAAACGCATGGGCGTCGCCAGCAACTACGCAAGCCAATACAAACGCCGCCTCCTGGAGGACGGCGTCATCGGAGAGCGCGGGCGTGGTCTCGTTGGCTTTGACATCCCCGCGTTCAGGGAATTCTTGAACGAGAAGGCGTTTTAGCACGCCGGAATTGTCCGCGGAAGCATCAACGCATGGCAATCAGCATTCCTCTTGGTAAGGATAGCAAGCATTTTCCACCAACACCGATTGCCATGCGTTCTTCTTGCCCTTAGGCGAGCTTGCGGGCGAGCTCTCGCACCTCTTCCAACTTGGGCGAGGATGCCATGCTGTCGCGCTCGGTCATACCGCTGATGGTGACAATGCCCAGGTCCTCCCACTTGCAGTACGCGCAGGCTGACTTGTACATAGCGATCGCCGCATCATAGACGCCCTCACTGTGGCTATCGAGCAAAAGGGCCGTCTTGGTGAACGGGAAGCCCGTAGCACCAAAGGCGTACAGGCGGTCAATGGCGGCCTTCTCCTGCGCGGTGATATCGAACCAGTAGATAGGCGAGGCAAAGACGACCATATCTGCGTCTTTCAGCGACTCGATCACGTTGGCCATGTCATCCTTCTGCACGCAGACGCCCTCATGGGCGAAGCAGTACTGGCATCCCAAGCAGCCGGCGATCTTCTTGCTGGCAACGCGGACGACCTCGACCGCATTGCCGCCTTCACGCGCGGTCTCGGCAAACGCCTCGACCATGGTGTCGGTATTGGCTCCCTTGCGCGGGCTACCACTCAATACAACGATTTTCATAGGATTCCCTCTCCTTCATGCTGCAGGCGCGCAGCATGTTTTCTTGTAACCTAAACGTATGGAGTTATTCAATCGCCTCGTTTCAACTACTCCCACTCTTTAGAAGAATCGTTGCTGGAGACTTGGCATTAAATCAAGGCGCGCCTTATTTCAGGTATTCCTCAAAGAATGCCTTCAGCTTTCCAAACGGAATGATGTCCATCTGATCGTAAAGGTCGGTGTGGCTGGCACCAGGGATAATGAGCAATTCCTTGTTGTCCCCCGTCAGCTTGCTGTACGCAGTTTCGCTGAAATAGCGGGAGTGCGCCTTCTCGCCATGCACCAGCAGTACCGCAGAGCGAATTTCGCTGCTGTATTGCAAAATCGGCATATTCAAAAACGACAGCGAGGACGTCACATTCCAGCCACCGTTGGAGTTCAGGCTGCGGGGATGATAGCCTCGCGGAGTTTTGTAGTAGGCGTAATAGTCCGCTACGAACTGCGGCGCATCCTCCGGTAGCGGATCGACCACGCCGCCCGCCAGCGCATAGCTGCCGTTTTTATAGTCCTCGGTGCGCTGCGCGTTCAGCGCTTTCCGCTTTTCAAAGCGCGCCTGCTCGGAATCCTCGGCGTCAAAATAGCCGTTTGCGGTCACGCGGGTCATATCGTACATGGTCATAGCCGCGGTAGCTTTGATACGGGTGTCGATGGCCGCCGCATTGACTGCCATGCCGCCCCAACCGCAGATACCGATGATGCCGATACGCTCCGGGTCAACGCTTTCCTGCACAGAGAGGAAATCCACCGCTGCGCAGAAGTCCTCGGTGTTGATGTCCGGCGATGCTACATAGCGGGGTGTGCCGCCGCTCTCGCCGGTATAGGACGGGTCAAAGGCAATTGCAAAAAAGCCCAACTCCGCCATTTTCTGCGCGTACAGACCGGAGGACTGCTCCTTCACCGCGCCAAAAGGGCCGCTGACGGCGATGGCGGGCAGCTTGCCTTCCGCGTTCTTAGGCACGTAGACGTCAGCCACCAGCGTGATGCCGTATCGGTTATGGAAGGTCGCCTTGCTGTGCTCAACCTTGTCGCTTTTGGGAAATACTTTGTCCCATTCCTGCGTCAGATTCAACTGTTCCATACCTAAACCTCCTTGTCAGTCGCTTTAAGGTATTGCTCGTCGTCCACGGGCTCCAACCACTCGTTGGAGGCCTCCTCGCCCGGAACCTCCACCGCGAGATGGGAAAACCAGCTGTCGGGCGCCGCACCGTGCCAGTGCTTTACGCCTGCGGGAATATTTACTACATCGCCGGGGCACAGCTCCTGTGCCGGTTTGCCCCATTCCTGGTAAAACCCTCGGCCAGCCACGCAGACGAGAATCTGCCCGCCGCCGCTTTTGGCGTGATGGGTGTGCCAGTTGTTGCGGCAGCCTGGCTCGAACGTAACGTTGTAAATGCCGACCTGCTCGGTGGAAAGGGGCGCGAGGTAGCTTTGCCCGATAAAGTACTTCGCAAATGCGTCGTTGGGGGCACCGATGGGAAAGGCCATCTCGTTTTGATGCTTAGCTCTTGCATCAGCGGCATTGTCATCCGCCCAGACCTCCTTCGCCATGCGAAAGGCCGCCCACGCCTTGGGCCATCCCGCATAAAACGCCGCATGCGTAAGGATTTCCGCTATCTCAGCCCTGGTCACGCCATTGTTCTTTGCGGACATCAGATGATATTGAAACGAAGAGTCCGTCAGGCCCTGCGCCATTAGGGCAACCACCGTCACTATGCTGCGATCTCGAAGGGAAAGCCCGTCTTCTCGACTCCATACCTCGCCGAACAGCACATCGTCATTGAGCTGTGCAAATTTGGGGGCAAAGTCCCCCAGGGCATCTCTACCTGCCGTCTGTTTAATTGTCATGATCGATTTCCTCCTGTCGATGGTTTTGAGTACAAACTGCTTTCGCGCAGCTAAGCCGCGCCTAGATTTCCATGCCCATTCGATGCGCCTGCTCCAGAGCGGGATGCCCGGCGATTTCGCCCACACCGTTCACGCCGCCGGCGAAAACCGTTCCGACAAGCGTGCGCCTTTGGCGAAAACCCCTTGCGCTCCCGATTTGTATTGACGAGAATGAAGGTAATACCTAAACCTGACTTTAGGTCAAGGGATGAAATCGAGTTTTATTCGGAGGACCCATGTACACAATCGGACAGGTGGCGGAGATGTTCGGTCTGCCCGTTTCCACGCTGCGTTATTACGACAAGCAGGGATTGTTTCCGGAATTGGAGCGGACGTCCGGCATTCGCCGATTCGGCGATGCGGAACTCGAGGCGCTTCGGGTCATCGAATGCTTAAAGAAGGCTGGGATGGAGATCAAGGACATCCGGCTGTTCATGGAATGGTGTGCGGAGGGCCCATCGACATATCCCAAGCGCAAGGCCATGTTCGAGGAGCGGAAGGCCCACATGGAGTCGGAGATCGCGAACATGAACCGTGCGCTGGATATGTTGAAGTTCAAATGCTGGTACTACGAGCAGGCGATCCAAGATGGCAACGAGGATAGAGTGAAGGCGCTGATTCCCGACGATTTGCCGGAAGAGATCAAAGATACCTACGATAACGCCCACGCCCAATAGTGCCGCCCGATACTCAAGGGGCTTTGGCAAGGAGTCGTTTTAGGCAGACATGCAAAAAGAAAGCCTCCGAACCAGAAGGTTCGGAGGCTGTTATTCCCGTTATTTCGCTGATGGCTTTGCTCTATGGCGACGCCGAAACAGCATCAGGCGGTACTCGACGGTATCAAAACGCGAGTTCAGAAGCCAGTTCCCGTTATTCCCGTAGGCATAAGCGCATCTGCTCGCGATTGCCTATCGATGCTTTGCCTCGAGCACGGCAGACACCGCATCGAGAAACTCCCGCACATGGTCTGCGGGCTGCAGCGAATGAAGCAGCCCGTAAGACACGAGACAGTCCCAATCGGTAGGGACGGTTTTGAGCATGGGGTGGACGTTGGCCCACAACGGCAGCGTCGCAAGCGCGAGGTCTTCGTTCGCGCCGCGATTGAACACCTCCGCCCGATATTGCGGGAAGTCTACGAGCGCGATTTGAGGATGATGCAAGAGTATCTCGTCGCGCACGCGGTCGATTTCGGCGTTCCAGCCCCGGCGTATAA
>CABUQV010000011.1 GCA_902493855.1 uncultured Collinsella sp.
GGAAGCGGCTCAGGGCGATATACGCCGTGATGCGCGACCGGGTGCCCTACCGGGAGTAGCCCCGACGGTTGACAAAACTATAGGAACACCCAATGACTATGAAAGGTATCCATGGAAACGATCATCAACGTCGACGATGTCTCGTTCTCCTATGGCACGCAGACCGAGCAGGCGCTCAGCCACATCTCGCTCAGCGTGAACAAGGGAGATTTCATCGGCATCATCGGGCCCTCGGGCGCCGGCAAGTCCACGCTTGCCGCCTGTCTGTCAGGTGCCGTGCCCCACCACTACACCGGCACGTTCTTTGGGTCCGTCATGGTTGACGGCCATGACACCTGCGAGGTCTCGCTGACCGACGTGTCACAGATCGTCGGCAGCGTGCTGCAGGATATCGACACGCAGATGGTCGCCTCGGTCGTCGAGGACGAGATGCTCTTTGGCCTCGAGAACTTTGGCGTTCCCCACGACCTGATCGAGCAGCGCGTGAGCGAAACGCTCGAGACCGTCGGCATCAGCGACCTGCGCGACCGCGAGATCGCAACCCTCTCGGGCGGACAGAAGCAAAAGGTAGCCATCGCCGCCATCCTCGCCATGCGTCCGCGCGTCTTGGTTCTCGACGAGCCCACCGCGGCACTCGACCCCGCCAGCTCCACATTGGTCTTCGAGACGCTGCGTGAGGCAAACCGCGTACTTGGAATCACCATCGTCGTCGTTGAGCAAAAGGTCGCTCTGCTCTCGGAGTACTGCAACCGCGTGCTCGTGCTCAACCATGGCGAAATTGCGCTGCAGGGCGAGCCACACGAGGTCTTCGCGCATACAGACGAGCTCCGTGCCATCGGCGTCGACTGCCCTCGCGTCACGCGTATCTTCAATAGCCTCGAGGCCGATGGCCTGGTAAGCGGTACCCCCTGCTTGGATGTCGATGAGGCCGAGCGCCTGATTTCGGGCATCGTCGACCCAGCACACGCGGCCATCGGAGCCCAGGCACCCGCCGGTTCCCCGCATGCACCGTCGTTGCGTCCTCATGCCAAGGACGCCGAACCCGTACTCACCTTCGACCATGTTGAGTTTGCCTACCCCAATGGCGGCGCCGCCGTACACGACCTTAGCCTGACGCTCTATCCTGGCGAGCTCGTGGGCATCGTCGGCCAAAACGGCGCCGGCAAGACCACACTCACCAAACTGCTCACAGGCCTGCTTAAGCCTGCCTCGGGCAGCGTGCGCGTCACGGGACTGGATACCGCAGCCGTTCCCACGAGCCGCATCGCTCGCGAGGTCGCGACCCTCTTCCAAAACCCCGACCGCCAGATTTGCAAGGACACCGTACTCGACGAGGTCGCCTTTGGCTTGGAACTGGGCGGCATGGACCGCGCCGAGGCGCTGCGTCGCGCCCAGCTGGTCATCGACCGCTTTGGTCTGCCCGCCGACGAGGCACCGTTCTCCCTTTCGCGCGGCCAGCGACAAATGGTGGCGCTTGCCTCCGTCGTAGTAGTTGAGCCCAAGATCGTCGTGCTCGACGAGCCCACGAGTGGCCTTGATTACCGCGAGTGCATGACCGTCATGGAAACGGTGCGCACCATGGCCGAGCGTGGTTGCGCCGTTATCATGGTCTGCCACGATATGGAAGTCGTCTCGGATTTTGCCGAGCGCATTGTGGTAATGGCCGACGGTCGCATCCTCGACCGCGGCCGCACGCACGAGCTATTCTCGAACATCGATCTCATGCGGCGTGCCTACGTGGAGCCTCCCCAGGTTATTGAACTCTCGCGCCGTCTGGCATCTTCCGTCTCTCCCGCTTTTGCGCAAGTGAGCGAGGTCACCGATGTCGTTCGAATTACCAAGGAGATGGTCCACCGTGGTTAACGTCATCGACTACATGCCGGGCGATACGCTGCTGCATCGCCTGAATCCCGTCGTCAAACTGGGCCTCGCCGCCGCCATCATCGTCGGCATCTTCTTGTCCGACACTTACGTGGCGCTGTTGGGCTTTTTGGCACTCACCCTTGCGCTGGGTGCCTATGCCGGCGTCGTCGACCGTCTGCTCTCGCTGCTCAAGTTGCTGATTCCGCTCGCGCTTATCATGCTGGTGCTCCAGCTGGCCTTTGTGCGCGATGGCAACGTGGTGTGGGGCTTTATCACCGACACAGGCCTCATCACAGGATCGAAGGCCTGCCTGCGCCTGCTGGGTGTGGCGTTACCACTCATCCTCATGCTCATGGTGACCAAGCTCAACGACCTTGCCAACGCCTGCGTCGAGGTGCTGCACGTGCCGTATCGCTATGCCTTCACCTTTACCACGGCGCTGCGCTTTGTGCCGGTGTTTGGTCAGGAGATGAACGCCATCATGGAAGCGCAGACCGCACGCGGCGTCGAGTACGACACCAAGAACCCCATCAAGAAGCTTAAGCTCATGCTGCCACTGTGCGTGCCGCTGCTCATCTCGAGCGTGGGCAAGACCGATGCCACAGCCTTGGCGGCAGAACAGCGCGGCTTCTATCTGCGTACGCGCGCCAGCTCGTACAAGCGCTACCCCATCAAGGGCCTAGACATCGCCGTGCTCATCGTCAGCATCGCCCTCATCGCCATCGGCTTTCTGTTCTAGTTCACCACCGACAGCAACCGCCCAACGCAAAAGGCCTCGGCTCGCACCAAACGAGTCGAGGCCTTTACTGTTTCACCAGATAAAACCTACCAAAATTAACCTGTCCCTTTTTTAGCGGGTCGGAAGCTAGAGGCGGTAGGGGGCGCCGCTGCGGATGATGGATTCGCGCACCAGGACATCCATGGCGTCGAGGGTGATCTCGGGCATCTCTCGGTACTTCTGTAGCACCGATAGCTCGGTGCAGGCCAGAATGACGCGGTCGCAGCCGCTACGGGCGAACTCCCACATCACGCGGTCGAACTTATCCATATCGGGCTCACGTCCGGCCTTCACATCATCGTAGATAAGCGACATCACATCGTTCTGACGTTTCTCGCTGGGATAGACGACCTCAACACCCGCAGCCTTACATTCGCGGCCGTAGACGCCCGCGCCCACGGTGCCATCGGTGCCCATGATGCCGATCTTGCGCACCGGCTCGGCCGGCATACTCAGGTTGGGGTCGAACTCGCACTCCCCCATCACCGCGCCGGCCAGAGCATAGCGCACCGACTCACGCGGCATGTGGATAATCGGCACCTTCGTAAACGACTGGATCTGGTCATAGAAGTAGTGTGACGTGTTGCAGGGAATGGCAATGTGTGCACAGCCCAGCGACTCGAGTGCCTGGGCGCACTCTTTCATGGTCGCCAGCAGTTTGGCATGCTCGCCGGTCTTAATGGCCAGCGTGCGGTCGGGCATGGTCGACTTGGAGAGTACCACCATGTCGATATGTTCCTGATCGCAGGCAGCAGCCGTATGACGCACCACCTGGTCGTAGTAATACGACGTGGCCTCGGCGCCCATGCCGCCGATAACTCCCAGCTTTTCCATCGCCGCCTCCTTGGTGACGCTTGCGCAATTGCGCGTATCATACCCGCGCCCGCCCGATGCAAACCGGACGGGCGCCGCGCTCATCTACTTGTAATACGTCTTGAACAGCTTAAAGTGGCGCAGCTTGGTGTGCCACATGCGCAGCCAGCGGTTAAAGACAAAGTCGCCCTTCATAAACGAAGGGTCGGCGCCCTTGCCTTCCTTGTCCAGGCGATGCACCTTAGCGCGCAGCTCGGGATCCTTGACGTACTTGTCGACGACGCCCATGGGGACGACCATCCACAGGGCCTCGTCCTGAGCCGTCACAAACTCCGGCTCAAACGGACGGTTGAACACATACTCGTCCACCACATACTTGGCAACGTTAAAGCCGCTGTTGGTAACGTAGTAGTTGCTGCGGCCCTGGCGCGTGTTGAAATCGAAGAACTTAAACGAGCCATCGCGCTCGTCGTACTTTACGTCAAAGTTGGAATAGCCCACAAAGTGAAGGTCCTCGAGCAACTTGCGCACGCCGCCCATGAGCTCGTCGTTGGGCTCGGTAATGATACAGGCATGGTTGCCGACACCGTGGGGCTGATGCTCCTCGAGCAGCACATGGCCCAGGCACATCATGCGGACCTTACCGTTGCGGTCGGAATAGCTGGTGAGCACGCGCATGTACTCGTCGTTGCCGGGCACGCGATCCTGCAAGATCAGGTCGTCGGTGTAGCCGCTGGCATACGAATCGCGAATGACCTGTTCCAGCTCGGCGCGGTCGGCAATCTCATAGGCCTTCTTCTGGCCCTCGAACTCATGCTGCCACCACATGATGCCGTCAGAAGGCTTCAGAATCATCGGGTAAGGAAAATCGATCTGGTCGAGCACTTCGGCAGGCGCCTCACCCTGGACATTGAGCATCGCCTTGGTAAAGGTAAACGTGTGCGGATAGGGCACGCCATGCTTCTCGCACAGCTCGTAGAAGATCTCCTTCTTCTGGCACTGCTCGAGCATGCTGTAGGGCGCGTAGGGAGCGACGATGTTATCCGCCAGCTCATGAGCATCCTTGGCTTGAGCCACGAGAGCGACATAGTTGTCGCCACAGCCCACAAGGACAATAGTCTTGTCGGCATGCGATTGGGCAATGCCGTTGACGGTTTTGAGCATCACGGGCATGGTGTCGATATCCACGTTGGGCGTGTAGTCGATAATCTGGCTGCGGTACGCGGGACCCGTCTGATACTTGCCAAAGACCAGACTCTTGACCTGGTACTCCTCGTAGAAGGCGCGCGCCACCGAATAGGCGTTGATGTCGCCACCAAGCAGCACGGGAATGAACTCGCGCTCTGTAAATTGCAATGCCATGGAAACTTCCTATCATGAACTGCCCACACAACGGGCGGTCTTTGCGCAACTGATTTATTTTAGCGTGCCAAGCCGCCGGCGCCCAAAGCTCCACCGTATCTATGGCAATCGACGTAATCGTCCAGCACGAAGACGGCGCCCACCGTTGTATGACAATGGGCAATGAACCTACCGTTGTTGTAGGATTCAGCGTATTGACATCTTCGAGCGAAAGGCGCACACGTGCCCCAAGACCATCCGACCGATAATCCCATCCTCAATGCCGCGAGGCGCGAGCTGGCGGAACGTGCGAAAGCGACCGCTCCCCTGTGCACGGCAAACGACGCCTACAACGGACCCGCCCGCATCGTCTCGATCAACACGTCGGCACACAAGGGCACGCGCAAGTCGCCCGTCGCCGATGGACACGACACCGTTATAGAGCAATTTGGCCTCGCCTCCGACGCACACGCCGGGCATTGGCACCGTCAGGTTTCCTTTTTGGCCGCAGAGTCCATCCAGACGGCGCAGGCCCGCGGACTCGATGTGCGCAAGGGTGACTTTGGAGAGAACTTCACAACCCGGGGCATCAACCTGCTCTCGCTCCCCTTGGGCACGCAGCTCAAGCTTGGCAGCGAGGTGCTTGTCGAAATCAGCCAAATCGGCAAGGTCTGCCACACACGCTGCGCCATCTACTATCTCGCCGGCGACTGCATCTTTCCCCACGAGGGCGTTTTCGGCGTGGTACTAAAGGGCGGAGAGGTCCATACCGGCGACGATATCCAGGTAGTCAAGCTCGGCGACAGCACCTGTTCGTTCACCCCCGCCGAGGCCCTCGAAGAGATTGAGCAGGCTCGCCAGAAGGGCACGCTGTAGTTATAAAACCCCACGTTGAGATGGCTTTTACAGCCCAAAACCCCTCTCAAACAGGGCTCTGTAACGTTAAAGTTGAACTCTATGGTTTCTCAACAATTCATCATAACTGCAGGTCAAAGCCAAAGCCTCAAGTTCAACTTGACCCTTTGGAACCTTTAAGGTTCAAGTTGAGGTCGAAAGCAGTAGTAGAATACCGTTCGAACCATAACCTACGATTGATTGCAGAGGGACTGGATGCAGCATTCGAATCATCGCACCGCAGCGCTCATTGCGTCGAAGCCGGCTCGTATCATCACGAGCGCCGCGCTCGCCGTTGCGCTGACGGCCACGCCGATGCTCTCCCCCGTTGCGGCGTATGCCGCCTCGCAGGCAACGCAGCACCAGCTTTCCGCAGCCCAGCAGAAGATCGAAGCCGCCACGAGCGCCTACAACGACGCACGCACCAAACTCGATGACCTGCAAAAGCAGATTGACTCCAATGAGGCAAGCATCGAGGAAATCGAGGCCAAGCTTCCCGAGCAGCAGGCCAAGGCAAGCTCCGCCATGCGCGATCTGTACAAGTATCAGAAGGGCACCAATCCCATCGTGAGCTTCCTGGTCAACGCGCAGAGCCTGGGTGAGTTCATCACGACCTGCAAATACACCAACCAGATCACGAGCTCGAGCGTCGACGAGATCGAAGAGCTCAATAATATGCAAACCGAACTCGAGCAGAACAAGGCCGAGCTCCAGCAGGCCAAGTCTCAACTTGAGGCAGAGCAGAAAAACGCCGAGGATGCGCTGGCGCAGGCCCAGCAGCTCCGCAGCGAGGCACAGGCAAAAGCCGAGCAGGAAAATGCCGCCGAGCTTGCCAAGCTTGAGGCCGATAAGGCCGCTGCCGCCGAAAAGCTCTCGGGCGAGGGCGTAAGCGGCAGCAATTCCAGCAGCCAGGCCACCAACACCAACACCACCATCGACACCACGGTGAACAACGCCAATACCGGTAGCTCCGATTACGATTCGTTCATTAATGAGTGGACAGGCCGCATCGACAATTATCTCGCCGGCTCCCCCATGGCAGGCCAGGGCTATAACTTTGCCGTCGCCGCTTGGAATACCGGTGTCGACCCCCGTTGGTCCCCCGCCATCGCCTGCATCGAGAGCACCAAGGGCGCTTATTGCGCCAATTCTTACAACGCCTGGGGCTGGAGTGCCCGTGGCGGCGGTTGGCGCAGCTTTGGCAGCTGGAGCGAGGGCATCTCCGCTCACGTTGCCTATCTGGGCGCCAACTACGGCTCCACCCTTACCCCGGCAGCAGCCAAAAAGTACTGCCCGCCCACGTGGCAGGACTGGTACAACAAAGTCGCCGCTCAGATGAACCGCATCTAAGTGCAACTGCAAAGGGCCCCAATGGGGCCCTTTTCTTTTAGGTAGCGGAGGTATCGACGACGCCGGTCGCATTGGCAACCGCGACTATGACGATCATGCATAGGAGCAGCACACCCAATGCCTTGAGCCAGAGTTTCGCGAGTTTCTTGCCGCGATAGCTGTCGAGCAGTGCGAATCGCCGACGAAGACGACGCTTGTCGAACAGCGCAAAATGCATAAGCACCATAAGGCCATCGACAAAGAAAAAATACTCGATTATGAGAAGCCACGTCGGGTAGCTTTGGTTTGCTCCCGTGGGGTGAAAGACGGCAAAGTGACTTCCGGCAAAGAACACAAGCAGCGAGAAGAAGACGAGCGTATTCCAAATGCGCCCCAGAGACTCCGGAACGCGAGAGAACAGACCGCATGCAGTGGAGGCGGCAGGCCTAGGAAGCCCTGTGGGGTTCTGGAGCCCTTGGGGCGTCAACACCGTCTCCGAGGCCGGAGTACGGACAAGCACAGGCGCAGGAGGCCGCACGGGGCGACTTAGATCGTATGCCGCGCGCGTCGCCCGTCCCAACGCTTCCGCGCTCGCAAAACGCTTGGCCGGGTCGAGCGCCATCGACATGCAGACGACATCGGCAAGTGGAGTGGGAATGCCGCATGCCTCACATTGCTCGCGCATGTCGAGCCCTGGTTTAGGGTCGACTCCCGTCAAGCAAAAGAGCAACAGGGCCCCAAGTGCGTAGACGTCGCTGCGCACACTCGTCTGCCCAAACCCATACTGCTCGGGCGGCGCATAGGGCCGTGTCCCAAACTTGACGGTGTCGGCATCGGCGCCATCGTGCCATACGCGCGCGATCCCCAGGTCGATAATCACCAGCGATGAAAACGTCAGGCCGTCATCAGGCGTATAGTTGGCACCTGTCACGATGATATTCGACGGCTTGAGGTCACGATGGATCACCGGCGCCGACGTCTCCCCCGCCATTGCAAAACCGGCATGGAGCTCGCCCACGGCGTCGCAAAGGACAGGATACAATTCACGCGCATAATCGGGGGTGGCTCCCAGACGGTCCACCAGCGCCCCGAGCGTCTCCCCTTCGATGTATTCCATAACCACGTTGAGCTCGTCGCCCACACGACGACAATCGACGATTCTGGGCAGGTGCTCAAAACGCCTGCCTGCCCGCTGAGCGGCAAATAGACGCTCGTATGCCCCTCCGATTTGAGCCGAAGCATCGATGCGTTTACGGACAAAGGGGCCGAGCGAACCACCGCCGGTTCCTTCAAAGTACACGAGCTCGGTTGTTTCAACGGACGAGCGCTTAAGTACACGCTCCACGCGATAGCTGTCGTCGCGATCGAGCGACGCCAGGTGCTCGACAAGCGCTGCGGTCAGCTCGTCATCGGAATATGTTGGGGTCTGAGTATCCATAGCCTCCATCATAGCGCAGGGCGCAGACACCCCATGGCATCCGCGCCCCGTTCGTTTGCGTCGTTGTTCGGCAGCTCCGCCAGCTCAGATATCAACCGCTAACTCACCGTCTCCTCGCCAAAGCGATACAGCTCCTCGTTGACCTTTTGGAGGCTGCACCCGCGATCGATACAAAAGATGATAATCGCATCGCGACGGTCCTTGCAGTTAAGGACGCTTACCCCGGCAGCCGTCAGCGCACGGTTGGTCTCTTTGAGCGTCAGCGCCATCGCAAAGGCAATCTGCAGCACCTTATTGCGGCTCGGATGCCGCGCACCGGTAAAGATCTGATACCCAAAGGTCTCATTGAGATCGGCCATACGAACCACGCGCGAGCGCTCCAAGCCCTTTTCCTGCAGCAGCTGCTTCAGGTAGTCCGAAAGCGACGGGGCGGCAAAGTCGTGTTCTTTGATATAGCCATCGATGTTTGGCGCGTCGAGAAGCTCATTGAGCAACTCCTCGGTCAGCTTTTTATCGGGCATACGACTTCACCTCCCCCAGTGCATGCAACATGCTAGAAACCGCTTACGTCCGAACGCTCCCAGCTAGCAACCTGGTCGGGAGACACCGTACCCAGCGCCTCGAACTTCCAGGAGCCGCCCGCCTTCAGATGATTGGTGTTTGCAAGAGCCGTTCCAACCTGGTTGCCATCGGCATCGTACAGAACATATTCAATCTGAATGTAGCTCTTTTCCTTGTCCGTGTTATTGGTCAGCGTGCCCGTGATCTTATAGGTAAACTGATTGGAAGTGTCTTCAGCCTCGTCAGCAATGGTATACGGTTCTTGCGGTTCTTTTCGCTCCTCAGCCTGCTGTGTCGTCTCGGCAGGTTTTGCCGAATCGCTCGCAGACGAATCGGTTGAGTTGTCGCCCATAGAGCCCACGGCACCGACAATAACCAGCACCACGATGATGCCTAGGACAATCTTGCCGATCGGCTTCTTTCCCTCTTTTGCCATTATTCATCCTTCCTACGATCCGGCTACCGTGCCGGCACACAGCACATCGTAGGAAGGATTGAACTTGAATTCATTAGCTGAGAGCCAAGGCTGCGGTAAACGGCCAATGCAGTTATCCAAACGTTGAGCAAACGCACTTTGCGCAACCGTCTGCTGGCAGCGCATCAACCCACCGTGACGGATTCCCCGGTAAAGGCACTGATCATCAACAGGACAAAGAACACCAGGTAGCTGACACTCAGCAAGTACGCAATAATCAGGAAGACGACCCAGCCGACATTGGTTTTACCGTCGGCACGGCGTTGCTCGCGATTACGGCAAAGCCAAATCGTCACGCCAATGGCCACAATCAGCAACACGAGTGCCGCTGCTGCCAACCCGGCAAGCGCAAACATCACGCCAATGCTCACAGCAATAACCGGAAGCAGCAGCAAGCCGCAGCCACACCCACCGGGACTATAAACGGCAGACTGTCGGCATCGCCTCATCGTCACTCCATCACAAGCAATCGTTTGTAGACATCGAGGCCTTTGAGAAGAATCTCCTCGTCAAAGAGCATGGTATCGGTATGCAGAGCGCTCATCGCATAGGCTGGGCAGTCATCAGCGTCGATCGGGTTTTCTTGTCCTTCTGGCACGCCCGTGCCCAGCAAGAAGAACACGCCCGGCAGATGGCGCTGATAGAAAGCAAAGTCCTCGGCAATTAACAGCGGCTCGTCCACAAGTTGCAGCTCGGACAAGGCAGGCGCAATGCAGGCAAACAACTCGGGGTCGTTATCGACCGGTGGATAGCCCTCGGCGAAGTCGAGATCATACGTGCAGCCCGTTGCGGTGCACGCTTCGTCGAGCACACGGCGCACGCCCTCGCGCGCACGGTCGAACATAGCGTCTGTAAACACGCGCAAGCTACCAGCAACATGGGCCTCCCCCGCCACCGCATTGCAGACGGTACCGGCCTGCAGCAGACCAAACTTGCCGATACAGGGCTCGTCGGTGCCCAGCTCGTCCATCAGTTCGCGCTCGGCAACCAAAAACTTCGCCGCCGCCAACGCGGCATCGTGCGACTCCTCAACCGGCACACCATAAGTCTTAGCGATATGGATGCTCGTCCCGTGAATATGAATGTGTGTCTCACTCGAACGCGCCAGCAGCGGACCGGAACAACTCGCCAACGTGCCGGCAGGCAGATCGGGCCACACATGGAAGCCAAAAATGCGGTCAGCCCCATAGCGCTCGAACACACCGCTCTCGCATACCGTCTTGGCACCACCGGTCGTTTCCTCGGCCGGCTGGAACACAAAGAGAACGTTGCGCCTAATGGCGCCCGGCTGCTCGCGAATCGTACGGTCGACATACGTCGCGGCGGCAAGTGCCATGGCCATGTGTCCGTCATGTCCGCAAGCGTGCATCTTGCCGGGATGGGTCGAGGCAAAGGCCGCTCCCGTCGCCTCCGCGATGGGCAGCGCATCCATATCGGCGCGAATCGCTGTGGCATGCGCGGCACCAACGCCGGCGTCGAAGAAAGCGCAGACGCAGCTGGGGCACGGATGGGTCACCTCGCAAGCGAGCGGTGCCAACACGCCCTCGATATAGGCAATGGTTTGCGGAAGATCGAAATCGAGCTCCGGAATGCGATGCAGGTCGCGACGATAGCGACGAAGTTCTTGGAGCTCGGTCATAAAGGATCCTTCCATGGGGCATATCCATTCGCACAATATTGTGATGCAGAATTGTGACGCCCTTGTTTCTAACATATCCCTGCATTTTTTAAACGTTATATACGAATACTCTTGTTTGGTAAAGTGCAACGTGATAGGGTCTTTACCACTTGATAGAGGCGCGGGCACGAAGAGCCGCGGGCGAGCCGGCAGGCTTTGACCCCGTGGGGAGGCGAAACCCGCCGAACTGGGTTTTTCGGGCACGAACAACCTGGTGGGCCTGTGGGAAACACCCACAGGACTGTCTGCAGCAATGCGGGAGCGCTATCCGGACATGGGGTCCACGCTATGCGGATTCGATGCGCAGATGGCGCCGTCTGGATAGCGAGGTTTACGGGACATGGCATTGACCCCCAACGAGGCATATGCGGCCAAGCAGCCGTTTGTGGACAAGGAGACACTCGAGCATATCGTCGAGCAGTTCCCCACGCCGTTTCATCTATACGACGAGGCGGGCATCCGCCGCAACATGCAAGAAGTGCGCGACGCCTTTGCATGGAACCCGGGCTTTAAGGAATACTTTGCCGTCAAGGCCAACCCCAACCCGGCGCTCATCTCCATTCTCAACGAATACGGCTGCGGCTGCGATTGCTCGAGCTATACCGAGCTCATGATCGCCCGCTCGCTGGGCATCATGGGACACGACATCATGTTCTCTTCCAACGACACGCCGGCTGCCGACTTTGAGCTCGCCAACAAGCTGGGTGCCATCGTCAACTTTGACGACATCAGCCACATCGAGTTCTTTGAGCGTGTTGCGGGGCCCATCCCCAAAACGGTCAGCTGCCGCTTTAATCCAGGCGGCCTGTTCCAACTCTCCAACGGCATCATGGATAACCCGGGCGACTCCAAATATGGCATGACCACCGAGCAGCTCTTTGAGGCCTTCCGCATGCTCAAGGCCAAGGGCGCCGAGAATTTTGGCATCCATGCCTTCCTTGCCAGCAACACCGTCACTAACGACTACTATCCCAAGCTCGCACGCATCCTCTTTAAACTTGCCGTGCTCCTGGAGCGCGAGACCGGCGCACATGTCGCCTTTATCAATCTGTCCGGCGGTGTGGGTATCCCCTACCTGCCCGAGCAGCAGGCCAACGACATTCACGCCATCGGTGAGGGCGTACACGCAGCCTACGACGAGATTCTGGTCCCCGCCGGCATGGGCGATGTGGCGATCTGCACCGAGATGGGTCGCTTTATGATGGGCCCCTACGGCTGCCTGGTCACCAAGGCCATCCACGAGAAGCAGATCTACAAGGACTATATCGGCGTGGACGCAAGCGCCGTCGATCTGATTCGTCCTGCCATGTATGGCGCCTACCACCACATTACGGTGATGGGCCAGCCGGGTGGCGACGACAAGACCACAGCGCCCGTCACGGACACCTACGACATCACGGGCAATCTGTGCGAGAACAATGACAAGTTCGCCATCGACCGCGAGCTTCCGCATATCGACATGGGCGACCTGCTCGTGATTCACGACACCGGCGCGCATGGCCACTCTATGGGCTACAACTACAACGGCCGCCTGCGCTCCGCCGAGGTCCTGCTGCGCCCCGATGGCTCGGCAGACCTCATTCGCCGCGCCGAGCGCCCGGGCGATTACTTTGCCACGCTCGACGTGCTGCCGTGCGGCCGCGAGCTGCTGGCCAAATCGCGCGCCGAAAGCGCCCGCCGTCGCGCTCAGGACGAGCGCCTAGCAGTCGCCGCCCAATGGAACAAACGCGTCCAGATCGCGGAAGCGAAGGAGAAGAACATGGATATCCGCAATCTCGAGGGCTCAATCGTCGCCCTTGTCACGCCGTTTAAAAAGGACGGCAGTGTCGACTTTGACGCGCTTGAGCGCCTTATCGATTTCCACCTGCAAAACGGCACTGACGCCATCCTCACCCTGGGCACCACCGGTGAGAGTGCCACGATGACCGATGACGAGGACAACTCCGTCGTCGCCGCTGTGGTCAAGCATGTTGCAGGACGCGTCCCCGTTATTGCCGGCTCGGGCTCCAACTCCACGCAGACCATGCTCACCAAGTCGCTCACCTATCAGGGCCTGGGCGCCGACGGTCTGCTGCTCATCACCCCCTACTACAACAAGTCCAATGAAGAGGGTATCTATCAGCACTTTAAGACCGTCGCCGATGCCGTGGACATCCCCTGCATCCTGTACAACATCCCCGGCCGCTGCGGCTGCGGTATCAGCGAGCGCAACGTAGAGCGCCTGGCCGCGCACGCCAACATCATGGGTATTAAGGAGGCCTCGGGCAACGTCGCCTACGCGGCCAAGATCGCCCACCTGCTGTCAGACGACTTCCGCATGTACTCGGGCGAGGACGCGCTTACCGTACCGCTCATGAGCCTGGGTGCTTCGGGCACCATCAGCGTGTGGGCCGATGTGCAGCCGCAGCTCGTACATGACATGTGCCGCGCTTATCTGGACGGCGACGTAGCGCGCGCCCGCGATATACAGATTGCCGGCCAGCCGCTCATCAATGCCCTCTTTAGTGAGGTCAACCCCATCCCCGTCAAAGAGGCGCTCGCTCAAATGGGTATGATCGAGGCAAACTACCGCATGCCGCTGTGCCCCATGGCAGACGACACGCGCTCTGCACTTACCGATGCCCTGAAGGGAGCTGGTCTGCTTGATTAAGACCGTCATTATGGGAACGGGCCGCATGGGCTCGCTCATCCGCACTACCGCCGAGGGCGTTGTCGACGCCGCCGGTCAACCCGTTTTTGATATCGTGGCCCAGATTGGCTTCGATTTGAGCGAGCTCGAGAACGCACCGGTCGCCGATGTGATTATCGACTTCTCGAACGTCGTGACCTTCGATGCCGTCGTCGCCTATGTCGAGCGCACGGGCGCGGCGTTGGTCTCGGGCACCACAGGCTACACCCCCGAGCAGATGGACCGTCTGCGTGAGCTGGGCCAGAACACCCGCGTTATGCACTCGGGCAATTACTCCATCGGCATCGCAGCCCTGCGTCATCTAGTGGCCCAGGCCACGCGCGAGTTGCCCGGCTTTGACTGCGAAATCGTCGAGACGCACCATAACCAAAAGGTCGACGCCCCCAGCGGTACCGCCAAGCTGCTGCTCGACGCCGTAGTCGAGGCCGAGCCCGAGACAGGCTACCACCCCGTCTACGGACGCGAGGGCATGTGCGGCGCGCGCGATCCCAAGGAGATCGGCATGCACTCGCTGCGCGGTGGCGCTGTCGCCGGCGTCCACGAAGTGAGTTTCTTTGGCCAGGACGAGGAGGTCACGCTCACCCACCGCGCCACGAGCCGTCAGATCTTCGTCAACGGCGCCCTGGCCGCCGCCCAGAAGCTCGTCACCCGCGAACCCGGCTTCTATACGTTCGACCAGGTCATGTTTGCCTAACCAGGTATCAACCGAATCCACCCAAAGGAGAGATAGCAAATGAGCAACGCAGCCGAGATGGATGCCCAGGAGATTATCAACTACATCGCCACCGCGCCCAAAAAGACACCTGTCAAGCTGTACGTGCGCGAAAAGCCCGGCATGAAGGTCCAGTGGGGCGATGCGCACGTCTACGGTGGTCGTCGCGGCAAGACCGTCTTTGGCGACTGGGAGGAACTCAAGGCCATCCTGGACGCCAATGCCGATTCCATCGATTACTACGACGTCGAGAATGACTGCCGCAACTCCGCCGTCCCCATGCTCGACCTTAAGGGCATCAACGCCCGCATTGAGCCGGGCGCGATTATCCGTGACCGCGTCGAGATCGGCGATCGCGCCGTCATCATGATGGGTGCCATCATCAACATCGGCTCCGTCATTGGCGAAGGCTCCATGATCGATATGGGCGCCGTGCTGGGCGGCCGCGCCACCGTGGGCAAGAACTGCCACATCGGCGCCGGCACCGTGCTGGCAGGCGTCGTGGAGCCCGCCAGCGCCACGCCCGTCATCATCGAGGACGACGTTATGATTGGCGCCAACGCCGTGGTCCTGGAGGGCGTGCGCGTGGGCAGGGGCGCTGTTGTTGCCGCCGGCGCCGTGTGCGTCGAGGACGTCCCCGCCGGTGCCGTCGTGGCCGGTGTCCCCGCCCGCGTCATCAAGATGCGCGACGAGAAGACCAACAGCAAGACCGGTCTCGAGGAAGGTCTGCGCCAGCTGTAGAAGTTACGCGGTTTTACCAAACCGCATAACGGCTCGACGCTGCAAATGCCCCTAAGCGACAATCTGACGTTCAATCGTCGGTCGTGTACCGAAGTACGCTTCCCTCCTCTTTCGCGTCACCTTGCTCGCCTAGGGGCATTTTCGCTGACGTATGCCCAACCTGCGGCGCAATGTCAGCAACCAAGCCGAAAACAAAAAAGGCCGAAGTCCCGAAGGGCCTCGGCCTTTGCTTTCTCGCTGTAGGCGCAACGCAACTTATCGATTCTCGATGCTACCGATATTTTTGAGCTCGATGGAGATGAGGCCGTTAGGCTCATTGACGAACTCAATGTACTCGGAGTTGGAACCCATCTCGGCCGGGAAGCTGATCTCGATACCCGTGTCGGTACGGATCTTATGATTGCGCACCGCCGCGCGTTCGACCTGCTTGCGCTCCACGGGCACACGCTCAGGCACCTTCTCCTCGGTCAGTGCCGCGCGCACGCTCTCCTTGATGACCGGCTCGTCCTCAAAGACCTCGTCGACGATATCCCAAGGCGGCAGCTCCTCGTCATCCTCGACCTTCTCGGCAACAGCAGCCTTAACCTTGGCGAGCGCTACGGCCGTATTGGCACCGTGTTCCTCGGCGACTTCCTCGACCACACGCGTCACGGTGTCGATGACCTCCTTGCCCGATACGCCCGTGTCGCACTGCAGCAGGCCATCGGGGATAAGCATACGGTCCTCGCCGGCGATCTTGCGTTTCTTGTCCACATAGCCGATCTCCATGGTGCTTGCACGCACGATTGCATAGCTCGGCACCTTTTGCGAGGGATTCGGCAGAATGGCGTAGTGGCGCGCAATGTCGTTGCGCACCTCGCCCTCTTCGCGACCCACCTCGTGCATAAAAGCCTGCTTGGAGCCCAGCAGCATCACGGCAAACCAGCGGGCATCCTCATCGTCATCAAAGTCCGCCACAAGCACGTCAGTGGACTCGGCTTTCTCGGCCTTGGTAAGTTCGGAAGAGATGAACTCCGCAATCTGCTGAGACAGGTCCACGAACTCACGCTCACCAAAGAAATAGCCCTTGAGCTCGCCGCCGAATGCGGAGTTCCCGGCAAACGTGGCGCGTTTATTGTCGGCCGAGGTGCGTGCGCGGCGCAGATGCGTGGTCACGAAGTTGCGCACGGTACGGCTCTCGATATCGAGCTCTCGCTGGCTCATGACGTTGACGGCAGAGTCAAAGTCCAGGATATGCAGAATCGCGTGATTGATTTTCATATACGGCATTCCGTTCTAGATCGATTTCGGCACGAACCAGTATAGCGGTCGAGCCCGCCCCAGGCGCATCGAAGATTGGCGCATCGGGGACAGGTTGCTTTGTATCAATGGCTAGCGCAGGAGCTCGGACTGCCAAGCCTCGAGCTGTTCTGCCAAACTCTTGCCGGCAGCGGGCACGTCGATCTGGGGTCGTTTGGGCAACAGTGCGCATTTAAGGATCGCCACGATGGTCTGCGAGATAAAGCGTCGCGTATCTTTGTCAAAGCCTTGCGCAGCCTGGAGCATCACAGGCAGACTCTCACGCAGATTTCCTGCGATATCCGCAAACCGTTCGGCGTCCGTAGCCTCAAACACGGAGAACAACGCATCTACAAAACGCTCGCGCTCGCTAGGCGACACTGTAAGCAGCATCTCGCGAATGGAGCCATCAACGTATCGAGCACCGGCGGACAGGCGCTCACAGTATACGAAGTCGCAACCATCAACCACCCAGCTAAAGGGATTGTGCTGCAGCAGGCTGAACTCGGTGCTCTCAATGATGGCATAGTCCTCTTGTGTCTCGAACATCATGCCAAAGATCGACGACCGAGGTAGCGTCTTGTCGATTCGACCGGAAAGATCGGCAAAGGCGTTGCCGTTAAGAAACTCCTCGACGAACCCTGGACCATCATGGGAATACGCCCGTTCGATTCGCTCACGGGCGACATCGGAGCACATCGCCGCACCGTACACCGCAAGGTTTCCACCCTTGGAATGACCTCCGCACAAAAGCGGCCCGTCGATCGCATCCGCCGCCTCGTCCACATAACGCGCCGCGGATTCCTGGGCCGGCACAGGACACCGGAACGCCATGTTAAAGTCCTCTTTCCAGCCCACAATCGTGCTGTCGGTCCCCCGGAAGGAAAGATAGCTAAACCCCGCCGGAAACCGGAACGCCATGGCTGCAAACTGCTCCGTCGCCACCACATCGCTCACGGCACGATAGCCGCAAACGTGCACGCCGCGGTATCTGGGATTTGCTGCCACGGCCTCCAACAAGGCCCTGCTCCCCTCTGGATCCCACAAGTCGTCAATCATGTCCCGGTAGCACTCGGCACGCAGCAGCTCGCGTACGTCTAGGCCCTGCCAGTTCGTCAGCTCCGCCATATCACCCGGCAAACGCAAATAGGACAACCACGCAAAGACCAGGCTGTCCACCGCGCAGAACGGCCGCTCCTCAAACGGATCAAACGCCGTCTGGGCATAGGTCAAAAAATTAGGCGAATCCGACATGGCCCTCCCATCAACTATGGTGTATTGGGATGGTGCATTGGGGTCAGGTTACTTTGCACCAAAAGGCGCCCGGGCCGTGTGGACCCGGACGCCTTCATTGTAGCTTTTCGCTCTAGCGAGCTTGATTTAGCAGGAGAAATCGACGCTGTCGATGATGTCCTTGAGGGCCTTGGCGGAGACGGTGAGCTCATGCTGCTCGTCGTCGTTCAGCGGCACGGGGACGCGGCAGACAACGCCGTCGCGGCCAACGACGGTCGGCATGGAGATGGCAAGATCGGACAGGCCATACTCGCCCACCATGAGCGAGGAGACAGGCAAAACGGTCTGCTCATCGCGCATAACGGCGGTGCAGATGCGCTTGACGGCCATGGCGACGCCATAGTAGGTGGCGTGCTTCTTCTCGATGATGGTGTAGGCGGAGTTCTTGACGTCCTCGGCGATGCGCTTCTCGGCAGCCTCATGCTCCAGATGGCCGTGAAGCTCGCAGAAGGTGTTCAGCGGAACGCCGGCAACCTGAGCGCTGGACCAAGCGACAAACTCGGAGTCACCGTGCTCACCCATGACGTAGGCCTGAACGTCGCGCGGATCGACCTCGACGTGAGCGCCGAGCATCTGCTGCAGACGGCCGGTGTCGAGCACGGTGCCGGAGCCGATGACGTGACCCTCGGGCAGGCCGGACATCTTGATGGCGGCGTAGGTCAGAACGTCGACCGGGTTGGAAACGATTAGCAGAATGCCGTCGAAGCCGGACTTCTTAATCTCGGGGATAATGGACTTAAAAATGTTGACGTTCTTGTTGACCAGGTCCAGGCGGGTCTCACCGGGCTTCTGGGCAGCGCCAGCGGTGACGACGATCATAGCGGCGTCGGCGACATCGGAATAATCGCCGGCGTAGATCTTCATCGGCTCGGCAAACGTCATGCCATGCGCGATATCCAGGGCCTCACCCTCGGCACGGTTCTTGTCCACGTCGATGAGGACCATCTCGGAGAACAGACCACTCTGCATCAGTGCGAACGCCGAAGACGAACCGACGAAACCGCAGCCGACAATAGCGACCTTCTTCTCGTTAACCATTAGAAACTCCCATCTCTCTCCACAAACAAGCCGCCCGGGAACGACCCGAGCGGCTTGCCGTAATCCCAATACATCCAATCGGGACTTTGATTATGCTCCTATTCGCAGCTAAAAATCGACCGTTTACCGAAATTGTTTGCAGTATTCGTAAAATAACTGCACGAAATCGGTTTCGAGCTATTGACGAGTCGAAATAGGTTTCTAATACAGGCCCGCCTCGCGAATGGCCTCGACAGCTAAAGCGATCTGATCGGGCGGCAGGACCAGTGCCATACGCACGTGCCCCTCGCCCGAAGGGCCAAAGCTCGCGCCCGGCGTCACCACAACGCCGGCCTTCTCCATAAGCTCCTCACAAAACGCCATGGAATCGGTGCGACCACCGGGAAGCTTGGCCCACACAAACATAGAGCCATGCGCGTTGGGACGCTCCCAGCCCAGGCCCTCAAGACCGTCGCACAGGGCATCGCGGCGCTCCTGGTACTTCAGACGCTGCGCCTCGACCTCATCGCGCGGACCGTTCAGGCAGGCGATAGCAGCCTTCTGGATCGGGAAGAACATACCGAAGTCGATCTGGCCGCGCAGCTTGGCAAGGGCCGAGACCACATCCTCGCGACCGACCAAAAAGCCGATGCGGGCACCGGTGACGTTAAACGACTTGGAAAGCGAGAAGAACTCCACGCCCACCTCAAGCGCACCGGGATACTGCAAGAAGCTGCCGCCGGGCTCGCCGTCAAACACGATGTCGGAGTACGCGTTGTCATGAACGATCAACAGATCATGCTCGCGGGCAAAAGCGATAATCTCCTCGTAGACCTCGGGCGTACCCACCGAGCCCACCGGGTTGGCGGGCAGCGACACGATCATATACTTGGCACGATCGGCAACCTCGGGATCGATGCCCGCCACATAGGGCAGGTAATTGTGCTCGGCAACCAACGGATAGTATTCGAGCTTGGCATCGGCGATCTTGGCACCCGCCTCAAAGACCGGGTAGCACGGATCGGGAACCAGAATGGTGTCACCCGGATCGAGCAGGGCCAGTCCCAAATGGCCCACGCCCTCCTGCGTGCCGTTGCACGACTGCACCATAGACGGCGTAATGCCCGAAACGCCAAAGCGACGCTCATAGTAATCGCACACGGCCTGCTTGAGTTCGGGCAGGTCGCGCAGGGCATACTTCCACATCTCGGGATCTTGGGCTGCCCGCGTGAGCGCCTCGACCACATGGTCGTACGGCTTAAAGTCGGGCGTGCCCACGCTCATGTTGTAAATGGTCTTGCCCTGAGCCTTCAGCGCGAGAAGCTTGTTGTTGAGCGAGGCGAAGACCTCCGCGCCAAAGCGGTCGAGACGCTGCGATGCCTGCATGGTGCCACCTTTCGATATGAAAAACGCGGCGCTCCGACAAGAGCGCCGCGCGATACGGGCCATCAGATTGCAAAAGTGTAACGCTTGCAACCCCCGTATTGGTTCAATTTAGCCAACCTTAGTCAACTGGATTGAGCGCGTCGATCTGCGCAAGCCACAGACGCGAGCTAGCGTCACTCGGCATACGCCAATCGCCGCGCGGGCTGAGCGTCACCGAGCCCACCTTGGGACCATCGGGCAGGCAGCTGCGCTTAAACTGCTGGGCAAAGAAGCGACGATAGAACGTACGCAGCCACGTGTGGACGATCTTGGCGTCGTAGACGCCCTCGAAGCTCTTGAGCGCCATGCGGTAGATCTTGCCAGGCTCAAAGCCAAAACGCAGCAGGTAGTAGAGGAAGTAGTCGTGCAGCTCGTACGGGCCCACCAAATCCTCGGTCTTCTGCGCAATCTCGCCGTCGCCCGTGGGCGGCAGAAGCTCGGGGGACACCGGCGTATCGAGGATATCGAGCAAGACCTCGGCAATGCGCCCGCCAAAGACATCGGCGGCATAGCGCACCAGATGGCGCACAAGCGTCTTGGGCACGCTCGCGTTGACGGCGTACATGCTCATGTGGTCGCCGTTATAGGTAGCCCAGCCGAGCGCCAGCTCCGACAGGTCGCCCGTGCCAATGACAAAACCGCCAGCCTGGTTGGCCAGATCCATCAGAATCTGCGTACGCTCGCGCGCCTGGCTGTTCTCGTAGGTCACGTCCTGCACGGCCGGATCATGCTCAATGTCCTTGAAGTGCTGCTCCACAGCCGCGTGGATCGAAACCTCGCGGAAGCTCACACCCAGGTCGCGAGCGAGCGACTCGGCATTCGACTTGGTGCGATGCGTCGTGCCGAAGCCGGGCATGGACACGGCTGTGATACCAGTGCGCGGCAGGCCCAGTGCATCGAAGGCACGCACGGTCACAAGCAGCGCTAGCGTGGAGTCCAAGCCGCCCGAAAGGCCGATAACCGCAGCCTTGGTACCCGTATGGGCAAGGCGGGTCTTGAGGCCCGCAGTCTGCAGATCGAGGATCGTCTCGCAGCGCTCGGCCAAGTCGCCGTGGTCGGCCGGCACAAAGGGCGCGCGCGGGAAAACGCGGTCGATATCGCAGGCATCGCGCAGGACAGGTTCTTCGGCCAGCACGCCCTCAAACGAAAACTCAACGGTCGTGGCCTCCGGCGCATCGTCCGCGCGCGTCCACGTCGTCGAGCGACGGCGCTCGGCAACCAGACGGTCAAGATCGACATCGGCGACGGCCATATCGCAGGTAAGCAGTTTGGTCGCGGCGAGCTTCGAGCCGTTTTCGTAGACGAGGTTCTCGCCCGCAAAGACCATATCGGTCGTGGACTCGCCCTCGCTCGCGTCTGCATAGGCATAGGCACAGTACAGGCGTGCGCTCTGATTGGAGATAAGGCTGCGGCGATAGTCTGCCTTACCGATGATTTCGTCCGAAGCCGACGGGTTGAGAATCACCGTCGCACCGGCAAGCGCCATCTCGGTCGAAGGCGGCGCCGGCACCCACAGGTCCTCACAGACCTCAACGCCCAGCACCATATCCTCGGCACCCTCATCACAGCAACGGTAGATAAGCCCCGAACCCAGCGGAACCGGACCCTGACCGGCAAATTCAACCCACACGGGATCCACAGGCGCCGGAACAAACCAGCGACGCTCATAGAACTCGCCATAGTTGGGCAGATACTTCTTGGCCGTGAGGCCCAAAAGCTCGCCCGCACAGCACACGGCCGCGCAGTTGTAGATATTTTCAGCCACCGCAACGGGCAAGCCAACGGTAAAGACGATCGGCAGCTCACGGGTTTCATCGAGTATGTGCACCAGCGCTGCTTCGCAGGCATGCAGCAGCGTGCGGTTATGGAACAGGTCGGCCGCGGTATAGCCGGTCAGGTTAAGCTCGGGCAGCACCAGCGCGCGAACGCCGCGCTCGGTAGCCTCGCGAACAGCCGCCAGCGCAACCTCGGCATTGCCCTCGACATCGGCCACGCGAATCTGCGGCGACGCCGCCGCCACACGCAAAAAGCCATCGTTCTTATTAGCCGAAACGCAGCATTGCCTTGTTGATCTGGACACTGGAGGCCCCTTCTACCCTGAGATTCAGTCTAACGGACGTTCACATATCTCTAACTAGCCAAAGCAACCTCCCAGTTTACCGAGAGGCCAACCTGTGCTAAGAGCATGTATTTCAAAAATATCTTTAATTAAAAAAGGAGAAATCGATAATCGACTTCTCCTTTAAGCGAGGCGAGTAAATTCCGAAACTAATGGCAGAATTTATCCATGTAGTCCTCAAAGTCGAACACTTCTACCACGACGCCCTCTTCCTGAAACTCTTTCAGTTGCTCCAAGAGATCTTTGTTAATAACGTCCATGCAGAAACCTCCTCTATCTAATCAATTGTAGTATATCTGCTTTCATGCAATTATCAACCAACTTGTTTAATTGCTCCTCGCTTGCCGATAGTCCCTCTTTTTTCAAAATGTCGCGCACCTCGTTCTTAGTAATCGGCTTTTCAAACAACGAAAGCAAAGCGAATGAAAAATCATTAACCGCACACATTCTATGGGTGGCACAACTCAGCAGTACTCTTAACCCCTCTTTTGAGCGTCCGACTTCTTTCACAAACGAACTTTTAACCAATTGAAAACCATTATCGTGCATTACATAATCGGCATCGATATTTGTATTCAGCAATCCATAATGCAACAGTTCTTCTATCGCCCTTGTCAGCTCGAGATCGCCCTGATCAAGGATAAGAGAAATGCTACAATCGGCCTCCAATAAACGGGCCAACTTAAGGTATACCAACTGGGAAACAGCATAGACATGATGGTATTCAGAATTATAGAAGTAGGCAAATGGCTCAACGAGCACGACAGAGGTCTTGGAATCCAGCCAGATTCGATCAGCTGGATTTAGACTAGTCAGCCGTCGCTTTACTTTGGTCAAATGTCCCTTATACCTAACAGCGTGAATAGAATCTAGGATCCAGGTCACCTCTGAAATATGAAGCCGCTGGGGCAAGTCAATTGTGTCGCTACCGTTTATGACTTCTTGCATATAAAAATCAATATGATGCTCATCAGATAAGGATTTTGCTTCATTTAAAGTTAAACCAGTGCCTGAAACATAATCCACTTCGAGGCGCAAATCCTCATATTGGGACTTCGGCATTACAGAGACACCATACTTATCGGGATGATTCCAAACATCCGACCCCATAACGAGACCAAAATTCGTAAATCCTCTCGTGGAATATGGAACACCACATACCTGTTTTGAATAATTCAAAACATTCTCTGTATAAGCTAAGGTGTTCAGAGCCTCTTCTTTAGTTTCGGTCGGAAAGCCAATCATAAAGAATAGATGAACAGGAATACCCGCATTGAGACAATCATGGATATTGCGATCAATCCAATCAACTCTCGTGTTCTTCTTCATTAGATCAAGAACTCTTTGGTTGTATGACTCGAGGCCAAACTGAATCTGCCTACATCCACTTTGGTATATCTTGTTGAAAACGTCTGTACTTAGGGTTGGAGAGAACCTCGTTTCTCCATGCCAGAAAAACGTTTTTCCCGATGCGTTTATTTCATCCGCGAGTTGCTCCATTCTTTTGCCTTCGAATGTTTCATCCACAAAAGAGAAAACTCTCGTGCCGTATTTTTCATTTAACCGACACATTATTTCAAATACTCTCGATATAGGCATCTTTCGGTAACAACCACCGGTAGCACCGGGAATGGTGCAGAAGGCGCAATGATTAAAACACTGCCTAGAAGAATAAACCGGCAATATTAACTCAGGCATGAAGTATTTAGAAAGGGCGAAGCCATCGAAATCGGGAACTGTATCGTTGATAAATGTTTGCTCAATCCGATGGTTTTTATATATCTTTCCACCTTTAGCATGGCAAAGGTTTGGAACACAGTCGAGATTGTCATCACCAGAGTCAAGAGCCTCAAGAAGACGTGCAAGCGGCTCTTCGCCGTCATACATCATTATCGAATCAATGTATTCAAAAAAGGGATGCCATTCTTTCATGCAGTCATCTGCTAAACGAGTAATGTAATTGCCGCCCAATGAGACATGTTTAACAGATGGACATTCTTCTTTAATCAGTTTCGCTAACGTAACTGCAGAAATCAATTGGAAACAGCCGCTCACCGAAATCCCAATAAACTCGATTTTTTCCCTCTGAATACGCTTAAGAAAGGCAGTTTCATAGAAGGAAATAAACGGATTATGCAAGGTATCCGCAAGCGATTTCATTATTTCTGGTGTCGAATAATAATCATAGGGCAGATCTATGGAGTTGAACGTGTATTTAACTCCATATGAGACGTGATTTATGATATAGAGTGCATTTCTAAAAATGTTTTCAGCATATTGTCTTTCTTTTAGATTAAAGTATCTCTTCGATCTGAAAATATCTTTTGCCTCGTCAACATTAAGTGCTGACTTTTGTATCAACTCGATTGTTAATTGAACATTCGAACTAAACGAATCCTTTGATTCCCGATACCTTTTACAGCACTCTTCGACATGTCTAAAAGATAGGAGGTCATCGTAAAATTCCACGTTTAAGTCAACGATGTCAACTTTATATTGTTCAACCTCTTGAAGATATGACTTCAAAACAGGCAAGGCAAGATACGGCCCCACTGGACTCCATCCTGGGGGAAATACTAAAAGCGTTTTAGGCATATCAACGTCACATCTTTCGCAAATAATTCAATTGAAACACAACTACCATCATAATTGAAAATACACCAAGTCCTGTAACGAGAATTGAGAACATCGCGATGCTCGTGAACAGCGAAACAAGGAGTGTTGAAATAACAACAGCAACCGATTGCAAAGACTCCCTAATTGAAAACAGGCTTATCGATTCAGATTCGTCTCTCGCCAAATCCTGCAGCGATGTTATGAGAAGCACATCTTGAATGGCGTTTCCGGCACCGACGATAAAAAGGAAAATAAACGATATCCCAGACGCATAGCGATAGCCAAACGCCAGATACGCACCGAGCGCAAGATACGTCACAAAACAATATGATTTAACGCAATCGGAACCACTAATTAAACGACCATATATTGTATTTCCGAACAACAGTCCGATTGTAAGACTACTCTGAAGGAATCCGTATTGTATCGATGACGAGTCAAATTGCAATTGCGCAATAGCTGGCAAAAGAGAATTCAGAGAGCCGAATGCCACGCCGCTAGAAATATCGATTAATAGGAAACCAATTGCCAAGTGCTTCGCGCTAAGATCACTAAATGCAGTCCTGTTTTTTTCATTTTTGCTTATCCCCTCTTTATCATTAACCTCGATAACCGACGGAACATCTCGCAGCAACCAGAACGACGCGGCAAAAGAAAGCGCGTCTAATGCAAGAACAGCCTCCGCCCCAAATTGAGCGACAACAAAACCGCCGGCAACTGGCCCCAGAACCATCATCAAATTCTGCAGAAACCCAAACGAATTATTAATTACGTCGCGATTGATACTATTCGTATTGGCTCTTAACAACGAGTAAAAGCAGGGCATTTCAACCGTTCGACAAAGCGATACCGCGCACGTAATAGCAAACATACTCCATTTACTATCAACAAAAATATAGCAAACGAATAATCCCGCGCGAATTAAGTCTGCCAATCTCATGGCCTGCAGTGTCCCGATACCCATCTTCTGAGGCAGCTGCGCGAGCGCAACTGAAAACAGAGAGGGGGCAAATCTGCAGCAGACCATCAAAGCAGTTGCAGAAACATCGTGAGTTACCTCGTAAATCAGCATTGGCAAAGCAATATTCGCACACCAATTGCCTATTTCGCTTATCCCTCTAGCAATATATAAGACCCGAACCGGACGGCTAGCTCTCAATACCGTGAACATCACGATTAACCTCGTATTTCAGGCCTCGCTCATCCCTTAATAGGAATCCATAATCAACCAAGTACCGCCTCAACACGGCATAATCAGGATAGAGCTGTGACAGCACACGATTAACCTGAAGCTCCGTATAACTTGTATTTAATTCAAAGAAAGAGACGGCCCATAGCAGCATGATTCTTTTATAGCTTTCCTTTTTTGGAATTGAAACCAGCTCGCCATTCTTGAGAAATCGTTTTTTAAAGTCTATTAGCTCATCCATTCACATCCTCCATTTCATACGCATCTAATACTAAAAATGCATACGCTTTAGGTCATCGCATTCGACTTCTATATTCGAACTAAACTCGAACTAATCTAAATGATTTGCTCAAACACTCTTCGAAAGCTCGTTTTTCACTCTGAGTAAAATGCCCTTCCCAGTCAGTCCACGAACAGGAAGGCAACTCACAACGAGCGGAGTCGAAGCCCTCTGCCGTCGGTCGTTCAAAATGCACGATAACCTTTTCGATATCCCCATCTGTTATCAGGTCAGAATGAACGACCTCGGTACCGTCTTCGAATGTCATATACCGGTACATCACGTAAACCACCTCACAATCGTAAATCCAGTTTAGCATCAAGCTATTGCACCAAAGACAGCAAGCCCCCCCTTGATGAGTTGATGGTATCTGTTAAATGTCACGTACGATTCACATCTGGTGGGTACCCTGATGGCTACATGAAACGAAGCAGATTTACACCGGGAGGACCCCGTATGACAACCAAGTACACCGACGCGCCGCGCACGCGCGTCATGACGCCGGCATCGCTCAACAACGGCGTGCACGAGAACCATTCCATCGGACAGACCATGGCCATCGCGCCCAAAAAGGGCCTGTTCGACGACATTTCCATTCCCCAGATCATCGCCGGCGCCGCGGCTGCCGCCACAAGCGTCGCGCTTGCCTCCAAGATCGGTATCGCTGGTTCAGTAATTGGTGCCGCCGTGAGCTCGGTCATCACCGTTGTGTCATCGCAGGTCTACCGCCACTTTATCTCTGCCAGCGCCGAAGCCATCAAAGGTACGCACGCCGCCGTCGACTACCCTGCCGGCGCCTACGAGCCCGTTGAGTTTAATGCCGAGGAGCACCTAGGCGGCGCCGCGACTACGCAGGAGATGCGCCAGATTGCGGGGCGCGCGACCACGGCGCGCGTCGCCCCTAACAGCCTGCGCGCCAAGGCGGCGGCAGAGCGCAGCCAGACGCAAAAGAAGGTCATCGTCTTCTCGATCGCCATCGCCATCGTCGCGGTCATCGCCTGCGCCGGCGCCATCCTTATCACCACCGCCGGCGAGGGTCTGGGCGAGCGCCCCGAGCCAATCCTTTCGTCGCGCACGACCGAGAGCGATGCAAATGACAACACCCAGTCGCAAGATCAGCAGGCACAAGCGGACGGCACGCAAGACAGTTCTACCTCTACCGATTCGTCCTCGAACACCCAAAACCAATCGCAGGGCACCGATTCCTCTACGGCCAACAGTGGCACGCCGTCCGGCACGACCGACTCAAGCCAAACGGCTGACGGTTCGCAGCCGAACACGGGCAGCCAGACGAGCGACACCACGTCGGGAACGGGCACAGCAGACAGCAACAACAGCAATTCGAGTGGCACCACATCGGGCACGACATCTGACAGTTCAAGCCAAGGCACGACATCGGGCAACTAGGCGCTGCATCCCCAGATAGGCAACCTGTACAACGGGCGCGAACCGGCAACGGTCGCGCCCGTTTGCCTTGGGCGCCGAGGTAGCAAGCCCCGCGCGATGGTAAGATGCTTTGGTGTGTAAAGAGGAGATTTGCCATGAGCAAGACAATAGTTAGGCCCACGCTTTCGCTGGGCAACCACATCTATCTGTATCGCCTGCTGCGCGATGCAATCGGATGCGGCAAGCAAACGTTTATGACGCAGGTCGAGGAGGCACTCGCCGCTGGTGACATGGCCGCTTATGACCTGGGCTTCGAGACCACGCGCGAGCTGCTCGAGGAGCTCGACGACTGCATTAAGCTGACCGTCTTTAAGGGCGGTCGCCTGTATGCCACGGTCATCGCCAACGAGGCCTGGGATGCCGCCCTTGCCAAGGGCGAGGACAAGCCCAAGGCTGCCAAGGGTGCCAAGCAGTCCTAAAAAAAGAAGAAGCGCGGCGAGAAGGACCTCAAGGCCGTGCGCCCCAAGCACGTTAAGCGTCCCGAGCCCGAGCCCGTGGCTGAAGCTATGCCGGAGCCCGAGCCCGAGGCAGAGATCGAAGTCGCTATTGAGGTAACGGCAGAAGCCGAAACCGAAATCGCCGCCACGACCGATCCCAAAGTCATATCCGAGCAGGAAGCCACTGCGGAGCTCAACGAGACTCCCAAGTCGACAACCGAAGAAGTCGCTAACCAACCTGAGACGCCTGCGTTCCAAAACAGCGATGTCTTTGGCGACGAGGCTGAGGACGATCAGTCCGACGATCAAGGCGCTACCGAGTCGACGCCGGAGCCCGAGACGCCGGAGCCCGCCATCTCGCTCACGGTCGTCTATGACCCCGAGAACGCCAACGCCGGCATCACCACTATGGCATCCACGCCCATCGAAGCAAAGTCGAGCGTCGAGAATGAGAGCGCGATGCAGGTTGAGTTTGAAACTGCAGCTGTAGACGCGCCCGTCACCGTGAAGCCCGCAGATTCCGCAGTTAAGCCGGAACCGGTGCCTGAGCCCGCACCCGTCATCGAATCCGTGCCCGCCTCTGCTTGCGACCAAGTTCCCGCACCGGCACCGGCTTCGGTACCCGCAGCGGCCCCAACCCCCGCACCCGCAGCGCCCGCCATCCCTGAGGACTTCCCCGTCGATTTCGCAACCGAGGTCTTCTGCCCCGGCCCGCTTCTGCACCAGTTGTCGACCTATCTCCCCTACGGCGCCGACACGCTCGGCATTGTCGGCGAGTACTACTGGATCGCCCGCGAGCGCGGTACCATCGAGGCCGCGCGAAACCGCGCAAACTTCCCCCTGTGCTACACGCAGGCCGGCGAGCGCCGCGAGGTTACAGTGCGCATCCGCCGCAACACCACCGGCGGTCTCGGAGCCGCCTGGACCATCGACAAGGTCGAAGCCCCGGTCGAGTAAAAAACGGCCTCGGATAGCCAATTGACCATCCGAGGCCGTTTGAATTCAGGCCTTTTAGTTGTCATCGGTGCATATAGACACCAGAGAAGCAAGCTCATCCTCAAGTTGCGGAGCAAAGTATCTAAAAGAAACCTGCGCTCCAGTCGGTATCGACTCAATCATATTCGCAGCATTATCTGAAACTCGGTACGATGCAGTTTCACCTGTCTTCAAATCCTCTATTGAGCAGACAGCGTCTTCAGCATCAATCGACCTAAGCACGCCTTTTCCTTGTAACATCACATCGGCATGCCCGCCAGCTATTTCTAATGAACCTGAGTCTGTCGCAGTCACTTCTCCGGAACCTCCGCGCGATATCTCTTCCTTTGTTGAACAGCCCACCAATGAAGCCATCAGCACCAAAGACAGAGCTAGACGAATCGCCCTACTTCGAAAAAGTCGTTCCATAAGTCCACGCATAATAGCTCTGATCATACTTCAGGAAGGATAAAGATGAATTCCAGCCGTCCGCTATGCCAATCATCTGCCTTGTCTCTCCAGTTTTCTTACCAGTAAGTGTGGCGTAAGCCTCCGCTGTTACAGAATGGGCTGATCCGTTGTACAAACTCGCATGTAAAACATTCGGTCTATTAGAGTTAATCTCATTTTGGATGCTCGCGATAGCCGGAGAGGAGACAGTGCGGGCGATAAGAGTACTTCCTCTGCTTGCGCAGTAATTTGTAAACCCCGTTGCACAGGTTGATATCGGCGTTCCACCCAAAACAACGCCGGGAACAGTCTGTTCTTCATCGGAAAGAGCATGGGTATTGGTGTAATTCCATATCTGCATATATTGCGAAGGGTCGCTATATAAATTGGCAATGCCATACAGTTCCGCAACGTTCGAAAAAGCTGTCACCATACAAGCATAGTGGGCGGTAAGCCTCTTAATCTCGCTTTCATCATATGACATAAACTGAGAAATGGAACGAAATCCAGATACTGTGTAATCCTGCATTTGAGTTGCGTAAATTACAACATCGTTCCAGCTTGAAGGTTTATTCGATAAAACGACAGGCCGTCCTTCTATGGAAACAGCCGGGATTGTTCTTCCGCAATTTGTTGTTATTGAACCGTCCAAAGATTGCACGCCGAATTCGAATGGATTGATCATTACGACTGGGTTATTGAACGAATAAGACTCGACACCAAGATCTCCTCCCCGATCCATAGGGCTGACTAAGCCGTCTCCAAAACGATATCCCGTAAGTATTTCATCATCTGAAGCATCTAAAACCAAATAGCCCGCGGCTCTATTGGATGTCACAACCGGAACAATGTAACCAAGCGGGGACCCATCAACATCTACAAAAGGAATAGGGTCAGAAGGCGTATACGAATAGCCGAGGAGTCCCTTTATATATTTATCGGCAAGCTCTTGCGCAATTTCAGAAGTAAATTGTATCTGCTCACCATCAATATTGCCCGTCGAAGCAAAAACCTCTTTCGGACGTGCGGCTAAGGCGACAATTGAAGACGCGACAAGTTGCAGAAAACGACGACGCGAAAGCATATGTTCTTCTTTCTAGAGAAGCGACTAATAAGATACTCCTATTCTATAATCTTTTTTGTAACGTTACAGCACTGGTTATATTTCAATTCGATTTGCTTATGTCCTTGCAACCCAATGCGGCTTTACGTTTTAAACGGAATTAGAAAATCACTCATAGCAAAAACGGGCTTTAATCCCAAAGAGATGACTTTGATTATGAATCAAACCAGCAGCTAGGGCATAGCTGCAGTGCAATTGCTACAAGAAAGGCCGCCCTTGGTGGCGGCCTTTCTACTTGCTACTAGTCGCGCGTCAGCTTACGGTGAATACGATGCGGCTGGGCTGCATCCTCGCCCAGGCGCTCGATGCGGTTGGCCTGATAGGCCTCAAAGTTGCCCTCGAACCAATACCAGTTGCCCGGATTCTCGTCGGTGCCCTCCCACGCCAGAATGTGCGTGGCGACGCGGTCCAGGAACATACGGTCGTGGCTAATAACCACCGAGCAGCCCGGGAACTCGAGCAGCGCCGCCTCGAGTGAGGACAGCGTCTCGACGTCGAGATCGTTCGTGGGCTCGTCGAGGAGCAGCAGGTTGCCGCCCTGCTTGAGCGTGAGCGCCAGGTTCAGGCGATTGCGCTCGCCACCGGAGAGTACACCAGCGCGCTTCTGCTGGTCCTGGCCCTTAAAGCCAAAGCTCGCCACGTACGCGCGGCTGGGGACCTCGGTCTCGCCGACCATCATGTGGTCCAGGCCATCCGAGACGACCTCCCACAGGTTCTTGTCGGGATCGATGCCAGAACGGTTCTGATCGACATAGGAAATCTTGACGGTCTCGCCCACCTCGAGCTCGCCCGAAGTCAGCGGCTCCAGACCCACGATGGTCTTGAAGAGCGTAGTCTTGCCCACACCGTTGGGGCCGATGACGCCCACGATGCCGTTACGCGGCAGGGTAAAAGAAAGGTCGTCGATGAGCACGCGACCGTCGAATTCCTTGTGCAGGTGATGGGCCTCGAGCACCTTGTTACCCAAACGCGGTCCAACGGGAATGCGGATATCGGTCCAGTCGAGCTTCTGGCTTGCGCGGGCCTCGGCCTCCATCTCCTCGTAGCGAGCCAGACGGGCCTTGTTCTTTGCCTGGCGAGCCTTGGGCGAGCTGCGTACCCACTCGAGCTCGGCCTCCATGCGCTTGGCGAGCTTGGCGTCGCGGTTGCCCTGCGCCTCGATACGGGCGGCCTTGGTCTCCAGATACGTGGAGTAGTTGCCCTTGTAGGGATAAAGGTGACCGCGGTCGACCTCGCAGATCCACTCGGCAACGTTATCCAGGAAGTAGCGATCGTGCGTGACGGCAAGCACCGCGCCCTGGTAGTTGTGCAGGAAGTGCTCGAGCCACAGGATCGACTCGGCGTCCAGGTGGTTCGTGGGCTCGTCGAGCAGCAGCAGGTCGGGAGCTTCGAGCAGCAGCTTGCACAGGGCCACGCGACGGCGCTCGCCGCCGGAAAGTACGTTGACCGGCATGTCGGAATCGGGCAGCTGCAGGGCGTCCATGGCCTGGCCGAGCTTGGAATCGATATCCCAGCCGTCGGCGGCGTCGATCTCGTCCTGGAGCTTTCCCATCTCGGCCATGAGGGCGTCCATGTCGCAATCCGGGTCGCACATCTCCTCGCCGATCTTGTTGAAGCGATCGACCTTGGCGATCATGTCGCCAAATGCCATGCGCACGTTCTCGATGACGGTCTTGTCGTCGTCGAGCGGCGGCTCCTGCTGCAGGATACCCACGGTGTAGCCGGGGGTGAGCTTGGCATCGCCGTTGGAGACCTCCTCGATGCCGGCCATGATCTTGAGCAGGGTCGACTTGCCCATACCGTTGGGGCCCACGACGCCGATCTTGGCACCGGGGTAGAAGCTCAGGGTCACGTCGTCAAGGATCACCTTGTCGCCATGGGCCTTGCGAGCCTGATACATCTGGTAGATAAACTCTGCCATTTGCCTGTTCTATCCTTTCTACCTGCTGTTTCCCTATTCTTGATTCGCCTTAGTGGAAACGAAATGAGGGAACCAGCTCTGAAACGTAACGAAAAAGGGGCATGGTTGCCCACACCCCCTAATACTACCTGGGAAAAGTCCCCCGGAACATACTATGAACTGCGTACGCTAGTTTTCCGCAACCTTAACGAGCGGCTCGCTGCGATTTGCGCCACAACAGATACGAGTAGACGTAGACGGCTCCAACCGAACCAAACGCCAGAGCCGCAATCACCGCGGCGACGACTTCACTCGAAAGCACGCTGCCTGCCACGCCCATCACAATCAGGCCAATACCCAGCACCATAAAGCAGGCGCCGCCAAAACGCTGCGTACGGCGCCAGTTCTCGGGATCGGCAAGCGCCCAGGGCGTCTTGATACCAAGCGTATAGTTCTGCTTCACACGCGGCAAATAGTTGCCTACGCCGATGAACAGCAAACCGACAACACCGGAAATCAGCACGTTAACCGAACCGACCGCCGGCACCACGCCCCAGACCGTAAGCTCTCCCAGCCAGCTTATGGCGCACATGAACAAGGTGAAGGCGATTACGAAGCCCTGGTAGAACTTGCCCGAGGTTCGATATGCCTCACCTTTGGGGTCGATGCGCGGCACCACGCAGAACATTGCGAGAAGCGCCAGAGGCAGCACACCGAGCGCAGAGGCCATCCAGCTAGGACCCCAACCGTCGACGGCGCCGTTCGCGCCCCAATGCGTGGGAATCTGCGCAGGCAAGCTCGGCATCACCATGAGGTGCGCTACGACATTGGCGACGCACAGAGCGACCAGCGCAATCCACACGCGCGACGATACCCCCGTGGGGTGAATGCCCTTGTTTTCGTTATTCATCCTTATCACCTTCCGTGTTTGTAAAGCCCATAAACCAGCCAATCAAATCCTGCATGACGGTGGTGTTTAAGCTGTATACGATGTTTTGGCCATGGCGCTCGTCGGTCACCAACCCGGCGTTTTTGAGCGTCGCCAAGTGATGGCTCAGCGACGGCTTACTGATATCGAAATGCTCGGCAAGCTCCCCCGCCGTGCAATTGCCCTCGCGCAGCAACTCCAAAATGCGCCGTCGCGTTGGATCGGCAAGCGCCTTAAAACCCTCTCCCGGCATAAGACCTCCTCTCATCATCTCTCATGACGCGCACACTATACTCGATATTTAGATGTTTGTCTAACTATCTAATCTTGTACTCAAAAAAAAATAGCCGCCCCCGCGTAATGCGAAGACGGCCACTTCTCACGCTACAAACGTGTTTTGGAGTTGGCCAACCCGCTGCAACGGGTGCCATCTGCTTCAATCTTATGCGAACCCCGATCCCATTTCAACAAGCCCAAGGGCTCAAATGGAATCGCGATAACACCTATAATGGCAATAGCTAAAACACGATTCGCTTCCCCATCGGAGGATGTCTATGACCGAAACCGCTGCCGCCCTCGTCGAGACACGCGACACCAAGCTCGAGATCATCATGGGCCGCGAGGCACTCGATAAGCTCGCCGATGCTACGGTGCTGGTGCTCGGCTGCGGAGGCGTGGGCTCCAACTGCTGCGAGGCACTCGCCCGCGGCGGCATCGGTCATTTCGTCATTCTGGACAAGGACATCATCGCGCCCAGCAATATCAATCGCCAGGCCATCGCCTTTCACAGCACCATCGGCAAGCGCAAGGTCGATGTTATGGAAGCCATGATCCATGACATCAATCCCGCCGCCACCGTCATCAAGCGCACTGAATACCTGTTGAGCGACAACATCGACGAGTTCTTCGCGAGCGTTTTGGAGCAGACGGACGGCAAGCTCGATTACGTCGTCGACGCCATCGACACCATCTCGGCCAAGCTCACCATTGCCAAATATGCTCAGGACCACGACATTCGTTTGGTTAGTTCCATGGGCGGGGCCAACAAGCTCCATCCCGAGTGCCTCCGCTTTGCCGACATCTTCGATACGGTGCGTGACCCTATGAGCCGCATTATGCGCAAAGAATGCAAGAAGCGCGGAATCAAGAGCCTGCATGTACTGTTTAGCTGCGAGGAATCGGTTAAGACACAGCCCCGCGACCCTTCCAATATCCACGAACGTACCGAGCTCGGAACCGCCAGCTTTATGCCGCCCATCATGGGTCAGATGATTGCCGGCGAGGTTATCCGCCAGATCAGTGGGCGCGGCACCGAGCACGTGCGCGCCGATGGCCAGCGCCTGGACTAGTGGAGCGCGCCGAGATGGGGCCCCAGTTAATTGATGCACACTGCCATCTTGATTTAATGGCTCACCCGGACGCCGTTGCCGATGAGGCGACAGCACTGGGCTTGGGCCTATTTGATTGCGGCGTCGATCCACGTGACTTTTCGGCCGCAAACGAGCGCGCCCTTCGCCAACCAGGCATCATCGCCGGCGTTGGGCTTCACCCCTGGTGGCTCGCCGACGGCCACTGTGGTTTTGACGAAATCAATCTGCTTTGCGAAGTTGCAGCCCAAGAGCGCTACATCGGCGAGGTGGGACTCGACTTTTCCGCGCGCTTTGCCGGAAGCGAGCCGCTGCAAACGCAGGCACTTGACCGGCTCTGCGATGCGCTCGCGCAGCATCCTCTTACCGGGCGCGTGATATCAATTCACGCCGTTCGTTCAGCAGGAGCCGTACTGGACGTCCTCGAATCGCATGGACCACTCATCCCAAACCCCGACTCCCCCGCTATCATCTTCCACTGGTTTAGCGGTACTTCGGACGAACTCGTCCGCGCGCGTAATGCGGGCTGTTATTTTTCCGTCAACGAACGCATGCTCGCGTCCAAACGAGGACGCGAATACGCACGACAGATTCCACTCGATCGTTTACTGCTCGAGACCGATGCACCGGCGGAGGCAAACACAGAAACAAGCGCGCAGTCGCTCATCAGATCGCTCACAAGGACCTCAGAACGCATCGCCTCGCTCAAAAACTGCGACGCGAAGCACATTGAGACGGCAGTTTTAGCAAATGCGCGCTCTGTATTTGACCTTCGCTAACCCCTGTGGGCGAAAATGCCAAGGGACATGCGAATCGCACAACGCAGTCCCTATTGGTAGGCAGTACAATTCGGCAGCATTACACCAATTCGTGCATGAGATCACGGTTGCGTGCATACAATTCGTCAAAGATATGACGGCGCGACGCATATAACTCGTGGGCAGCCATATCGGGCACGATTGTTTGCGCAACGCCAAGGACTTGGGCGAGCTCATCCCATGATGCATAGGCGCCACCTGCGAGAGCTGCCATGATGGCATCACCGAAGCATGCGCCCACCGTAACCTTGGCAACCGAGACCTCGCGCCCGCATACGTCGGCGATAGCTTGCATCCAAACTGGATTCTTGGTTCCACCTCCGACAAGCATAATGCGCCCAATTGGCAGTCCATGCTCTCGCTCGATAATGTCGACATGGGATGCAACGGTATACGCGACGCCTTCCAAGGCGGCGCGAACCATATGGGCTCGTGTATGCCTTCCGGTCAGGCCAAAGAAAACGCCACGCGCCTCGGGATCGTTGAGCGGACTACGCTCCCCCGCAAAGTACGGCAGACACAGGAGCCCATCGGCACCCGGCGCCACGTCGGCGGCATCATGCACCATAACCGAATAAGCATCGGGGCCACCGTGGCCCTCGGCCTCTACGGCGTCGCGATACAGCTCTTGGCGCAGCCACGATGTGAGCGCACCCGCCGTATTGGTCCCCGCGCAGATCCCGTAAGTTCCGGGAATGATAAACGTCCCTGGCCACAGGCGGGCATCATCGATCATATGATCAGCTAGGTAGATAAAATACGCCGTGCTCCCCAACTGAACCATCATATCGCCGGGACGGAATACACCCGTCGAAATGGCCTCGGCACCAGAGTCGCCCGTTCCCACTAAGACAGGTGTCCCTGCCGCGAGCCCCGTCGCCTCAGCCGCACGTCGCGTAATCACCCCGGCAATATCGGTAGCCGACATTACCTCCGCCATCTGGTCAGGCCGGCAGAAACGAGCGCATTCCCGAGCATCAACCTTCCAAGTGTAGCGGTCGTATAGGGGAAGAAAATCCTCCGCCAAATAACGGTCTACCGTAAAACGCCCCGTCAACTTCGCGCACAGAAACGATGACGCCGTCAGGAACTTCGCGGCACGTTCGTGCACCTCGGGCATATTCTCCTTAAACCACAAGATCTTAGGAGCAATATCTGACGAACAGGGATCGTGCCCGAAAAGCTCGCGTGCGCGATCTGACCCATATTCGGAAAGAAGCTCGTCAATCTGCGGCTTAGAACGCGCATCGACTCCATACAAAATCGCGGGCGCCAGCGCGTTGCACTCGGTATCGACCGGCACACAGTCGCAACCCAATGCGGAAAGGCCCACGCATCCGATCTGCGCCGCGTTAACCCCCGATCGCGCCACCAGCTCGCGCGACAAGCGGCAAAAATCGCCCCACCAAACGGCCTCGGCATCATGCTGGTACCATCCGTCACACGGGTTGTCCGTCTCATGTCCACAAGAGGCTTGGCAAACGATGTTGCATCGATCATCGATTAAAACGCCTTTAGAGGCGCTTGTCCCAATATCAATACCCAGATAGAGCGCCATAGGTGCCTACTCCCCTCGCGCCGTACGAGCGGCAGTCATGAAACGAGCTACCCGCTCAACATCAACCGGGGCATCCAGCTTTCCGTCGCGCTTTAAGCAGGTGCCGACAAACGCGCCATCGTAGTGAGCAAATACGTCAGTCACGGTATTTTCGCGACAACCGGTGCCACATACCACAGGTACTTGGCCAACACGCTCGCGGACCTCATCGGCAAGCTCGCCCGAAGCGCCACGACCGGCAGCCGAACCGCCGATGACCATCGCATCCGGCAGGCAATTAAAGAGAAGTGAATCGGCAATGTCCGCAGTCGTGCGGTCGTTGAGATAAACCTCCCCCTCGCTAGTGATGAAGTGAAAAAGCTTGAGGTCGTCCAGGCGCAGCGCCGCCTTGCGACGCATGGTGTGAGCGAAATCTCGGTTAATCAGCCCGAGATCGCCGGCCCAGGCACCGCAAAAATTGCAGCGCGTGAACTGCGCGTCAACGGCAGCGCACAGCTCGATTGTGGCATCACCATCGTAAATTGCCTCAGCTCCCCAAGGAGTCGACAGATCATGGGACAGAGCCCCGATTACATAGCCCATCGATGCAAGGGTTGAGGGAGAAACGTGCTGCTCATAGGGCATCGAGAGCTCATTGGTAATCAAAATGCCATCGACACCGCCCTGCTGCAACGCTTCGAGATCGCGCTTGGCGGCTTCCACGACCTGCAACACGCTTCCGCCCGGGTAATACAGTGGATCGCCCGGCAAAGGACGCAGGTGCAGCATTCCGATAACCGGCTTTTCGGTCTTGAACATCGAGGTTAGAAACGACATAACGTGCTCCTTCTTAGGGTCATTGCAGGGACGTTACTCCCCCAGCACCTCGACGTACACTTTTCGCTTCTGCGGACCGTCAAACTCCGCAAGATAGATGTTCTGGGCACCTCCGCACACGATGTGGCCATCTTGGACGGGAAAGAAGCAACTGTTTCCACAAATCATGCTCTTGATATGCCCACAGGAGTTGTTACCGGTGGCTCCATAGCTCGGCAGGAAGTGTGCATGCGCATAGGGGGCATCGAGTGGGGCGATGCGATCAAGCGTCTCCATAAGATCCGTCTCCACGCAGGGCAGCCCCTCGTTTACCACGATTCCGCAGGTCGTATGCGACAAAATAATCGCCGCCAAGCCATTGGTCACCGAGCTGCGTTCGATGGCAGCGTGCACGTCCTCGGTAATATCGATGAACTGGTCCGGAGCAGTCGATAGATAGCTCAATGTCTCGAGCGTCACCATGTTCACTCATCCCCTTCAAGAAAACGCAGGGCATTACCCCAGTAGAGCCTTTCTCGCGCATCATCGCGCATGGGCACGGTATCGAGCGCCCGCTTGAGTTTGAATGCACGGAAGCGCGGCGTATTGCTGGCGAACATCACTTGGTGCGATAGCGCGCGCTCATACCACAGCGGCCCCATATCGACCGTGAAAAGACGCTGCATCATCTCCTCGGGCGAATCGATGTAAGTGATAGAGGTGTCCGCGTAGCAGTTGGGATACTTGAGCAGCATCGCCACGGTCTCGCGCACCCAGGGCCAGCCAAAATGGGTCAAACTAAAACGCACATTTGGATGCGTTGCGATTGTGTGCTCAAATGCAAGCGGGTTACTGCGCGAGAGCTCTGCGCCCGGCTCCCAAGACATACCGGCATGGAAAACCACCGGCTTGTTATAGCGCTCGCACAGTTCGTAAAGCGGCTCGGCCACAGCATCATCGGGGGCAAAACCCTGCTTTGCCGGATGCAGGCAAAGCCCCTTTGCCCCCAACTCGGTAAAGGCGCGCTCCAATTCGTCTGCGGCACCGCTCACCTGCGGGTCTACGCTCGCAAATCCCCACAGACGATCGGGATGCGCGGCAACCAGCATGGCAATCTGGTCATTGGTGCCAAAGTGCCCTCCGCATGCCGTGGTTACATCGAGCGGCATGAGCACGCTCTTCTGCACATCGCAGACGTCCATCTCGACTTGAAGCTCATCCCAATCCATGGGGCCCATATGCCCCATACCAAATTCTCGTGACCAAAAACCGAATCCATCAGGCTCATCACCCGGCGTACAGATCTCGCCGTAGAGCATAGGATGGACCAACATGTCGATAACCATTTCGCACTCCTTTCCAGGCATTTGACCCTAGTACGGCTCAAAAGAGCCGATGACGCGGGACGACAGCTCAGCGCCCGCCTTCATACACGCCGGAATATCAAGGCCATCGATCACGCCCTTGGTAAACCCGGCAATATACGAGTCGCCGGCACCCACGGTATTAACGACCTTCTCCGCCGGTACGATCCCGCACTCATAGAAGCGCTCACCGTCATAGGCAATGCTTCCCTTCTCGCCAAGCGTGGCAACCGCAACGCGCGGTCCCAATTCCTGCACGTGGCGTACCCAGTCTCGCAGCTCCGGAGTGTCCTCTTCAAACGACATGAACGCATAGTCTACGTAAGGAAAATGAGCCTCACAGGCATATTCGGGATCCTGGCTGAACACCGAGAAGTCCATAACCACTGTCTTGCCCGCATCATGCCATTCGGGCAGGAGGTCCAAACAATTGCCAAACAGGTCGGTATGGATGATGTCATGCTCAAGGATAAACGCCCGGTCATCTTCATTCGGACGATATGTCTCCATTACGCCATCGATTGCCTCGAGATGCACGCGATCGACGCCGTCTTTCAATGCCATGAGCATCACCGAGGTGTCGCCATCCTCCACCCGCAGATGTGAGATATCGAACCCCTCAACGGCCAGCGCCTCTCTCATCTTGTCTCCGTACTCGTCCTTGCCGACAACCGACACGGCGGATACCGAAACTCCCATTCGTGCAAGATGGATACCCCAGTCAATGCCGTTACCAGTCGGATAGAACACGCCGATGTTCTGATAGACGTCCGCGCAGCAAAAACCAGCCGCACACGCTTTAATACCCATACTCTTCTCCAATGTTCAAAAGGGGACCCACCACATGGCGAGCCCCCTTTTCGCGTTTCGCTTATTGTTTTGCATCGGCTGTCCAAGGCCTCATAGCCAGACCGCCGTACGCTTTCTTAAGCTATTCGACGATTGGTGCTCCGTGGCCCCAAGAACCTTCCATGCCGCACACGGTCGAAGCAAACCCGGCAGCAAAGTCGAGCGCGCGCTCGATGGCCTCGGCGCCATCCTCACCACGCTTGACGGAATCGAGATAGCACATCAAAAACGAGGTGAGGAACGAGTCGCCCGCCCCCATGGTGTCCTTCATGTCCGTTACCGGTTTAGCCAGCTGGCGGTAATAACGCTCGCCGTCGTAAGCAATGCAGCCCTCGGCGCCCGCCGTAGCCGACACAAAACGCGGACCCAGACCCTTCACCCATGCCAGACGCTCGCGAATCTCGTCCTCGCTCGCGGCATCCGCCGCACTAAAGAAAGCGAAATCGACGTAGGGCGCAATCTGCTCGTAGTACTCGTCGGTGGAGTCGTCCGAAAAGTCAAAAGAGACCGTGACGCCCGCAGCCTTCAACTTGGGCAGCTCGCGCTCGGTAAAGCAGTAGTTGCCCGAATGAACCACATCGAACTGCTTCATGTACGCAAGGTCAAAGCGATCGAGGACATAGCGCGCATCGCCACGGATACCGCCCTCGTTGGAGCCAAGGAAGACACGGTCACCGTCAACGACGGTCACGCGAGCCGCTCCGTTCTCGCCAATCATCTGCTCGCACTTGTCAAGCTCGATACCCTCATCCTCGAGGCTTGCAATGACATGCTCGGCAGCGGCGTCATTGCCAAAAATGCCCATGTATGCAGAGCGTGCGGCACCGCATTTCTTGGCATAAACGGCGAAGTTCACCGCATTGCCGCCGGGATACATGGTGTGGATATGCTCGTAGCGATCGACGACGTTGTCGCCAAATCCGAGCGCGTTAACGTTAAATGCCATGGCCTTTGCCCCTTCTAGTACTCGACAACACCCATATAGCGGCGGAAATCGGGATCGTGATCAAACACCTTGCCGCGTGCGGCGCGCAGCTCGCAGTTCATGGCGTAGAACAGCACCGGGTCCAGATAGGCACGGACGCTCGCCGGCACGGCTTCCATACCGTACTCCTTGGCATCAAGCACCATCAGCGTATCGGTATGCGTCTTAAGGAACGCCAGGGCGCGCTCGTCCATAGCACGGCACTCGCTGGAGCCCATCTGCAGGAAGTAAAAAACGCCATCCTGAGTAGCCTCGAAGGGGCCGTGGAAGTACTCGGCAGAGTGGATGTAGCTGCAGTGCTGCCACTGCATCTCCATAAGAGAGCAAATAGCGAAACCGTAGGTCTGGCTAAAGTTGGGACCGCTGCCCAGAATATAGAAGAACTCGTGCTCCTGGCAAAGCTTGGCAAAGCGATCACCCAGCTCGGCATTTACCTTCTCGCGTGCCGGGGGAAGAATCTTATCCATCTCGGCAATACCGGCATACATATCGGCAAGATCGGCGTAGCCCTCCTGCTGATCGAGCAGCTCGGCCGCAAGCGACAGCGAAATGCCAGCGGGGACCTCGGCCTGCGGCACGCCCTCGCCCCACGGGTAGACCCACGTGGTCCACTTGCCGGAGTCAATCATGGATCCAGCGTTGTCGGTCTGGGCGATCACCGTAGCGCCGGCAGCAAGGGCAATCTCACAGCCCTCGACGACCTCGGGGGTGTTGCCACTGTGGCTGCAAGCAATGACCAGGGATTTCTCACCCAAGCGGCGCGGGCGCATGATATCAAACTCGCGAGCCGTATAGATATACGAAGTGAAGGTGGTTGCCTCGCGCTGCAGAAGCTCATGAGCCGGGATCAAATCGATCATGGAGCCACCGCAAGCAATCCAGTAGACGCTGTCGAACTTGCCCTTCTCGGCAATTGCCTCTTTGATCAGGTCGTGTGCGTTCATATCCAGTTCCTTTCTTGTTTGGTCCACAATCAATGACGTTGGTTGCGTGGCCGATAGTTGTTTTAGTCAATCAGATATTTCTCGAATGCGGCCATGTTCTTGGCATCTGCCGCCGCCGGGTCATCATAGTAACGACCGTCCGTGATTTCCTGGCCCAGCATGCCGTCGAAACCATGGGCGTTGAGCGTGGCAACGAAGGCGTCCATATCGTGCTTGCCATCGCCCCACACCAGATGGCCATACGGATCACCGTCGATAAAGTGCATCTCGTGAATTGCCCCATCACCAAAGGCGGCAAACCAGTCCTCGAGCGTCTCGCCTGCAACGCCCATCGCGGTTGTATCAACCATGGGCTGTAAGTACGGGCTCGCGACCTCGTCAATCATGCGCTTCGCATCGGAAACCGTCGTCACAAGGTTGCTCTCCTCGGGACGCAGGCTTTCCATCGTAAGCACCAGACCGTGCTCGCCGGCATACTCCGCCAGAATGGACATGTGCTCGCGGCTGCGCTTCCAGGCTTCCTCGCGGTCCTCGTCCCAGTCGCCCCAGCCCGAGTTGACGGACATACGGTCGCACCCAAGTACCTCGGCAAGCTCAATGCCGTGCTTAAAGTACGCCAGACTGCGCTGTTCATGCAGCGGTTTGCGTGCGCAGTATTGCCAAGGATAGACAACATTCTCGGGGCACAGAGTACGATACCTAAGCCCACGGTCTGCAGCTTTTTTCGCCAGGACCTCAGCCTCAAAGTAGCCCGTATGGTCGAGTGTCACATGCGGCTCCGCACACCACAGCTCAATGGACTCAAAGCCCAAACGCTGCTGCACATCAAGGAAGTAATCGAGCGACCACATGATGTAGTGGATATTCATGCCCGCAATCTGTTCGCGGCGCAGCGTCGGCTTGGATTCAGACATCTTATGCCTCCTTATTTCGATCGAACACGATTTGTCCGTCCGACATCGTCATATCAACCGAAAGATCGCGTGCGTCGCGATAATCGAGGTCGAACACATCCCGATCGAGCACGCAGATATCAGCAAGCTTGCCGACCTCGAGCGTACCCAGCTCGTCTTCGCGCATCAGATCGTACGCGCCCCCGGCAGTCCAAGCACGCAAGAGCTCGACAAGCGTCAGCGCGTTGGCCTCATTCACGGGCAGTCCATCGTCGAAGTATCCGCCGCACGCACTGTAGATTGACTCGCCCAGGCTCGGAATCAGCAGCGGCAAATCCGTACCACAGCACACCGTGCATCCGGAATCTTCCATGCCGCGGCGATTCCAGCTGTGCAAAAGTCGCGTCTTGCCAATTTGTCGACGCATCATCGACAGGCAATCCTCGCGCCGGTCCAGCGTCAGAATCTGCGGATAGACCTCGCAAATTCCACCTAACTTGCCAAACTTGACAAGATCGGTCGGATCAGAGTTCTCGAGATCGGTAATCGCATGGCGGCGAAGCAACCGTCCATGCTCGTCTCGAGGCAGCGAAGCATAGAGCGCCACGGTGCGACGAACGGCGCCATCGCCCTGGCAATGCAAGGAATATCGGAAGCCGTCAGCATCAATTGCGCGCAGCTCGTTCTCAATCAGATCCCACTCGGGCTCCTCGACAACCGTCTTGCCGGCAGCGCCCGCATCGGCCGTGTCCTCATAGGGGTCAATCATCTCGGCAAGCCCCGCCCATACGCCGCGATCGGTCATACGGTTGAAGCCAGAAAAACGAACGAACGGTCCCCGGAAGCGCTCTCGTGCCTCGCGGGCATATGCCAGATTTGCACCGGCACCCACCGGCTGCGACATCATAGAGACGCGAACCGTCAGCTCGCCAGATTCCTCACGGCGAGCCATTTCGTCGGCAAAACCGTAGTAGTCATCAAACGCCATCTCCTTGATGGCGGTAACGCCGCGCTCGTTAAGCATGCTCATGTAGTCCGAATACCCCGCACGTACCTCGGGCAGCGCGAGGAAATCGCTCATCATGCGCCAGATCTTCTCGGCATAGCACGCCTGGGGTGTAAAGCCGTATCGTGCACTGGCGGCAGCATTGAGAACGCAGGTCTCCGCACCCGGTGTAAAGCAGACGACAGGGATATCGCCAAAACAATCGTCAAACACAGCTGCCGTATTTGCGTTCTCGGCATCCGATGCCAACGTTTCGGGTAGGCTGTGGCCAAAAGCCGCCGCGCAATCCGGATGATCTTCTTTCCATGCACGCAAGAGCGACACGGCCTCTTTGGCATCAGCGATGCCGGACAGATCAGACCCCAACGTCCGCAGCGCCCAGCCTGTATAGAAGGTATGCACATCGATCAGGCCAGGCATGACGGTACGGTCGCCCAGATCAACTACCTCGTCCGCTTGGGTCAAATACGAAGCTACCTCACACTTGGTGCCAACCGCCTCAATTCGATTGCAACGGACCGCTACGAAACCTTCGAACGGCAGGTCCCCCGTACCGGTAAAGACGCTCTTAGACGTCAGGACCGTTAAACGATCAGACATCACAACCACCTACACCGGAAGCATGCCAGAGATTGCCGTTACGATCAGGCCAAAGACGACCATGAAAATGAAGAACTTCCAAATGGTCTTCCACCATTGGCCAAACGAAATCTTAGCCACGGCAAGGCCGGCGACCGTCATGCCCGCCACGGGACTGATGGTGTTGATGGTCTGATTAGCAAACTGGAGCGCGGTAACGGCAGCTTCGGGATTGAGGCCCATAAGCTCGGTCAGCGGACCCATGACGGGCATGGTGAGCGCCGCAAGTCCAGAACTCGAGGGAACCAGCAAAGAGAGCAGGCCAAGGACGATATACATAAACGTGGTGTAGACGGCAGCGGGTGCACCGGCGAGCGCAGTAGCGAGCGCCTGGAGGATGGTGTCGATGATCATGCCGCCCTCGGCGATGACCAGAATACCGCGAGCGATACCGATAACGATAGCAGCGTACGCAAAATCGGCGAGACCCTTAACGAACTCCTCAGCGATCGTCTGCTGGTCAAGACCGCCCAGGATACCGGCAAGCAAGCCCATGCCAAGGAACACGGCGGAAATCTCATTCATGTACCAGCCCTGGGTAACAAGACCCCAGACGATAATGCCCATACCGCAGGCAAAATCGATAAGTACGAGCTTCTGACGGGTAGTGAACTCTTCCTCGATGGAGGCATCGGTCACGGAAAACTCAACACGCTTGAGCTTGTCGTCCTCGTACGTAATGGACGACTCGGGGTTTTTCTTGACGCGCATAGCGTAGCGCATGGCCCATGCGATACCGACGGCAGTAAAGATGACCCAAGAAACGGCGCGCAGCCACAGCTGAGGATTGCCCTCGATGCCAATGATGCCCTGGGCGATCAAAACATTAAACGGGTCGATGGTCGAAGCACAATATCCCAGGTTAGGACCAAGGAAGCAGATGATGAATGCCGTCATCGAGTCATAACCGATACCCATCATGATGGGAATGAAGATGGCATAGAACGGCAGGGCTTCCTCAGACATGCCAAACGTAGTGCCGCAAATGGACAGCAACGTCATCGTGATGGGAATGATGAGGATGTCCTTGTTCTTGAGCTTTTTAATCACACGGCTCATGCCGGCATTCAAAGCGTTGGTCTTGGTGATGATCGCGAACGATCCGCCAATCAATAAGACGAACGCAACGACGTCGGCAGCCTCCTGGATGCCCTTAGTGGGCGCTTGCAGGACCGCGAAGATATCCTGACCCAGATTGATGGTCTCGCCGGTCTCGGAATCGGTGTAGTTCTTATCGACCTGTTCATAGGTTCCAGCAACGGCGACTTCGCGCTCGCCCGCCGCTGTCGAAATCGTCTTGCGCTGATACTGACCCGAGGGAACGATCCAAGTCAGGACCGCAAAGACAACGATCAGCAAGAACATGATCGTATAGACATGCGGTAATTTGAACTTAAAACGTCTGTTTGTCTTCTTCGCCTTCGTATCTGACATAGATACCTCCAAAGAACTCGAGACTGCATCGCATCTCGCTTCAACGCTTGCATAAGGCAAACGTTCTATGACGTTCTATAGATTACCAGCAGCTTTTCCCGTCATCAAGATAATTTCAAACTGATTGCCGCAACGCGGTTGAACGGTCGCGTTCGCGCCGTGAACGGTATGGAAGCGCCCGGTGAGATGATCCACCGGGCGTTTCCATTCGCAATGTCCTAGATGTCAAAAACGTAGCGAGACCCAACGATCCGCTGACGACCGATGATAAACGGCCGCCGTTGCTCATCGAAAAAGAAGGCTTCCATATAAAACAAGGGTTCGCCAACGGGAACCGCCAGCAACCGAGCGACCTCGGGCGATGCGCACGCGATCTCGAGCGTGCACGGGTCGGTAAACGCGGGCATGCGGCCAGTCTGGTTGCGCATGAACTCAAAAATGGATTGGTTAGATAGAGGCGCCGTTGATAGATAGGCGTTGTCCTCGTAAACGTATATGTTGTTCTCAAGCATGACGGGGACGCCATCGGCAGTACGCACACGCTCGACGCAAATCAAGTCAGTTCCAACGGGAACACCAAAGAACTGTGCTTCGGTAGAATCCGCCGGCAGTATCTTTCTCGAAATGACACACGCCCCCGGTTCCATTCCGTTAACGCGGCATGCGTCCGAAAAACTCTGGACGTCATCCTTCTGGCGAATCTTGCGCTTGAGCTTGGGGGCATTGACGAACGTGCCTTTCCCCTGTCGCTTCGTTAGATAGCCCTGCTGGACGAGCTCCTCAATAGCGCGTCGCACGGTAACGCGGCCAACTTTATAGCTCTCAGCCAATTCGAATTCGTTGGGTATCCGCGCGCCTGCCTTGTAGGCGCCGGAGTTGATTTCGTTTTTAATGATATCAATGACCTGTTGGTACAGCGGTATCGCTGCTTTACCGTCAGTTAGCCCTTCAGTCGGTGGCATATACCCTCTCCCAGCACAATTAAGTCAAAAGCGGGCTCAAGGGCATTCAACAAGCCCTTAAGCCCGCATTAGCATAAAGTATGCTTGCTGCCGCACCAAAATGTCGGGTATTTACTCATCTGACCCGAAAAACGCGCAACTACCGCGCTCCTAAGAAAGCGTGAGCAGCTCCGGCAGCTGGTCGATAATCTTGTCCGCGGCATCCTGGCTAAAGCCAAAGCGTTCCTCGCGCTTGGCAATGACCGTCAGGCCGGCTCGCTTACCCGCGGTAATGCCCGGAACGGAATCCTCAACGCAGCAGCAACGATTCGCGGGCAGCCCCAGCAGGTCCAGCGCATGCAGGTAGATGTCGGGCTCGGGTTTGCTCTCCTTAAACTGCTCGCCGCTCACCACATACTCAAAGGCATCAGACAGCCCGCATGCGTTGAGCACTTCCTCGATGCTAACCATGGGAGACGAGCTGGCAAGCGCCACGCGAACGCCACGGCGCGGCAGCTCTCGAATCGTATCCACGGCGCCTGGGTTAATCAAAGCCTGATAGTCACGCGGACGCTTATGCGCCCACTCGTCCCAACGGGCCAACGCCTCCTCGCCAGTGAAGTGTCCCTTACCGGCGCGCTCAAACCAATCGACCAGCATATGCAGGAAGAACTGATGCGAGGTACCGACCTGCCCATTCAACTCCTCTTGAGTCAGATTAAGTCCAAGCTCCTTGGCAAACGCGGCAGTCTCGCCCAAGTAGTAATACTCGGTATCGACAATGACGCCGTCCATGTCAAAGATAACGGCGTCGAACGGAAATGCGGACACGGCACCCTCCCTAACAAAAGGACGCCCGCAAGCAGGCGCCCGAGCCATGCATTAATCGGCGATTCTAACCCAGCAGCTTATCCAGCGCCACCGCAATGCCATCTTCGTTGTTATCGGCGGTCACCATCTGGGCTACAGCCTTAACCTCTTCGACGGCGTTACCCATGGCAACACCGGTGCCGGCCCACTCAATCATGGACTTGTCGTTCTGGCCGTCGCCAAACGATACGACCTCACTGGCATCGATGCCGAGCTTGGGCAGGGCACCCTCGAGCGCGCGGGCCTTGTCAATACCGGGCGCCGTGTACTCAAAGTACCAGTCGGCCGTAAACATACCCGAAAGCGTCTGGGTAAAGGGCGCGTACATCTCCTCGTAATGCGCTTGCAGATAGGCCGGGTCGCCCGCCGTCAGCAGCTTGTCCACGGGATAAGCATCAGCGACCTCATGCAGGCTCTCCACCTCGCGAATCTTAAGATCGCACGCGTCGCGCTCATACTTGACGATGTTTTTCTGCGAGCCATCCGGCAGCGTAATCATGCAATGGTACGAGTCCTCGACGTGCAAATCGCGACCGAGCGAAATCATAGGGATCACGTCAAAATTACGCAGGTGATCAATCAGGCGATGCAATTCGTCGGCAGGCATAGCCTGATCGAACAGCACCTCGTCGGTCTGGGCATCGACGACGTGTGCGCCGTTAAAGGCCACCAGCAGACCGTCATGGTTTTGAAGGTCGAGCTCCTGCGCCAAGGCGTGCAGCCCCCATGCGGGACGGCCCGACGCCAAGATGAGCTTAATGCCCGACTCCTGCGCAGCGAGCAGCTTCTCGCGCGTACGCGGGCTAATCACTTTCTGGTCGTTGGTGAGCGTACCGTCAATATCCATCGCGATGGCTTTGATTGCCATATATGCCTCCCTGTCATTGAATAACCTTGTCTGAGTCATCATACAGAACAGCCACCGCGACTCCGTTTGCAACGGGAAAAATGTCATATTGTCCCGAACATGAACGGCGTGTGGTCGTGAAGCTTTATCGCTCAGGTCAAATACGTCTGCTAGCGACGCTCATCCGTCGGTGCGCCCTCGACGATCGCGATGCCCGCCGATGCACCTAACGCGCTGGCGCCGGCCTCGATGAATGCGCAAGCCTCTTCGTAATTATGGATACCGCCCGCCGCCTTGATTGCCACGGCATCGCCGAGCACCTCGTGCATCAGCCGCACGTCCTCGAGCTTAGCACCGCCAAAGCTTCTGCCGGTCGATGTCTTAAGGAATCCCGGCTTGGCCTCCAGCGCGATCTCGCATACACGGCGCTTGGCGGCGTCGTCGCCGTCCAGCTTGCACATCTCGACGATTACCTTGTCAGTGATGCCATGCGCGCGACAAAAATCAGCAATGGTAGTCATCTCGCGCTCGATGGCATCAAAATCGCGGTTCTCGATCGACCCCTGATTCAAAACGTAGTCAATCTCGGTAAAGCCACACGCAGCGTATTCCTCAAACCTCGCAAGCTTCTCCTCAAGCGTCATAGTGCCCTGGGGAAAGTCGATGGCGCCGGCAAGGATGATGTCAGAGCCCTCGAGCATGGCGCGGCCCGTCTCGTACTCCTGAAGGTTCGCAAATACGCAGCGAAAGTTGTACTTTAACGCCTTCTCGACATACTGCTCAAACGTGTCCTCGGGGGCATCGATATAGTCGATGTATTTATTGATGGGCTTGGCAAGCGTCATGCTGGGCCTCCTTGTTCAGGACTGACAACCGATTCGTGGTTTCACGCGAAAAACCACGTTCAATGTACGCCCGACATGCAAGGACAGCGTCCGCATTCCGACAAGTGGTATGAAATTAGCTGTAAACGTATATTTACAGACAGCGAATGGCACCGCACGCGGATGCCGACAGCAAGACATCCCCCCCTCAATACACCCTCATGCCCATTTAAATAGCAAGGGACCCGTATCTGTTGGGATACGGGCCCCTTTCGGCCATGACCTATCTCAGCAACAAAGACTACTTGCGGTGAGCGCGGTAGAACTCGATCGCACCATCTTATCCGAGCCGGGGCACGTTCGCATAGCGTGGCGCGTGACGGTTGCAAAACCACCCCATTTGAAACAAACGCAAAAAAGTACTTGCAAAGACGCGTTCCGACATATAAGTTGATAAAAGACCGCCGTTGCGGTTTTAAGTAGATCGAGCATATGAAATTTCAGTTTTTAGCGTGTAAGAGAAAGAAGATCGGCAAAGTACAACCCCAAACGCAATGACAACTTAATGAGGTAACTGCCACATGTGAGGCACCCAGGGCATTGCTGTCTCGATTTTGAGCACGATGCCTTCCGCCTTGCATGGGCCGTTCCATCCCGCCCCTGCAGCAACTGCCTCACGGGCTCATTGAAAACCGCATAGCACCCCAACGTCAGCACATCACCCACGGCAAGCACATCACTCACGACAACCAACACGTCAACAAACAGCACGAACATCAACCGATTGGAGAAGCTATGACAAACCACCACGCTGAAGACGGCGATAAGAAAAGCATTCTGGATGCCCGCATTGAGCGAGCATATGCAAACGAATATGACGCCGCCTTTGCCGCCGCGACCATCAAGAACTACGCGTCGCTACCGCTCGCGACGATCTTGGCCGACCACCCTCAACTGCTGAAGCGCTGCACAAAGATCATGGGCGACCCCGACATTCGCAAGCTGACAGACCCCTATGCCCCAAAACGCGACAACGATTCGTACGTTCTTACCGTAGGCTGCCTAGCCCATATGCTTACGGCGCTCGACACGAAACTCAAGCTCGAATGGGAACCCGACGAGCGTCATGAACTCGAAAGCAAGCGGAACACCCTGCGCACCGCACTGTTCCTTCCGTTGGACGGCCTCAAGCGCTGCAACGTCGAGCTCAATACACAGGCGCGGCAAAAGCCCGGGACCACAGGGCAGAAAACTCCAAGACCCCATGCGGCCATCGTCGACCGCAACCGATATAACCGTATGACCGCGCATTTTTCTGCCGAGGGAGCAGCCATAAGGACGCTGATCGACCTGCTGTGCCTCCTGAGCATCAACGAGCTATTTGAGGGCTATCTCGCCCTTGTTCCCGCGACGGCACCCAAGTCGGTAGCAAAGATCATCGAGACCTGCAGACGCCAGTTTGAGCGCCATCGCAATGGCAGCGAGATGAACGCCAGCATCGCGCAGTACTACGCGGCTCATTACAAAAATGACGGATGTGCCCCTGTCGAGCATCAGCTTCGGCTCGCCTACACCACGCCCGCCGCAACGCTCTATCACTTTGGAGCCCTTGGCGCTTGCGAGCCGCACGAACAGGCAGCCTGCCCCACAACCGAGCTCGATCTCAGGCTCGGACGAACCCTGTAGCCCGCCAGCCCCTCCGCGGGCAACAATCCTATTCCACAACACAACCAACAGAAAGGAGTCCTCATGGACACCAATCATTCCCCCATCATCAGCCCCCTCACCATGCGTGAATCCGCCCGAGGCATCACGCTCACCAGCATTTACGATGAGATGCTCGCCCGTCGCGAGCTCTCCGTCATGGGAAACATCGAAACCCCGATGGCCCACGACCTATGCCAGCAAATCCGCCTGCTCGATGCCACCGACCCCAGCCGCCCCATCACCATATTTGTCGCCAGCGCCGGCGGAAGCGTGCGATCGGGCCTTGCGATCTATGACGCCATGCGCCTCGCATCGTGCCCCATCCGCACCGTCTGCCTGGAATTCGCCGCGTCCATGGGCGCCGTGATCTTTATGGGCAGCGACGATCGCCGTATGGCGCCCCATGCAGAGCTCATGATTCACGACCCGCTGATCCCCCAGGGGGCAGGCGGCTCGGCACTTGCGCTGCAGGAAACCAGCCGGCGTCTCATGCAGACCCGCAAGACCCTCACGCAAATCCTCTCGGACCGCAGCGGCCTCACGCCCAAGCGCATCCAGTCCCTCACCGCAAAAGACACCTACCTTTCGGCCGAGCGCGCCGTCGAGCTCGGCTTTGCCCACGAAATCCTCTCGACCACCAAGAAGGTCGCCCATGTCTAACCTCGCCAGCCGCCTCGCCGCATCTAAGTCCGCATCGTCCACCATCCTCGCCAAGGATCGAACGCTTTCCTGCGACACCCGCCAAACGGGACTCAACAACAACGCACTTGTGATCGGCCCCTCGGGAGCCGGCAAGACCCGAAACGTCCTCAAGCCCAACCTGCTGCAAATGAACGCAAGCTACATCGTGCTCGACACCAAAGGCACGCTCTGTCGCGAAGTGGGACCCGTGCTGGCAGCCCACGGTTACCGCGTGCAATGTCTCAACTTCGCCGACCTCAACACCGTCCCGGCCCTTGCGCCCGGCATCGAGCGCTGCGGCTACAACCCCCTGAGGCACATTCGCCGCAAGGCGGACGGCAGGCCCAACCAGCAGGACATCCTCTCGGTGGCAAAGGCCATCTGCCCCATCGAGGACAACAACCAGCCTTTTTGGGATCATGCGGCGGCAAACCTGCTGTCGTGTCTTATCGCCTACGTCACCGAACAGCTGCCCGCCGACGAGCAGACGATCAGCTCGGTCATCAAGCTGATCGAGCACCTGCAGGACGGTGCCACGGGTCGATTGTTTGACGACCTGATCACGACCGACCCCCAAAGCTATGCCCTCTCGCTATGGCGGCGCTACGCCATTACGCAAAATGCCGAGCGCATGCACGCGAGCATCGTCGGCATCCTTGCCGAAAAGGTCATGTGTCTGGGATTCGACGGTGCGGCACAGCTCTATCGTGAGTGCCATCAGGTGGACTTCGCTTCCATGGGACACACCCCCTGCGCCCTGTTTGTAACCGTGAGCGATATTGACCGCAATCTCGATCCGCTGACCGGCCTCTTTATTTCGCAGGCGTTTATGGGCCTCATTCGTGAGGCCGATAGGCAGCCCGACGGCAGCCTGCCCGTGCCCGTGCGCTTTATGCTCGATGACTTCGCAAATCTGCAGATCCCCCAGATCGACAACGTGCTCTCGATTATCCGAAGCCGCAACATCTGGGCAACGCTGCTGCTGCAGTCGACCAACCAGCTCGATGCGCTCTATGGCGAGGCACGCGCACGCTCCATCATGGGCAACTGCGACACGCATCTGGTGCTGGCGTTCCAGGATCCCGAGAGTGCCCGGGTGTTTTCCGACCGCGCCGACGCGCTGCCCAGCACGCTCATGGCGACGCCGATCGATCGCTCGTGGCTCTTTGTGCGCGGTCGCACTCCCGAACAGGTCGAGCGCTTTAGGCTCGAAGACCATCCACTCTACGGGGAGCTGCCCGAGGCGCAGCGAGGCCATGCGGAGGCCGAGATCTAGGCGCAGGGTTCTCGCGGCGCGCGGCGCCCCGGCGATGTTCCACAAAGGCCGTGCGCCCCGGGACCACGGCAAAGCAAAGGGGCCCGCATCCCAACGGATACGGGCCCCTTTCAGCCATAAGCCAACTCGGCCGTAAAAACTACTTGCGATGCGCGCGATAGAACTCGATAAGCGCTTGAGTCGAAGCGTCCTGCTCGGCCTTGGCGGCGTCGTCGTGGAAGGCAGGGGTAATCTGCTTGGCAAGCTGCTTGCCCAGCTCGACGCCCCACTGGTCGTAGGAGTCGATGCCCCAGACCGTGCCCTCGACAAATACGATGTGCTCGTACAGGGCGATGAGCTCGCCGAGCGCAAACGGGGTCAGCGTGTCGCCGAAGATCGAGGTCGTCGGACGGTTGCCCTCAAAGCAGCGGGCCGGGACGATCTGCTCGGGCGTACCCTCGGCGCGCACCTCATCGGCCGTCTTACCAAAGGCAAGCGCCTTGGTCTGGGCCAGGAAGTTGCCCAGGAACAGCTCGTGCACGTCCTGACCGCTGTCGGTCGCAGGGTTGGCGGTATTGGCGAAAGCGATAAAGTCGGCCGGGACCACCACGGTGCCCTGGTGCAGCAGCTGGTAGAAGGCGTGCTGACCGTTGGTGCCGGGCTCGCCCCAGAAGATCTCACCGGTATCGGAGGTCACAGCGCTGCCGTCCCAGCGGACATGCTTGCCGTTGGACTCCATGGTGAGCTGCTGCAGGTAGGCCGGGAAACGGTGCAGATACTGGCAGTACGGAAGCACGGCGTGGCTCTTGGAACCGAAGAAGTTGACGTACCAGACGTTGAGCAGGCCCATCAGCGCGACGGCATTGTTCTCGAGCGGCGTGTTGCAGAAGTACTCGTCGATGGCGTGGAAGCCCTCGAGGAACTGCTGGAAGCGCTCGGGACCGAGCACGACGATCAGCGACAGGCCCACGGCAGCGTCGACGGAGTAGCGGCCGCCGACCCAATTCCAGAAACCAAAAGCGTTAGCGGGGTCGATGCCGAAGGCCTCGACCTTCTCGAGTGCGGTGGAAACAGCGACGAAGTGCTTGGCCACGGCCTCGGCGTTCTGCTCATCGGAGCCGTCGATGGCGCCCTGAGCCTTGAGCTGCTCGAGCATCCAGGTCTTGGCCTCGCGAGCGTTAGTGAGGGTCTCGAGCGTGGTGAAAGTCTTGGAGACGATAATCACGAGCGTGGTCTCGGGATCCAGGCCCTTGAGCTTCTCGGCCTGGTCGTTGGGGTCGATGTTGGAGATGTAGCGGCAGTCGATACCGGCGTCGGCGTAGGGACGCAGAGCCTCGTAGGCCATGACCGGGCCCAGATCGGAGCCGCCGATGCCGATGGACACCAGGTGCTCGATCTTCTTGCCGGTAACGCCCTTCCACTCACCGGAGCGCACGCGCTCGGCGAAGGCATACATGCGATCGAGGACCTCGTGCACGTCGGCGACGACGTCCTGGCCGTCGACGATGAGCTGGCCTTTCTCGCTTGCCGGACGGCGCAGCGCGGTGTGCAGGACGGCGCGGTCCTCGGTGGTGTTGATGTGCTCGCCGGAGAACATGGCGTCGCGGCGCTCCTCGAGTTTCACCTCGCGGGCAAGATCGCACAGCAGCTTGACGGTCTCGTCGGTCACCAGGTTCTTGGATAGGTCGAAGTGCAGGTCACCGGCGTCAAAGCTCAGCTTGTTCACGCGCTCGGCATCGGCGGCGAACCAGGCCTTGAGGTCGATACCATCGGCCTCAAGCTTCTCCTGATGAGCCTCGAGTGCCTTCCAAGCGGCAGTCGACGTAGCATCGATAGGTGCGGCAACAGTTGCCATAGAGTCCTCCTCAGCATACGGGCGCACGCCTCCATGCGCCCGGACATTCAGATGCCACTATTCTAGCGCAGGTCAAGACTACAATCAGCGAGCGTTGCCAATCGGCCCCCAAACGGCAACCGATTAAAAAGGGACAGGCTTATTTTTGCAGGTCAAACGCTTTACCAACCAAAAATAACCCGTCCTTTTATGGCAAATATTAGGCCGCGGCGCAGACGCTACCGAGCAACTCACGCAAAGGAGACCCGATGCCCTCCAGCAGTTCGGGCGCGATAATGGCAAAAACGGGAACCTCGCCGGCTCCCGTGACGGCAGGCACCTTGCCCTCCGAGACAATACATCCATAAGGGACAAAACCGTCTTCGCCGGCATCGAGCGCCGCCATGCGACGCGCGAGTTCGCGCGCAAAGCCGGCAGTATCGGCATCGCCGATCGCCAGGACAAAGTCCACGCCTTCGTCGGTCGCCAGGGCTACGGCCTCATCGATCAGCTCGTCTCCCCCGTCGCCCTCAACCGAGCCGCAGCGAAAAAGCACGCGCTCGAGCAGAGCTCGATCAAGCGAGCTGAGTGCCGCCGAGACGAGCTCATCACGCGTATGTTTGTCACCGCCTAGCACCACCAGCGCCTTGGTGCCGCCGTAGTGAGCGACCAGTCGTCCACACCAGCGAGCCACGTCTCCATCCGCAACAAGGCGTGTCGGCATACCAAACCCATAATTGACCATCGTTTCCACAACCCTTCCGTGCATGTAGGTGGCACCAATCGCTAGGCTAATGCTACGAAGCGAGGTTTTCCGAGCTGTTTCACACTCTTTAGGGCTGCGTTAAATACCCGATGCAACCGCACGACCATACCTACCAAAACAAACCAGTCCCTTTTTGACAGGTTTTGACGATGTCCGGACGAGCGGGTATTATCGAACAGATATTCGATAAGAACATGTGTTTGATGAAAGGACACGGATGGCGCACGAGCAGCACACCTATATCTGCATCGACCTCAAGACGTTTTATGCCAGCGTCGAGTGCGTCGACCGTGGGCTCGATCCGCTCACCACCAACCTGGTCGTTGCCGACGAATCGCGCGGGCGCACGACCATCTGCCTCGCCATCACACAGGCTATGAAGGACTTAGGGATTCACAACCGCTGCCGCCTATTTGAGATTCCCGATGGCATCGACTACATCACGGCCGTACCGCGCATGCAGCATTACATGGAGGTGTCGGCGAAAATCTACGGTATCTATCTGGAATACGTCAGCCCCCAGGACGTGCACGTCTACTCCATCGATGAGTGCTTTATCGACGTGACGCCCTATCTGGACCTCTATCACACAGATGCGGAAGGGCTCGCCTGCACGCTGCGCGACGAGGTCTTGGCGCGCACCGGCATCACGGCGACGGTCGGCATCGGCCCCAACCTATTCCAGGCCAAGGTGGCGCTCGACGTCACCGCCAAGCACGTACCCAGTCGCATCGGCAAACTCGACGACGAGACCTTTCGCAAGGAGATCTGGCCCCATCGCCCCATCACCGACATCTGGGGCATCGGCCCCGGCGTGGCGGCCCGTCTCGAGAAATACGGCGTCTACGATCTGATGGGCGTCGCGGCACTCGACGAAAACCTGCTTTACGACGAGCTCGGCGTCAACGCCGAATATCTCATCGACCACGCCTTCGGGCGCGAGCCAACGACCATCGCCGATATCCAAGCCTATCGCCCGCAGGCAACCTCAACCACCACAGGACAGGTGCTCTCGAAGGGCTATGCCTACGAGCAAGCCTACACCGTCTTACGCGAGATGGTCGACAACGCCGTGTTGGACTTAGTCGATAAGCACGTGGTCTGCGACAGCATCTCGCTCTTTGTGGGTTATGCGAGCGAGCGTGCCGACATACGCCGCCTCGACGCCAGCGGCACAGCGCAATATGTGGACGGATGTGGGCACCTGCGCTCGAGCACGTTGAGCATCGAACCCACCGCAACCGCCGGCCCCGGGCTCGCGCCCCGTGCTCCCAAGCCCGTCCAGCGCGATGACGAAAGGCGCCGCCTGGTGCGCGAAGCGCAGGCAATCGATGGCATCTTTGTGGGAGAGCATGGCGGCAAACCGCGTGGTGGCTATGCCGCACTCTTTGCGCACTCCAATGCCTCGCGAAAGCTACCCGAGCGCACCAATTCGTTCAAGAAGATCATGAGCTATTTCGATGAGCTCTGGGCGCAGACTGTCGATCCCAAACGACCGGTCAAGCGCATCAACCTGGGATTTGGCAACCTCATGCCCGAGGAATTTGCCACCATCGATCTGTTTAGCGATATCGAGGCCGATGAGCGCGAGCGCGACCTGGCGCGCGCCGTCCTGGCCGTGAAAGGCAAGTACGGCAAGAACGCGCTCGTCAAGGGATTAAGCTTTACCGCCGGCGCCACCGCGCGCGAACGCAACGACCAGGTTGGAGGACACCGTGCCTAAGCCCAAACAACAGCCCGTGCGCCCGCCGACCGCCTTCGAGCGCCTGGCGGACCCCGAGGGCAGACGCCGCGTCGCCGACCCCAAGCTCACTGCCAACGGTGCCGTGCGCGCCAACCGCGCCGCACAGTTTATGCCCTTTGCCGCCCTCACGGGATACTACGAACTCGTGCGCAAGCAGGAAATCACCGTCGAGCCAAAACGTGAGCTCACGGAAGAAAAAGCCCTCGTACTTTCTAAAAAGCTCGAGGGTCTCAAACGTGGCGACTTGGTTCGTGTCACCTATTACGATACGTACGGCTATCGCTCCCGCACCGGCATTCTCGACGAGGTACTCCCCGCCTTCAAGCTCCTCAAGCTCAAAGACATCGCCATCGACTTCGACGATATCCAAGACATCGAACTGCGCGGACGAGCCTAGACAAGGAAATGCATCCAAGACGGCGCTTACAGCGTCATGACGTAGTAACCAGCGTCCTTCACGGCGGCCACGAGAGCACCGCGATCGATCGGCTGTTTAGAGCGCACACGTGCCGTGTGATCCGCATACGTCACCGTTGCCCACACGCCGTCCAGCGCATTGAGGGCATTGGCCACGTTCTGAGCGCAGCCGTCACAGCTCATACCGCCGATGAGCAGCTCATCGCTATAGGGATAGTGCGATGCATCGGTATCCACCACAACAACCTTTTTGGCCTTCTTACCGCTCGCGCCATCGCTGCAGCAACTCTTCCCGTGTGTCGAAGCGGCAATACGACGCAGTCCAAAAAACATGCCGACGGCAATGACGGCCAGCACGATGAGATTCGCAGGGTTGAGCAAGTCACTCATGCGTTCCCCTTTCAAGTAGCCCTATCTAGATACCCCCATGGGGTGTCCCCATCTTAACCCAAAATCATGTCCGTTCGGTCAATTAGTTTCCCGCTTCAAACTTTTTTGTTGACCATGGCTTACTTTCGTGTATAAGTTTTCCTAGGCTAACAAGTGAGGGCTCGAAAGGGGCAACGTGACTCGAACCATTGACATCCCAACATACCAAACGGCTGTCGTGCGCAACTGCTCCCCTACGCTCGCAGGTATCAAGCCGGCTTCGCTCTTTACCTATCCCGGCGTTTACGCCAACCAAAACGGAAAACTCGGCGTCGCTCAAATCGAAGAGCGACGCTCTCGCCTGCTCGCCGTCATAGCCCAATGCAACCGCGAGCTCCAGCCGCTCGGGATCCATATGAGCGTTTTGGTCTGGCGCCCCTGCGGAGCGCTCATCTATGTGTACCGCCCTGCGGACCTCATGCGATACCTCTCCGACCCCCGCGCCACGACGGCGCTTGTCGCCGAAGGTTACGATGTCCACAACCTGCCCGCATCCCTGGTGCATCTCGCCGCGCGCATCACGCTGGCAAGCAGCAATGCCGCAGAAAGCGCCTATGACGGCAGTGTCTGCGCACTCGCGCGAAATAGGCACTGCGATACGGGGTGCATGTGCCAGTTCCCCCACGAAATTGGCTATTTTTTGGGCTATCCCTACGAAGATGTCCATCAGTTTATCGTCCAGCACGGCGAAAACTATAAGGTCTTTGGCGCCTGGAAGGTATACACAAACGTCGAACAGGCGCTCACGACCTTCGATTCCTATCGTGCATGCACGCAATACCTTACCTACATCTATCAGCAGGGCTGCAGCTTGGCGCAACTTGCCCAGGCAACCCGATAGAACATAGAAGCCGCGGCAAGCTGCCGCACAACTGAAAGGACTCAACATGAGCAAGATCGCCGTCGTCTACTGGAGCGGCACGGGCAACACCGAGGCCATGGCAAACCTCGTCGCCGAAGGCGCCACGTCCGTGGGTGCCGAGGCAGAGGTCATCTCCTGCGCCGACTTCTCCGCAGACAAGGCCGAAGGCTATGACGCCATCGCCTTCGGCTGCCCCGCCATGGGCTCCGAGGAACTCGAGTACGATGAGTTCCAGCCGATGTGGGACGAGGTCAAGGAGACTCTCGGCGACAAGAAGGTCGTCCTCTTTGGCTCCTATTCATGGGCCGAGGGCGAGTGGATGGACAACTGGAAGGCCGACGCCGACGATGCCGGCGTCAACGTCGTGGACTCCACCATCTGCTACGACGCGCCCGACGACGAGGGCGAGACCGCTTGCAAGGCCCTCGGAGCCGAGCTCGCGTAACGAACCTAGGGCTTCCAAAAGAGCCTGCATCAAGGCACATCCCCATCCCTACAAAAGAGCGGGGGCTGGATTCAAGTCCAGCCCCCGCTCTTTTGTAACGGCAGTTACATCAACCGGCTACGAGATATTGCCCAAGAACGCCTTGGTGCGCTCGCTCTTAGGATGGTCGAAGACCTCGCTCGGCGTACCCTCTTCCACAATGACGCCACCGTCCATAAAGACGACGCGGTCGGCGACATCGCGGGCAAAGCCCATCTCGTGCGTCACGACGATCATGGTCATACCGTCGTGCGCCAGGTCGCGCATGACGCCCAGGACGTCGCGCACGAGCTCAGGGTCGAGCGCCGAGGTGGCCTCGTCAAAGAGCATGACGTGCGGGTTCATCGACAGGGCGCGGGCGATGGCAACGCGCTGCTGCTGGCCGCCCGAAAGCTGACTCGGCATAAAATCGATGCGCTCAGCAAGACCGACCTTGGTCAGCTCCTCGACGGCGATCTTCTCGGCCTCTTCCTTGCTGCGCTTGAGCACCTTTTGTTGCGCAAGCATGACGTTCTTTTTGACCGACAGGTGCGGGAACAAATTGAACTGCTGGAACACCATACCCAGATGCGTACGCACTTTGTTGAGGTCGACACCCTTGGCGCACACATCCACGCCCTCAACGATAATCGAGCCACTCGTGGGATGCTCCAGACGATTGATGCAGCGAAGCATCGTCGACTTGCCCGAGCCCGAGGGGCCCAAGACCACAACGACCTCACCCTTGTGCACATCCAGATCGATATCGCGCAGGACCACGTTGTCGCCAAAGGCCTTCTGGAGGTTCTTGATACTGACGACGACCTCGTTCGAGTTATTGGTTTCGCTCATGATAGGACCTCCTTACAGACCGGCGATGTGATCGGCAGGCGTCGCGACAACCTGTCCGGCGCTCTTGGCGGGACGCTTCTTCTTGGTCTCGGCCGTGCCCAAAAGCCTCGCCTCAAGACCGCTCACCAAGCGAGCGAGCGGCAGGGTGATGACCAGATAGAACAGGGCGGCAACCACATACGGTGTGATGGAGCCCGTCGTGGCCACGATGGTACGGGCGTTCATGACGATCTCGACCACACCCACGGCGGCAAGCAGCGACGTATCCTTGTAAAGCAAGATAAACTCGCTGGTCAGCGTAGGCAAAACATTGCGGAATGTCTGCGGAATCATAACGTAGAGCAGCGTCTGGAAGGCATTCATGCCCAGAGAGCGAGCAGCCTCGTTTTGGCCCTTGGGGATCGATTGAATACCGGCACGGAAGATCTCGCACAGGTACGCAGACGAGTTCATGGCCATGACGATAACGCCCAAGACATAGTCGTCCACTTTGACGCCGGCCAACGGCAGACCGAAGAACGCGATATAGATCTGCAGGAACGCCGGCGTACCGCGAATGATATTCACGTAGATGCCGGCGAGGCAACGCAGGATGCGCGACTTGGAGATGCGCATGAGCGACAGGGCAAAACCGAAGGGAATTGCCAGCGGAAACGCCACAAGCACGATCGAAAGCGACATAAGGAAGCCCTTAAAGACGATCGGCAGGCTTTGGACCAAAATGACCGGGTTCAAGAACAGGCGCAGGAACATATTGGAGTTCCAGGCCTCGACCCACGGCTGCTCCTTAAGATCGGCCAGGAAGTTATCGAAGGCCGTCACGCCCTTGATCTCGACGGAAGGAATTTTTGAAATCTTCTTGGTCGAACCGTCGGCGAGCGTATAGGTGCCGCTAAAGGCCTCATCGCCGCCCTCAACGGGAAACGTCACGCCGTAAACCTCGACACGGAAAAAGCCGCCGGCAGGCGCCGTCTCGCCAAAGTCGATCTTGAGCGTCTGACCATCAGCCGTGCACGTGGGTTTCATGGGCGTACGATCCATGAGGTCCTCGCCCGAGAGCATCGTCAATCGCGTGTCATCGGTACCAAACGTCGTGCCGTCGACAAACGTCAAAGAAAGACCGCTCAGCTCCTCGTCGGCATCGGCCTGAACTTCCCAGGTAATGCGCGTCTCGGTGCCGCCGACCACATCGCTGCCCGAACCGGTGTTGGGTCGGGCGGTAATCTTTGCGGTCTCAAGCGCCTGGGCGGTCGTGGGCGCATATGCCCCCGCGCACACCAGCGCGAGCGCCACGGCCATGACGCAGACTAGCTTTTGGAGCAAGGCGGGCAGTGGAAAACGCTGCTCCGCGGCCCCTTTGTTCAGTCGAGACAAGGTGGCTCCTATCGTAGAAGTTGCCGACAAAACGAGACGGAAACGCTCTCCGTCAAGAGAAGCGCAAAGGCCCTCTCCGCAAAACGGAAAGGGCCCGCGCGCAATCAAGTAGTTATTTTACTTGATGTTGTACTTAGCCATGAGGGCGTCGACGGTACCGTCGTCGGTCAGGTCCTTGATGGCCTGGTTGATGTCATCCTTGAGCTTGGTGTTGCCCTGGTTGATGGCAATGGCGTACTCCTCGCCGGTGCTAATCTGCTTGATGGTCTGGCAGGTGTTGAACTGCTCGGCGGTCAGCTGGCTGGCAACGGAGCGGTTGGTGACTACAGCGTCGCCCTTATCGGACTGCAGGGCGCTGAAGCACTCGGTAGCGTCCTTGTAGGGGACAATCTTGGCCTTGGGGAAGTTCTCCTGGGCAAAGGCCTCGGCGGTCGAGCCAGACTGGACGATGATGGTAGTGTCAGCGTTGTTGAGCTTCTCGCTGTAGTTGTCGGCCGTGATGTCGGTGTTATCGACCTTGGTCACAATAGCCTGATCGTCCATGTAGTAGGAATCAGAGAAAGTGACTTCCTTCTCACGCTCGGGCGTGTCGGTGATAGCCGCAATGGAAACGTCATACTTGGCGCCCGAAGCGACACCCGGAACCAGCGTGTCAAAGTCATTGTTGACATACTCGACATCCAGGCCCAGCTTGTCGCCGATGGCCTTGATGAGCTCAAGGTCAAAGCCCTGATAATCGCCGTTGTCATCCTTGTACTCAAACGGAGCGTACTCGGCAGAGGTGCCGACGGTGAGCGTACCATCCTTGACGAGCGCGTACTCCTTGGAGCCGTCGACCTTCTCGACCTTAGCGTCGTCAGAGCTGCTGGAACCGGCATCAGAACCAGAGGTGGCGTTGGACGAGCCGCAGCCCGTCAGTGCGAGGGCGAGCGCCATGGCACCCGTGGCGGCAAATGCGCCAAGCTTCTTGAGCTTCATAATCAGTCTCCTTCCGGTGACCTCGTTTGATTCAGAGGCCTGCAAAAACTGTTGGCTATTATGCACCTGGAATTACGAATCTGCAATGAGAAAACTGATTGAAACAAACCCATAACGTGAATGGAATACTCTACTTTGTGACAGTCATTACTGCTGCAATGACCTTAATAATCTAATTTCAGCTGCATAACCTGCAAGTTCATTCGGAGTCTCCAAAATAAACGGCAGCGAACACAAACGGCCATTCGATACAATATTCTGCATAACCTGCATACCGCCACCAAATTCCTCGCTGCCAAGGTATCCCTTGCCGATGCACTCGTGACGATCTTTATGGGCGCCGCAGGGGTTCTTCGAATCGTTGATGTGTACGGCATGCAAGCGATCGATACCCACCACGCGGTCGAACTCGTCGAGCACGCCGTCCAGATCATGGATGATGTCGTAGCCGGCATCGCTCACATGGCAGGTGTCCAAACAAACGCCCAGCTTATCGGACAGCTCTGGGCACTTGGCGGCAACGCCCTCGATAATGCACGCCAGTTCTTCAAAGCTACGGCCCACCTCGGTGCCCTTGCCGGCCATGGTCTCGAGCAATACCGTCGTCTGCTGTCCCTCGAACATCACCTGGCACAGCGTATCAACAATCATCTGAATGCCGACGTCTGCCCCCTGTCCTACATGCGCACCGGGATGAAAATTGTAGTAGTTGCCGGGCAGTGCTTCCAGACGCTGCAAATCTTCCGCCATAGCCTCCAAGGCAAACTCTCGCGCCCGCTCCTTAGCGGAGCAGGGGTTATAGGTATACGGGGCATGCGCCACCAGCGGTCCAAAGTCGTTTTGCGCCATAAGCTCGCGCAGAGCCGCCACGTCATCCATGTCAAGTTCTTTTGCCTTGCCACCGCGCGGGTTGCGCGTAAAGAACGCAAAGGTATTGGCGCCAATGGACAGCGCCGTCTCCCCCATTGCCCGATAGCCCTTCGTCGTCGAAAGATGACATCCGATCGTCAGCATCTCCAACTCCCCCTCATCAGTTGCGGTGAAATACGGTCTATTGGTGCCTTATTTGGGGGTGCGGACGATTTCTTGGACCGCGCCTAGGCGTATCCAAGCTTCCTGCGGTACTCCATCGGGCTCAGCCACCCGAGGGACTTCTTGATCCGCTCC
>CABUQV010000012.1 GCA_902493855.1 uncultured Collinsella sp.
AGGTGACGTGAAACGAAAGGGCGCTGACCTTCTGGTCGCGCCCTTGAAGTTGAACGTCAGATTGTCCAAATGCGGCCCGCGCAGCGTCGAGCCGTTACGGCGTTTGGTAAAACGCCGTAACCTACACCCGTTCCGCGATCTCGTGGATGAGGTAGTCGGTCTTTTCCCAGCCCAGGCACGGATCGGTGATCGACTTGCCAAAGACGCCGCCGTCGACCGGCTGGTTGCCGTCCTCCAGGTAGGACTCGATCATAAAGCCCTTGACCAGCTTGGAGATGGACTCGTTGCGGCGGCAGCTGTCGAGCACCTCCTTGCAAATGCGATACTGCTCAAGCGGGCGCTTACCCGAGTTGTCGTGGTTGCAGTCGATGACCGCTGCCGGATTGGCATAGCCGGCGTGCTCGGTGTAGCGTTCGGCCAGGCGCTCCAGGTGCTCGTAGTGGTAGTTGGGGTAGGTGCGACCGTCGAGACCGATGTAGCCACGCATAACGGCGTGCGCGAGCGGATTGCCGTCGCACTCGACCTCCCAGTTGCGGAAGATGAAGCTCTGGTGCGCCTGCGCGGCGTAAATGGAGTTGAGCATAACGGTGGTGGAACCGGCGGTGGGGTTCTTCATGCCCACGGGCACCGAAATACCGCTCGACACCAGGCGATGCTCCTGGTTTTCGACCGAGCGTGCGCCCACGGCCACATAGCTCAGCAGGTCAACGAGGTACTGGTAGTTGGACGGGTAGAGCATCTCATCGGCGGTAAAGAAGCCGGTCTCCTCGATGACGCGCAGGTGCATGTGGCGGATGGCCTTGACGCCCTCGAGCAGGTCGTCGGGAGCCTCGGGGTTGGGGTTGTGCAGAAGACCCTTGTAGCCGGTGCCCTTGGTACGCGGCTTGTTGGTGTAGACGCGCGGAATGATGATGAGCTTGTCCTTGACCTCTTCGGCGGTCTTGGCCAGGCGGTTCATGTATTCGAGGACCGAATCCTCGCGGTCGGCAGAGCACGGGCCGATGATGAGCACCTTGCGCGCGTCCTCGCCGGTAAAGACCTTGGCGACTTCGGCATCGAATGCCTGCTTTTTGGCGGTAAGCTCTGCGGAAAGCGGCATTTCCTCGCGGATCTCCATGGGGATCGGCAGCTTGCGTTTGAAATCCATGGCCATGCGGGGCCTCCTTTATCAATTAACGGCAACAATTGGCGAATTCTCGAATGCTCGGCATTATCCGCTGTCGCACGCTAAAGTGCAAGCGAAACCTGCCGAAAAGGGACAGGTTTATTTTGGTCGGTTTTATCTGGGGAAATGTCGGCGGATGCCGGGAGGGAACGGCGCCGCGCGGGACCCTAAGGCTGTTGTCGGTTCCCCAGGAAATACCCTGTGGGCAAAAAATGCCAAATATGAGTACGGTTGCTATCTTAGTATCATATTGCCTTCGCAAAATAATAGACATAACAGCAAAATATGTTCATTAACGTAAACACATATAAGTTCGCTATAGGGCTGTTTGATCAATTTAGGGACGCGTGTAAGCCGTGAAAACGGCATTTGGGGCTGTTTTGGCTGTTACTAAAAAAGTAACAGTACTCATATTTGCCATTTTTTGCCCACGGGCCTCGAAGGGGCTGTCAATCAGGTCCCAGGGGAGGCGGTTCGAGGGTCGCAAAACAAAAACGGGGGCGCAGGTTGTCCTGCGCCCCCGTTTTCTTGGCATTGCGGTTGTTTGCCGCCGGTTTTTACGCCGCCTCGTCGAATTGCGAGTTATACAGGTCGGCGTAGAAGCCGCCCTGGGCGAGTAACTCGTCGTGCGTGCCCTTCTCGACGATGTCGCCGTCGCGAATTACCAAGATCACATCGGCGTTGCGGATCGTGGACAGACGGTGTGCGATGACAAAGCTGGTACGGCCCTGCATCAGCGCATCCATGGCACGCTGAATAAGCTCCTCGGTACGAGTGGCAACGTTGGAGGTCGCCTCGTCCAGAATCAGCGCCGGGCGGTCGGCCAAAATGGCACGGGCGATGGTCACGAGCTGGCGCTGACCCTGCGACAGGTTAGTGCCCTCCTCGTTAATCATAAAGTCATAACCGCCGGCAAGCGTATGGATAAAGTGGTCGCAACGTGCGGCGCGCGCGGCGGCTTCGACCTCGGCATCGCTCGCATCGGGGCGTCCGTAGCGGATGTTCTCGCGGATGGTGCCGTTAAACAGCCAGGTATCCTGCAGCACCATGGCAAACTCGCCGCGCAGCGCCGCGCGGTCCCAGTCGCGCACGTCGACGCCCTCGACGCGCAGCGAACCGTCGTCCACGTCGTAAAAGCGCTGCAGCAGCTTAATGAGCGTGGTCTTGCCGGCGCCGGTGGGGCCGACGATGGCAATGGTCTGGCCGGGCTGCGCCTCGCAGCTAAAGTCGTGGATGATGGTCTTGTCGGGCGTGTAGCCAAACTTGACATGGTCGAACTCCACGTGGCCGGGACGCCTCTCGGGAATCTGCGCGTCGGCCTTCTGCTCCTCCTCGGGCGCGGCCAGGAACTCAAAGACGCGCTCGGTGGCGGCTGCCATCGACTGCATCGTGTTGCTCACGTTGCCCAGCTGCTGCACCGGCTGCGTAAAGTTGCGCACGTACTGGATAAAGCTCTGGATGTCGCCGGGCGTGGCATTGCCGGTCAGCGCGAGCTGCGCGCCCACCACGACGACGCCCACGTAACCCATGTTGCCCACCAAGCTCATAAGCGGCATCATCAGGCCCGACAGGAACTGCGAGCGCCAGCCACTAATAAAGAGGCGGTCGTTTTGACGGTCGAACTCTTCGATCGAGGCCTCGGCGCGGTCGAACACCTGAATGACGTTCTGGCCGGCAAAGTCTTCCTCGATAATGCCGTTGACGGCGCCCAGAACCTGCTGTTGCTCGCGGAAGTACGGCTGCGAGAAGTGAATCATTACGGTCAAGATAATCGCGGCGGCCGGCAGCGTGAGCACGGTGACGCCGGTAAGCGGCAGGCTGATCGAAAGCATCATGACGAGCACGCCGATAATCTGCGTCACCGACGTGATGAGCTGCGTCACGCTCTGGTTGAGCGACTGACCCAGCGTATCGACGTCGTTGGTGATGCGGCTGAGTACGTCTCCCTTGCTGTGGCCGTTGAAGTAACTCATCGGCACGACGGCAATCTTGGCGGCGATTTCCTTGCGCATGCGGTAGCAGATCTTTTGCGTGACGCCGGTCATGAGCCAGCCCTGGACCAGGCTGCAGACAGAGCTCGCCAGATACAGGCAGAGCAAAAAGCCGAGCGTCTTGGCGATCCAGTCAAAGTCAACGTCGCCGGTGCCGTTGACCTTGGCGACCAGGCCTTCGAACAGCTTGGTCGTAACCTGGCCGAGCACCTTGGGTCCCACAATGTTAAAGATGACCGAGCACACGGCAAAGGCGACGGCGGCAAACACGGCAATCTTGTGCTGGCCGATATAGCCGAGCAGCTGCCTCATGGTGCCCTTAAAGTCCTTGGCCTTTTCGCCGCGACGCATGCCGCCCATGCGGCCCATGGGACCACGCTGGCGGGTGGGCTTGGGAATCTGAGTCTTGGTCTCGTCTGCCATTAGCGCTCGCCTCCTTCCATGACGGCTGCAATTTCTTCTTGGGTAAGCCCCAGCTCCTCGGCGGAAAGCTGCGACTGTGCGATCTCCAGGTACGCCGGGCAGTTGCGCAGCAGCTCCTCGTGCGTGCCGGTGCCCACTACGTGGCCGTCGTCGAGCACGATGATCTGGTCGGCGTGCATGATGGTCGCGATGCGCTGGGCCACGACCACGAGCGCGGCGTCGGTGACGTTTTTGGCCAACTCCTCGCGCAGGCGCGCGTCGGTCTTGTAGTCGAGGGCGCTAAACGAGTCATCGAACACCACAACCTCGGGCTTTTTGGCCAATGCGCGGGCGATGGCCAGACGCTGGCGCTGACCACCCGAAACATTGGAGCCGCCCTGGCTAATGGGGGAGTCGTACCCGTCCTCGCGCTCGGCGATAAAGTCCTCCGCCTGGGCGACGCGTGCTGCCTGGCGCATATCCTCGTCACTCACCATGTCGCCGGCAAACTTGAGGTTGCTCTCGACGGTACCCGAGAACAGGCGACCCTGCTGCGGAATATAACCGATGCGGCGGCGCAGCTCGGAAAGGGTCATGTCGCGCACATCGACGCCGTCGAGCGAAATGCTGCCGCCCGTGACGTCGTACAGGCGCGGAATCAGCTGCACGAGCGTGGACTTGCCCGAGCCCGTGGAGCCAATGATGCCGAGCATCTGACCGGCATGTGTGGTGAAGTTCACGCCGCTGATGACGTCGGCGCGGGCATCGGGATACTGGAAGCTCACGTCGCGGAAGGTGAGCTCACCGCGCGGCGCGCTGGCTGCGGGCAGTTTGGGCGAGGCGGGGTCGTTGATGCTCGTGGGGCAAGTGATGACCTCTTCCACGCGCTCGGCTGCGACCTCGGCACGGGGCAGGATGACCGAAACCATGGTGAGGATCATAAACGCCATGACGATCTGCATGGTATAGGAGATAAACGCCATCATGTTGCCGACCTGCATCACGCCGTCGGACACGCCCTGCGCGCCAAACCAGACGATGAGCACGGTAATGCAGTTCATGACGAGCATCATGAGTGGCATCATAAAGCTCATGGCGCGGTTGGTGTAGAGCTGCGTGGTCATCAGATCGAGCGAAGCCTTGTCAAAACGCTCGAGCTCATGCTCCTCGCGGTTGAACGAGCGGATGGGCATAAGGCCGTCGAGCAGCTCGCGGGCGGTAAGGTTCACACGGTCCACAAAGCTCTGCATCTTTTTGAACTTGGGCATGGTGAGGCCCATGAGCACGCCGACAACGGCCGAAACCGCGATGATGGCCACGGCGATGGTCCACTCCAGGCCGGTGTGGTTGGCCAGGACGCGCATGACGGCGACGATGCCCATGACGGGGGCCATCAGGCACATGCGGATAAACAGGGTTGCGGCCATCTGGATCTGCTGAATGTCGTTGGTGCAGCGGGTGATGAGCGAGGCCTGGCTAAACTTGCCCACCTCGGCCGGCGAGAAGTGCATAACCTTGTTGAAGGTCTCGCGGCGCAGGTCGCGGGCGATGGAGCAGGCGGTGCGCGAAGCCACGGCACCGGTCAGGATGGTGGCGACGAGCGACACCAGGCACAGACCAAACATCGTGGTCGCCATGCGGCCCAGGTAGGCGTTCTGCACGTCGGCGGGGTCGATGCCCTGCGCCTTGTACTCGTCTTGCACATAGCTCACGGCGCGTTGGGTCACGATGGAGCCCGACATGGAGCCCATTTTGTCTGCCATATCGTTGGCGCCCTCGACGAGCTTGCCCTGGTCGATTAGGCCGCCTTCAACGCCTAGACGCAGGCTCTTCATGGTAATCTTGCCGCCGTCGGCATCAATCTGCTTTTGCATGTTCTGCGCCGCTGCGGCCTTCTGCTGCATCTCGGCGAGCTGCTCGGGCGTCATCGCCGCCATCTGCTCGGGGGTGGGCATGGCCTGGGCAGCGTTGCTGTCTTTCTCGCTGGACGTGCCGGCCATGTCGCCCATGGAGTCGGCGTCGATGCCCTGGTTGAAGGCGAGCACGACGGTCTCGGGCAGGCTCATGATGTCGGCAATCTTGCCGCCGTCGGCGCGCTCCTCCTCGGTGCCCCTGTACGTTCGAATGCCGTTATTGTCTGCCTTGCTAAACACGGCCTCCACAGCCTTGGCGTCCTTGGCGCTCATAAAGAGTTCGAGGTCGTCGAGCGATTCGGTGCGGATGGTGTCGGGCACGGGCGAGGCGATGCCACCTTGCTGCACGCCCACGTCGACGATGTCGCTCATATAGGTAGGCAACGCCAGATCGGCGTTGCAGCTGATTACGATAAGTACGATAGCTGCGAACAGTGCCAGGATATGCTTTTTAAAGAGTCTGAGAATCCTCACTCGGCATCTCTCCTTTCTTGATTGCGGTCGATAATTTCGTTGGCACGTCTTAGAAGGCGCACCATCTCTTGGGTATCTGTTTCGCCGAGCTGCTCGAGGAAGGCCGCGGTGCGGTCCTCGAATTCCCGACGTTTGATTTCGAGGACCTGGAATCCCTTGTCGGTCACCGTGACGTGTACGCGACGACGGTCGGTCTTTGAGTGCTTGCGCTCGACCCAGCCCTTGGCTTCGAGGGCGCGCAGAATATTGGCGATACGGGCGTTCGAGACCCAGGCACGATCAGCGAGTTCGCTCGGCGTGAGCGAGCCGCCAGCGAGCATGAGGGCACGCATGACAGCCATCTCGCCGCCGAGAGCTTTGTCCGCAAAGCGCGAAATACGCTGGTGCATGCTGCCAAACTCAGTTAAGAGCTGACGCCCAAGCTCATGGAAATCGGTATCTTCCACCGAAAACCCCTAACACTAGAAACTATTTTCGGTGAAAGATGATACCCCCGCTCAACTATCCCATTCGGTAGATTTCTAGGTATGTCCCAAAAATCTACTTGGTTGCTAGGCAATATAAAGAGCGTATAAAAACTTAAAATCATTCAAAAATTGTAGCGTTTCAAAGAATTATCATGCACACGGATAGGCGAGGGGTTGTCACCACCATGACGACTGGGACTCATATAATCGCCACGTGCGATGCTCCAACTTCCCGCAAGGAGACACCTAAATAAAGGGGGATGGAGTCATGGCATTTGACTTCACGGGCAAGACCGCGATTGTCACGGGCGGCACTCAGGGCATTGGCCTCGAGATCGCCAAGGGCATCGTCGCGGGCGGCGGACGCGTCGCGCTCATCGCAAGGAACGCTGCTAAGGGCGAGGCCGCTGTGGCCGAGCTTGGCGAGGGTAACAAGTTCTACCAGCTCGATGTTGCCGATGCGCCCAAGGCGCGCGAGACCGTCGAGCAGATTTTTACGGACCTGCCGCAAACCAACATCCTGATCAACTGCGCTGGCGTCATCAGCACCAAGAAGTTCGACGAGATCGATGACACCGAGTGGCGTCGCACCATCGACATCAACCTCAACGGTACCTTCACTATGATGAATGCCGTGTACCCGCACTTTAAGGCGGCCCATGCCGGCACTATCGTCAACGTGAGCTCTGTTGCTGGCAAGATCGGCGGCGGCCTGCTCGGCACCGCGGCTTACGCGAGCTCCAAGGCCGGTGTTAACGGTCTAACCAAGGCAGTCGCCAAGGAAGGCGGCAAGTTTGGCGTTCGCTGCAACGCTGTATGCCCGTCGCTCACGCTTACCGATATGACCTCGATCCTCTCTGACGAGAACTCTCAGCGCATCATCAACGGTATTCCTCTGGGCCGCGCCGCCCAGGCCAGCGAGCCTGCGCAGATGGTGCTCTTCTTTGCCTCCGACCTCGCCAGCTTCGTTAACGGCGAGATCGGTGACTGCGACGGTGGCATCGTCCTGGACGGGTAATACCCCACGACGATTATTCGGCGACGGCTCCTGCGACTCGGGACCGTCGCCTTCTTTCTGACATAGGCGCGTGCGGCTACGATTCGCATGCATCCAAAGGAGATATATATGAGTGAATCGACTGCGGTGGAGGCGCCGGCGGCAAAGGAGCCGTTCTTTAAGATGTCCTCCATCCCGGGCGCCAATATCTTGGTGCCGCTTCTGTTGGGCTGTCTGCTCAACACGCTATTCCCCGACCTGTTCAAAACGCTCGGCAGCTTTACGCTTGGCATGACCCAGCAGGGCGCTGGCCCGCTCGTGGGCGCTTTTTTGCTCATCGTCGGTACGACGATTTCGTTTAAGAGCGCTCCTGCCGCCGCTGCCCGCGGCGCCATCATCATCGCCGTCAAGCAGATCGTGGTCGTTGCCATGTCGCTGCTCATCCTTTATGTGTTCAACGACAACTTGTTTGGCATCTCTGCCATGGTGATGCTGGCGGCTTGCACCGGCGCCAACAACGCTATGTACGCTGGGCTGATGGGTACCATGGGCAACGAGGCTGAGCGTGGCGCTGTCGCCATCACCACGCTGGTTGTCGGCCCTCCGGTCACGATGATCGTGCTCGGCGCTGCCGGCCAGGCCCCGATCGGCTGGTCGCTCGTGGGCGCCATTCTGCCGATCGTCGTCGGCATTATTCTGGGTAACCTGTTCCCCAGCTTTAAGAAGATGATGGCACCGGCACTTTCCGCCATCATCGTGCTCGTCTTCTTTGCCATGGGCTCGACCATGACTTTTGGCCAGCTTATCAACGGCGGTCTTCCCGGCATCCTGCTCGGCGTGATCTGCTCGGTGATCTTTGCAATTCCCGTCATCGCGGTCGATAAGCTCACGGGTGGTACGGGTGTCGCAGGTGCGGCCATTTCGAGCTGCGCCGGAGCCAATGTGGCCACGCCTGCTGCCATGGCAAGCGTCAACGGGGCCATGTACGGCGGTGCGGTGCTCGCGACGGCTACGGCACAGGTTGCTGCCTGCGCAATCGTTACGGCTATTTTGACCCCGCTGGTCACCAGCTGGTGCTACAAGCATTTTGAGGGCCAGGGCAACGGCGATAGCAAGGCAACGGCCGACAAGGCCGCCGCAGCCGCCTAATGCCAAGCGGCAATCAAAGCTAAAAACTAGCCATGCCACAGGGCGGCCACGGGGGATTCCGTGGCCGCCCTGCAGTTTCTGTAGGGTCTCTGGGACACTTTACCCTGCTAAAGCTGGCATAACAGCTAGAGCGAACGTCGTACAAAGGCAAGGAAAAATACCATACAAATCGGTGAACGGTAGTTGTTTGCACTCGCATTTCCTGCGGGTTTGTAAAAAACGTCCTTATGATATAAAAAAAGAAACATATAACAGCCCAGATGGAGAGGGTCGCTATGTTATCCTTCTCAAACGGGTGAAATCTTGGGTTTTGGGTTGTAGTTCCAAGGTGGACAAACGTTTTCCCTGCACCAATGTGTGGTGAAGAACGGAAGAAGCCGGTAGTGCAAGCCGAACATTCAAGAATTCAATAAGCAGCGGTGTGAGAGAGCGCCGCATTACACGTAACTAGGAGCGTGGTTACACAATGCAGGAGGCATGGGAAGGCTTCAAGGAAGGCATTTGGACGGGAGAGGTTGACGTCCGAGACTTCATCCAGAAGAACTACACCCCCTACGAGGGCGACGAGTCGTTCCTCGCCGGCCCGACCGAGCGTACCAAGGAGCTGTGGGGCGAGGTTCTCGACCTGCTGCTTAAGGAGCGCGAGCAGGGCGGTGTCCTCGATATGGACACCAAGACCGTCACGGGTATCGTGAGCCACCCCGCTGGCTACATCGATAACGCCCACCGCGAGAAGGAGACCATCGTCGGCCTCCAGACCGACAAGCCGCTCAAGCGCGCGCTGCACGTCAACGGCGGTATCCGCATCGCTTGCCAGGCTGCCAGCCAGCACGGCTATAAGGTCGATGAGAACGTTGTCGAGCGCTACACCTTCGAGCGCAAGACCCACAACGCCGGCGTCTTCGATGTCTACACCCCCGAGATGCGTGCTTGCCGCTCGGCTCACATCATCACCGGTCTGCCCGATGGCTATGGCCGCGGCCGCATCATCGGCGACTACCGTCGTGTTGCCCTGTACGGCGTCGACTACCTGATCAAGGACAAGGAGGCCCAGAAGGCTTCCACCCCGACGGTCATGACCGCCGACAACATCCGCGATCGCGAGGAGCTGCAGGAGCAGATCCGCGCCCTCGGCGAGCTCAAGATGATGGCCGAGACCTATGGTTTCGATATTTCCAACCCTGCTACCAACACGCAGGAGGCCATCCAGTGGATGTACTTCGCCTACCTTGCTGCCGTCAAGGAGCAGAACGGCGCTGCCATGTCCATCGGCCGTACCTCTACGTTCATCGACATCTACGCTGAGCGCGACCTTGCCAACGGTACCTTCACCGAGGAGCAGATCCAGGAGTTCGTGGATCACTTCATCATGAAGCTCCGCATGGTCAAGTTTGCCCGTACCCCCGAGTACCAGGCCCTGTTCACCGGCGACCCGCAGTGGGTCACCGAGTCCATCGGCGGCATGGGCGTCGACGGCCGTACGCTCGTTACCAAGATGAGCTACCGCTACCTGCACACGCTCGAGAACATGGGCACCAGCCCCGAGCCCAACATGACCGTTCTGTGGTCGACCCGTCTGCCCGAGAACTTCAAGAAGTTCTGCGCCAAGACTTCTGTCGCCAGCTCCTCGATTCAGTACGAGAACGACGACCTCATGCGCGTCTATCATGGCGACGACTACGGTATTGCCTGCTGCGTGTCCTCCATGCGCATCGGCAAGGAGATGCAGTTCTTCGGCGCTCGCGCCAACCTGGCCAAGTGCCTGCTGTACGCACTCAACGGCGGTGTTGACGAGGTCTCCAAGAAGCAGGTCGGCCCCAAGTACCGCGCCGTCGAGGGCGATACACTCGATTACGACGACGTTGTGGCCAAGTACAACGACATGATGAAGTGGCTCGCTGGCGTGTACGTCAACTCGCTGAACATCATTCACTACATGCACGACAAGTATTGCTACGAGCGCATCCAGATGGCTCTGCACGACAAGCACGTGCACCGCTGGTTCGCTACGGGCATCGCTGGCCTTTCCGTCGTGGCTGACTCCCTGTCCGCCATCAAGTACGCCAAGGTCCACCCCGTCCGTGACGAGAACGGCATCATCGTCGACTTCGAGACCGAGGGCGATTTCCCCAAGTACGGTAACGACGACGACCGCGTCGACCAGATCGCTCACGACGTTGTGCACCAGTTCATGGAGTACATCCGCATGAACGACACCTACCGCAACTCCGTGCCCACGACCTCGGTTCTGACCATTACCTCCAACGTCGTGTACGGTAAGAAGACCGGCTCCACGCCCGACGGCCGCAAGGCTGGCCAGCCGTTCGCCCCGGGTGCTAACCCCATGCACAAGCGCGATAGCCACGGCGCCATCGCTTCGCTGTCTTCGGTTTCCAAGCTCCCGTTCCGCGATGCTCAGGACGGCATCTCCAACACCTTCTCTATCATCCCGAGTGCGCTCGGCAAGGAGGACCAGGTGTTCTTTGGCGATATCGACCTTGATCAGCTGGGCGAGTAACTATTGTTAGTGCTATACTAACAATAACGATTACTGATTAGCGCGCCGGTCTCGGCCGGCGCCTATCAATCGAAGGAGACACATTATGAAGGTTTCTGAAGTTTCCGAGACTCAGGCCGATAACCTGGTCCACATGCTCGACGCTTACGCCGAGAAGGGTGGCCACCACCTGAACATCAACGTCTTCAACCGTGAGACGCTGCTCGACGCTCAGGCTCACCCCGAGAAGTACCCGCAGCTGACCATCCGCGTTTCCGGCTATGCCGTGAACTTCCACACGCTCACCAAGGAGCAGCAGGACGAGGTCATTTCGCGTACCTTCCACGACAAGTTCTAAAGGGATTTAACTCCCGCAGGATCGCCGGGCCGCTTTGGGTTACTTTCCAAAACGTCCTCGGACATGCAAAGGGCTCCGCTGCGCGCTTCGCGCGGCGGAGCCCTTTGCGTCCTGACGGAATGTTTTGGGAGGTAGCCCAAACAGCCCCGGCTGGGTCCTGTGTGGTCACCCTTTAGGCGGAACTCTCCTAATTATTTGGATGAGTCGTCTACTTACTTGTGCTGTTACCGTCTTTCCGCTGTTGTTGGGGTATGCTTTGTTCGTATGTAAACGTATGACATGTTGATGGGGGAGGGTGCTATGGCTCGCGAGAGTGCTCGTTCTAAGGATACGGCTAAGCCTGGCATCAAGGAAGTTGCGGCGGTGGCGGGGGTTTCGCCTACTACGGTATCTCGTGTGCTTAATAATCGAGGCTATATTAGCCAAGAGACCCGCGATAAGGTCCATGCCGCGATGAAGCGCATCAACTATACGCCCAACGATATCGCTCGTGCCATGCTCAACGGTCGCCTGAATCTTATCGGTATGATCGTCCCCTATGTCAGCAGTCCGTTTCATGCCCAAGTGGTTCAAGTCATTGAGCATACCCTGGCCGAAAACGGTTTTAAGATGCTGCTGTGCAATAGCGCCAATCGACCCGAGCTTGAGCGCTCTTATATCGACATGCTTCGACGCAATATGGTTGATGGCGTCATCGTCAACTCGCTTAATATCGGTGCCGAGGCGTATGCCGAGATGGGCTTGAGTCTGGTTGGTATCGACTGCGACCTTGGCGAAGCCTCTGTTCAGATTGCGAGCGACAGCTATAGCATCGGCGAACTTGCCACGCGTCGCCTGATCGATGACGGGTGTTCGCGCGTCTTGTGCCTGCGCAACAATAGCCGTATGCGTATGCCTGCCAATAAGCGTACCGATGCCTACCACGATGTTGTGGAGCAGGCTGGTTTGCCCGCGCTTGTCCGTGAGGTCGAGTTCGTTAAGTCCGACGACGAAAAGAGTGCGGTCGTTGCAAAGATTCTCGATGAGAACCCCGATATTGACGGCATCTTTGCGGGAGACGACACGATGGCGGCCATCTGCCTCAACGTGATGAAGCAGCGCGGCTTGAGTGCTCCGGACGATATTAAGGTCGTGGGCGCGGATGGTGCCCGCCGCACCATGACGTTTATGCCTGACTTAACAACCGTACGCCAAGATATCGATCGCATCGGTGAGCTCGCGGCGCAATCCATCATCGCTCTTGTTAACGGTGAAAAGCCCGAATCGAATATCAAGCTCCCCGTTGAACTCATTGAGGGCAAAACCGCGTAGTTCATCCCGTGCCAAAAGAATCCCTCAAACACCTCTGATGACCGTTCGCCGGCATATGTCAACCGTTTGCCGACGACTGGAACTGCGAAAAGACGTATTGGTGTGAAAACGTTTGACATATGAAAACGATTGACATATCTTGCAGTTGTACCGAGTTAGTATCACGTGGGAAAGGAAGTCTCGGATGCACAAGGTGTATTACCAGCCTGAGGGAATTTGGGTAGGCGACATCATGCCGTACGGCGAGGACGGCACGTTCTATCTCTATCATCAGCGTGACACGCGAAACCCCGGACCTTTCGGAGAGCCGTTTGGCTGGGCACTCGCGACAACCAAGGACTTCGTCAATTACAAAGACTTTGGCGAGAGCCTTGAGCGTGGCGGCGACGAGGAAGTCGACCAGTATGTTTATGCCGGCACGGTGTTTAAGGTGGGCGACAAGTACCATGCGCTCTACACTGGTTGCAATCGCGATAAGGTCAAGGCACGCTTGATGAAGCAGGTTCTTCTTCACGCAACGAGTGACGACGCCGTCAAGTGGCAGAAGAACATCGCCGAGACGCTGCTTCCGCCCCAGGAGGGTTACGATGACCGCAACTGGCGCGATCCCTTTGTGCTTTGGGATGAGGAGAACGAAGAGTACATGCTCATCCTCGGCACGCGTGTGGGCGAGGACAAGCGTCTGATGACCGGTCGTCTGGTCAAGTTCACCTCCAAGGACCTGGATACCTGGGAGTTCCAGGGCGACTGGTGGAATCCGGGCCTGTACACCATGTTCGAGATGCCTGATCTCTTTAAGATGGGCGACTGGTGGTATCTGGTGTTCTCCGAGTACAGTGATGGCAACAAGACCCGTTACCGCATGTCTCGCTCTATCAACGGTCCTTGGATCACTCCTGCGGACGATTCCTTCGATGGCCGCGCGTACTATGCCGCGCGTACCGCATTTGACGGCGAGCGCCGCGTTCTCTTTGGTTGGGTTCCTACGCGTGACGAGGGCGGCGACCCCAGCTCTTACCTGTGGGGTGGCACCTTTATGCCCCTCGAGATCGTTCAGCGTGCCGACGGAACGCTCGGCACCAAGCTTCCTGACAGCATGCTTGGCGCCTTTGGCGAGGCTAAGGCAGTCGAGGCCTTTGAGCTCTCCTGCGAGTCGGGCAAGGTCGAGCAGGTGCTCGCCGCGGATGCCGGTTCCACCTATATGCTCGATGCCGACATCGAGCTCGCCGGTGACGCTGCCGGCTTCTCGGTGAAGCTTGCCGAGGACGCCGAGTCCGGTCTTGCCTATGAGTTCCGCGCCAACCTGCGTGAGGGCAAGCTCGAGTTTACGGCGGCCCCCCAGTATCCGTGGTTCCAGGTCAACAACATGGGCCTCGAGCGTCCGTTGTTCTTTAAGGGCGAGGGCACTCATCATGTGCGCCTGGTCGTTGACGACGATATCGCGACCATCTTTGTCGATGATGTTGCGCTTAACGCTCGATTCTGCAATAAGCAGGGCCAGGGTGTGGCGCTGACGGTCACCGACGGTACGCTTAAGTGCGCAAATGCAACGATCGCGTCTCTGTAATGGCATCAAAACGTCTTATGATTTCGTAAAGGAATGGAGAGGAACATGGACTACAAAGTAGTGTCTCAGCAAGTCGTCGATAACGTCGGCGGTCTGGAGAACATCGAGGGCGCCACGCATTGCGTTACGCGTCTGCGTCTGGTGCTCAAGGATACGAGCAAGTACAACAAGGCCGAGCTCGAGAACATCGATGGCGTCAAGGGCGTGCTGTACAACAGCGGCCAGCTCATGATCATCTTCGGTACCGGTACCGTCAACAAGGTTTACGATGAGTTTATGGCTCTGACGGGCGTTAAGGAGATTAGCGCTTCCGAGGTCAAGGGCGCCGAGGCGGACAAGAAGGGCAAGTTCTTCTCGGTCCTCAAGGTATTCTCGGACATCTTTATCCCCATCATTCCCGCTTTCGTCGGCGCTGCTATCATCATCGGCCTTAAGTCGCTGATTGTTGCCAACGGCCTCTTTGGCATGGAGGGCAGCCTCGCCGATCACAGCGAGTTCCTCAAGAACCTCGCAAGCTTCTTTGCCATTATCGCCACCACCTTCGACTACCTACCTGTCCTGGTTATGTACAGCGCGGTCAAGCGTTTTGGCGGTAACCCGATCCTGGGCATCCTCGTCGGTATCGTCATGGTTCACCCGAGCCTTATGAACCGTAACACGTTCGTTATGGACCCGACGGGTGCTGAGTACTGGAACTTCGGTCCGCTCTCCATTCCCATGGTTGCTTTCCAGGGCGGCGTGTTCCCTGCAATCCTGACTGCCTGGTTTATGGCCAAGGTCGAGAAGATTGCCCAGAAGTACATCCCCGAGGTCGTTTCGTTCGTCTTTGTCCCGACCGTTACCCTGATTCTTGCTAACGTCGCCCTGTTCACCGTGTTCGGCCCGCTCGGCAACCTGATCGGCGACGTCCTCGCCGGCGTAATCGATATCCTGTACAACAGGATGGGCGTCTTCGGTGCCTTTGTCTTTGCCGCATTCCTGCAGCCGCTCGTCGTTACCGGTACGCATCAGTTCATCCAGGGTATCGAGGCAAACCTCGTTGCCACGACTGGCTTCAACTACATCCAGGCAATCTGGTCGGTTTCCATCATCGCCCAGGGCGGCGGCGCCATCGGCATGTACCTCATTCACAAGAAGCATTCCAAAGAGCGCAACATCTGCATGTCGTCCTTTATCCCGACGCTGGTCGGTATCTCCGAGCCCGCAATCTTTGCTGCAAACATGCGCTACTCGATCATCCCGTTCATCTGCGCTTGCATCGGTGCAGGCTGCGGCGGTGCCTTCGTGAAGCTCTTTGAGGTGCGCGCCATCGGTCAGGGTCTGACCGGCGTGCTTGGCCTGCTCATCGTTACGCCCGAGACGCTCGTGTGGTATGTGGCTGGCAATCTCATCGCCTTCATCGTGCCGATCGTCTTGATCTTTGCCTACAACAAGGCAAAGGGCGTGCCGACCACCGATGAAGAGGGCGCTGGCGCTGGCTTCGACGTTAGCTTCTAGTTGAGCCGTTCAGCGTAATGTGCGGATAAGTCCATTTGGGGAAGGGCGTTCGGCTCGTGTGAGTCGAGCGTCCTTTCCCATAGACGAGAAAGTCAACGGCGATGTTTAATCAAAAAAATAAGGTGACATGCGCGGACTATGAGCAGTGGCGTGCCGGACAGGATGAGACGGTGGCTCGCATCGCATCCGACCCCGATAGGCTTTTGTTCCATGTGGAGCCTGAGCTTGGCTGGCTCAACGACCCCAATGGTTTGGTTCAGATTGGTGATACGTATCACATCTATCATCAATACGATCCGTTCGATGCTGCGCATGGCGGTCCAGTGCTTTGGAACCATCTGACGACAAAGGATTTTGTGACGTACGAGAATCACGGCCCCGTGCTGTTCCCCGATTCCGATTTGGATTCGAGTGGAGCGTATTCTGGTTCTGCCTTTGTACGTGATGGCAAGATTCACTACTTCTATACCGGCAACGTTAAACATTTTGACCGTGATGATTACGACTACGTGTTGACGGGCCGTGAGCAAAACCAAATTCATATGGTTGCCGAGAATCCCGACGAATTGGGCGAGAAGCGCATAGCTGTTGGGCCGGTCGATTACCCCGACGATATCGGTACGCACGTGCGCGACCCCAAGATCCTTGAACACGACGGTATCTACTACATGGTTCTCGGCGCTCGTACGAAAGACGATCGCGGGTGCGTGCTTGTCTATACCTCGCGTGATCTAGAGGACTGGGGCTATGCGACGCGCATTGAGCTGGGCGAGAAGTTTGGCTTTATGTGGGAGTGTCCTGATCTGTTTGAGCTTGATGGCGAGCTTATTCTCGTCTGCTGTCCGCAGGGCGTGCCCGCCGATGGCTGGCGTTACCGCAATCCGCATCAGTGCGTGTGGTTCTCCATCGAGGCCGATTGGGGGGCGCCGAGCTTTAAGATCGTCGGCCAGGGCATGCCTCCGATGGTTGATGCCGGTTTTGATTTCTATGCCCCGCAGTCCTTTGAGGATGCTGCAGGTCGGCGTTTGATGATCGGGTGGTCTGGTTGCCCCGATGCGACGGCAGAAAGTCCGACGGTTACACGCGGGTGGCAGTGCGCGTTGACGGTGCCGCGAGAGCTGAGCATGCGCGATGGTAAGCTCTGCCAGCAGCCGGCGCACGAGATTGAGAGGATGCGCGGCGACTGCGTTCGCGCGACAGGCGGTGAAACCGTTGAGGAGCCGGGCCGCCTGTTTGATCTTGTGGTTTCCTGCGAGGGCGCCAAGATGGTCGAGCTCGAAATCCGCAAGGGTGTCTTTGTGCGTTATACGGACGGGATGCTTACCCTCGATATGGGTGACGAAGGCTATGGGCGCGACCAGAGGTCGATTGAGCTCGGCGAGCTTCGCGACCTACGCGTGCTTTCGGACACTACGATGGTCGAGATTTTTGCAAATGGCGGCGAGGCGGCACTTACGAGCCGTACCTATTCGCCGGCGGTTCCGGCGATGGAGCTGCACGCCGAGGGTGCGGCATCGATGAATTTCTACCGCCTCGTGCATTAACCGTGCGTGGAGCACGATTGGATTTACTGGACGGAATGTGTCGCAGTTGTCGCGGCCAACTACCGCTTACCGCATATAACGACCGTTTGCGGAATAAGTAACCCTCCTTAATAAACCGTGTAGAATCCTAGATAAGCACGGAGTTTTCCAGGGAGACGCTGTCCTTTGTTATGTGCAAAGGGCGGCGTCTCTTTGGCGCTTGGGGGTCGTTCTGTAGCAGGACGGCGGGCGTGTGTCACATATTAAAAAGCCAACGTCGAGATGGGTCGTGATAATAATGGGCAAGTACATAATCGTGGTTGAATCTGGTTCGGATGTGACGCCAGAGCTCTGCGAGCGCTACGGCATCGTGCGCGTGCCTATGCATGTCACGATTGGTGACGAGACCGTCGAGGACGGCTCGATCGATCCGCTCGAGATTTATTCGCGCTGCAACGAGTTTGGCGTGATGCCCAAGACCAGCGGCTGTGCGCCGGCAGATTTTGCGCATGTGTACGACCGCATCCATGCCGAGCAACCCGACGCGACCATTCTGCATCTTGCATATTCCGAGGCCACGACCTGCTCGCATCAATCATCGAAGATCGCCGCCAAGGGTCGCGACTACGTCTACTCCATGGACACGCGTTTTGTCTCGGTGGGCCAGTCGCTTGTTGTCGTCGAGACCGCCAAATACATCGAGGCTCACCCCGATGCCACCGTCGACGAGATCTTCGCCTTCGCGAACTCCGTCATGGACCGCGTGCTGCTGGGCTTTGTTCCTACCGATCTTGCCTTCCTTAAGGCGGGCGGTCGCTTGTCCAACGTCGCATTCCTTGGCGCACATCTGCTCAAGATTAAGCCCTGCATTGAGGTGACGGGCGGCAAGTTCGTGGCGACCAAGAAGTTCCGCGGCTCTATGCTCAAGTGCGCCCGCGCCTTTATTGACCACATGGTTGCGAAGGGCGAGATCGACTACTCGCACATTGGCCTGGCGTATTCGGTAGGCCTTTCCCAGGAGCTGCGCGACGACATGGAAGTCTATGCGCACGACCTGGGCTTTAAGGACATTACCTGGACTCAGGTCGGCGGCGTCATCTCGAGCCACTGCGGCCCGACCGCCTTCGGTGCGGTGCTCACGCTTAAAGCGTAAAGGCCGCAGGCGAGCGTTCTTCAGCCTGACATCTCGACGTAGACCCCAGCCATGGTGATGGGGGATAGATTAAAACGTGCCATTCTAGCCCGAGACGTTTAAACGCAAGCACATGGGCTAGAATGGCTCTGGCATTTTAATTGGTTGCATCCAAGGAGAGGCAAGGTAGCGCGAATGGCAGAAATGACGCTTGAGGGTGTGGACGCTCGTCCCGAGGACTCTGCGTTTGCCCTTGGCCGCGTGCATTCGATCGAGACGATGGGGACGGTCGACGGACCCGGCATCCGCTTCGTAGTGTTTGTCCAAGGCTGCCCCATGCGCTGTGCGTATTGCCACAACCCCGATACCTGGTCGGTTAACGGCGGCACGATGGTGACCGTCGAGCACCTTATGGACGAGTTCCAGAGTAACCATGAGTTTTACCGCAGCGGTGGTATTACGGTGTCCGGCGGCGAGCCGCTCCTGCAGCCTGAGTTTTTGGCCGACCTGTTCCACGCCATGCACAATAACCACGATGGTCGTGTGCACACCTGCTTGGATAGCTGCGGCTATGCGTTCGATCCCGCGCATCCCGAGAAGTTCGATGCCGTGCTCAACGAGACCGACATGGTACTGCTCGATATTAAGCATGCCGACCCGGTCGAGCATAAAAAGCTGACTGGGTGCGATCCCGCACGCATTCTGGCGTTTGGCGATGAGCTTGCACGTCGCAAGATCAAGGTCGTTATCCGCCACGTGGTGGTGCCGGGCATTACCGACACGGTGGAGGAGTGCGAGAAGCTCGGTCGCCTCATCGCTCCATGGCACAACGTGGTGGGCCTGGAAATGCTGCCGTATCACACGATGGGTGTCGTCAAGTACGAGCAACTGGGCATTCCCTATAAGCTCGAGGGCGTGCCCCAGATGGATACCGCGCGCATGCCCGAGTTGCGTAATGCCGTTATGACCGGCATGAAAAAGCGCCGCGCGGAGCTAAAAAACGCCATCGGCTAGCAAGTCTTTTGCTCCTCTACGATACCCGCGCTGCGGTGGTCTAGCGACTTCGTATTGCGCGGTTGAGTCAAAATGCTGGTACCATACCGTGGATAGCAGTTTTCACGGGTTTGGGGGATGGTATGCCTACCATCGCAATCATCGGTGCACTCGAAAAAGAGGTTGCGCAGATTAAAGAAGAACTGAACGGCGCTCGTGTGGCACAAGAGGCGGGCTTGACCGTTGTCAACGGCGAGCTCGACGGTTTGTCCGTTGTTGCTACGACCGCTGGCATGGGAACCGTAAACGCCGCGGCGGCAACGCAGCATCTCATCAGCAAATATGCCCCGCAGGCCGTTGTGTTTTCGGGCATTGCGGGTGGCCTAAACCCTAAGCTCCATATTAACGACGTGGTTATAGGCAAGTGCCTGCGCTATCTCGATACTGACACGGCGCTCATCGCCGAGTCGGCGCCGGGACTCGAGGAGTTTGTCTCGACGCCGGCGTTGGCTGATGTTGCCGCCGCCGTGCTTGCCGAGCATGGATTTGTGGATGCCTCGGCGGATGAGAATTCTGCGGAGAAGGACCCCAAGCAGTTCCTGTGTGGCACTATCGCCACGGGTGACCGCTTTGTTACGGGTGACGCCATGCGTAACGCTGCGATTGAGGCCACGCATGCCGATTGCGTCGAGATGGAGGGCGCGGCAATTGCGCACATCGCGGCCAAGAATGGTGTCGATTGCCTGGTGCTGCGCGCTATCAGCGATAATTGTGACGAGGCATATGACGCGTTTTGCGAGCGCGAGTTCGATCTGGATGAGTACGCTCGCACCGCGAGCGGCATCACGCTTGACATCGTTCGTCGTATCGCCGCCGCGCAATAGCACACCCGTTTTGTAAAAATCTACGACCAAGGAGTATCCATGGCCGATTCCATTAACTATCAGCTTGCCAAGTTTGTTGCCAGCTACGGCAAGGTTTCGCAGATCCCCGAGTCCACCTGTCCCGAGGTGAGCTTTGTGGGCCGCTCCAATGTGGGCAAGTCGTCTATCATGAACAAACTCTTTGGCCGCAAGAACCTGGTCAAGGTTTCGAGCACGCCGGGCAAGACGAGCAACATCAATTTCTTCGAGGCCGACGACGTGCACTTTGTGGACCTGCCGGGCTACGGTTTCGCCCGTCGTTCCAAGGCCGAGCGCGACCGCTGGGCCGAGCTTATCGGCGACTTCTTCGACTCAGAGCGCAGCTTTAACCTGGTTGTGTCGCTGGTGGACATTCGCCACGACCCCAGTAAACTCGACCATGACATGATCGACTACCTGCAGGGCAACGAGTTCAACTTTATCGTCTGCCTCACCAAAGCCGACAAGCTCAGCCGCACCCAGCAGGCCCGCCAGGCAGCAGCCATCAAAAAACAGCTCAACGTTCCGGCCGAGAACGTGATCATCACAAGCTCCCAGACCGGTATCGGCATCGATGAACTAAAAAAGCGCATCGCCGAGGCCTGCCTCTAGCAAGTGCTCCTTACCAGCAAGAGCCCCTGCCAATAAAAATCAACTATCAGCTCGGCGCCCCTTCAAAGCGTGGGTCCCTGTAGACATCCTCAGCAAGGTAGGCGCAGGGACGGTCGGGATGTTCCCTCAAAATCATTCCGCAGCGCGAAGGCCCCTTGTCCGTCGCTCCGTAGGAGCAGGGCAAGGGGCCTTCATGCGCGAGGACGATTTTGAGGGAACATCCCGACCGTCCCGGACAGGTATATGGGGAGGATGTCTACAGGTACTCGATTTGAGCGCCCTCGGTGTCGCACGTCAGAATGTGCGTGTCACACTTGGGGAACTGCTCGCGCAGCTTGACCTGCAGGAACTTCGCCACGATGGTGTCGTCAGTCACGGCCATGAGGGTCGAGCCGGAGCCACTGATCCAGATGGTCTTGGCGCCTCCGTTAAGGCAGGTGTCGCGCACGGCGTTGTAGTCGGGGATGAGGCGGCGGCGATAGGGCTCCTGGATGCGGTCGTCGTTGGCGGCGGCAATCAGGTCGAGGTCACCAGTCTCCAGGCCGCGCGTCATGCCGGCGATGCGGCCCATTTGCCATACGGCGGTGGAGAGTGGAATCTCCTGTGGCACAACCTTGCGGGCCTCGCTCGTATGCACCTCGTAGGGCGGAATCACGGTAATAAAACGCAAGCGATCGCTCACCTCATAGCGCAGGCACTGGGGGAGCGAATCAGTCGGCGTAAAGGAGCAGACGGCGCCGCCCAGGATGGCGGGGGCGACGTTATCGGGATGGCCCTCGACCTCGGTGGCGATGCGGACGAGTTCGGCGCGGTCGACGGTGTGGCCTGTCAGCGCGGCGGCAGCCATGATGCCGGCGACGACGCAGGTGGAGCTGGAACCCAGGCCGCGGGCGACGGGCACGTCGGTCTGAATGTCGATAGCGACGGGGAAGGCCGGCTCGCCCCAGGCGGCCAGAGCATCGACAAAGCTCACATAGACCAGGTTATTCTCGTTTTGAAACTCCTCGGGGCAGCCCGTGATGGTGAGCTTGTCGGCACGCTCAAAGGTAAAGTGCGAGTAGAGGCTGACGGCCATGCCGAGGGTATCGTATCCAATGCCCAAGTTGGCGCTGGTTGCTGGGACGGTGATTTTGATCATGTGGGTCCTCCTGGGCGGGTCTGGCCGTTTAGTTCGCTGCTCGGGCAGTCCTGGCTCGCTCGGAAAGCACATTAAGTGCTTTCCGGCTTGTGCGGAACTCGCGACGAACTAAACGGCCAGACCCGCTCGCATGCTCGTCATTATCCCGAAAGCTAAATAAAAAGAAGGTGCGCCGGCTTTCGCCGGCGCTTAATAAGGGATCTAGTCGGTGCTCATTCGTTTTGCTGCAGACTCGACGTAGCCGGCCATCTCATCGACGTCGCAGACGTCTTCGAAGCGGACGGGTTTGGATTCGAGTTCGGCGAGCTGGGTCGGGGCGACCGTGTTGGTGGCCTGCTCGAGTACGCGCATAGCCTCAAAATCATCCTCGGGAACGTCGAGGCCCAGGGCGTCGCAGCAGGCGCGCGGGAACTTGTAGGGGCTGGCGGTCGAAAGCAGCACGCGAGCCTTGGCGCCCTCGGCGGGAGCGACCTTTTCAAAGACGTGATAGCCGCAAGCGGTGTGCGGGTCGATCACGTAGCCGTTGGCGTCCCAGCAACTCTTGATGGCAGCGCGGACCTCGTCCTCGCTGGCCCAGCCGCAGCCAAAGACGCTCTGAATCTTGGCCAGCAGCTCGGCGGGTACCTCGTAGCGACCGGTCTGTGCCAACTGCTCCATAAGGCCGGCAACGAGTTCGCAGTCGCCATCGGACAGGAAGTACAGCATGCGCTCCAGGTTAGAGCTGATGAGGATGTCCATCGACGGCGAGATGGTCGTGAAGAACGGGCGGTTACGGTCATAGACGCCGGTGGTCAGGAAGTCGGCAAGCACGTTGTTCTTGTCGCTCGCGACGATGAGCTTGGCGACGGGCAGGCCCATGCGCTTGGCGTAGTAGCCGGCCAAGATATCGCCAAAGTTGCCGGTGGGCACACAGAACTCTACGGCGTCGCCAGCCTCGATAGCGCCGGCGCGCAGCAGCTGCGCATAGGCGGCAAAGTAGTAGACGACCTGCGGTACCAGACGGCCGACATTGATAGAGTTGGCGCTCGAAAGCACCGTGCCGGCGGCTTCCAGGCGCTCGGCAAGCTCCTTATCGGCAAAGATGCGCTTGACGGCGCTCTGGGCGTCGTCAAAGTTGCCGCGGATGCCGCAGACGGCGACGTTGTCGCCCTCCTGCGTGGACATCTGCAGGTTCTGGACGCGGCTAACCTTGCCCTCGGGATAAAAGACGGTGATGCCTGTGCCCGGAGCGTCGGCAAAACCGGCGAGTGCGGCCTTGCCGGTGTCGCCCGACGTGGCAGTGACGATCATGATGCGCTCGGAGCCGCCGTCCTTGGCGGAAGTGCGGGCCATGAGACGGGGAAGCATTTGCAGGGCGACATCCTTAAAGGCGCTCGTGGGGCCGCCAAAGAGCTCCATCACATAGGTCTGAGGGGCGTCAGCGCCCGGCGCAGCGTCGAGTTTGACGAGCGGCGTAACCTCTTCACTCGCGAACGTGCCGCGGTATGCTTCGTCGACACACGCCGAAATTTCTTCGGCCGTGTAATCATTCAGTAACATTCCCAACACATCTTGAGCGATTTCAAAGTACGATTTATCTGCAAGCGAGCTGATATCGACCTGCTGGGTGCCGAGCTCGTCCGAGACAAACAGACCCCCGTCGGGAGCGATGCCGGTACGGATTGCCACCTTACTTGAGCACGATAAAGTGCGTCCTCGTGTACTATGATAAGTTCCCATATAACACTGCTCCTCGGATGCCTTGGTCCCAATCGGTGAAACCATGGTATCAGAGCGCGCAAAACAGGTTTGCAGAGGCTTTTAGAAAGGTAACCTCAAGCCCATGATTAAGATTGCCAAGTTTGGCGGCTCGTCGGTCGCCGACGCCGAACACTTCAAGAAGATCAAGGCCATCGTCGATGCCGACCCTGCCCGCCGTTTTGTGGTGGTTTCCGCCTGCGGCCGCCGCTTTAAGGGCGACACTAAGGTAACCGACCTGCTCTACCTGGTTAACGCGCACGTTAAGTATCACGTGTCGTGCGAGGAACTACTCGAGGACATCGGCCAGCGCTATTTTGATATCGCTGACGAGTTGGAGCTCACCTATCCCATCCGCGAGGAGTTCGCGGCCTTTGCCGAGCGCGCCCGCTCGGGCGGCTACTCTACCGAGGAGCTCGTGAGCCGCGGCGAGTACTTCACCGCTCGCCTAATGGCCGAGTACCTGGGCCTGCCGTTCCTGGACGCCGCGACGGTTGTGGCGTTCCATCATGACGGTACGCTCAGCATGAATCGCACCTCCGAGCTGGTGCAGGAGTACGGTCAGCAGGGCGGCTTTGTTATGCCCGGTTTCTACGGCGCGACGCGTGAGGGCCAGATCAAGCTGCTCGACCGTGGCGGCGGCGATATCTCGGGCTCGATTCTGGCCAAGTGCCTGGGCGCCGATCTGTACGAGAACTGGACCGACGTCTCGGGCTTCTATTCTGCCGATCCGCGTATTGTTCCCGAGGCTCAGCCCATTGCGCGTGTTACCTACGAGGAGCTGCGCGAGCTTTCGTACATGGGTGCGAGCGTCCTGCACGAGGAGGCCGTGTTCCCCGTGCGCGAGGCAGGCATTCCGCTGGTCATCAAGAACACCAATGCGCCGCAGGACCCCGGCACCATCATTAGCGAGACGGCTGATGAGGGCGAGGCAGAGCCCATCATTACCGGCGTGACCGGCAAGCGCGGTTTTGTCGCCATCAACGTGGCCCGCGACCGCACCAAGCCCCGTGTTGGCTTTATGCGCCGCGCGCTTTCGGTCTTCGAGCGCTATGACGTTTCCGTCGAGCATATGCCCACCGGCGTCGACCGCTTTGGCGCCGTGGTGCAGGAGCAGGACGTTCATGATTCGCTGTACTCACTCGTGGGCGACATCCAGCAGGAGGTCGAGCCGCTCGAGATCGAGGTTGTCGAGGGCTTGGCGCTCATCGCGACCGTCGGCCGTAACCTGCGCGGCCGTGCGGGTATCTCGGGACATCTGTTTGGCATGCTTGGCCAGGCCGGCGTGAGTGTGCGTATGATTTCGCAGAGCTGCGACGAGATCAACATCATTATCGGTGTCGAGGAGAAGGACTTCGACCTTGCGATTCGGACCATTTACCGTGCCTTCTCCGACGAGAACGGCATTGTGAAGGTCTCCGATCTGGAGGCTCCCGCGCCGGCCGATCCCGCTCTGGCCGCGCTCAAAAAGTAGCGACTGCTCGGTAGATTTTTGGGTCATGTCTCAAAAATCTACGGCGGGGCGTTTCGTTTCGGTTTCGTTTCGACGGGGCGGGTTTCATGCCCGCCCTGTTCTTGTATAAACTGGCAACAATAATCGGCCTGCTCGGCGTGCGGGCAAAAGCCACAACCTTTAAAGGGGGAAGCATGAAACAGTACACGGTTGCTATTTTGGGCGCGACGGGAGCCGTGGGCACCCAGATACTCGAGTGCCTCAACGAGCAGGAGTTCCCGGTCGGCAAGCTCAAGCTGTTGGCAAGCGCACGCTCCGCGGGCAAGACCGTCGAGTTCCGCGGCGAGCAGATCGTGATTGAAGAGGCTTGCCCCGAGGCCTTTGAGGGCTGCGATATCGTGCTCGGCGCTGCCGGCGACGATATCGCCAAGGAGCTGCTGCCCGAGGCCGTCAAGCGCGGCGCCGTCGTGGTCGACAACAGCCACGCCTTCCGCATGGATCCCGAGGTGCCGCTGGTCGTGCCCGAGATCAATGCCGACGATATCAAGTGGCATCACGGCCTTATCGCCAACCCCAACTGTGCGACCATTATCGGCCTGGTTCCCACCTGGCCGCTGCACCAGCTTGCCGGCGTAAAGCGCATGATCGTCTCGACGTACCAGGCGGCTTCGGGCGCTGGCGCTCCCGGTATGGCCGAGCTTGAGGCTCAGCTGGCCGCTCTGGGCCGTGGCGAGGAGATTCCCGAGCCGCGCGCATTTGCCGCACAGCTCGCGAGCAACCTGATTCCGCAGATTGGCGGCGTCAAGGAGGAGGGCTTTACCTCCGAGGAGATGAAGCTACAAAACGAGGGCCGCAAGATTATGCACCTGCCCGAGCTGCGCGTGAACTGCACCTGCGTGCGCGTGCCCGTGCTGCGTTCGCACTCCGAGAGCATTACGCTCGAGTTTGAGCGCGATATTACGGTCGAGGAGGCCCGTGCTGCGCTGGCTGCCGCTCCGGGCGTGAAGCTGGTTGACGACATGAGCGCCGAGGATGCGCACGACCGCTTCCCCATGCCGATGGATACCTCCGACCAGGACCTGATTTGGGTCGGCCGCGTGCGTCGCGACATCTCGAACCCCGAGGCTGCGCGCGGCATCACCTTCTGGTGCTGCGGCGATCAAATCCGTAAAGGCGCGGCAACCAACGCCGTCCAGATCGCTAAGCTGCTCTGCGAGTAGCGGTGGACCTGTCCGGCGGGGGTCGGGCTTAGTTTTCAGAACGTCCTCGACCATGTGTGGCGCCTTGTCCTGCTCCTTCGGAGCTGCGGACAAGGCGCCACACTGGTCTGCGGAGTGTTCTGAAAACTAAGCCCGGCCCCCGCCTGCGGTGACTCGGCTGCGAGCGGCCTGCGATGGGGCCGTTGTTGGCTGGGGCCGCTGGGCTGATGTGAGGGCACGTGGCCGTTGCGGGCCCTGGCCCCGGCGGCGGCCTCGGCGCTTTGCGCCTGCTGCCTTGGGTGACTTTGGGGTCGATTGGGGTTGTCTGCACAATTCGCGGTATTATGGTGCGGAGTTTTGAAAGGAGCCGCCGGTGGTCACGACGACGTTTGCTTCGCCTTTGGGCGAAATCTTGCTTGCCGCTGATGGCCGCGGTCTGACGGGGCTTTGGTTTGAGGGGCAGGAGCATTTTGGCTCCACGCTTCTCAAAGAAGATGCAGAGCATGTTGAAGGTACCGATGCGGTTTCCGGTATTGGTGGCATGTCTTCGGCGAATCCGGCCCATGGTGCGGCTTCTTCGGTGCTTGAGCGTTCCTGGGCTTGGCTGAATGCTTATTTTGCAGGGCAGGAACCTCGGTTTACGCCTCCGTTGCATATGATTGGCACGGCGTTTCAGCGTGAAGTCTGGTACGAACTGCTTTCTATTCCGCGTGGCGAGGTCGCTACGTATGGCGAGATCGCCCAGCGTGTTGCGGCTCGACATCGTGTGCCGGGAAATGAGGCACCCGTTGTGTCTCCCCGTGCCGTGGGGGCCGCGGTCGCGCGTAATCCCATTTCGATCATTGTGCCGTGCCATCGCGTGGTTGCCGCCGATGGTTCGCTCAACGGATATGCCGGCGGGCTTGACCGCAAGGAGTGGCTGCTTCGGCTCGAGGGCGCGTACGAGGAATAACGTTCGAGCACTTTGCATAACCAAGACGCCGTGAAAGAACGGGATGCGCTTTCCGAATGGCGTCCCAAACGGAAACCGTGTCCCGGAATACAGCCTTAGAGTGGGATGCCGTTTCCGGTTGAGACCACTTGCTTGGACATCTTTCTACGCCCGCTTCTGCAGGGCATAGATCGACTTATCCATGTTGAACAGGTAAGCCGCGACGCAGACGATGAAGAATGCCGGCAGATTACCGAAACCGAAGACTTCGCAGCCAATCAGGATGGGTGCGAGCAGCGTATTGGTGGCGCTGCCAAAGACGGCTGCGAAGCCCAGCGCGGCGCAAAGCGCGATGGACATGCCGAGTTGAGCCTCGTTATGGCGACATCTGGGTAACAGAAAGGCCCGCGTTCCTCAGAGGCAAGATAGGCAATTCTGCTTTTGAGGTAGATCTCAATTCTGCCGACCGCATCAAACATTAACTGCCGGAGGGCTCGGTCAAATTCATACGTGTAGATGATGGTTTCGAATGTTGTGCCTTCGCGAAAGATGGTAATCCCGGACTTGCATTTGGTTTTGTAGGGAAACCAGTAGGCCGACAGTCTGTAGTGGCCGACTTCGACCAAAGCTCGCTCGAGTTCGCTTTGATCAGAGCACTTAAGACCCCTGTATTCTGTCAATAGTGCTATTTGTTCGTTGATGGATATCCGCGACTTCCGGTATTTCATTTAAGCCTCTTGATAGAAAAAGAGCTGGAGTTGCGCATCGTTGAGAGGCTTTCCAGCTTTAGAGACATAAAATTATAAGATACGATGACCTGCGTCAAGGAAGCTGCCAGATGACCTTGGAGCGGCTGATTGCCTGGACTAAAACCTGATGCGCGGGACGGCGCCCCACGCTATTCAGCGCGCTTGATAGGATGACGGACCACAGTCTTAAGTTTCTCCGGTGCACATTTGCGTGGATCGGAGAGATAGATTTCGTGATGGAAACGGGTGTCTGAGAAGTCGGGGACATAGCCCTGCTCGGCCGTGTATTCATGCATAGCGTCTACGGTCGCCGGTTCGTTGTCGTAGGGCCCGGTGTGCATGCATTGGACGCAGAGGCCCTCGTCAACTTTAAGCAGTTCGACGGCGGAAAAGTCCAGTTTCTTTTTGGTCGTGGCTTCCGCGACTGCCCAGTCAAAGTTATCTCGGGTGACGAAATCGGGCAGGCGAATGCACGAGATAAAGTTGAAATCGTCCTTGCGTACATAATCGATGTCGCCGCTCGGGGAGTCTTGCCACCAGAAACCCTCGAGCGGCGGTACCACAAAGTCGAAATAGCCCTCGATACTCCTTGAGCCTTTCTTCGACATCTTGACGGTATAGGCGATGCCGTAAAGCAGCGGCAGGGCGTTTTGATACTCGCCACCTTCGGTATTTGGGTCGCCCTTGCCGCGAACGGCAACGTAGCTCATAGGCGGGACAGTTACGATACTCGGCTTGCTTGCAGGTCTGTAGAGCTCCTTGCATTCCTTCTTAAAGTCGAACGCCATGTTGGCCGCCTTTCTGCGTATTGGCCTGCTTAGATAGTGGAATCATATCATAGAAACGAACAGCTGTTCGAATGATTTGGTTGACAGATAGAGATACGTGCGTTGTGTTTGGCGGTCGGCTTGACCCTGTCGATGATTTCTCTGTCTCCCCGGCGCCTCATCTATGGCTGCCGTTTCCCCATATAAAACCTGCCAAAATGAACCTGTCCCTTTTTGGTCGGTGCGAAATGGGTAATACTAAAGAGTTATCCGACCAGATGGGAACCAATCGATGGCCTATATCGAATTCAAAGATGTCATCAAGGCATACGGCGAGGGCGACGCCCGTATTCATGCGCTCGACGGCGCGAGCTTTACGGTCGAGCGCGGTGAGCTCGCCATTATCCTGGGCGCCTCGGGTGCTGGCAAGACCACGGCGCTCAACATCCTGGGCGGCATGGATACGGCGACTTCCGGCACCGTGACGGTGGACGGGCGCGACGTGAGCTCCGCCAACGAGGCGCAGCTTGTTGAATACCGCCGCGCCGACGTCGGCTTTGTCTTCCAGTTCTACAATCTGGTTCCCAACCTGACGGCACTCGAAAACGTTGAGCTCGCAGCTCAGATCTGCCCCGATTCGCTCGATGCCGAGCAAACGCTTTGCCAGGTTGGCCTGGGCGACCGACTCGCTAACTTTCCGGCGCAGCTTTCGGGCGGCGAGCAGCAGCGCGTGTCCATTGCCCGTGCACTGGCAAAGAACCCCAAGCTGCTCCTGTGCGACGAGCCCACGGGCGCGCTCGACTATAAAACCGGCAAGCAGATCTTGCAGCTGCTGCAGGACACTTGCCGCAAGCAGGGCATTACGGTCATCATCATCACCCACAACTCCGCGCTGGCGCCCATGGCCGATCGCCTGATCCGCTTTAAGAACGGTCGCGTGGAGAGCGAGACGGTCCAGCAAAATCCCGTGCCTATCGAGACGATCGAGTGGTAGCGCCCATGGACCAAGACCGCCAAAACAGCCTACGCCGCGACGCGCAGAACACGGAGCGCGAGCAGGATTTTACGACCTACCGCACTGCCCAAAGCTCAAACGATATGGTGCCGACGGTTTTTCGCCGTGGCATCTACCGCACAATCCGAGGCAGTCTTAAGCGCTTTTTGTCAATCGTGGTCATCACCGCGCTTGGCGTGAGCGTGATGTGCGGCCTTAAGGCGGGTTGCGAGGACCTGTGTGATTCGGTTGATGCCTACTTCGACCAGCAAAATGTCTATGACATTAACGTGCAGTCGACCTATGGCCTGACTGACGATGATCTCGACGCCATACAAGAGGTCGATGGCGTCGAAACGGCCGAGGGCATCTACACCGAGACCGCCTACACCGCCGTGGGCACAACGCGCGAGCGCGTGGTCGTGCAGAGTCTCTCCAAGGAGAACATCGATCAGCCGGTGCTCGTGAACGGCGATTTGCCCGAGAGCGCCGATGAAGTCGCGGTGACTTCGAAGTTCCTGAAGGCATCGGGCAAGAAAATCGGCGATACGGTGAGTTTTGCCGCCAATGACGCGAGCTCGTCCAATCAAAGCGCCAAGGACCAGTTTGCCGCGGGCGATTACACCATTACGGCTGAGGTCCTCGACCCCACTGATGTAAGTTCTGACTCGACAGTCAACGCCTTTCGCGCTGCTTCGGCGGCGGACTATAAGTTCTATGTGAGCGAGGACGCCGCGACATCTTCTTCCTACTCCGCGGTCCACGTGATCGTTGAGGGAGCCAAGAGCCTCAACTCCTATTCGGATTCCTACGCGGCAAAGATCAATGAGGTCAAGGGCAATATCGAGAAGATCCGCGAGGAGCGTGAGAAGGCGCGCGCCCAGGAGCTGACGGTCGACACGCCGGCGAGCTTGGACGCGGCTGAGCGTCAGGCGAATATGCTCTTTGGGATTGAGCAGGACAACATCAATCGCATGGCCGAGGGCAGCGACGAGCGTGCGCAGGCGCAAGCCGACCTGGATCAGCGTCGCGCCGCCGCCGATCAACAGTTTGCCGATGCCCGCGCCGAGCTTTCCGATCTGGGCGAATGCACCTGGTACATCCAGGACCGCGGCAACATCGCAAGCTATTCGAGCGTGGAGAGCGACAGCTCGTCAATTGAGGCCATCGCCACGGTGTTCCCGTTCATCTTCTTTATCGTCGCCGTGCTCATCAGCCTTACCACCGCCACGCGTATGGTCGAGGAGGAGCGCACGCTCATCGGCCTGTATAAGGCACTCGGTTATTCGCGCGGACGCATCCTGTCCAAATACGTGGACTATGCGCTGTGGGCTTGTCTGATCGGCGGCGTGCTCGGCAACATCATCGGATTTGTGGGCCTGCCGCTGTTCCTGTTTACGGTGTTCGACGACATGTACTCACTGCCCCAGATGCTGCTTTCGTACGACATCGTGTCCTCGATCGTTTCGGTGGCGCTGTTTGCCGTGGGCGTGGTGGGCGCCACGATTATCGCCTGCCGCCACGAGATGGCCGAGACCCCGGCCTCGCTTATGCGTCCCAAGGCCCCGCGCGCTGGCTCGCGCATTCTGCTCGAGCGCATCGGCTTTATCTGGCGCCGCATGGGCTTTTTGAACAAGGTCGCTGCACGCAACCTTTTCCGCTATAAAAAGCGCGCCTTTATGACCATCTTTGGCATCGCGGGTTGCACCGCGCTTGTGATTTGCGGTATGGGTATTCGCGACACGTCGGTCGCGCTTTCGCCCAAGCAGTACGGCCACATCACACGCTACGATCTGCTGGCGGTCGCCAATCCCGACGATTTTTCGCAGACGTGCGCGGCGCTCGACGAGCGAAGCGCAGCCAGGGATTCCGGTGTGACCGTAACTTCGACGCTGCCGATCATGACTGACAACGTTACCTTTACGTTTGGCGGCAAGAGCGAGACCGTGCAGCTGATCGTGGTGCCCGATGACCGCACGAACGATCTGGACGACTACGTTCGCCTTGAGGATGAGTCCAAAGAGCCGCTGTCTTTGCGTGACGGAGACGTGTATCTGAGCAAGAGTTCACAGCTGGTACTGGGGATTCAGCCGGGCGATACGGCGCACGTCCAGGATTCGTCGCTCAATGTTGCTAAGGTCAAGGTTAGCGACATCTCGCTCAACTATCTGGGCAACACGCTTTACATGACGCAGGGCACCTATGAGCGCGTGTTCGGTCGAAGCGCACGCCTCAACGGTATCTTTGTGCTGCTTAAGGGCTCGTCGGCCGACCAGATCGCGTTTAGCAAGAATCTTAAGAGCGACGGTTGGCTCACCATCTCGAGCACGGCCGAGCATTGGGAGAACTATGAGGCGAACTTTACGATTATCAATTCCGTCGTGGTGCTCGTGACCTTTATGGCGGCGTGCCTGTCGTTTGTGGTGGTGTTTACGCTGTCCAACACGAATATCTCCGAGCGCGAACGCGAGCTGGCGACCATCAAGGTGCTGGGCTTCCGCCGTGGCGAGGTGCACCATTACGTCAACAAGGAGACGTTGATCCTCACGGCAATTGGCGCCGCGCTGGGCGTGCCGCTGGGTGGCTTGCTGGCCGAGAGCTTCACGTACATCCTGCAGATGCCGTCGCTGTACTTTGACGTTGAGGTCGAGCCGCTAAGCTACGTGCTCGCCGTGCTGCTTTCCTTTGGCTTTACGATCATCGTCAACCTCGCCACCAATCGTACCCTCAACAAGATCGACATGGTCGGCGCCCTCAAAAGCGCCGAGTAACCTGCCTGGGATTCAAGCTGTAGCGAGCTGTAATGTACCACAACCGCATTTTTGCATAAACCGCCCCGCCGATTGCATATTTCGGCGGGGTGGTTGCTTTTTGCCCGCGGGTACCCCAGGGGGCGACGTGCAAATTCCGGAGTATTCAGCATCCCGGAGCCCGCGGGTGCGGGAGCGGGCGCACAAAAGCGCATTGAAAGCCTGACTTTGAGCTCCGGCGCCTCGAGGACCGCTCATTTTTTTGCAGAATGCGGCCCGCGGCGCCTGTCTCTCGCCCAAAATCCAGTATGCAGGCACCCTCGGCTGCTGAATACTCCCAAAAATGCACGCCGCATCCTACCCCAGGCACTTGCAGCAAGAAGACGAATAGCCTCGGCCTCCCCGGTTACCGCAGGAGGCCCCAGGGCTTACCTCCCAAATCTTTCCGCAGGACGGAAGGATCCCGCCGCGCGAAGCGCACGGCGGGATCCTGACATGTCCGAGGACGATTTGGGAGGTAAGCCCTGGGGTCTCCGATGAGAGCAGTTTCGGCCGAGGCTATTCGTCGCCGAAGCTGATGCCCAGCGCCTTGGCCTCGCGCACTAGATCGCTCTGGGGGTCGACGTACTTGAGCTTGCCGGCGACCTCCTCGAGCGGCATGTGGCACATCTTGCCGTCACGCAGGGCAATCATGTAGCCAAACTCGCCGCGCAGGCAGCCGAGCGCTGCCTCGACGCCGCACTGGGTCGCAAAGATGCGGTCCTGGGCGTCGGGCTGGCCGCCGCGCTGCGTGTGGCCGGGGATGGCGACGCGGGTCTCGCGACCAGTCTTGGCTTCGATCTCCTTGGCGATGTCGTAGACGATCGATGGGCTCGTGCGCTCGGCGAGCTTCTTCTTGTACTCCTTCTTGGACAGCGCCGCGTCTTCCTTGGAGATAGCGCCCTCGGCGACGGCCACGATGGTAAAGCGGCTGCCGGTCTCCATGCGATGCTCGATGGTCTTGATAACCTGGTCCATGTCGTAGGGGATCTCGGGGATCAGGATGACGTCCGCACCGCCCGCGACGCCGGCGTACAGCGGGATCCAGCCAACCTTGTGGCCCATGATCTCGATGACGAATACGCGGCCGTGGCTCGAAGCGGTGGTGTGGATGTCGTCGATGCACTTGGTGGCGACGTCGATGGCGCTCGTAAAGCCAAACGTCATCTCGGTGCCCCAGGTGTCGTTATCGATGGTCTTGGGCAGAGCGATAACGTTGAGGCCCTCTTCGCGCAGGCGGTTGGCGGTCTTGGTGGAGCCGTTACCGCCCAGCATAAACAGGCAGTCGAGCTGCAGCTTATGATAGGTGTGGACCATCGCCGACACCTTCTCGACACCATCGGCTTCGGGGGTATCCAGGCGCTTGAACGGCGTGCGGCTCGTGCCCAGGATGGTGCCGCCGCGGGTGAGGATACCGCTAAAATCGGCGGGCGTCATGACGCGGAACCTGCTGTAGATAAGGCCCTGGTAGCCGTCCTCAAAACCATAGATCTCGATAGGTTCTTTGCTATTGGTCATAAGCGTTTTGACGATGCCGCGCATGGTGGCGTTGAGCGCTTGGCAGTCGCCGCCACTGGTAAGAAGACCGATCCTGAGCATGATGAATCCTTCCGGGCAAGTTATAACATGCGCATAAGTTTACCCCCGCACACTGTTGATACGGGGTAAAACGTGTTAGCTCAAGCGTATGGAAATGTAAATAACGTCAGGCGAGCGTAAGGCCGACGGGCCTGGCTCCTTACAGTGCGAAGGCGTCGACGTCGCCCCAGTGGCGGCGCAGCGTAATAGCGGCGGCGGGTTCGGTATTGTCAAAGACGACCGACCATTGCGTATTGCTGGTGATGTCTTCCGGATTGGGCTTTTGCGCCGCAGCGCGTAGGGCCTTCCAAGCGACTGCCTCGTCTTGGGCGCCGACATGGGCGTCAAGGACATCGGCGATTGCGACGGCGCGCTCTTTACCATGGCCCAGCTCGCCATTCTTTTGGTTGGGCAGCACTTCGTCGCCATAGCAGGCGTAGAAGTTCGTGACCTGGCGAACAGGGGTCGCTTTGAAAGCACGGTCCGGATCGCGCGGATCCCACTCTACTACGCGCGCGTCACCGGCGGCGTCGTTGATAAAGAAGTGGTAATCGCGTCCTGCCATGGCGTGCATGTCGTAGGCGGAAAGCAGGTCGACAGCTTCTTGCGTGGTGGCGGCACGGTCGAGCACCAGACGGATGGCGAGTGAGGTATTGATGACGGGGCGTTGCGCGTCCTGGTCACAGGGCTTGGAATCCAGAGTGAGTACGGCAATGGACACGCCGCATTCGTTAACACCGTCGAGCTGGGCAAACGGGCCCATGAGTGCGGCGGCACGTCCGGCGACGGAGTCAAGCGGAGTGTTATCGCCCAGGTTGTTAAGGGCGGCAAACCCGATGGAGGCATAGCCGTCGCGTGGGTGATTGCGCACCAGCAGTGCCGAGGTGTCGTCCTTAAAGTCGTAATTGCGACCGGTGCGCACGCGGCCTTCGGCATCTACGGCGACAAAGGCGCTGCAGGCAAACTGGGGCGCCTGGACATGTGCCGGCACACCGGGCAGCACCTGCGCCACCACGGCATCGATGTAGGCCTGGTCGTCGCGCACGCCAGCGGCGATGATGCGATCAAGATCGTAGTCGTAGGCGATGTCGATTGCGTACAGGTCATAGCCGTCTGCGTAGCCAGTCAAGCGTTTGAGCGACGCGGCGGACTTGATTTGCTTGTGATAAACGATACCGGTGGCAGCGGCAAGGCCGACGGCGACTCCCGCGACACCGCAGGCGATGGCAATGTTACGTGGCTTCATGACGGCTCCTCTCGTCCTGTTAGCGTAATTGTCGCAAAAGGAGCGCGGGCATGATGGCTCAACTTGGTGAGCGGCGCGGGATTAAACATGGAATGAAGAGTGCGGCGCTGGCGTGGCGGGGTATGCTGGAGGGGACCATCAACCCAGCGAAAGGGGAGAGCATGACGGATCAGGAAACGCCCGAGCGCGCGCACGTGACGGCCGACGATATCGAGGCCGCCAACGACCTTATCGACTTTATCGAGGCGTGCCCCAGCATGTTCCATACGGCGGCGACCATTATGGCCGAGCTCGACGAGGCGGGCTTTACCTACCTGCCCGAGAATGCGGCGTGGGACATCGAGCCGGGCGGGCGTTATTACACGCAGCGCAACACCTCGAGCGTTGTTGCCTTTAAGGTGGGCGAGGACCTGGCTGCTACGTGGGGCGAGGACGGCGTTGCCGGCGACTATCATTTTCAGCTCACGGCGTCGCACAGCGATTCGCCGACGTTTAAGGTCAAGGCTGTGCCCGAGCTCGATGGCGCGGGCGAGACACTGCGCCTGAACACCGAGGCCTACGGCGGCATGATCGACTACACCTGGTTCGACCGTCCGTTGGCACTCGCGGGCCGCGTACTGGTGCGCGAGGGCGACCGTATTGAGAGCCGCCTGCTTGCCACCGAGCGCGAGGTCGCTATCATTCCGAGTCTTGCTATCCATATGAACCGCGGCGTTAACGAGGGCTTTGCTCCCAACCGAGCCGTCGACCTGTGCCCGCTCATCAGCGCCGGTGACCTTAAGCAGGGAGATTTTGACACCCTGATTGCCGACGAGCTGGACGTCGAGCCCGAGCAGATCCTGGGCCGCGATCTGTTCCTGGTCAATCGCCAGGATGCGCGCATTTGGGGCTGGGCCGACGAGTTTATTTCGACGCCCAAGCTCGACGACCTGGCCTGCGCCTACACCTCGCTGCAGGCATTTTTGGGTGCCGAGAACGCGCACGACGTTTCGGTCTTCTGCTGCTTTGATAACGAGGAGGTTGGCTCCGAGACCAAGCAGGGCGCCATGTCGACGTTCTTGGCCGATGCACTGCGCCGCATTAACGGCTCGCTGGGCTTTGACGACGAGTCGTACCATCGTGCACTTGCCGCATCGATGCTTGTAAGCTGCGACAACGCACATGCCGTGCACCCCAACCACGCCGAGAAGTGTGACGCCCGCAACCAGGTTGTGCTCAACGGCGGCATCGTCATCAAAGAAGCCGCCAACCAGCACTACTGCACCGACGCCTTTAGCCGCGCGGTGTTCCAGGCCGTCTGCGATGACGCCGACGTACCCACGCAGGCCTTCGCCAACAAGAGCGATATGGCCGGCGGCTCCACGCTCGGCAATCTGTCCAATATGCAGGCGAGCATGCATGCCGTGGACGTGGGCCTGCCGCAGCTGGCCATGCACTCAAGCTACGAGACCGGCGGCGTGCGCGACGTGATGTACGCCATCCGCGCCCTCACGGCCTTCTACGAGCGCGACCTCCATATCAACGGAGCCGAAAGCGCGGAGCTCTAAAACCTGCCAAAGAGGGATGTTGATTTCGGCAGGTTTTATCTGGGCGAATGCAAAGGGTGAAACCGAGCTAGATCTGTGATATGTGGCCGCCGAGGTGCAGTGTGCCTCGGCGGCTTTTTGTGTACAGAGTACGGCTAATGCTTATAAATGCTATACATGCTTTACGTATCTACCATAGAGTTTTATGATAGTTTTGAAGTATTAAGGAGGGGTCATGACCACAACAGCCGCTCAGATCAACGTGCGTCTCGATGCCGATCTTAAAAGGAGTGGGGACGCCGCTCTCTCCAGGGCCGGTATGACGCCGAGCCAAGCGGTGCGTGCGCTCTGGCAACTTGCGGCATCTCTGGCTGATCGGCCCGGCGCGCTCGAGGATATCCTGCTGCCCAGTCGTGCCCGGGCGGAACAGCGCGAGCGCGAAAAGGCCGCCAAACGTAAGCTCGAGCTCATGGATCAGGGGTCGAAGCTGTTCGCTGCCGCTTGCCGTGAGTCGGGAATCGATATGGTCAGGGCTCAGCCATCGGACGACGAAGAGCTCAAACGGAATGCCTATGCGGATCGCTATGGCGAGGAGATGAGCTGGCTCTATGAGTGAGGCTCCAAGGCGTATCTTGGTTGACACCAACGTGTGGCTCGATTACTTCATTCCCTCACGACGTGGTCGTTCGGTGGCGATTGAGTTTTTACGCGATGCATGCACGGCGCAGGTGGATTTGCTGTATGCGGCGACATCGTCCAAAGATCTGTTCTATTTGATTTCAAGCGAACATAAGGCATGGTATCGGCGCGAGCATGGCTCACTATCCCAAGATGCCGCCGTGGCGGCGACATCACTTGCATGGGATTGCCTCGACGTGTTGTCGCAACTTGCCACGCCGGTACCCTGCGACCTGAGTGACATATGGATGGCGAGCAAGCAGCGTAATCTCCATAGCGATTACGAAGACGATTTAATCATTGCGGCAGCGATGCGCTCCCAAGCAGATTTACTGGTCACCAACGATGTCAAACTCTGTTCACACGCGCCTGTCGCAGCAATGAGCGTAGAAGACGCAAAGAATTACTTAGCAACGCTCTAACAATTTGAAGACCCCACAGGTTGAGCAAAAGTCAGCGAGAGCCTGCCGTTTGAGCCAAGGTGCCGTGAAATGAAAAGGCGCTGACCTTCTGGTCGCGCCTTTGAAATTGAACGGCAGATTGGCCAAACGGCGGGCTCGCAGCGTCGACCGGTCCGCCGTTCGTTAGAACGGCGGAACCCATGGGGCTCGCAGCGTCGAGGGGTTCCGGCGTTTGGTAAAACGGCGGAACAAGATTAGTGCTCGATCCAACAACGTAAAGTTTCGCCGGCCTGCAGGTGACGCAGATTCTCCGCGGCAATGTCGACGACGTTGTTGAGGGTGGCGGCTAGATGGAACCAGCCAGAGACGTGCGGTGTGATGAGCATGTTGGGCGCATCCCACAGCGGGCTTGTCGCGGGCAGGGGCTCGGGGTCGGTGACGTCGACCGCGGCGCCGGCGAGATGTCCCGACTCCAAGGCGGCAACCAAGTCGTCGGCGACCACAAGGTCGCCGCGGCCGCCGTTGGCAAAGAAGGCGCCCGGTTTCATCGCGGCGAAGAACTCGGCGTTCGCCAGGCCGCGGGTCTCGGGCGTGCTGGGCATAAAGGATGCGACGATGTCGGCCTCGGCCAGGCGCTCGGACAGGGCGTCCATGCCGTCCATGTCCTCAAACACAATGGGGTAGACGAGTGGATGGCGCTTGATGCCGCGGACGTGCGCGCCCATGTCGCGGCAGAGCGTGGCGAAGTGGCCGCCGATATCGCCCGCGCCCAGCACCAGCACATTGGCGTTTTTGAGCGAGGTGACCGGACCTAAATCCTCCCAGCGATGCTCGCGCTGCAAGTCGTGATAGTCGGGCAGGCGCTTCATCATGGAAAGGACCATGGCAAACATGTGCTCGCTCACGGCTTGGCCGTAGGCGCCCACCGAGCAGGAAAGCTTGGCGTCGGCTGGCACGGTGCCGGCGGTCAAGTAATCGTCATAGCCGGCGGTCTGCAATTGCAACAGCTGGAGGTGCTTGCACGCGGTAAGCAGGGCAGGGTCAATGTTGCCCAAGATCACGTCGGCGTTGGCGACCTGCTCACGCGTGATGGCGTCGGAGCTCGTGTAGATAAAGTCCTCGCCCGGAGCGCTCGACTCGAGGATCGCGCGGTGACGATCGTTGACGGGCAACAAAACCAGGATGTTCACAAGCAGTCCTCTCCGTTCAGCCTGCCAAAAAGGGACAGGTTCATTTTTGGCAGGCTTTATCAGGCAAAACGCTCAAATAAAACGCCGGATGCAAGACGGGCGTGCCCGTCGGCATCCGGCGCATCCACAGCTACCAGCTGAGCAGCTCGTAACCGTCCTCGGTCACCACGAGCTGTACCTCGCACTGGGCCGAATCGCTACCGTCCTTGGTGCGCACACACCAGCCGTCGCCCTTGCTGATCTTAATGTCGGGCGCTCCGGCATTGACCATGGGCTCGATGGTAAAGACCATGCCCGGGGCCATGATGGTGTCCACATCGGGCGCCTCGGTGGTAAAGCCCACAAACGGGTCCTCGTGGAACTCCTTACCGATGCCGTGTCCGCCGTACTCGCGCACCACGCTAAAGCCGGCGTCCTCGACCGTCTTTTGCACGGCCTCGGCCATCACGGACAGCGGCAGCCACGGCTTGACGGCGGCCAGACCCGCCTCCACGCTGGCACGAGTGACGTCGACCAGGCACTGGCGCTCGGCCGAGACCTCGCCGATGCAGAACATACGGCTCGAATCACTAAAGTAACCGTCCAGGATCGTGGAGCAGTCGACGTTGATGATGTCGCCCTCGTGCAGCACATCCGCATCGCAGGGGATACCGTGGCAGACGACGTCGTTGATCGAGGTGCACACGCTTTTGGGGTAGCCCTCGTAGTTGAGGTCTGCCGGTGTGCCGCCGTGCTCGACGGTGTAGTCATAGATCATCTGGTCAATCTGGTTGGTAGTCATGCCTGCGGCGATGTGTTCGCCTACGTAATCGAGCGCGCCCACGTTGATAGCGGCCGAGCGCTTGATGCCCTCGATATCGGCGGGCGTCTTGTAGAGCGTGCGGGGCAGAACCTCCCAGCCCTCTTCCCACAAGCGCTCGAGGCGCTCGTCGAAGGCGCTATGGCATTTCTTATATTTTTTGCCGCTGCCGCACCAGCAAGCGTCGTTGCGGCCAGGAACGGGTCCTTTGTCATACATGGCTAACTTCCTTTCATCCGCAGCTAGTATAGCCCACCCACGCGTCCATTAAAGTTGCGGTGATATAGTTCCGATTTAAGCGGTTTAACAGCATAAACAGGAACTATATCACCGCAACTGATGGAGTGGGATGGCGGACACTGGCTGCTGCGTGGTTTTGCTAGTAGCTCACCTGGCAGGGGATGCCGAGGGCGCGCACGCGTGCGGCAATGGCGTCGAGGACGTCGGGTGCTGCCTTGGCAAGGCCGGCGACCGGTGTCTCGCGCGCCACCGTGTAAATGGTCGCTTCTTGTGGGCGAATGCGTTCAAGCGCCGCGAGCCAGGGGGCAACGTACTCCTCGCCGGTGTTGTCGATGGGCTTGCCCTGATACTCACCGGTCAAAAAGATCGTCTGGATAATAACGTGACCGTCAAAGCTTGCGAACGTCTCGATCTGGTGCTCGACGTCGTAGGGGCCAACGGGCTGGTCGAGCAGCTGGATAAACGCCGGGTCGACGGTATCGAGCTTAAGAATGTTGTCGTCGACCATCATGAGCGCGTCGTGCACCTCGGGGCGGTCGGCGCGCGTGCCGTTGGAGAGCACGGCGATCTTGGAGTTTGGGGCAAGCTCGTCGCGCAGCGCGACGGCGCCGGCGATGGCCTGCGGAAACTCCGGTGCGGCGGTGGGCTCGCCGTTGCCTGCGAAGGTGATCACATCGGGGAGCTCGCCCTCGGCTGCCATCTCGCGCAGCTTTGCCTCGAGCGCGTCGAGTACCACGGCGGCTGTGTTGTACGGCTCATGACAGGGGCGCTCGGCATTGAGGCCGTTTTCGCAGTAAATGCAGTCGAACGTGCAGATTTTGCCGCTGGCCGGCATCATGTTGACGCCGAGCGAGAGACCAAGGCGACGGCTGCGAACGGGCCCAAAGATGGGGCTGGCATTCAAAAACGTAGACATAGGCATATGCTCCTCAAGACAATTGTGCCTAAGCATAGCATCGGCTCCAAAGCAAGGTGCGGGCTCTTGCTTTACAAGTTTCGTTTTTTCACGTCGCTCATGATGCCGTGCCATGAAAAGCCTCGGGTCGGGTACAGTTAATCTGTTAACAAGGTGTAAGGCAATGCGGGTCCATCCAACCGTACTAACGTGCAACTGGATGGGCGTTGATGATGGGGGCACAACATGGATTTTACGGTCGAGAATGCGGGCACCACGATTGCCTGTCGCGAATATGCCGGCCCGGATGTGTCGCCTGATACTCCTGCCTTGGTGTGCGTGCACGGCGCTTGTGTCGACGGCACATTTTTCGACGGCATCGCATGTGAGCTCAGTCGCAACAACCGCGTAATTGCCTACGACCGCCGCGGCTGCGGTGGCAGCAGCGATGCGGCAGACGGCAGCTATGATCTTGCCGCTCAGGCCGCCGACCTGCAAGCCGTGATCGAACACGTTGGCGCTCCGACAAATGTGCTTGCGCATAGCGCCGGTACGTTGGTGGCGCTGGAGCTTCTTCGCACCGAACCCCATCTCGTCGCCCGTGCGATTTTGCATGAGCCGGCTGTGTCGGCCGAAGGCGTCGGTATGGGCGCAGCTCCGGTTTTGCTCGATATGATTGCGGCTGGAAAGGTTTCAAGGGCGCTCCGGCTTTTCTTGGGAGCCCTCGGCGACCTGGACCCCGAGGCTCCCGGGACGACCGAAGCGGAAGCCAAGCATGCCCTGCGCAATGGTCGTTGCTTTATGGCCAATGAATACGGAACAAATATGACATATGCTCCCGACTGGGAGCGCGCCCGCGAATCAAAGGCGGTGTCGGCTGTGTTTTTGGGCGAGCTTTCGGTCGGTACACCCCGCGAGGCTGGTACGCGAGCGGCTGCCGAATATCTCGATTGCCCCCTTGTGACGATCCCGGGCGCGCATAACGGTTTGCGCGATCGCCCCGTTACGGCGGCAAACGCCGTTCGCGATGTCTTGGAGCGTTAGCACGCTCGATGACCTGCGGGGAGGGGGACTGTTAGCGTTTCGTCATTGTTAACGAATGCGCCAATAACCACGCGCCCGCGGCTCCATTACCACCGTTTGCCAGGTCATAAAAATGTAACAGCATTTACGTGCTTACCTGCATCGGCAAGGTGTTACCCTTGTAGCATTTGGAACCCACCGCTACCATGCGAAACTATCGAAAGGGCCCCATATGCTCAATAATCACGAGGTCAATCTAACCGACGAGGAGGCTGCCGCTGAGGTCGCCCGCGTCGCGAAGACCTACCCCGTGGTGCGTTTGCTGTCGGCCGATCAGATTACGAGCGAGCCTAACTGCCTGCTCGCCGGCGATCGCTGCCCTTGTCTGCGTCAGTCGAGTCTTGAGGCCTTGGCAGATTCGGGTGAGGTGTCGGAGCAGCTGCTCAACGATGGCGTTGAGTACCGCGCCCGTCTGCGTCCTCTAAAGGTCGAGGGCGAGCCTCACGTCCTGCTGATGGTGCGTCCGATCGATGAGCAAGAGGCTGCAGAAGAGGACCTCGTCTACACCGACGTGCTGACGAGTGTGCGCAATCGCCGATATTACGAGGAAAAGCTCCGTAGCGCCCGCATGAATGCCGGCGTTGCGGTGATCGACCTTGATGATTTTAGGGTCTTCAACGATACGTGTGGCCGTCATGCCGGCGACCTTGCGCTCGGTGCTGTGGCGACAGCCATACGCAGCGGAATTCGTTCGACTGACGAGCTTGTACGCTATGGCTGCGACAAGTTTGTGGTCGTCATGCCCAATATTCCCTCCGATGACTTCGCCCGTCGCCTGCGTCAGGTATCCGACGCTGTTCATTCCACGATTATTCCGGGCCATGAGCACGTGAGCTTGACGGCATGTGTTGGTGGTGTTCGCATTCATGGCGAGACGGTCGATGAGGGCGTTGGCCGCGCTGTCCAGTTATTGAGCCGCGCTAAGGCAAAAGCCGGTACGGTCGTGACCGACGCCGATTCCATCGAAGCCTTCCAAAGCGAAAAGCCTTTGGTGCTTATTGTCGACGACTCCGACATGAACCGAGCCATTCTCAACGAGATGCTCAAGGACGAGTATTGCATCCTCGAGGCCGACAACGGTCGTACGGCGCTCGACATGGTCGACCGCTATGGCGATGAGTTGTCGCTCGTGCTGCTGGATATTGTCATGCCGGGCATAAGCGGCTTCGAGGTGCTGGGCGATCTGTCGCGCCGATCGGGTATCGACAATCTGCCTTTCATCATGATTTCGAGCGAAGATTCCGATGATATGGTTTTGCGCGCGTACGAGCTGGGCGCCTCGGACTATATCAACCGCCCGTTTGACTCCCGTGTCGTGCGCCGCCGTGTAAGCAACACCATCCGCCTATATGCCAAGCAGCGCCGCCTGACGAGCCTGCTGTCCCAGCAGTATAACGAGCGCGTCAAGAACAGCCGCATGCTCATCGACATCATGGCCGGCGTCATGGAGCTTCGCAATGGCGAGAGCGGCAGGCACGTTACGAACATCGAGAAGCTGACCGAGCTGCTGCTTGGCTGTCTGGTCCAGCGTAGCGGCACGATCTCTCTCGACAATGAGGAACGCTCTACGATTGCCCTGGCCTCGGCGCTGCACGATATCGGCAAGATGTCGATTGACGATGCAATTCTCAACAAACCCGGGCGCCTTACGCCCGAGGAGTTCGAGATTATGAAGACGCATACCACGATGGGCGCCGACATGTTGCTTGAGCTGGGCCGCCATCACGTCGGCAATGCGCTTATGGAATATGCGTACCAGATTGCGCGTTGGCATCACGAGCGCTGGGACGGCAAGGGCTATCCCGATGGCCTTAAGGGCGACGAGATTCCCATTGCCGCGCAGGTGGTCTCGGTGGCCGACGTGTATGATGCGCTGACGAGCGTGCGCGTGTACAAGGACGCTATCCCGCACAAGGAGGCGATCCAGATGATCCTGGACGGTAAGTGCGGTACCTTTAACCCACTGTTGCTCGACTGCCTGCTCGAGGTACAAGACCGTATTGCCGAGACGTTGGCACGCCCCGCCGACGTTGTCGCGTTTCCCACGATTTAGTTTGAACAAAGGAGTTTTTAATCCATGATTTCCATGCGTGAGGCGTATGAGAAGATCGGCGCCAATTATGATGACGCTTGCGCCCGCCTGATGGGCGATGAGATGCTTGCCCGCTTTGCCCTCAAGTTTTTGGATGACGAGAGCATGGACAAGCTGGAAGTTGCTATGGCGGCAGGAGACGCCAAAGGTGCGTTTATGGCAGCGCACACGCTCAAGGGCGTGAGCCAGAACCTGGGATTCGATAATCTGTACGAGCCGGCGGTCGTAGTGACCGAAGCGCTGCGTGGCGCCGATGGCGTTGACGGCGCCCGCGAGAGCATGCATGCGTTGCAGCAGCAATATGCGGCTACGATGTCGGCCCTGCGCGAGGCGGCTGAATAAGGGCTTGCGAGCTTTGATGTGTACCCGCCGCGTATAGGTAAAAGGGCGCCCCGTCGGACCATGTGGCTGGCGGGGCGCCCTTGTCTGTTGTGTGGTCCGCGAGCTAGCGGGCCTGCTTTACCTTGGCCGCTGCCTCGACAAACGACTTCCACAGGTTAAAGTCGGTCTCGAGCGTCTGCCAGGTGTACTCGGGATGCCATTGCACACCCAGGCAGAACGGCTGGCCCTCGACCTCGATGCACTCGGGAACGCCATCGGTCGCCTGGGCGACCAGGCGCGTATGCTTACCCAGACGATCGACGCAGCAGTGGTGTGCGGAGTTGGTCTGGATCAGCCTGTGCCCGCCAAGCGCGCGCTCCAGCAGCGAGCCCGGCATGACCTCGACAGGGTGCACGGGATCGTTGAGCACGTGGGTATGGCGCCACTGCGTGCGGCCCTCGCGCGCACCCAGGCTCGGCACGTCCATGCACAGGGTGCCGCCGGTGGCGACGTTGAGCAGCTGCGTGCCGCGACAGGTGGTAAAGAGTGGCTTTTTGGCGCGGAGCACCTCGCCGACCAGCTTAAACTCAAAGCTATCGCGGATCTCGCAGCAGAGGGTGGGGTCGTAGGGTCGATCATCGCCCCAGCGCTTGGGGTTGACGTCTGGGCCACCGGGGATGGCGATCCCGTCGGCGATATCGACGTAATGACGGATAACCTCAATGTCCTCGGTGATGGACATCTGCAGCGGCAGGCCACCGGCGGCAAGGATGGCATCGACAAAGACACTTGCGATTTCCTCGTTGGGGGAGAGCATCTCGCTTAAAAACGGTTTTGCCCCTTCCCAACGCGGCGCCACCAGGATGAGCGGACGGTCGGCGGGGGCAACGTCGACGTGCGGGGTATAGGACGAGGAAGTACGAGTTCCGATCATAGGTGTTGCTTTCGAATCTGAAGGTGACAGGGCGCATGAGAGGCGTGGGACAACACTTCCGATGAATTTGTTCCACGGGATGACTGGTTAGTGGCCCTTAATGGAGTTGAGGAAGTCCTGGGCGCGCTTGGTCTGGGGGTGGTCGAAAAACTCGTCGGGTGTGCCGGTTTCCACGATCTGGCCGTCGGCCATAAACACGACGCGGTCGGCCACGCGGCGGGCGAAGTTCATCTCGTGCGTGACGACGATCATCGTCATGCCCTGCTGGGCCAGGCGGACCATGACCTCGAGCACCTCGTTGATCATCTCGGGATCCAGTGCGCTTGTGGGCTCGTCAAAGAGCATGGCCTTGGGCTGCATGGCAAGCGAGCGGGCGATGGCTACGCGCTGTTGCTGGCCGCCCGAAAGCTGTGCGGGCACCTTATCGGCCTGCTCGGCCACGCCCACGCGGCCCAGCAGATCCATGGCGCGCTCGCGGGCCTCGTCCTTGGAGACGCCCAGCACGTCGACCGGTCCCAGCATGACGTTCTGCAGTACGGTCATGTGTGCGAACAGGTTGAACTGCTGGAACACCATGCCCAGTTCGGCACGCATGCGGGCAAGATCCTTGCCTTCCTGCGGCAGGGGCTCGCCTTCGATGAGGATCTCGCCCGAGTCGATGGTCTCCAGGCGGTTGATGGTGCGGCACATGGTCGACTTGCCCGAGCCCGAGGGGCCGATCACAACGACGACCTCGCCGCGGTCGACCGAGAGATTGATGTCGTTGAGGACGTGTAGATCGCCATAGTGCTTATCGACGTGCTTGAGCTCGATTAACGGCTGATTGCCGGTGGAAGAGGTGCTCTGTGCCATGGTGCTCGGCTCCTTATGCTTTGAGAACGTGGGTACTTAGCGGATGATGGTCGCGCCAGTGCGCTGCGAAACGTAGACGGCGGCCTTGTTGATCGCGACGTTGATGAGGATGTAGATGACCGCGATTACCAGGTAGACCGACACGAGGGCGTCGTAGTTGGTAATGAGCACGCGGGCATTTTGCATGAGGTCGGGATAGCTCACCACATAGGCGACGGTGGTGTCTTTGACTACGACCACAAGCTGCGAAATCAACGACGGAATGATAAACCGAATAGCCTGCGGCAACACGATTTTAAAGGTGATTTTAGCTTTGGAGAGGCCGAGTGCCTGGGCTGCCTCGACTTGGCCGCGCGGCACGGCGTTGACGCCGGCACGGAAGATCTCGGCGAGTACGCCGGCGGCAGCGAGCGCGACGGGAAGCGTGAGCATCCAAAACGACGGCAGCGCGATCTTGTACTGGGGCAGCACCAAAAAGAAGAAGTAAATGAACAGCAGGCTCGGTACGCCGCGGAAGAAATCGGTGAGCAGGCGGCAGACCAGCTGTAGCGGCTTAATGTCGCTGGTGCGGCCGAGCATAAGGGCTAAGCCCAGCACCAGTGCGATGGCGCCAGCGGTGAGTGCGACTTTAACGGTGCCCTCAAAGCCGGCAAGCAGGAACTTCCAGGTGGTGAGGTGCGTAAAGAAATACCAATAGTGGACCGAAAGCTGACCGGTCACATAAAAGCGCTGCAGCACCAGGACGGCGAGCGCGGCGACGGCGACGAGTGAGATAGCGGTGCCGATGCGAATCTTGGCGCGCATCTTGGGGCCGGGAGCCTCGTAGAGCGCATCGCGCATGGTGAGCGCGGAGGTGGAGTGCTTGCTCATCGGAGGATCCTCACCTTCTTATCGATGTAGTTGCCAATGTGGCTCACCACAAAGGCCGTGCCCAGGTAGCCGAGCGCCGAGATAAAGAACGCGGCGACGCCTCCGAGCGAGCGCGTGTTGATGTAGCTCACCGCGCCGGTGAGCTCCTGCGGTTTAAGCGGCACCTGGCTGCCGAGCGCGGTGGTGAGCATGACGGCGATAAAGAGGTTGGTCATGGGCAGCACGCTCGAGCGCAGTGCCTGCGGAATCACGATCTTGGCGAGGATACGGCTAAAGCTCATGCCCAGCGAGCGGGCGGCTTCCACCTGGCCGACGCCGACGGTGTTGATACCGCTCATATAGTTTTCGGAGCCAAAGGCCGAGCCCAAAAGGACCGTGGCGACGATAACGCAGGTGCGATAGGGCAGGACGACCTTGAGCGGCGGTAGCGCGTAGACGACGATGATAAGCAGTGCGATGCCGGGGATGTTACGGAACACCTGGACATACAGGTCGCCAAAGACGCGCAGCGGCTTGAGCGGCGACACGCGCATCACGGTGACGGCAACGGCCAGCATCATGGCGATGGCAAATGACTCAAGCGTCATGCCCCAGGTTGCTAGCAGCGCGTCGATATAGTTCTGGCCATAGAGCGACCAGAGTTCGGAGAGACTCATGCGGACCTCCCGCCGATAAGGAAAGGGGCTCCCGTGTGTACGGAAGCCCCGACAACTCAGTAAGGAAACAGTTTATCGCAATAAAGCGCATCGTGCGTTTCCGTATGGTTTCGTTGTGGCCGTTACCAGGCTCGCTGCCTAGGCGCCGACCTCGGGCAGCTCGGGAACATTGGTGTCGCCCGTACGGTCGCCGATGCAGATCTGCCACAGCTTGGTCCAGGTGCCGTCGTCCTCAATCTTCTTAAGGAAGTCGTTGACAAAGGCGACGCCGTCGGAATCAAGCGGCAGGCCGATGCCGTAGGGCTCCTTGTTGCCGAAGGGCTTGCCGGCGATCTTGTACTTACCGGGCTCGCGGACCAGGGAGCTCTGCTGCATGTTGTTATCGATGACGTAGGCGTCAACGCGGCCCTGCTGGAGTGCCTGGCGGGCCTCCTCGTCGGTCTTGAATTCCTGCTGGCTGGCCTTGGGGGCAAACTCCTCCAGGATAGCGGGGCCGTTGGAGCCGGACTGGACGGCGACGTTCTTATCGGCCAGGTCGTCGACGCTCTTGATGTCGTCGTTGTCGGCGAGCACCAGGATGGCCTGCTGCGTGTAATAGTAGGGGCCGGCGAAGGAGACGAGCTTCTTGCGCTCATCGGTGATGGTGTAGGTGGCAAAGACGGCGTCGACCTGGCCATTCTGCAGCACGGACTCGCGCGTGTCGGAGGTCACCTGCGTGATCTCGACCTTGTTCTCGCCCAGGATGTAGTTGGACAGGAGCTGTGCGATGCCGGCATCGAAGCCGCGGGTCTTGCCGTCCTTCTCGTTGAGGAGGGAGAAGAGCGTGGAGGTCTGGACGCTGCCGATCTTAAAGACGCCGGCATTCTTGACGGCCGTGGCCCAGGTGCTGGCGGCGATGGCGGTGTCGTCGGCCTTGGGGCCGTTGTCGACGAGCTTGTCGAATGCCTTGGCGTCGAGCGTGGTGGAAGCCTTGGTGTCATCAGAGCTCTTGGAAGAGGCGGCGGAGCCCTTGTCGGCCTCGGCGCTGGTGTCGGAGCAGCCGGCAAGACCAAGGCCGGCGACGGTTGCGAAGGTGGCGGCGACAAAGCCGCGGCGGTCGAGAACGACCTGCTGGGAGAGGTTCTTGCTCATAGGAGAACACCTTTCTCAAAAAAATCCTAGTGGTTGAGTAGAGTTATACCCTATTGCGCTCAGATGGGTCAACACGAAATAACTCAGAAACATACTTACCTTATGGGTTATTCTACCTACCAAAAAGGGACAGGTTTATTTTGGCAGGTTTTATCTGGGAAAACGGCGGTTATTGCAGTCGGGACGCTACCTTTTAGCTGGGGCAGGCGCTCGCAGCGGTCGCTATAATGGCGGCAACGCGACGCATATCGACGCATATATTAAGTAAGGAGATCGCGTATGAACGGTTATTCGTTTTTCGCACCGACCAAGGTGTTGTTTGGCGCGGGCAAGTTGGGCGAGCTGGGCGCGCAGAAGCTTCCCGGCACCAAAGCGCTCATCGTTACTACCGGCGGCAATTCGGTTAAGCGCTTTGGATATCTGCAGCGCGTGGAGGCGGAGCTCGACCGTGCTGGCATGGCGTACGAGCTGTTCGACCGTATTGAGCCCAACCCGCTGCGCGAGACCGTCAACGCGGGTGGCTGGATGGCGCGCACCCATGGCTGTGACTTTGTCCTGGCGCTCGGCGGTGGTTCGGTCATGGACGGCAGCAAGGGCATCTGCGCGGTGGCGGCCAACCCGCATACCGATGCCGAGGGCAACGAGTGTCCCGGTGACATCTGGGACTTTGTGAATGGGGGCACCGCGCTCGGCCTGCCGATCCCCAACGATCCGCTGCCGCTTGTCTGCGTGACCACCACGGCGGGTACCGGCTCCGAGGTCGATGCGGGCGGTGTCCTGTCCTGCGAGGACAATGACGAGAAGCTTCGTCTGGGCGATCCGCGCCTGTTCCCGGTGCTTTCGATCGTCGATCCCGCACTCATGGTGAGCGTCCCAGCGCGTCTGACCGCCTATCAGGGATTCGACGCCCTGTTCCATTGCGTTGAGTGCTACATCTCAAATACCAACACGCCCATGGGTGACATGGTTTGCCGCGAAGGCATCCGCCGTGCCGCCGCGGCACTGCCTGCGTGCGTCAATAATGGCGATGACCTGGAGGCGCGCTCGAGCCTCGCGTTTGCCAACACGCTCGGCGGCTATGCCATGGATGCCTCGGGCACCACGGGCTCGCATGGTCTCGAGCATGGCATGAGTGCGCATCATCACGACTTGCCGCACGGCGCCGGCCTCATTATGATCGCTCGCGCCTATCACACCTGGATGATCGATCACGGCGCCGTGCCCGAGCGCTATATCGACATGGCACGCCTGATGGGCAATGCTACCGCCAGCGATCCGCACGATTTTGTAGTTGAGCTCACGCGCCTGATGGAGGCCTGCCATGTGGCCGACCTTACCATGAGTGAGTGGGGGATTACGGACAAAGAGCTTTCGACCGTTGCGCACAACGCCCTGACGACCAACGGTGTCCTGTTCAGCCACGACCCCGTGACGCTGACCGAGCCCGACGTCGTCGAAATTCTCAAGAACAGCTACCGCTAACTACCACAAAGGTGCCACTTTGGCGGTTCGTCTTAATCTGTAACAGGCGGACGAGGAAATGGGTCCTAACTGTTACAGATCGAGATTATCTCCTTAGGGGGATTTGAATGTCTCAATCTGTAACATCTGGACGGCCAAAAGGTCTCTATCTGTTACAGATTGAGACAAAGGTCAGGGACTAAGACGTCTTGTCTAGATCTGTAACAGTTAGACGGGAATTCGGACCCTAGATGTTACAGATTGAGATAATCGCGTCGCGAAAACAAAAACCTCCGCAGGGGCGCTTTCCTTGCGGAGGTTTTCTTACTCGTTGAGTAGTCTCACGGTTTCGGCGGCCATGTTCTCGACCGTCATGCCGTTCTGAGCGAGCAGCTCGTTGGGGTCGTAGCGGTCGGGGAAGCCCTTGGCGATGCCGAAGGTGCGCGTGCGCAACGGCGTGCATGCCAGATAACATGCCACGCGCTCGCCCCAGCCGCCGTCCAAGATGCCGTCCTCGAGGGTGACGACAACGCGATGCTCGGCGGCAAGGCTGTCGAGGAACTCGCGGTCAAGCTCAGTTGCAAAGCGCGGGTTGACAAGCGTGGCCTCGATACCGTACTCGGCGGCCAAGCGGTTTGCCATGCGCTCGCCCAACTCAAAGAAATCGCCAAGCGCGAGCACGGCAACGTCGCGGCCCTGACGCACAGCGTTGTAGCGTGCAACGCTGTAATCGGTGTCCTCGGCAGGCGCCAGATCGGGGCGGCTTACCAGGCCGATGCCCGGTACGCGGATTGCCGCGGGATGCTCGCGATGGTCGAGCGACCAGCTCAGCATGGACAGGTATTCCTCCATGCAGGCCGGCGCCAAGTAGCGCATGTTGGGAAGACCGCCCAGCATGGAAATATCAAAGAACGAGAGGTGCGTCTCGGATGTGGTGCCAAAGATCGACGCGCCAAATACCAGGATGGTCGCCGGCATATCGTTGAGGCACAGGTCGTGCCACAGTTCATCGTAGGCGCGCTGCAAAAACGTGCCGTACACACCAAAGACTGGCTTGGCGCCCGAGCGCGCAAGCGCGGTGGCAAAGGTCACGGCGTGCTCCTCGGCAATGCCCACATCGACGAACTGTTTGCCGGCGGCAGCGCGAAGCTCGGGTGTAAAGCCCATGATGTAGGGCGTGGCGGCCGTGATGCCCACGACCTGCGGATCGCGCTCGATGGCGGCGCTGAGTGCCTCGCCCGTAATGTCGGCATAGGTGCGCGGCGCAGGCTCGCTCGGATGGCCCGGGCAGAGCTTGCGCCCAGTCGCCATGTCAAACGGACCCACGTGGTGCCAGCGCTCCGGGTCGCTCTGGGCCGGCTCAAAGCCCTTGCCCTTGGCGGTGGAGACGTGCAGCACGATGGGGCGATCGATATCGCGCAGCTCCTGCAGCGCGTCGACGAGGGCCAACACATCGTTACCGGCGTCCAGATAGCGGTAGTCGAGCCCCATCGCGCGGAAAACGTTACGCTCACAGGTGCCGTTGCTGGCGCGCAGTTCGGCCAGATTGCGATAGAGGCCACCGTGGTTCTCGGCGATGGACTGGTCGTTATCGTTGACGATGATGATCAGGTTGCTGTCGAGCTCGGCGGCATTGTTAAAGCCCTCAAACGCCAGGCCGCCCGAAAGCGAGCCGTCGCCAATAACGGTAATGACGTTATACGTGTCACCCGCCAGGTCGCGCGCGTGGGCAAGGCCGCAGCCCAAGCTCACCGAGGTCGAGGTGTGACCCATGGCAAACAGGTCGTGCTCGGACTCGTCGGGATTGGCAAAGCCAGAGGCCTCACCAAAGCGTTCCGGGTCGATATAGGTGTACGCGCGCCCGGTTAGCGCCTTGTGGGCGTAGGTCTGGTGCGACACGTCAAAGACAATTTTGTCGGTGGGGGAGTTAAACACGCGATGGAGCGCGACCGTGAGCTCAACGACGCCCAGGTTGGGAGCAACGTGTCCGCCGACAGCGGCGGAGCTTTCGAGGATGGCGTGGCGAATCTCGCCGCAGAGCTGCGGGAGCTCGGCGCGATTGAGAGCCTTGACGTCCTCGGGCGTTGTCGTTTGCGTAAGCAGCATCGTTGTGGGTTACTCCATGCGAATCGAGCGCCGGCGCTCCCTCGGCCGGCACAATTGCACAAGACAGTCTCGCACATTTTGGCGTTTGATATGTGACGGCGGCGCGGTAATTCGCCAACTGGTGGGGCAAAACGTTTTGTCCGATGCCATACTGATAGATTCAATGATGATTCTATTCAATGCGTGCAGGCCGTGGCTTGCCACCGTGAGCCGCTGGAAGGAGGCAGCATGTCCGATGCCGTTCGTGCCGAGAGAATCGCGCACGAGGTCGACTATGCCGCCCGTCAGCTGGCCCAGGCGGGCCGTTTGGATCTGACGCGCGAGTTTATCCAGCATGGTGATGTGACGGTCTATGCGCACATGACTTCGGTAGCGCGGGCGAGCCTGTCCTTTGCCGAGCACTTGGGCCGTGCTGGCATTTCGGTCGACCGTGCCTCGTTGCTGCGCGGAGCCCTGTTACACGATTACTTTCTCTATGACTGGCACGATTCCGACCCGAGCCATCGGCTGCATGGCTTCCGCCACCCGTTTTTTGCCCTGGCACGTGCGGAGGAAGATTTTGAGCTGACGCCGCGCGAGCGGAATATTATCGTGCGGCATATGTTTCCGCTGGTGCCGGTGCCGCCGACGTGTCGTGAGGCATGGATTGTGTGCCTGGCAGATAAATGGTGCGCGCTGCGCGAGACGGTCGCCGGCCGTCTGCGGCGCAAGGACGAGGCGGACGATGGCGGGAGCAGCGAATCGAGCGAAAAGAGGAGGGGGTAGACGTTGGGAACCGCGATCGACATGGCATTTGGCGGCGCGACGCTTGCCGCCTGCCCGCTTTCGGCACTGGTGCTCTCGTTTGCCTTCTACGGTTTTTGCGGCTGGGTGTGGGAGTCGACGGTCTGCGCCATGCTCAATCACGGACGATTTGCCAATAGCGGCTTTTTGCTGGGGCCGTGCTGCCCCATCTATGGCGCGGGCGGCATTGCCTGCTGGCTGCTGTTGCGCGGAATTCCTGACGCGTCGAGCCAGTTTGTCGCTGCAGCGCTTGTATGCAGCGTGATTGAGTACGGCGTAGGCGTGCTGTTGGAAAAAACAACGGGCGCGCGCTTTTGGGATTACTCGCACCTGCCGTTTAATTTGCATGGACGCATTTGTCTGTACTGGGCCTGCGCGTTTGGCTTGGGTTCGTTGTGCATTTGTCGCGTAGTGGAACCGGCGGTGTTGGGCCTGCTCGCCCATCTGCCGGTCTTGATTGTTCGTTTGGCCGCCTTTGTCGTCGCGGTTGCAATGATCATCGATGCGATTTGCTCGCTGGCCAGTTGGCGCCGCCTGTCCGATCAGCTGGAGCGTGTGCGTGCCGACCTTGCCGACCGCATCAATGAGTCGCTTGCCGACGCGTCCGACTCCATGCTCGAGCGCATTCCCGATTCGACGATTGACTCGGTGGCGCAGACGCATATCCGCAGCCGCGCCGTTAACGCATGGCTGGCGGAACTGGGCGATGCGGCGCTCGATGCCCTGCGTGAGAAGGCTTCGATGCCGACGTTTATCTCGGACGGTGCTCGCGGCCTGGCACTCGCTGCTCGCCGCGTGGCCGATGCCGCGCCGAGCGTGCCTCGTCCGTCGCTCGCCCGTATTCGTGCTGGCAGGCGCGCAAGCCGTCCGGTGCCGAGTGTGTCGCTCAGCCGTCGCGACCTGCGTTTCTTCAATGCCTTCCCGCGCTTGCGCATCAACCGCTACGAGGGCGTCATCCGTGCCACCGACCTTCGCGACCGCGCCCACGAGCTGTTTCGGCGCTAGCCGGGACGAGCGCCCTCGCGGCTCCCTTGCTCGCGTATTTCCCGTTCGGTTCGCGCCCGTTGCTGCGCCGTTTCCAAGATTGCGGCACCGTTTCCATTCGACAACGCAGCGTTTGACTTATCTGCAACGCCGCCCGCACCGGCGCCGTTGGAGACGGCAAGATTTGGGTCGAGCCGGTCGAGGAGGTTATCCGCATCCGTACCGGCGAACAAGGCCCCACCGCGGTGTAGAATCGACCGCCTGCCATTCGCGACGTTAAAATACTGCAATGAGGCACAAGACTTGCGTTGTGGATGGACAGATTATGGGTCGTAATAAATATCCCGAGGAGACGGTCGCGAAGATTCTCGACGCGGCGCTGGAGCTATTCTGCGCACAGGGTTATGAGGGAACGAGCATTCAAGATATCGTCGACCGCCTCGATGGCATGACCAAGGGCGCTGTCTATCATCACTTTAAGAGTAAAGAGGAGATTTTCAACGCCGCATTTGATCGGGGAATGGCTCCGATTATTGAGCGCCGTCGCTCCACGCTTGGTATCGGTAATATGACCGGAGCTCAAAAGCTCAAGCGACTGTACGCGCCCGAGTCCGTCGTTCCGCAAATTGAGCTATGGGCACGCATACATCCTGCGGCAGATCCGGTAAAAAGCTCGCGGCTGCTGGCGATGCAGTACCAGGGTTCGTTTGACGAGTCGGCCGATGGCTATCTCCTGCCAATGATCGAGGAGGGCATCGCCGACGGCTCCATTGCGTGTGAATGCCCGCGCGAAGCGGCGGAGGCGGTATCGTTGTTGGCGAATCTTTGGCTGCTGCCGCTGTTCCGTCCGCTTGAGACCAAGGATCGAATGCTCGCTCGCGCGCAATGTTTGGCGCAGATGGCGGCCGCGGTGGGGCTCGATTTGGGTAATGAAGTGCTCCAGACAACGGCTCAGATTTGGGACGTATGGAACCGTGCCGGGTGGTAAAATAGATACCGATAGTATGTAATAGATTTGAACGGGCAGCTCCGGCTGCCCTTTTCAAGTCGATAAATACATACTATTGGTATGTTTAGGGGGCGGACTTATGGCTGGAATGCGGAGGAGTAGCGTCTCGTTGGAATCAAAAACAGTGCGGTCAATTAGACTCACGGAACTTCTGGTTGCGCAGCTTTGCGCGTATTCGATGCTGTCGGCGCTGTGCTTTGCGTATCCGCTTTACTTGTTCGATTGCAGCGGATCGTCAACGTTATATGGCGCCGTCGCGGCGATAGCGTTCGTGCCGGGCGTGCTTGCGACTCCGGCTGGCGGAATCTTGGCGGATCGCGGGAGACATCGCGGGGTTCTTGTGGTGCTCGGCATTGTTCTGATGGTTTCATCACTGTTGTTTATCCCCATGAAGCATTCGCTGCCTCTTACCGTTGTCGTGGTAGCAACGCTTTGCGTCCAATATGGCATCCAATCGCTGCTGAAACCGATGCTTCAAATTGAGACGGTGCGCATGACGGGCCAAGAAAAGGTTGAGCGTGCCACTGCGTTGGTCTCGCAGATAACCATGGCGAGCAATATCTTGGGGCCTGTAGTCGGGACGGCAGTCTATGGGTGCTTTGGTATCGATGCTCTATGCGAAACCGCGGCGGTGACGTTTGTGATGTCAGCCCTGCTGTTCGGGGGCGCCCTCAAGCGAAATGCCTCATCTGAAACGATGGGAGACGGCGCGACTCGTACGACATGTCGAAATGATTTTCGGGAGTCGATTCGGTACCTGTTTCAAAACGCATCATTGCTCGTTGTGTTTTTACTTGCGGCTGTTTTAAACCTTGCGTTAGTTGGGTTAACGATTGGTGCCCCCGTTATTGTTGCAAAGCACCTCGGAATGCAGTCATCCTTTGTTGGGATTATTGAGGTGGCTATGGGCTTGGGTGGTCTTGTCGGCAGTGGTGTGGTCGGTATGAGGCCGCATCGTTTCTCTTTCAAGGGCATATGTCGATATGTTGCGATGATCTGTTTTGGAGTCGTGCCGATTATTGTCACGCTACTGAGCGGTCCTGATAAATTAGCGTTTGCCGCGCTTGCGGCCGGCTCGGCATGGGTTATGGCGTGGGCAAGCATTACATCGGTCGAAATCGTTTCATTCGTTCAGCGGTCAGCGCCAAAGGAACTCTGCGGAAAAGTGCTGGCACTCGTTTATATGACGCTTTCCTGTGCAACGCCTATTGGCCAATTGGTTTACGGGCTCGCATACGATCGATGGACTCCGGCGATTGTATTCGCAGGCATGTTGGCGGTGCTGACGTTGACGACGGTGTTGTTTTATCGGCTGAAAAGTCGCTTGTGGCGATTGTCTTAAGGCGCTGGGGCACCGTGAATGAGCGGAAACATTGTCTCGCCGCGCCGGGATGTCATTGTTCGGGCCTGCCTCTCCTTCGTCTACAATATCGTGCAGACGAAGGAGGGGCATGCCCATGATCAAGATGTTTGCGAGTGACTTAGACGGAACGCTGCTGAACGCCCTGCACGAGGCAGATGGGACCATTCGCCGTGCCATTCGCGAGCTGACCGAGGCTGGCCTGCATGTGGTTCCCGCGACCGGACGCTCGACGTTGCCAATCGGCGAGCATGGCTTTACGGGGCTAGCGCTCGATGCCTGCTGTTCCAACGGGTCCATCGTGCGCGACAGCCATGGCGAGGTGCTCAAGACCTGGACCATCGACCCACAGATTACCGAGGAGCTGCTCAAGGAGTTCCCGGATATTTGTTTTGACTGCTCCACGCCCGATGGCATGTTCTCGAGCGGTTCGTTCGAGATGCACCAGGCGGGTTTTAAGAAGGACAGCCCTATCAAGCGCATCGTGATGCGCGGGATGCGTGCACGTGGCGGGTACCACGAGGAACAGTATTTCGACCAGTCGATCGGTGACATCCTGCGCCACGATGTGTGCAAGATCAACTGCCGTGTGACCTCGCCCGAGCTGGAGCGCGACCTCAAGACATATCTTGCCGAGCGCTCGGACCGCGTGGTCAACGCGCCGTTCGATCCGGTGATGTTCGAGATCACGGACGTGGCGTGCAACAAGGGCGAGAGTGTGGCCTGGCTGGCGGGCTACTACGGCATTGCCGAGGATGAGGTCGCGGTCTACGGCGACGGCGGCAACGACATCGCCATGCTCAAACGTTTCCGCCACAGTTACGCGACCAAAAACGGCAGCGATGCAGCTAAGACCGCCGCGAGCGCGACCATCGGCAGCTGCATGGTCCATGCCGTCCCCAAGCACATGCTCGCCACCATGCGTAAGCAGAATTCCCACACCGTAATCGAATAATGAAACAAAGGGACAGCCCCTCTGTCACATGGGAGATGCCGGCTTTTGGCGTATGGGACTGTTACGCTTTCGCCACCAACAAATTTCGAGTTATTCGGCCTGTCGGAGGTCGTTAAATGGCTAAAGATGCCCTCTCAGGAACATTCACACCTCTAATGGTGTTTGATTCGGTGACGTAAGTGAGCAAATGGGCATGTATGCGCTCAAATAAGGACAAAAACTCTCAGATAATCCCGGCGGTGGATTTATACAGAACCAGCAGCGTGGCCGAATAACTCGAAAAATGTAGGTAGCAGTTCGGCGACAAGCTCGGGTATGGCAAAGGAACAGTTCCTTCGCCATACCCGAGCTCCGATCTTCTGAAATGCGAACAAACATTCGCATATCTAACTGCGCTTTGATAGAATCGGTATCGTTGCTGGCAGTTCCATGTGTCGGGCAGCGCCCTCCATGCGACGGGAGGTGATGCCCATGACCGATCTGATTGATTTCGTGAGGCTCCTGACCGCTTTGGTCTCGCTCCTCACGGCGCTTATCGGGCTTTCCGAGGCACTTAAGCAGCGTACGAAGCAAAAGAAGACGATATGAGAAAGCCATTTGGGTCGCCTCCCCCGCGGCGCAGCTTCTTTCCGCGGGCTC
>CABUQV010000013.1 GCA_902493855.1 uncultured Collinsella sp.
CGTAACGGCTCGACGCTGCGCGGGCCGCATTTGGACAATCTGACGTTCAACTTCAAGGGCGCGACCAGAAGGTCAGCGCCCTTTCGTTTCACGTCACCTTGTCTCAAATGCGACCCGCTCGCTGTCCGTCCTCTACCTGCGGCGTTATCTTGCTCCGGATGTGGCAGTTAGGGACGCTCCTTTTCTGCCGGCGGTTTGGGACACTCCTTGGGTAGCCGTTTAAGAACGTCCCCAACGACTACCCGGGGGAGTTGCCTTCCCTCGTGGCGGTCTTCTAGCAGAAAAACCAAGTGAGCAGGCTTTTTGCAGAAGGCCGAGCACGCCCTAAAACGCCACAGCTCTGACCTGCAGTTTTATAGATCATTTGTCGCGATGTGCTCGGCAGGTTCAAAAAAGTCTACTCACTTGTATCTGAGACGCACCAGGTAGGCAAAAACCGCCGCGAAAGGGCCCCTGGTCCCTTCGCGGCGGTCATACGCCTCTGATTTTGCGACGATTTTGCCCGCTTGCTACTCGCTGTAGCGGGTGGCTATGGCGGCTCGCACCATGCCGGTGCTCATGAGGTAGGTCACCAGGAAGTAGCCACCGTATGCTGCCAGGAAGATTGCACAGGTGAGACCAACGGTGCCGCCGATGCTCATATTTCCGAAAATGCTCACCAACTCGATGATCACCTTAAGTGCCACAAAGGAGTGCGCCAGGCCCACTGCCAGCGGGAACAGGAAGAATACCGCTTGCTGCGCCATCACCGAATGGCGAATCTGGCGGTCGTCGCAGCCGATCTGTGCCAGCACACGATAGCTGCGGCTGCCGTCGGCCACGTTGGAGAGTTGCTGGATCGACAGAATCGCCGCGCATGCAACGACCAATACAAAGCCGATGTAGATGGCTAGGTAGCTAATAAGACCGTTCATTTGCGCTGCTTGCGTGTACATCTCGGAGCGTGTGATGAAGATTCCCCACGACCCCGGCTCCTTGCCGTCAACGAGCAGATTGTCGAGCACAGTGTTTTTAATGCTCTCGTCTGCCTCAGTCGTATCCATCCCCTGTTTGTAGTTAACGAGCAGGCTACTGGAATACGGCTGCAGATTAAGTTGGGACAACAGCTCGTCGGCAACGACGACGGTACCCGGATTACTGCCCATCGCCGAGTTGGCGATGGCCGCCGTATCTTCGTCCGACTTATCGGTTGCGGGCTTGAGCGTATGCCCGCCCAAGGTAAGGGCATGGCCGCCAGCCATATACTTGGTGTACAGGTCGCCCAGCTCACCGCCCATATCACACGTAAGCACGTACTGGTCGCGGCCAATGCTCACCGGCTCCTCGCCCATCATCTGGCGCAGCTTGTTGTACTGGCTCGCCGGCGTCACAAACAGGCCCATATCATCGGCATTGCTACCCTCGAGCACCTTGGGGAGCTTTTCGCCCATGGCCTTGCACATCTCGCCCGCCACCACCGAGGGGCCCGAGCCGCCAAGCGGGTAACTCAGATACGAATCGATCTGCACATGCTCACCGGCAACATCGGCGATATTGACCTTCTTTCCGGTCTCGTCGTTGTTGTCCGCCGACTTGCCCTTACTACTTTCTGTAACGTTATCGGGATCGATACGATCGCCGTGCCATGCAGCGTACAAATCGACCGTTGCATCGGCCAGCACCATGCGATCGGCCTCGGACGGATTGACATACTCCTTGTAGTAGTCGAGCCTATCGGGCGTGTAATAGACATACGTCTGAGACACGTCAACAGGGTTATAGCGCTCCAGGTTTTCGTTCATCACGTTGGCGATCGACATACCGCACGTCACCGAAGTGATTGCAAGGAACAGAATCATCGCGATGACGCCCATCGAAAAGCACACCGTATTGACCTTGGCCGAAAGCTGGCGCACGGTAAACATGTTGAGGCCGCGCCAATACACGCCGCGCAAGCTCTGCAGCAGCTTGATGAGCATGCCCGAGAGTCCCCAGAACAACGCAAAGGTGCCCACGGTAACCATAGCGGTCGTAATGCCAAACTGGCTCATGGCCCCGTGCAGCTTGTCGCCCGTCTCGGTTAGCGGGAACCCATCACGTAGCAGACGGTAATAGGCCACGCCCACCAGCACCACGCCCACGGCAAAGATGGCAATCGCGATCCAGGGGTTGCGCGTCTTGATGCTCTCGTTTCGACGCTCGGCACCCATAAGCTCGATGAGTTTGGTACGACGCACGGCGCGCAGGTTCAGCAGTAACGTGAGCACAAACATTACGAGCATGCAGGCAAGGGTCAGGTTGAACGCATGCACCGAGAAAAAGAAGTGGAAATTGGCGATCTGTGTCTTAAAGAGCGAGGCCGTAAAGAATGTCATGAGCTGGGAGAGCCCCACGCCCAGCACAATGCCGGCGACAAAGGCGCCGACCGAAACGATCACGGTCTCGAGCGCCATGATCGTGGCAACGCGACCGCGCCCCATGCCGAGCACCTGGTACAGGCCAAACTCCTTCTTGCGGCGTTTCATAATGAAGTTGTTGGCATACACCATCAAAAAGGCCATGACGCCGGCCAAAAAGTACGTGAGGTAGCCGAGCATGCTGCCCATGAGCTCGGACAGTCCCTGCTCCTTGATGCCGGCGATGTCGACCTGCATCGAGATGGTGTTAAAGGCATAGAAGACCGTGACGCCCAGGGTGAGCGTCAGCAAGTAGACGAGGTAGTCGCGGCCGGCGCGGCGGACGTTGCCCCAAGCGAGTTTACAGAGCATCGGAGCCCTCACCGCCCATCATGGCAACGACCTCCATAATGCGGTCGAAGAACTCTCGGCGGTCGGTGTCGCCGCGGCGCAGCTCGGTGAAGATCTTGCCGTCGCGAATAAACAGCACACGGCTCGTGTAGCTGGCGGCAAAGCTGTCGTGCGTGACCATGAGCACCGTAGCGCGTAGACGGCGGTTAAGAGCCTCCAGGCTCTCGAGCAGCAGGCGGGCGCTCTTGGAATCGAGGGCGCCGGTGGGCTCGTCGGCCATGATCATGGTGGGATCGGTGACGAGCGCGCGAGCCGCGGCAACGCGCTGCTGCTGGCCGCCGGACATCTGGTAGGGATACTTGTCGAGCACCTGGCTGATGGACAGGCGCGCTGCCACATCCTGCACGCGGGTCGAGATCTCCGCCGAGTTTGTGCGGGCGATGGTGAGCGGCAGGGCGATGTTCTCGCGTGCCGTGAGCGTATCGAGCAGGTTGGAGTCCTGGAAGATAAAGCCGAGCTCCTCGCGGCGGAACTGCGAAAGCTTAGCCTGCTTCATGCGTGTTACGTCCTGCCCGTTGATGCGGATCGTGCCACTTGTAGCGCTATCGATGGTCGACACGCAGTTGAGCAACGTCGACTTGCCCGAGCCCGAAGCGCCCATGATGCCAACGAATTCGCCGCGGTTGACGGTAAAACTGACGTCGTTGAGCGCGCGGGTCACGTTGCCCAGCGCTCCATATACCTTTTCGAGATGCGCGACCTCCAGTACCGGGGTCGCCATGTGCGTGGTTTGCATACCGAGTCCTTTCTTGCGATTAGTCTACGGCATCTATAGTCGCAAGAAGACGAGTCGGCTACCATCGATATGGCTTACGCTTGCCTTACCGTTGTGTAAGGTACGGGTAGCTAGCCTGCCACGTCCTGATATTGAGAGAGGACTCCTGTTGAAGACTGTTCATGTTGCTGCTGGGATCATTCGCAAGGAAGGATCCGACGAGCTACTGGCCGTGCAGCGCGGCTATGGCGACATGCAGGGACTTTGGGAGTTCCCGGGCGGCAAGCTCATGCGCGGCGAGACGCCCGAAGACGCCGTACGCCGCGAGCTTATGGAAGAGTTGCAGGTAAAAGTCACCAACCTGCGCGATTTCTATACCGTTGAGTATGACTACCCTAATTTTCATCTCTCCATGGAGTGCTACTACTGCTCGCTCGCTGATGAATCCGGTGAGCCCCAGAAGCACGACCGCCAGCTCGATATCCGCTGGATTCCGCGCACCTCGCTTGCCACGGTTGAGTGGATGCCCGCCGACAAGGGGCTCATTGATGCCCTGATTGAGCTGAAGGAAGACCGGCTTGAGGCTAACGGCGCCGCCAACGACGCCGAGGCCACCACGGCAGACGAATCTGCTACCAAACCCAAACGTAAACCCAAGCGCCGCAGCAAGAAGCGTCCCAAGCCCGGCCTGCTCGACGGCATCGATACCTCGGATCTTTCCGCCGACGAGCGTGAACTCGTGCGCCGTCGCGCCGCTATAAAAAAGTCCATGAAGGGCAACAAGCGCGCCAACACCAAGCCTGAGCTGCTCGTTCGCCAGCGTCTGCGCGCCGCGGGCCTTACGGGCTATCGCTTGGAATGGAAGGTTCCCGGCAAGCCCGACATCGCCTTCCCCGGCCGCAAGATCGCCATCTTCGTCAACGGCTGTTTTTGGCATCGCTGCCCCAAGTGCAATCCAAGCCAGCCTAAGCGCAATGTTGAGTTTTGGGAGGCAAAGTTCCGTCGCAACATCGAGCGCGACCGCACCGCCGCGGCAGCACTCGCTCAAATGGGCTGGACGCCTATAACCATCTGGGAATGCGAACTCAAAAAAGACCGTATCGACGCCACGATGGAAAAGGTCATCGAGCAGGTGCGAGCCGCAGAGCCGCAGCGCTAACAGCGAGCATTCACACGCTCCGCACGTCCGCGCCACATCAACGTCACAAACCTTAGAAAGCCCTTAAGCTCAAAACCTTTCAAGAGTGTTATTCGATACCTTTGACCTGCAGTTTCATCGTAACACCAAACCAGGTTAAGCCTTTCTTTAGCGCTTCTTTGCAGCAGCCGCGGCATAATACTGCCAGCGCACGGGACCTAGCAGCATACCCCGAGCGCAATCTTTTGGTGGACATCGAGGAGGCCGCATAAGCATGCATTCTTCCAATGACGCAGCACAGCAGCCATCCCTAAAACATGCAAACCTTTTCTCCTTCCCCCCGACACAGAGAAACGGCCTCCTCGACTCCCCCACCACAAAAGCCAAACGCTCAACCGACCAGAGCCACAACTTGCGAGCATCCTTCGAAAAGCTCCAAGCATCCCTAGACAAGGCGTTCCCCGAACAGGCAAGAGCAATCTAAGCCCATCGCGCCTTATACTGATGCCATGCGAAACATGGATCACATAGAATTGCACCGCGGAGGACGCGAGGAAGCGTTTCCCGAGACCGCCGAAGACTGGCCCTATATTGCCGAACGCGCAGAATTCGCTCGCTATCCGGGCAATTCCGTCCCCTGGCACTGGCATTCCGAAGTTGAGCTTTTCTACATGGAGCAGGGAGCGATTGACTATCGAACGCGCGCGGCTCATGAGCACGTACGCTTTGAGGAAGGGTCCGCCGGCTTTATCAACGGCGGCGTTTTGCACAGCACGCTGCAATCACCCAATTCGGCGCCAGCCATTCAAATGCTGCATATCTTTCAGCCGTCGATGCTCGGCGATCCCGCGGGACGCCTCCAAAAGCGCTATATCAATCCTTTGCTGCAATGTCGAGGCGTCGATGTGCTCAAATGGTCGCCCACCAACCCCGACGATATGCCCTTTATCGATTTGCTGAAGAGCTCCTTTAGCCACGACCTTCAACGGCCGCAGAACGAGATGGCGCTTCGGAATAGCTTGTCAGAGCTCTGGATTCAGATTTACGCCAAGGCCGAACCGCTCTTTTCCTCCGACAACGCCTCTTGGATGACCAACCGCGACGTACAGTTCAAGGCAATCCTGGACTTTATCCGCGCAAACTATGCAGCCGCTATAGATGTGCCCCAGATGGCATCTGCAGCCGGCGTAAGCGAAAGAGAGTGTTACCGCATTATCGAAGCTTGCGCAGGAACGACCCCGGCGGCATATCTGCGCGCATACCGCGTAAACCGTGCTTGCGAACTTTTGGCACACACCACGCGAACGGTCCAGACAGTCGCGCGCCAATGCGGCTTTGCGACAGCAAGCCATCTTGGCCAGGTATTTAAAGAACAAATGGGATGCACTCCTTCGAGCTATCGAGCAGCGAGGCAGAATCTCGATAGCACCAGGCAGAAATCCCGCTAGCCTTTCTTCTGTCACCGCATCAAACTTGCAGGCAAACAACAGAGAGGAGCAACCATATGAAGCACTTTGACCATATCGTATTTGACGTTGATGGGACATTGGCAGATACAGAAGAAAGCGTTCTATCATCGCTTGTCCAGATTGTCCAAGAAGAGACCGGCAAAACGCTCCCCCGACACGAGCTTGAATTTGCCCTCGGCATACCCGGCAAGGATGCCCTTGAGAAACTTGGGATCTACTCACAGGCAACGCTGGATCGCTGGCGCCAAGTTGCCGCCAGCTTTAAAAGCACCATCAGCGTGTTTCCAGGTTTGCTTGAAGTCATCGCAACACTCGCCGATAGCGGCTGCAAACTTGGCATCGTCTCCTCACGTGCGCGCGACGAATACGCAGAAGAAATTGCACCCCTTGGCTTCAATAAGTATTTTGAGCACATCATCCTTGTCGAAGACACAACCGAACATAAACCCGCACCCGCTCCCATGCTCGAATATCTCCGGCGTACGGGCGCGAATCCTGGCAACGTCGTCTACGTTGGCGACACCGTCTACGACGAACAATGCGCAACTTCGGCAGGGGTCAGTTTTGCCAGAGCGGCATGGGGATCACACCAAGACATCCCAAACGCCACCTACAACCTCAAAACCCCCAATGACCTATTAACCCTAACAACCAAGTAACCCTCCCATCCCAAATTCGCAGTCCTAACGCCACAAGGGCGACGACCTCGAGAAGGTCAACTTGGGAGGGACGAGGGCTTAGTTCCCCAATCTTTCCGCAGGGGGCAAAAAGCAACGTCTTATTTTTCCGACACTAACGCCACAAGGGCGATTGAGCAGGACGGTTTGGGCGGGTCCCGTACTTAGTTTCCAAAATCATTCCGCAGCGCGAAGGCCCCCGTTGTCAACGCTTCGAAGAAGCGAGACAACGGGGGCCTTCATGCGCGAGGACGTTTTGGAAACTAAGTACGGGACCCGCCCAAACCGTCCGGTGGGATCAGAGTACCCTTGCTGTTACTCTGCTTTGCCCACAGAGTTGAGGTTGGTCATGCGGATCTTAACCAGCTCGGTGATCTCACGCATACCCTCCTTAGCCGGCTTCTTGGGGTCGAAGCAGGCGGGGTTCTCGGCCATGTAGGCCATGAAGCCCTTGGTGTAGGCCTGACGCAGCTCGGTGGCGTAGTTAACCTTGCAGATGCCGTTCTTCACAGCCTCGGCAACCTGCTCATCGGGCACACCGGAGGTGCCGTGCAGAACCAGCGGCACGTCGACGGCGTCGCGGATAGCCTTGACCACGGACTGCTCGATGTGCGGATCGCTCGTGTACACACCGTGGCTGGTGCCAACGCCAATAGCGAGGGAGGTGCAGCCGGTACGCTCGACGAACTCCTTGGCCTCGGCAGGATCGGTGTAGGGGCTCTCGCCCTCAACCGCGGGACCGTCGTCCTCCTTGCCGCCAACCTTACCGAGCTCGGCCTCGACGGGCACGCCCATGGCGCGGCCAGCGTCGGCGACGGACTTGGTCAGGGCGATGTTGTCCTCGAAGGACTCGTGCGAGCCGTCGATCATGACAGAGGTGTAGCCCGTGCGGAAAGCCTGCATGCAGCGGTCATAGCCATCGCCGTGATCGAGGTGCAGAGCGACGGGCACGGAAGCGCGCTCGGCGGCAGCCTTGACCATGCCGTAGAAGTAGTCCAGACCAGCGGTCTTGATGGTGCCCGGGGTGGTCTGCATGATGACGGGGGACTTGGTCTCCTCGGCAGCGGCCAGAACGGCCATAACAAACTCGAGGTTCTCGACGTTGAAAGCGCCAACAGCGTAGTGGCCGGCCTGAGCGTCCTTGAGCATCTTTTCGGTGGTAACAAGTGCCATGAGCGTTTGCTCCTCTCCCTCGCCCGCATCTGGACATCGGGCGTAGTTGTTCACAAGGCGTTTTACCTTGCGTTTTTCTGCGCTCATTGTATGAAATTCAGCGGCTTTACACGCGCGAGATATTGAGCCCATGCAGGTCAATACAGTCGTTTTTGAAAAGTAAACGGAAGGAATTTGAGCCGAGTGGACATGTTCGATATTGAATTTTGGGCGTTCAGCGTCTTTCTTTTATAGAAAAGATAAGTAATCGAAAGGTGTTTTCTTACTCAAAAAGAAAATGAACGAAAATAGAGTCAACACAATTCCTGCAAATTTAGCCGAGAATGGAGCAAGCATGGCCCAAGCCACCAACCGCGCTTTTGCCGACGAACGCCGTACCGCCATTATGGAAATGCTCGATCATAATGCCTCGGTGCAGGTAGCAGAAATCGCCCAGACCTTTGGCGTGTCCTCCGTCACCGCCCGCGCCGACCTGGACGCGCTCGCCGAAGCAGGCAAGCTGCGCCGCACGCACGGCGGCGCCGTATCACTCCACAAACGTCTGACCGTCTCCACGCAGGATCGCCGCATCAATGTCAACGTCGCCGCCAAGCAGGCCATCGCACAAAGCGCCATTGAACTCGTCGGCAACGGTGACACCCTGCTCGTCGACTCGGGCACCACGGCGCTCGAGTTCGTCCGGCTCCTCGATCAGCGCGACGGTATCACCGTCATCACGGCCGACATTACCATTGCCGATTACATCGACGAGAGCATGCCCTCAGTCGATGTCGTCATGCTGGGCGGGGCGCTGCGCAAAGGCCATCGTTATTTGTACGGACCGCTCACTATGCAGGCGCTCCAAATGGTCTATGCCGATCTGGCCGTCATGTGCCCCGGCGCCTTTGTCCCCAGCTGCGGCTTTACGACCGACTTTCCCCAGATGGCCGAGACCAAAACGGCTATGATCGCCGCGGCCCATCAAAGCGTCGCCCTCATGGACGCCAGCAAGGTTAACGGACGCGGCATGTACCGCTTTGCCGAACTCGCCGACGTCGACTCCATCGTGATGGACAGCGACCCCGATAATGCCGTCGCCACCTCAATCGCCGAGGCCACTGACAGCTCACGTCCAGCCCTCGTCATCGCCGGCGCTTAACAAAAACCACCACAAAGGTCTCCTTTGTGGTGGTTGAGCATCAGAAGTGAATGTGTCGCTACTTGGACAGCTCGTCGGCGAGAACCTCGATCTGAGCGCGCGAGGCGTCGTTGAGCGAGCCCAGCACGGTCACCTTGTTCTGCGCCAGGGTGATGTCCTTCATGCCCTCGAGCTCCTTGGTCATAACCTTGGCAGCGGTGGGCGCCCAGGAGCCGGCCTCAACGAGCGCCACCGTACGGTTCTGATAGGCGTGTTCGGCAAGCGTGTGGATAAAGGTGCTCATGAACGGGAAGATCTCGCCCTGATAGGTGATGGAGGCGAGCACCAGACGGTCATAGCGGAACGCATCCTCAACGGCCTCGGCCATGTCGTCGCGAGCCAAGTCAAAGACGGAAACCTTCTGGCCGCGAGCCTCGAGCGCAGATGCAAGCTCCTCGACGGCAGCCTTCAGATGGCCGTACACGCTCGCATAGGCGATCGTGATGCCCTCGTCCTCGGGCTGATAGCTCGACCAGGTGTTATAGGTGTCGAGGTAGTAGCCCAGGTTCTCGGTCAGCACGGGGCCGTGGAGCGGGCAGATGATCTGGATATCCAGGTCGGCGGCCTTCTTGAGCACGGCCTGCACGAACTTGCCGAACTTGCCGACGATGCCAAAGTAGTAGCGGCGAGCCTCGCAAGCCCAGCCCTCGGGGTCCTCGATGTCGTTGGCGCCGAACTTGCCAAAGCCGTCGGCACTAAAGAGCACCTTGTCGGTGGACTCGTAGGAGAAGATCACCTCGGGCCAGTGAACGTTGGGGGCGCCGATAAAGGTCAGGCTGTGGCCACCCAGGTCGAGCACGTCGCCCTCTTTGACGACCATCTTGCGCTCGGGGTAGTCGGTGCCAAAGTAGTTGACCATCATGCGGAAGGCGCCCATGCTGGCCACAATCTGCGCCTGGGGATAGCGCTCCATAAAGGCGGCGATGCCGGCGGAGTGATCGGGCTCCATGTGATGGACGATCAGGTAGTCGGGCGTACGGCCATCAAGCACGGCCTCGAGGTTGCCGAGCCACTCGTCAACAAAACCGCCGTCGACTGAATCGGCGACAGCGATCTTTTCGCCCAAGATAACATAGCTGTTGTATGCCATGCCGTTCTCGGACACGTCGTACTGGCCCTCGAACAGGTCAATGTCGTGATCGTCGACACCGATGTAGCGGATATCCTTGGTGATCTCCATCAGGCAAAGCCTCCTAGATAGACAAAAGAACCCGTCTATCATAACACTCGCCTTCATAGCCACGGCTATCCGTCAGCATCCATACCGATTGTTATTGAGGCGGAATATACCGCCGTTTACCTGCACAAACTATGAGCGTGGTATCGCCGTGCTATGTCGAATAATGAGCTGGCCGGGAATACGAATGGCAACGGTTTTGCCCGCCGTACCCGCCTCGGGAACCGCATGCTCAAACACCTCGCGTCCGCGCTGATGCAGATCGAATCGCACGGTCGTGAGCTCGTTGTGTGCTACAAAATCATCGAGCGAATCGTCGACACCCACCACGCTCACGTCCTCGGGCACGCGCAGGCCGCTATCGCGCAGCGCTGCAATCGCGCCATTTGCCATCTGGTCGTTTGCCGCGTAAATCGCCGTCATGGTGCGATCGTGCTCGGCCAGGTACCTGCCGGCCTCGTAGCCGCTGTTGGCAGACCAGTCGCCCTCGAGCGGCTCTGCCGGCTCGATGTGTTTACGCTCGAGCGCATCCTGCCAACCGGCTCGACGAAATTGCTCGTCGACCGAGAACGACGGGCCGCCAATATAGCGAATCTGCCCGTGCCCCAGCTTAAACAGGTGATCCATAAGCAAGAGCGAGCAGCCGTAATGGTCGGAATCGACCGTAGTCACGCGCGGATGCGCGTACATGGTAACGATGACCGTTCCAATGCCCGGCAGTGGATCAAACGTCTCAAAATCGGGCGCCATGCGGCTCATGCCGATGATGATGCCATCCACCGGCAATGCGGCCATACGACGCGTGGCCTCGGCAAGCGAGAATTCCTCAGTCTTGGACATCTCGACCAGCGTGATGGCGCAATTATGCTCGCGAGCAGCGCTGGCGATGCCGTCGATCATTGAGAGGTTGCCAAACTTGGTGACATCGTTGATGCATAGGCCGACCGAATGGTAACGGCCGTCGCGCAGCGAGCGACCGGCATAACTCGGACGAAAGCCGAGCTCTTGCATAGCAGCCTGCACGCGCTGGCGCGTCTGCTCGTTAACGTTGGGCAAGCCGTTGGCGACGCGCGAAACCGTCTGCTGCGAAACGCCGGCAGCGCGGGCGACGTCAGCCATGGAGACCGGACGCGAACTGGTATCGTTGGACGGGCGCCTTGCCACAGGATCACCTTCACCCTTGCGAGATCTGAATAGCGTGAATGCCGGCCCGGGCAGAAATACACCCCGCGCCGAGGCCCGCTATCGTCGGACGCATGTTAACGTACTCTACTTTTTCTATCTGCATCTCTTCTGCTTTATAAGTCCATACGGCAGTACCGTTCACGGCTGTATTTCTACCGATTACCAGATTCTCAAAAAGTGGCAAGCGATGTGTTATGAGTACGTTAACATAGCCCGTAACGTGCGGTATCGTGAACACTTGGTTCATGCCGCTACAAGTTGTTAACGTACTCATAACGACGCAAAACCCACCCGGGCACGCCAAGGAAAGGACTCCCATGACCACCCCCGACGAAAAGACATTCGCCACGCTCACCAAGCTGTTCGAGGAGGAGTTTGGCCCCATCGGCGACCGCCAGGTGCTCTACGTGCACGCGCCCGGCCGTTCCGAGATCAGCGGCAACCACACCGACCACGAGGGCGGCCACGTTATCGCCGGCTCGCTCGATGTCGCCGTCGACGGCATCGCCGTGGCAACCGATTCCAACAAGGTTCGCGTAGCCGACGAGGGCTATCCCACGTTTGAAATCGCGCTCGACACGCTAGACGTTCAGGAGTCCGAGAAGGGCACATCCGCAAGTCTCGTCCGCGGCATGGCCCACGAGATCGCAGCGCTTGGTGTTGAGCCCAAGGGCTTCGACTTTGCCTTTACCTGCTCCGTCCCCTCGGGCGGCGGCCTTTCCAGCTCTGCCGCCGTCGAGGCCGCATACGGCCGCGCCATGGAGACGCTCTGGGGCGCGCCCGCGATTGAGCCCGTCGCACTCGCCCAGATGAGCCAGCGCACCGAGAACAACTACTACGGCAAGCCCTGCGGTCTGATGGACCAAGCAGCCGTATGTCTGGGCGGCCTCGCCTACATGGACTTTGAGGACCAGGCTCAGCCTAAGACCCAGAAGCTTGAGCTCAACTTTGAGGATCACGGCTATGCGCTCGTGCTCGTTAAGGTCGGTACCGACCACGTGGCCGCCACCGACGACTACGCCGCCGTTCCGCGCGAGATGCAGGACGTCGCCGCCGAGTTTGGCAAGGCACGCCTATGCGAGGTAAACGTTGCCGACTTTGACGCCAAACTCCCCGAGCTGCGCGCCGAGCTGGGCGACCGCGCCTGCCTGCGCGCCGTTCACTACTGGTACGAGAACGGCCTGGTCGATAAGCGCTGGGCAGCTCTGAACGCCGGCGACATCGACCAGTTCCTGGCCCTGACGCGCGAGTCCGGCGCCAGCTCTGCCATGTACCTGCAGAATGTCGTTGCCAAGCTGGGCTCCGAGCAGCCTTCGATGTATGCCCTGGCACTGGCCGAGCATGTACTCGACGGCCGAGGCGCCGTCCGCATCCACGGTGGCGGCTTTGGTGGCACCATCCAGGCCTTCGTGCCGCTCGAGCTCGTCGACACCTTTATCACCAAGATGAACAGCTGGCTGGGCGAAGGCTCTGCCCGCCACTACGCAATTACTGACAAGGGGGCTTACGCGGCATGGCTGTAATGACTGATGTGCGCGAGGCCGCGCAGGGCCTCATCGAATATGCCATCCACCGATCGATGATCGGACAGGACGACCGCATCTGGGCCTACAACACCATTTTGGAGTGCATCGGCGCTACGGGACCGGCGCTCGATATGGCCTGGGCGCTGCAGAACGAGAAGCTCTCGCTCTTGCACCCCGATACGCTCCCCGATTTTGACCTGGAGGGCACGCTTGCCGCGCTTTCCGAGGCCGCCGTTGCCAACGGTGCTGCCGAGGATACGGCATCGGGCCGCGATCGCATCGCCATGCGCATCATGGGTGTGCTGATGCCGAGGCCTTCGGTTGTAAACGAGGAATTCAACGGCCGTATGGGCGTCAACGAGCCCCGCGCCGCGACCGACTGGTTCTACGGCCTGTGCTGCGACGCCGGTTACGTGCGCCGCGCCGCCATCGCGCGCAACATCAAATGGAGCACTTCCACCAACTGGGGTGACCTGGAAATCACCATCAACCTGTCAAAGCCCGAAAAGGACCCGCGCGATATTGCCGCGGCCGGTGCCGCCAAAAACACGGGCGAGAAGTATCCCGCCTGCCAGCTCTGCATCGAAAACGAGGGGTATCCCGGACGCTCCGCCGCAGCCGACGGCGGTGCTCATCCCGCCCGTCAGAACCTACGCGTTATTCCCATTCAGCTTGATGGCGAGCGCTGGGGCTTCCAGTACAGCCCGTATGCGTATTTTAACGAGCACTGCATTGCCATGAGCTCCGAGCACCGCCCGATGCACGTGGACCGCAAGGGTCTGACCTGCCTGCTCGACTTTGTCGACCTGTTCCCGCACTACTTTATTGGCTCCAACGCCGACCTGCCCATCGTGGGCGGCTCGATTCTGTCGCACGACCACTTCCAGGGCGGCGCGCACGAGTTCCCCATGATGCACGCCGCCGAGGTCTCGCAGTTTAGCGTGCCCGGTTTTGACCAGGTCAGCGGTACCGTGCTGCAGTGGCCGCTCTCGGTGCTGCGCCTGCGCTCGCATGAGCGCGCTCAGCTGCTCGACGCTGCCGAGAAGATTATCCTCGCCTGGCGCGAGTGGACCGATGAGTCTGTGGGCATCATCGCACACACGGCCGACGGCGTGGCCCACAACACCGTGACGCCCGTCATCCGCCGCGTCGACTCTCGCGGAAATGCCGGCGGCGATATCTACGAGGCCTACCTGGCGCTTCGCTGCAACATCACGACCGACGAGCATCCGCTGGGCGTGTTCCACCCGCACGCCGAGTACCACCACATCAAGAAAGAGAACATCGGCCTGATCGAGGTCATGGGCCTGGCCATTTTGCCGCCACGCCTGGTTCCCGAGCTCGGCGCCGTCCGCGAGCACTTGCTGGCAGCCAAGGTCGATGCCAGCTACGACCTTGCCGGTGCGCTCGAGGGCGACGACCTTTGCCGTAGCCACGCCGCATGGGCCGAGGATGTCTTTGCACGCCGCGCCGATGAACTTACGACCGACAACGCCATCGATATCCTGCACGAGGAGGTGGGCGTGGTGTTTGGCCACGTGCTCGACAACGCCGGCGTCTTTAAGTGGGACGAAGCCGGCCGCGCTGCCCAACAGCGCTTCATCGACTCGCTATAGAGCGCGGGCCCGAACGCACGCACGCAACAGATAGCGCCAACACGACCACGGCGCCCGCCGGCAACATCGCCGACGGGCGCCGCTTTATTGGTGTAAGGGTAGCTAATTTGCACCAAAACAAGGAGTGTTCCAAACTGCCGGCAGAGAAGGAACGCCCCCAGGTGCCGACTTAAACCCCACATTATTCGATGGAAAAACGTGGTTGCCTCCCACATTATTCGATGGAAAAACGTGGTTTACTCCCACATTTTTCGATGGAAAGACCAAGACAGTCTTATACTAACCATGATCGTTAGGGGGCAGTATGCAGCGACAGCTAATGGACGAACTCATCGCTTGGAAATCTAGGGCAAATCGCAAGCCCCTCCTGCTTAAGGGGGCCCGCCAGACGGGAAAAACCTGGCTTCTCAACGAATTCGCAGGCCAGCAGTATCAAAACGTCATCCGTTTTGACTTTATGCTCGAACCGGGCGCACGTTCGCTGTTCGACGGAAGCCTTGACCCCAAACGCATCATCTCCCAGATAGAGCTCCTGCACGGCCAGACCATAACGCCGACAGACACGCTCATCATCTTCGACGAAATCCAAGAGGCACCGCGTGGCATCACCTCGCTCAAATACTTCAACGAGCTGGCGCCGGAATACCATATCATGGCAGCCGGCTCCTATATGGGGCTCGCGCTCCGACGCGAAAACGAGTCGTTCCCCGTCGGCAAGATCGACCAGCTCACCATGCGCCCCATGGGGTTTGTTGAGTTCGTTCGTGCCGTCGATGGCGATCCGCTCGCAGATGCCATCCTTGCCGCAAACATGGACCTGCTGGCAAACGTTTCCGAAAAGCTCGAGCGCCTGCTCAAGGAATACCTCGTCGTCGGTGGCATGCCAGAAGTTGTCTCCGCTTTCGCCGCCTCCCACGATTTCATCGAGGCCCGCAGGCTTCAGCAGCAAATCATCGAAGCTTATGAATCCGATTTTGGTAAGCATGCACCAGCCCGCATCGTCGAGCGCATGAGGCTGGTTTGGAAATCCCTTCCCGGCCAGCTCGCAAAGGAAAACAAGAAGTTCGTCTACGGCGCGCTTCGTCCCGGGGCGCGCGCACGCGATTTTGAGGAAAGCCTCCAGTGGCTCATGGACTATGGAATCGTTCATAAGGTACCACGTGTTTCCGCCCTAAGAGCACCGCTCACAAGCTACGAGGATCTCTCGGGCTTCAAGCTGTTCTGCATCGACACCGGCATCCTCGGAGCACTCTCCGGCCTCACGCCAGCCATTGTTCTGAACGGGCCCGCTGTTTTTACGGAGTTCAAAGGCTCGCTGACCGAGCAATACGTCGCACAGGAGCTTTTGCTCCAAGGCAATACTCCCGCGTATTGGTCATCCTCCTCCGGCAATGCAGAGACTGACTTTGCCGTCGACCATGCGGGGACCGTGCTTCCGCTCGAGGTCAAGGCGGCAGAGAATCTCAAAGCAAAGAGCCTGAGGATTGCCTGCGAGAAGTTCAAGCTCGAGCGCTGCGTGAGAACATCGTTAGCGGCATATAGAGACGAAGGCACGCTCGTCAATATTCCGCTCTGGGAGATTGGGCAAATCGACAAGCTGGCATAGGCGCTGTGGAGGGGGTGCCCCGTAAGGAGTGTCCCAAACTGCCGGCAAAAAAGGAACGTCTCTATCTGCCGCATTCCCGAAGCAAGGCAACGCCGATGTCTTGGAAACGACAGCGAGCGGGCCGCATTTGAGACAAGGTGACGTGAAACGAAAGGGCGCTGACCTTCTGGTCGCGCCCTTGAAGTTGAACGTCAGATTGTCCAAATGCGGCCCGCGAAGCGTCGAGCCGTTACGCGGTTTGGTAAAACCGCGTAACCCTAAAGCTCCGTTACTTCAACGTTGTTGTAGATCTCGTCCCAACGGTCCATGACCAGGTGACCGGTCTTGGGATCCATAGCGTTGAGTTTGCCGCAGGTATTGGCGGTCTTGAGCACCGTGACGTCGTCGGCGCCAGCAGCAATGGCATGTGCAAAGCCGGCGATGGTCGAGTCGCCGGAACCCGTTGCGTTCACAGCCGCAATCGCGGGCGTCTTGGCGCGGAACGCGCGACCCTCATGGAAGCCAACCGAACCGGCAGCGCCCATCGAAACGACAACCCAGGGGATACCGGCAAAACGGTCATCGGCGGCGAGCGCCTCGCGCAGGGCATCGACATCATCGGTCGTAAAGGACGTACCCAGCAGGCCGTTAATCTCGGTCAGGTTGGGCTTTACGAGCTCAGGCTTAGCGTCGGACTCCAGCGCGGCCTCCAGCGATGCACCCGAGGTATCGAGCAGCACCTTGGCGCCCGCCTCCTCGGCGATCTTGACGAGCTCGGCATAGTAGCCGGCATCGACGCCACGCGGCAGCGAGCCCGAAAGCGTCACGACGTCCGCCTTCGCTGCAAGCTCGGCAAACTTGGCCGTAAAGGCCTCGAGCTCGGCCGGGGCGATCTGCGGGCCGCTCTCCAGCAGCTCGGTCTGATTGCCCTCATGCAGGATATTCAGGCAGATGCGCGTCTCACCGGCAATGGGCACAAAGTCGTTCTTGACGCCGTCGGCATCCATAAGCTCAGCCATATAGGCACCCATGTGGCCGCCGAGCAGGCCGGTCGCGAGCACGTCGTCGCCCAGCTGCAGCAGCACACGGCTCACGTTGAGGCCCTTACCGCCAGCGGTCTTTTCGGGCGTCACGCGGTTAACGTCGTCGATGATCAGCTTGTCGAGTTGATAGCGCGTATCGATCGACGGGTTCATGGTAACGGTCAGAATCATATTGAACTCCTGTTCCAGGGCGGCATGACCCGCCCCAAACATACGATAACTCGTTAAAGGATCTCGATCTCAAAGCCGCGGGTAACGGTCTCCCCCGGCTTGGCAACCAGGCAGCCACGCTTGTGCTCCAGAATATCGTCCTCGTCGGAGCAGGTGGACAGGCCACCCCACGGTTCAACAGCCACAAAGTCGCCCTCGGGCTTGCTCCACACAATCAGGTACGGCATATCGGGGAACGTCAGGCGCACGCCCTTGTCCTCAGTTTTCTTGGTCAGCGTAACCACGCGGCTCTCAAGCACGTCAAAGATGGTCTCCGCGAAGTCGAAGAGTTCGTGGGTAAGCGGCAAGTCGTGGCCGACCATCGGGTTCTTGCTGCGATGCTCAACATCAATCAGGCCCGTCGAGGGAACGGCAGTACAGAGCTCGGTGGCCTCACGCTGCTCAAAACGGAGCTCATAGTCGTCATAGGACTCACCCTCGTCGAGCGGGCACTTAAAGCCGGGGTGACCGCCCACAAAGAATGGCATGTCCTCGGTGCCCTCATTGGTCACCTCGTAGGACACGTTCACCTTTTCCGAATCGATCGTGTAACGAGCAACGATCTTAAACGGATACGGGTACTGCTCGAGCAACTCGGCATGGTCGGCAGAGCTTAGGCTCAGCGCAACCATGTTGTCGCTCTGTTCCTCGAGCTTCCACTCCTGCTTGCGCGCAAAACCGTGGCGGGCGAGCTTTACCTCGCGGCCGCCCATGGTCATTGCGTGACCGTCACGAAGGCCGCCGCAGATCGGGAAGCAAATGGGTGCCTGGCCCGACCAGACCGCCGGGTCGCCCTGCCACAGGTACTCGCGACCGTTGGCTTTAATCGAAGTGAACGATCCGCCAGCCGTGCTCAGTGCCACACGAATAGAACCGTTATCAAGAACAAACTCCATGGGAATCTTCTCCTTCACATATCATCTTGCACGATCCATTGCGAACGCCGTGCCTTTAGCACAAAGGTAATGAGGCGGCGCCGCACGCAAAAGAACAATGCACGCCAAGCCCGCCAAGCCAATTGGGCTGATAGAAAACTGGCCCGCGCCCCATTACAGAAACGCGAGCCGTCAATTGAAAAGCTGCAGAATGCCGAGTACCGCCAAGAGCGAAGCACACAAGCTCAGCAAGCAAACGTGTTATCGGAGCAACTTGCCGTACCAGAACGCTTCGCAACAACAGCGGTAACCCCACAGGCACCCTCAACGTCAGCGAGCGTCGCGCAGCGTCGACCCGTTACGCGGTTTGGTAAAACCGCGTAACCTCCTTAGTCGTGGTATTCGCCGCGGTCCCACTTCTCGAGGAACTCGTCAAAGAAGTGCGGGTCAGCCTGAGCCTCGGCGTCGGCCTTATTGCAGGCATCGATCTTGGCAATCAGGGCGTCGTGCTCGGGAGTCTTCTCGTAAGGCTCCTCCAGGAAGGCAAGCATGATATCGGCCATCAGGAACTCGCCGGTGATCTTGCCACCAAAGCCCACGATGTTGGCGTTGAGCTCGCGACGGGCATACAGGGCAGAGGTCATGTCGCGGACCAGGGCGCAGCGAGCGCCGGGGACCTTGTTGACGGCGTTGGTGATGCCGATGCCGGTGCCGCACAGGGCCACGCCAAAGTCGGCCTTGCCGCTGGCAACAGCCTCGCCCACGGCCTTACCGTAGATGGGATAGTGCGTACGGGTGTGGCTGTAGGTGCCGCAGTCGAGCACCTTGTAGCCAGCCTGCTCCAGGCGGTCGGCCAGATAGATCTTCTCGTCCGTAACGATATGGTCGCAACCGATTGCGATGGTCTTCTTCATCAGAACGTCCTTTCGTCTGAATTCACAAGTTGAGGTAGAAGTTCGAGTTCTCGGTGGCTCTCGTTAGGCCATCTTGTTGAGCATGTCGACACGGATCTGGTGACGGCCGCCAGCGTACTGGGCGCGCAGGAACTCGCGGGCGATCTTCTTGGCGACCTCGGTGCCCACAACGCCCGGGCCCATGGTGACCATACGCGAGCCGTTGTGCTCGCGGGTCATGTAGGCGGAACGCTCGTCGGAAATGTTGGCGACGACCATGCCCTTGATCTTGACGGCGGCCATATAGGAGCCGACGCCGTACTTATCGAATGCGAAACCCTGGGAATCCTTGTGCTCCAGCAGGTCCTTGGCAACGGCGGTCGCGGAATCGACAAAGTCCGCGGCAGGGGTCTCGGAATAGTCGACGACCTCGTGACCGTCGGCGATGAGCATCTCCTTGATGGACTCCTTCATCGACATACCGTCGGCATCGGAAGCGATTACAACCCTCATGACATCCTCCTTGAGAGATACGCTGGCGCGTAGTTTCTGTTTGGAAGTGTTGAATCGCGTTCAGGTCCGGGCATCTGAATGTGCGGTTCTTCACTGTTCATGTTTATTTGAACACATTCAAACATTTACTGCAATAACTATTTGTTTATCTTTGTTCTTTTTTGAACAAATACCGTTCGCGGATGATTGGTGACCGTTTGGACTCAGGAAAGGCCCGGCTTACCGCGTATTCAACAAACAAAAAGGCGGCCGAGAACGCATCTCGGCCGCCCTTCGGCGGTATGCCCTGGTATATACAGCTGTTTTAGCTACTCGGACTGCCCGCCCTTTTTGGCGTGCTTGGACGGAGCGCTCAGAAAGCGGCCCGTCAAATAGTTCGCCGGGCCGGAAATATCAATCCCCAGCAGCACATGCCCCAGCCACAGAAACGCCGCGAGCACCAGCAATGGAATCACGCACGAGGTCACGATCATCACGATGACGCCTTCGATGAGATCGGTCACCTGCTGCACAATTTCATCGGTCATCCGCTTGGCGCCACTGGTCACCGATGTGACGAGACCCGAGGCACCGTCGGCAAGCTGCTCAAGCACATTCTTGGACTCTGTGGACTCGGTCTTTTTCTTGCTTGCTTTGGAGCTGTCGCCATCTGCCACACCCGCAGCGTCGGCCGCCTTTTGCTCGGCTTGCTCGATGCTCACTCGATACGTTTCGTCGACCTTTTGCGACACCCATACGCTTGCAGGCACCAAGGCCATTCCGATCACGGCAACTACCAGCACGCGCGTCGCCACGCGGCGCAGGACGGCACTCGTGCTCCAGCGCCCGTGAATGCCGAGCGACACCGCAAAGAGCGCTAACGCAAACGGGATTAAGATGCCCAGGCCAACCGACCACAAAATCGTGAGCAGATATTTCTCGAGATAGAGCACGGCAAGCACGATGCCCAAGTTACCCGAAAGCTGTGCGAGCTGCTCGGCGACCGGCGTGCCCGTATCACCCGGCAGCGCGGTAATGCCCGCAGACAGCGCCACGCACGAGGTCGTGAGCGCCAAAACGTTGCCCTTCTTTTGATCGATAACCTCGATGGTGGAGTCCCAAGTCTTGGTATCGGCGAAATGCGGACGAGCTACAAAGCCCGACAGCAGCGCCAGCACCACGAGCGCAACGATAAAGCCAATCTGCAGCTTTTTGTTTGCGCACACGACATCGGACAGGCTGGGCTGCAGCTCGGTCACCGTTGTGTGCTCGGTTATCTGGACAGGACGCCCATGAGCCATCTCGTGCGCATCTCTTTTTTGTATTGACCCGTTATCCGGCATTTGGATACCTCCTCAGTCCGGCGTTTAATGCGAAAGGAAGTATACCCACCGAGCGAAAAACCGAACGGCAAGACGAACGGAGCGCACCAAGACTGTCCCCAATGTCTAGCCGTTCAAGAACGTCCCCAATGACTATCTCCGGATGAGTTGCGGTGGAATAGGGATTGTTTTGCGCCCGCCGGCCTCTATTCAGTCCCTATTTCACCGCAACTTGGAGGAGGACAGAAAAAGCCCTGTCGCGGGTTTGCGGCAGGGCTTTTGGAAGGGGGTCGAATTGCAAGAACTCGTTAGGCGAGCTTGGCCTCGAGCTCGGCGATGCGCTTGTAGGCATCGATGGTAAAGCGAGTCTGCTTCTCCAGGATCATAGTGGTCATGAGAGTATCCTGAGCATGGGCCATGATGAAGGTCATCTCCATCTCGCCGCCGCCGGCCTCCTGCGAAAGCAGCTTGGTCTGCGTGTCGTGGGCGCCGATAAGTGCATCGCTGGCATCCTTGTGCAGCTGTTCGGCCTTCTCAAAATCACCCTCGCGAGCAGCATCGAGTGCTGCAAGCAGATCGGTCTGGGCGTCACCTGCGTATGCGACGATCTCGAATCCAACCATCGAGATTTCTTCTTTGGTTGCCATATTGCGTTCCTTTCACATAAGAACCAATGGAGAGCATCGCGTCCGGGCATACGCGCTGCGTTCTGTATGGCAGAAACAATAACATTCAAACAAAAAAGAACAGCGCAAAACGCAATTTCGAGCTATGAACGGTCAATTTTCGCCCGCGAACGGTTTTTAAACCAATCTGAACAATATCGAACATAGTTATCAGCAACCCAAACAGGACCGCACCCTAACGCAAATCGCGCACCGTATCGCCCTCGACGAGCACACCGGGGATCAGCATGTGCTCCACGCCAGACGCACCCCCCTCGGCGCCGGCAATCTTGTCGACCGCCCACATGCCGACGCGCTTGTTGTCAAAGCGCACCGTGGTCAGGCGACGGTCGGGCACGATATCGCCCAGGCTGTCGTCAACGCCCACCACGCTCACGTCCTGGGGCACGCGCCTTCCGCACGACTCGAGCCCGCGAATGCAGCCGTAGGCCATGGCATCATTGGAAGCATAAATGGCCGTACAGGTCGGATCGTCCGCCAGAGCCTGACCGGCAGCATATCCGCTCTGTGCCGTCCAATCGCCACGGACGAGTCGCGGCGGCTCAATACCATGTGCGCGCAATGTCTCACGCCAGCCTTCCTCGCGCTGCATGCCCGAAAGCGAGCGCTCGGGGCATGAGATAAAGTGCACGGTCTTGTGCCCCTGCTCCAGCAAGTACTCGACCACCTGGCGCGAGCAATCGAACTGGTCGTTATCGACCGTTGAACAGAGCGGGTGCTCCAGCATCGTAACGAGCACCGTCTGCATGCCGGGCAGCGGCTCAAAGGTGCCAAAGTCCGCCGGCATGCGATTCATGATCACAACCATGCCATCCACCGGCAGTGCGCTCATGCGCGACGATGCGCTCTCGAGGGTATACGGATGCCCGTCTACTTTAGTGAGGGTGATGGCATAGCCATGTTTGTCGGCCGCAGCGGCAAAGCCCTCCATACGGTCGAGGTTGCCGGTGCCGGTAATGTTGAACATGGCGACGCCGACGGTCTTAAACTTGCCGCGGCGCAGCGATCGACCGGCAAAATTGGGGCGATACCCCAGCTCGCGCATGGCGGCACGCACGCGCTCCTTGGTCTCGGGGCGCACGCTGGGCGAATCGTGCACCGTACGCGAGACTGTCTGCTCCGAGACGCCCGCGAGACGCGCCACGTCCTTAACGGAAACCGATTTTTTAATAGCGGCCATAGGTCGATCTTTCTATGTCAACGATGCCATCGCGGACATCCCAACAGACAAAATGAACGCCTCCAAGTATATCCAACGCCTCCCCCACCATACGCTTACCACCCAAAACCTACCGTTCACCGACATTTTTGCTTCCCCGAAAGGCTTTTGTCGCCCAAATGTTAACGTTGCCATTGTGCAAACACAGAGCCACCGGGCGGCTCGAACGTTTACGCGTAAGGAATCGATGGTTCGCAGGCACAGGAACCACCGGTTCGCGTCTTTTTTTGTGTCGCAAAATGGCAACGTCAACATTTTGGCAACCGAACGCCGAAAGCTACCTTCGTTGCTAACCCACCGACTCTTAGGAGCATTGCATGGAGCAACTCATCGCCATCATCGAAAAAGGTCAGCCCTTTTTCAACGCAATCGCCCGCAACAAGTACCTCAAGGCGATCCGCGACGGTTTTATCTCCGTCATCCCCATCATCATCTTCTCGTCCATCTTCTGCCTGGTAGCCTCGGTCCCCAACATCTGGGGTTTCTACTGGCCCGATGACATCAACAACGCCCTGTGGAAGTGCTACAACTACTCCATGGGCATCCTGGCCATCGCCTGCGCCGCCACCACTGCCAAGCACTTCGCCGACGCCCAGAACCGCGATCTGCCCAAGAACAACCAGATCAACTTTATCTCGTGCATGTGCGCAGCCATCATCGGCTTCTTGCTCCTTTCGAGCGACACGATCGCCACGGACGCCGCCAGCGGCTTCGGCACCACCTATCTTGGTTCCAAAGGCCTGCTGACCGCCTTCATCGCTGCATTTGTGACCGGCATCATCTACAAGTTCTTCATTAAGCGCAACATCACCGTCAAGATGCCCGAGCAGGTTCCGCCCAACATCTCGCAGACCTTTAAGGACATCATCCCCTTCTCCGTCTGCATCGCCGTCTTTTGGGTCTTTGATATCGTCTTCCGCGCTGCCTTTGGTTTCTGCTTTGCCCAGGGCGTCATCCAGGTGTTCCAGCCCCTGTTCACCGCTGCCGACGGCTACATCGGCCTCGCTGTGATCTACGGCGCCATGAGCCTGTTCTGGTTCGTCGGCGTCCACGGCCCCTCGATCGTCGAACCCGCCATCGCCGCCGCCCTTGTTGCCAACATGACCGACAACCTGGCTGCGTTCCAGGCCGGCCGGCACGCTTCCGCTGTCCTGACCCAGGGTGCCCAATACTTCGTCGTCTGCATGGGCGGCACCGGCGCCACGCTCGTCCTGGTCTTTATGTTCTGTTTCCTGGCCAAGTCTCAGGAGATGCGCGCCGTCGGTAAGGCCGCCATCGTCCCCGTGTGCTTTGCCGTCAACGAGCCGCTGCTGTTCGCCGCACCCATCGTGCTCAACCCCGTCTTCTTTGTCCCGTTTGTCTTTGCCCCGATCGCCAACATCTGGATCCTCAAGATCTTTATCGACTTCTTGGGCATGAACGGCTTTATGTACACCCTGCCTTGGACTGTCCCCGGCCCCATCGGCACCATCATGGGCTTGGGCTTCCAGCCGCTCGCCTTTGTGATGCTCGCCATCATCCTGGTCGTCGACTTTGCCCTGTACTACCCGTTCTTCCGTGCCTATGACGCCCAGAAGTGCGCCGAGGAGGCCGAGATCTCCCAGGAGGAGCTCGCCGCCAAGAACGCCGAGAAGGCCGCCAAGCTCAACGATGCCTTCCAGGGCAAGGCTGACGCCAAGAGCGTTGCCGCCGGCGCTGCTGCCGAGGCCGTGAAGGCCGACTCCCCCGCCACTTCCGCAGCACCCGCTGCCGAGGCAACGGCCGCCAGCGATCTCAACGGCAAGCGTGTGCTCGTGCTCTGCCAGGGTGGCGGTACCTCGGGTCTGCTGGCCAACGCGCTGGCCAAGGCTGCCAAGGAGCGCGGCATCAATCTTGAGACCGCTGCCGAGGCCTATGGCAACCACGTCGACATGCTCCCCGACTTTGACCTGGTCGTCCTGGCTCCGCAGGCAGCCAGCTACCTGGCCGACCTGCAGAAGGACTGCGAGCGCGTGGGCAACAAGTGCGTCGCCTGCCGTGGCAAGCAGTACATCGAACTCTCCCAGAACGGCGACAAGTCTCTCGCCTTCGTAAGCGAGCAACTCTCGAAGTAAGTAACGTTCAGGGCCAGCCGACCATCCAAGACCGGCTGGCCCTTCGATTTAGACGATTGGATCATCATGTCCGTTAATCCTGCTAGCGTCACCAACCCGCCTGCGCAGTTTCCCGAGGACTTTGTCTTTGGCGGTGCCACTGCTGCCTACCAGGTAGAGGGCGAGACCCGCACTCACGGTAAGGGCAAGGTTGCCTGGGACGACTTCCTGGAGGCCCAGGGGCGCTTTTCCCCCGATCCCGCTTCGGACTTCTACAACCAGTACCCCGTCGACCTGGAGCTGTGCGAGGAGTTTGGCATCAACGGCATTCGCCTCTCCATTGCCTGGAGCCGCATCTTCCCCAACGGCACCGGCGAGATAAACCCCGAGGGCGTCCAGTTCTACCACGACCTCTTCGCCGAGTGCCACAAGCACCACGTTGAGCCGTTTGTCACGCTGCATCACTTTGACACGCCGCTTCCCCTCTTTGATAAGGGCGACTTCCTCAACCGCGAGACCATCGACGCCTTTGTGGACTTTGCCACCTTCTGCTTTAAGGAGTACGCCGACCAGGTAACCTACTGGTTCACCTTTAACGAGATCTGGGCCGACGCCTCCAACACCTACATTGAGGGTACCTTCCCCGGTGGCGTCAAAGCTCATCTGGCCGAGGCCTTCCAGTGCGAGCACAACATGATGCTCGCCCACGCCAAGGCCGTGCTGGCCTTCCACAACGGCGGCTTTAAGGGCAAGATCGGCGTCATCCAGTCGCTGGAGTTCAAGTACCCGCTCAACGAGAACGACCCCGCCGACATCAAGGCCGCCAACAACGAGCACGTGCTGCAAAACCAGTTTTTGCTCGACGCCACCTTCCGCGGCGACTACGCGCCCGACACCCTCGAGTGCGCCAACCGCCTGGCTGCCGTCTCGGGCGGCACCATCGAGATCCTGGACGAGGACCTCGAGATTATGCGCGAGGCAGCGCTCTACAACGACTACCTGGGTGTCAACAACTACCAGTGCCGTTTTTTGAAGGCTTACGATGGCGAGAACGACCTGCACCACAACGGTACGGGCGAGAAGGGCACCGGTCGCTGGCGCGTCAAGGGCATTGGCGAGCATGTGAACAAGCCCGGCATCCCCACCACCGACTGGGACTGGATCATCTATCCCGAGGGTCTGTTCGATCTGCTCGTCTACATTAAGCAGCGCTACCCCAACTACAAGCAGATCTTCATCACCGAGAACGGCATGGGCTACAAGGACCCCTACAAGGACGGTTTTGTGGACGATCAGCCGCGCATCGACTACATCGAGCAGCACCTGCGCTGGTTGCTCAAGGCCATGGAGGTGGGCGTCAACGTAGGTGGCTACTTCCTGTGGAGCTTGCAGGATCAGTTCTCCTGGACCAATGGCTACAACAAGCGTTACGGCTTCTTTTACGTTGACTTTGAAACCCAGAAGCGCACGCCCAAGGCAAGCGCCTACTGGTACAAGCACGTGGCGCAGACCCGTCGTCTGGACTAAAGACTAGCGGGGTTGCCTGCCCACATAACCTGTCCCCATTTCTCAGCCGGGGGCGGCACGTCACACGGCGCGCCGCCCCCGGTCTTTTTGTGCAGGTCGGAAGCCGTTTGTCTCGATCTGTAACATCTAGCCGAGTTTTTCGGTCCTAACTGTTACAGATTAAGATGAACAGGATTGCTCTTTCCGAAGAATCTAAATCTGTAACACGTAGCCCGCTTTTGACCGTCTACCTGTTACAAATCGAGACAAACGGAGTAGGACCTAACCCCGTATGTCCCTAACAGTCGAGCGTTCGACCAGCGTACTCGGCACATGAATCGCCTCGATAGACGAGTTCTCTCCAATCGCCGCCTCAAACGCAAGCTTACCGACACCGCGCAAATCAAATCGCAGCGTCGTCAGCCGATTGTGAGGAACAAGTCCCTCGAGTGCGTCGTCGATACCAACCACGCTCACGTCGTCAGGCACGGACAGGCCCGCATTCTCGAGCGCGGCGATAACACCCAGCGCCATCTGGTCATTTGCCGCAAGCACGGCAGTCGGCGCCTGCGACCCGCCGGCAAGCACCTCGGCGGCAATCCGCTCGCCCATGGCGTACCCACTGTCCGCACTCCAATCGCCACGCAGCATCGGAGCGGCATCGACATGAGCACGACCCAGCGTATCGCGCCAACCGGCCTCACGAAAACGCGAGGAAATCGAGCTTTCCGGACCCGCCACAAACCGCATATTCGAGTGACCATGTTCCAGCAGATAATTGGTCAACAGCTCGCACGAACCATACTGGTCGGAGTCGATCGTCGTGCAGCGCGGATGCGCATACATGGACAGGATGACCGTTCGCACTCCCGGCTGGGGAACAAACTCCTCAAAATCGGGAGCCATGCGGTTCATGTTGAGAATCATGCCGTCGACGGGTCGCTCGACCATGCGGCGCGAGGCATCGGCAAGTGCATAGGGCTTGTCGCCGCCCATCTCGATCATAGTGACGGCAAAATCGTGCTCGCGCGCCGCTTGCATGATACCCTCGAGCGTCGCCAGGTTACCGACACGTGTGATGTTGTACATGCACAGGCCAATAGAACGATACGACCCGCCGCGCAACGCCGCTCCAGCAAAATTGGGACGAAAGCCCAGCTCTTCCATGGCGGCCAGCACACGCTTGCGCGTCTTTTCCGTCACGTTGGGCATACCGTTGACCACGCGAGACACAGTCTGGCGGCTCACGCCAGCGAGCGCCGCAACCTCTGCCGCACTCGCCGAACGACCATTCCTTGTCTGCTGAGCCATGCCTTCCACGCTAACCTGCTTCCCAACTATTCCCCGCGCCCATGGCGCATCGTACATACATTGATAACGTGCTCATGATACCCGAGCCATATACCACAACATGAAAACTTCTGTCAATCAAAACCGCTTACCGAACAAATACAACCGTTCGCGACTGTTTGAAGTTGTTTTGTTTCTATACATCCCAGCCGGATGTTAACGTGCTCATTGTCAAATGTTCACGTGCTCATTTTGGTTCTAATCATTTTAAGATAGTGTTTATCGGGCTTTTTCACCGCTGAACGCTAACCAGGGAGCCTCCTGAGCGCAAACGAACAATATCGAACAGCGAGACGAGAGGGTGTATGCATATGTCTTTGCTAAACCGCGTACAGCAGCTGCCGAAGGGCTTTGTTTGGGGCGCCGCAACCGCCGCGTACCAAACGGAAGGCTCCACGAAGGTGGCAGGCAAGGGTAAGACCATGTGGGACGATTACCTTGTCGCCCAGGGTCGCTTTTTGCCCGACCCGGCCAGTGATTTCTACAACCGCTACGAGGAGGATATCCGCCTTTCTGCCGAGCATGGACTCAACGCCATCCGTGTGTCCATCGCCTGGACCCGCATCTTCCCCAACGGCGACGATGCCGAGCCCCTCGCCGAGGGCGTTAAGCACTACCACGAGCTGTTCGCCTGCTGCAAAAAGTATGGCGTCGAGCCCTATGTGTCCCTGCATCACTTTGACTCCCCCGCCGCCCTATTCAACCAGGGCGACTGGCTCAACCGCAAGACCGTCGACGCCTATGTGCGCTATGCTGAGTTCTGCTTCCGCGAGTTCCGCGAGGTCAAGAATTGGTTCACCATCAACGAGCTCATCAGCCTCTCGCACTCCCAATACATCCAAGGCAACTTCCCGCCCAACCATCACTTTGATGTGACGAGCGGCATCCAGAGCCAGCACAACGAGCTCGTTGCCCACGCCCGCGCCGTCAACCTGTATAAGGATCTTGACGAGACCGAGCACCTGGGCGGACGCATTGGCATGGTCAACGTCCTGACGCCGGCATATCCTGCCACCGACTCGCCCGCCGACCAGCACGCCGCCGACCTGTACAACGCCTTCTACACCGACTTCATCATGGACGGCGCCTTCCTGGGTCACTACTCCGCGCGCACCCTCTCACTCATCAACGAGATTCTGCGTGCCAACAACGCCACACTTACGGTTGAGGACAGCGACATGGAGGAGCTCGCCAAGGCGGCGCCCCGCAACGATATGTTCGGCCTCAACTACTATCAGTCGGCGTTTATCGCCGCCTACGATGGCGAGTCCACCAACAGCTTTAACGGCACCGGTGACAAGGGCACCTCGTGCTTTAAGTTTAAGGGCGTCGGGCAGCAGGTCGATATGCCGGGTATCCCCACCACCGACTGGGATTGGCTCATCTACCCGCAAGGCCTCTACGACACGCTCAAGCACATCAGCGCCACCTATCCCAACCTCCCCGTCATCTATATCACCGAAAATGGCCTAGGCCACAAGGACCCCGAGCCCGACGCAAACGGCATCGTCGCCGATCCCGAGCGCATCGACTTTGTCGACCAGCACATGGAGAAGGTGCTCCAGGCGCGCGCCGAAGGCGTCGACGTCCAGGGTTACTTTATCTGGAGCCTGCAGGACCAGTTCTCGTGGGCCAATGGCTATAACAAGCGCTACGGCCTGTTCTACATCGACTTCGACACGCAAAAACGCTACATCAAGCAGTCGGCACTCTGGTATAAGGAGCTCGCCGACACTATGGCGGACGCGCAGTAGCGCATCGCCTCGCTTTCCCCCGAGAAGGGAGCGGCCCTATGCGATACAAACCCAGCCGCTCCCCTCTCTCCCTGGGACCGACCCCGCCTGCACCCGGGCTTTTAGCAAGCGGGAGACCATATAGGTTTTCAACGTCCATGCCATTAAGATTTCATGCAAAGAGGAGCGTGAACTATGGAATCGATCGTTAAGTTCTTGGAGAAAGGTCAGCCGTACTTCGACAAGGTCTCTAAGAACATCTACCTTCAGGCCATTAAAGACGGCTTTTTGGCAGCAATGCCCATCATCCTGTCTTCTTCTGTCTTCCTGCTTATTTCGACCCTGCCGGGCGTTGTCGCCACGGTCGGCGGCTTTACGCTGCCCGACTGGTGGAACGTCGACGTCGTGAACTTCTGCAACAAGGTTTACAACTTCACGATGGGCGTCGTGGGCATCATGGTCGCCGGCACCACCGCAAGCGCGCTGACCGGCTCCAAGAACCGCCGCATGCCTGCCGGCAAGGCCATCAACGCCACGAGCACCATGGTCGCCGCCATGTGCGCTATGCTCATCTTGGCCGTTACCCAGACGAGTGCCAAGATCGACGGCGCCGATGTCTCGGTGTTCTTTACCGACAACATGGGCACCAAGGGCCTACTGAGCTCCTTTGTCGCCGCATTTGCCACGGTCAACATCTATGCCTTCTGCATTAAGCGAGACATCACCATCAAGCTGCCCAAAGAAGTCCCCGGCGCCATCGCCCAGAACTTCCGCGACATCTTCGCCTTCAGCTTCTCCATCCTGTTTGTCGCCGTCATCGACGTTATCTGCCGCACCTGCTTGGCCGTCCCGTTTGCCAACGTCATCTCCACGCTGGTGAGCCCGCTGTTCGCCGCTGCCGATTCCTACGCCGGCCTCGCCCTCATCTGGTTCATGATCCCGCTGTTCTGGTTCATGGGCATCCACGGCCCCTCGGTCGTTAAGCCTGCCCTCAACGCCGCGCTGTTTGGCAACATCACCACCAACCTCGCCACGCTGCAGGCCGGCGGTCACCCCGCCCTCGCCCTGACCGAGAACTTCGGTAACTACATCGGCGAACTCGGCGGCACCGGCGCCACGTTCATTGTCCCAATCATCTTCCTGCTCTTTATGCGCTCCAAGCAGCTCAAGGCCGTCGGCAAAGCCTCTGTCGTACCGGTGATGTTCGCCGTCAACGAGCCGCTGCTGTTCGCCGCGCCCATCATCCTCAACCCGTACTTCCTGATCCCGTTCCTGTTTGCCCCCGTGGCCAACGTCCTCATTGGTAAGTTCTTCATCGACTTTTTGGGTATGAACGGCTTTATCTATGCCATGCCGTGGGCACTCCCCGGACCGATCGGCACCTTCATCGACACCAACTTCCAGCCGATCTCTCTGGTCCTGGTTGTCGTCCTGCTGGTCGTTGACTTCTTGATCTACTACCCGTTCTGCAAGGCCTACGACAACGTCCTGTGCAAGCAGGAGGCCGAGACCCTGGCCGAAGAAGAGGCCGAGGAGACCAAGACCGTCAAGACCGCTGACGCCCCCGCCGTTGAGGCTCCTGTTGTCGAGACCGCTTCTGCCACTGAGGCCTCCACAGCTCCGTCCGCCCTTAAGGGCAAGGATCTGAGGGTTCTGGTTCTGTGCGCTGGCGCCGGCACCTCTGCACTGCTCGCCAACGCGCTTAAGGAAGGCGCCGACGAGCTGGGCATCGACATTACCGCCAACGCCGGTGCCTACGGCAGTCACTACGCCATCATGGACCAGTACAACGTCATCGTCCTGGCTCCGCAGGTTCGCACCTATTACAACGAAATGAAGGCCGACACCGACCGCCTGGGCATCACGCTGCTGTCGCCCAAGGGCAAACAGTACATCGACCTCACTAAGGATCCCAAGGGTGCCGTCGCCTGGATCGAGGAAAACCTCGAGGCATAAGACGCTGACACCACCTGCCGCTCGCAGACAATAAATGGCCCGTGCATCGATGTATGATGCGCGGGCCATTTTGTTTAGACCGCACCCGTCCTCCTGTTCATCTCAATCTGTAACATCTAGCCGAGTTTTTCGGTCCTGGCTGTTACAGATCGAGGTGAACGCACAGGCCAAGCCGAAAATCTCAATCTGTAACATGTAGACCGCTTTTGACCGCTTAGATGTTACAGATCGAGACAAACAGATGGGTCAATCCAATCAATCTAGATCTGTAACATCTGGCTGGTCATTTCACTCCTAACTGTTACAGATCGAGACAAACGGAATAAGCCGGGCCGAATTGTCTAAATCTGTAACATCTAGCCGAGTTTTCGGGTCCCACCTGTTACAGATTTAGACGAGCAGGCCGAGCACGTCTACGCCCGCAGATCCTTCACACTGGAACGCTCGACCAACACGCCCGAGACGAGCGTACGGCTTCTGGAGCTCGGGGCTTCCAGACCTGCGACGACCTCGTTAAGCGCACGGATGCCCAGTTCGCGGTGGCGAAACTTCACCGACGTCAGAATCGAGTTGGGAATCGTCTTGTAGAGCTCATCGTCGAAGCCAATCACGGACACGTCGTCGGGCACACTGAGCCCTTTGTCACGTAGAGCCATCATCACGCCGTTTGCCATGCAGTCGTTAGCGGCGAGGACCGCCGTGCAATCGGGCTTATCGGCAAGCACAAGGCCCGCGGCGTAGCCACTATCCGCATTCCAATCGCCTTGTAGAGGCTCAGGCGGCTCAATGCCACGCGCCTCGAGCGCCGCTCGCCAGCCTTTCATTCGGCACTGGCTCGACAGTGACTCTTTTTTACCAGAAACGAAGTACACGTTCTTGTGCCCGTGATTCAAGAAGTACTCGCATGCCATGCGCGCGCCGTCCTCTTGATCGTCACTGACGGTGGAGCAGGTAGGATGCTCCATCGGCGTAATAATCACCGTCTTGAGGTCTTTCGGCGCCTCAAAGGTATCAAAGTCATCGACCATCTGACGCAGGTTGAAAATCATGCCGTCGACGGGAAGCTGCGACATCCTACGTGCCGCTTCGGCAAGGGTCATCTTCTCCCCCGCCCGCTTTTTAATCATCGTGAGCGCAAAGCCTCGCTCTTCGGCGGCATCGGCGATACCGTCAATCATGTCCACGTTGCCGCCCGACAAGTGGAACAGCACCACGCCGATGCACCCGTAACGGCCCAACTTGAGCGAACGCGCGGCAAAGTTGGCTCGAAACCCGAGCGCCTCCATGGCCGAATGAACCTTATCGCGTGTAGACTCGCGCACGCTATCGGGCTCGTTGATCACGCGCGACACCGTCTTGAGAGAAACGCCCGCGGCAACTGCCACATCGTTCATTGAGACATTTTTCTTGTCCATCGTTGCCACTGCTTCTCCAGTCGGTTCCCTATCGATCGTTCTTTGCGTTCTAGCATACACTACCTGCCCGACTGACAAATCAGCCGTTTATCGGACAATATCGACCGTTCACCCGTAAATCCTTGTTGCTCTTCCAAAAATGTCTTACGTTGTCATTAACGAAATGACAACGTTGTCATTTCGCAATGCCTTCCTTAAGCAGGAAGGTTTCCGGGCAGTCCTGACCATCCATCGACGACCAGTTCCATCCACATGTATCGCGCATCGAGCAGCAAAGGAGCTCTATGGACGCCATCGTAAAGATGCTCGAAAAGCATCAACCGTTCTTTGAGAAGATCTCGAGGAACATCTACCTCCAGGCCATTAAGGACGGATTCCTTGGGTGCATGCCCATCGTCCTCACCTCTTCGATCTTCCTACTGATTGCCACCCTTCCTAGCGTAGTTGGCATCACGCTGCCCCAGCCGCTCATCGACTGGTGCAACAAGCTGTACAACTTCACCATGGGCGTCATGGGCATCATGGTTGCCGGCACCACCGCCAAGAACTTTACGGCTTCCATGAACCGTCGCATGCCCGCCGGCAAGGTGCTCAACGACGGCTCCACCATGGTTGCCGCCCAGTGCAGCATGCTGCTGCTCGCAGTCACGCAGTTCACCACCAAGTTCAACGGCTCCGAACTTTCGGTCTTCGATTGCACCAGCATGGGCACGCGCGGTCTGTTCTCGGCCTATATCGCCGCGTTCATTACCGTGTGGGTCTACAAATTCTGCGTCTCGCGCGATCTGACCATTAAGCTGCCCAAGGAGGTCCCGGGCGCCATCGCTCAGAACTTCCGCGACATTATCCCCTTTGGCGGTGCCGTCATCATCTGCGGCATCATCGATGTCATCGTGCGCAACCTCATGGGCGTTCCGTTCTCCGAGCTGCTTATCAAACTGCTCTCCCCGCTCTTCACTGCGGCAGAGACCTACCCCGGACTCATCCTTATTCAGGCAGCCACCGCGTTCTTCTGGTTCATCGGCGTCCACGGCCCCTCGATCGTCCAGCCGGGCATCGACCCCATCCGTCTTGCCAACCAGGCCGAAAACCTGCAGGTTCTGCTGGCAGGCGGCCACCCCGCCCACTCCCTCACCTTTAACATGTCGCTCGTGGGTGAGTTCGGCGGCACCGGCGCCACGTTCATCGTGCCGCTTCTGCTGATTCTCTTTATGAAGTCCAAGCAGCTCAAAGCCGTCGGCAAGGCCTCGATCGTTCCTGTTGCCTTCGCCGTCAACGAACCGCTGCTCTTTGGCGCGCCGATGATCCTTAACCCCTACATGCTCATCCCCTTTGTTGCCGCCGGCTGCGTCAACGTGAGTGTTGCCAAGTTCTTTATCGATAACGTGGGCATGAACGGCTTCTCCTTCGTGGTGCCTTGGGCTACCCCTGCCCCCATCGGCATCTTCATCACCACGAACTTCCAGCTTATCGCCCTGGTGTTTGTCGCAATCATCATCTTGCTGGACGCCATCATCTACCTGCCGTTCTTGAAGGCGTACGATAAGCTGCTCTGCGACCAGGAGGCCGAGCGTGCCGCCGAGCTGGGTCTCGAGTCCGATGGTGCTGCCGCCATCGCCGCCAGCACCTCTGCGCCCGCTGTCGAGCAAGCTACCGCTTCCGTCGAGCCGACCGCCGCTGCCGCCGACAGCAAGCCTGTCGCCGATCAGCCCGAGCCCGCCGCCGACGCATCCGCTAAGAAGGATGTCGATGGTCTGAAGGTCCTCGTCCTGTGCGCCGGCGCCGGCACCTCTGCCATGCTCGCCAACGCCATCAAGGAAGGTGCTGCGCAGACCGGAGAGAACATCGCTTCCTCCGCAGGCGCCTATGGTCAGCACACTGCCATCATGGATCAGTACGACGTCATCGTGCTTGCCCCGCAGGTCCGTAGCTACTACAACGACATGAAGGCCGACACCGATCGCTTGGGCATTAAGCTGCTCGCTCCGCGCGGTAAGGAATATATCGACCTCACCCGCGACCCCGCTGGCGCCATCAAGTGGCTCCGCGAGAACCTCGACTAGCTCCTCCCTCTGTTGGTGCCCGGATCCCCAGTTCGGGCACCTCTCCCTATTCGTATCCCACAGAAAGGATGACTCATGACCAATCCCATGCAGTTCCCCGACGGCTTTGTGTTTGGCGGCGCCACCGCCGCTTACCAGGTTGAGGGCGAGACCCGCACGCACGGCAAGGGCAAAGTACCCTGGGACGATTTCCTGGCTGCCCAGGGTCGCTTCTCCCCCGATCCTGCAAGCGACTTCTACAACAAATATCCGGTCGATATCGACTTGTGCCAGCGCTTCGGCATCAACGGTATTCGCGTCTCCATCGCTTGGAGCCGCATCTTCCCCAACGGTACTGGCGAGATCAACCCCGAGGGTGTTGCCTTCTATCACGAGCTTTTCGCCACCTGCAACAAAGCCGGCGTTATCCCCTATGTCACGCTCGATCACTTCGATACGCCCGAGGCCTTTTACCTGAACGGCGGCGAGGGTTTCCTGACGCGCACGACGATCGACGCCTTTGTCGAGTACGCCAAGTTCTGCTTTGCCGAGTTCACCGAGGTCAAGCACTGGTTCACGTTTAACGAGATTCCCGCGACCGCCGAGGGCAGCTTTATCGTCGGCAACTGGCCGCACGGCGAGAAGTATCGCCTGGACAAGGCCTTTCAGCTCATGCACAACATGATGGTGGCCCACGCCAAGGCTGTCGTCGCCTTCCATGAGGGCGGCTTTGAGGGCGAGATCGGCATTGTCCAGAACCTGGAGCCCAAATATCCCCTCGACCCCAACAACGCCGCCGACTGCGAGGCGGCTCGCATGGCCGACGTCATCAACAACCGCTGGGTACTCGACGCCACCTTCCGCGGCCACTATGCAGCCGATACCATGGAGGCTGCGACCAAGCTGGCCCATATCGCCGGCGGCGAGCTCGATGTTCGCGACGAGGACATCGCCGCGCTGACCGCCGCGCTCCCCTACAACGATTGCCTGGGCGTCAACACCTACAAGTGCCAGTTCCTGCGTGCCGCCGAGGGCGAAAACGACATCAACCACAATGGCACCGGCGACAAGGGCTCCTCGCGCTGGTTCCTCAAGGGCGTGGGCGAGTCATGCGTGCGCGAAGGCGTACCCACTACCGATTGGGACTGGATCATCTATCCCGAGGGCCTGTACGACCTACTGCTCCGCATTAAGAACGATTACCCCAACTACAAGAAGATCTACATCACCGAGAACGGCATGGGCTATAAGGACGATTTTGAGGACGGCTTTATCGACGACGCCCCTCGCATCGACTACATGCGCCAGCATCTCGCATGGATCCTCAAGGCGATCGACGGCGGCGTAAACGTCGACGGTTACTTTGTGTGGTCGCTGCAGGACCAGTTCTCCTGGACCAACGGCTATAACAAGCGCTACGGCCTGTTCTACATCGACTTTGAGACCCAGAAGCGCTATCCCAAGGCGAGCGCGTACTGGTACAAGAACGTCGCAGAGACCGGCCTGCTCATGGCCTAACTTCAGCCGCGTATCCCCTGTCGGCCGCATGCGAATCCCTCCACGGATTCATATGCGGCCTTTTTGTTTTTGGTGGGCTCGAGCGGATCATTCGTCTCGATCTGTAACATCTAGCAGGGATTTTCAATCCTAACTGTTATAGATTTAGACGAACGGGCGACCAGGGCTGAAAGATCTCAATCTGTAACACGTAGCCCACTTTTAACCGTCTAACTGTTACAGATCGAGACAATAAGATAGTCAAATCCGAACTTTCCAAGCAGATATGAACCATGGTTTCCAGTTTTCGGTATCACGAACATATTTTCGGTATCATTTAATGATATTATGATATCGAAAGTATGTTCGTGATACCGAAAGGAGCCGCATGCGCCAGTTCGATTACACCACAGTCCCAGCGGAACTCGAAGCAACTCCAATCACCAACCTCCTCCTCTCGATACGCGAGCATAAAGGCCGTCAGCTTGCTCTGAGTCAAGTCAAACCCGAGCTTCTATCGTCCCTAATGGAGGAGGCTAAGATCCAAAGCACCCGATCCTCCAACGGACTTGAAGGAATTGTTACCACCCAAAAAAGACTCAAAGCGATCATGGCGTATTCCGCCAAGCCAAGCTCCCGCGCAGAGGAAGAAATCGCTGGATACCGAGATGTGCTGTCGCTTATTCACGAGCAACACGATTCCATTCCCGTAACGCCATCGGTCATTCTGCAGTTGCATCGTGACCTCATGGCGCACACGGCAATCTCGTATGGAGGCCATTGGAAAGATAGCGATAACGAAATCGTCTCCATTGACGATCAAGGTAATCGATTTGTGCGCTTTAGGCCCCCTTCGGCTCTAGCAACCCCGGGACTTATTAAAGAAGCCTGCCAGTCCCTCAACGATGCTTTATCTCGCCAAGTTTGCGATCCCCTCCTTATATCGCTCCGCTTTATCTTCGATTTTGTTAGCATTCATCCCTTCAACGATGGCAATGGCAGGATGAGCCGGCTCCTTACAACGCTGCTGCTCGAAAAGACTGGATACGACGTTGCGCGTTACATCAGCATCGAACGACTTATTGAAGACAACAAAGCGCTTTACTACAACGCCCTCGCTGCAAGCTCCACTGGATGGAATGAAAATCAAAACACCGAAGTACCCTTTATCCGTTTCATGCTCGGAACAACCCTGGCAGCCTACCGACAGCTCGAGCAGCGTACCTTAATTGAATCAAGCACTCGTCCCATGTCGAAGCAAGCGCGCATCGCTGTTCTATTTCAACAGAGACCCGGCGTCATTAAGAAATCCGACATCCGGTCCAACTGCCCCGATATCAGCGAGGTAACCGTTAAACGAACCCTCGGTCAGCTTGTTAGTTGCAGCGCAATCGAAAAAACAGGAGCGGGTCGTTCGACGGGCTACATACTCAAAGACGTCCATGCTCTAGAACTATTCTTGCAAGCCGCAATACCCGATAGCGAGGCCGCAATAACAAAAGAGGCTCCAAAGGATAAGCTCCTTGAACGTGTAAACCACGCCGAGGATGAAAGCAGAGAAGGGCTCTATGAAGACTACGATTCATTCTCAATGGACATAAAGACGAAATACGGAGTCTAGTCATATCTTAGAATAGCCTCATCCTTGTTGCCCAAAGTTATTTGCGCGTCATTGTAAAGCGGTACCCCCGCGCCGGCAGGGGGCAGAAGTATCGCCTGCAGCGTTAGCTAGCAGATGACCCGCTTGTGTTCCTCGATGGCGGCACGATCCTCGGCGGTAATACCCGGCTCGCACACCACGGCGTCCAGGCTGTCCAGGCGGCAGAAAGTGTAGAAGTCGCGCCTGCCGATCTTGCTGGAGTCGGCGATGAGGTAGCGCGTATCGGCCTTGCTAAAGGCGAGCTGCTGGATGCGGCCCTCATCCATGTTGGACGTGGACACGTCGCCGTCCAGAATGCCGTTGGCACCGATAAACGCCGTGTCAGTCCCTAGTGCGCGCAGGGTATCCTCGGCCATGGGGCCCACAAAGGCAGCGGTGCGGCGACGGTACATGCCGCCCACCAGGCACAGCTCGCAATCCTCGCGCGCCTCGAGCAGGCTAAAGGCCGAAAGCGAATTGGTCACATAGATGGAAGGCAGTTTGTCGGTGACTCGGAGAGCGCCAATGCGATCTCACGACGGTTGCGCTCATTGTCTCAATTAGATACTCAACAAAATACGGCCCCGCAGCTCAATAAGCTGCGGGGCCGTACCATACACCGACGAATCAACGACGAAGTGCATCCACTATTTGGCCAGCTCCTGAACGATCCAGTCAATTGCACCTTCGGGATCGTTGGTAAGGTCGATATACTCCTTGCCCCTTGTGGTGAGCAGTTTAATTCCAAGGCGATCGGTATCGGCCTTCATAGCGTCATAGTACATGCGTGCCTGGGGCGCCAGAACAATCACGTTGTACTGATCCATCGTCTCATAGTGGCTTCCGTACGCACCGGACTGAGATACCAGATCGATACCCTTAGCAGCGGCACCTTCGCGAAGAGCATTTGCCAAGAGAGTCGAAGTGCCGGCACCCTGGCAAAGCACAAGCACGCGGATCTGCTCCGCCTTGTCCTTTACCGCCTCGAGAGCTTTTGCGACATTTTCCTGTGCGGCGATAGCATCTGCATCCGAGTTTCCTGCAGTCTCCTTTGCAGACTCTTCCAAACAAAGCTGATGGTCATACGCCTTGCAGAACGGATAGTAAATCACAAAGTCAACGACCAACAGCACTGCCATCAATACGAGAGAACGCAGATCGAGACCCGTGGTGAGGAACGCACCAATTGGGCCGGGAAGCGCCCACGGCATGGTATACATGGGGGCGTTCATTCCAATGACGTCAATGAAAAATTTACCGATAATGGCGTTGACCATAGGAGCCACTAGGAAGGGCACGAACATATAGGGATTGAGAACAATCGGCATACCGAAGAGAACGGGCTCGTTAACTCCAAAAATCACCGGGATAATCGATGCCTTGCCCATGGCTTTAAGCTGCTTGGAGCGCATAAACATGATCAGGATAATAGGAACGATGAACGTGCAGCCAGAACCGCCCAGACCGCCGATGAAGCTTGTAAAGTCCTGCGTGAGAGCAATTGACGGGTGTCCACCTGCTTGGAAAACCTCAAGATTGGTAACGGTATTGCCGTAGAGCGCAGCATTGATCGGACTCATGACAACCGAAGCACCGTGGATACCCATAAATTGGAAAAGCGCGACCGCGCCTTCGATAAGCGCCATGCCAGGATAGGTGTCGACCGCGGAGAACAGCGGCGAGATGAGAGCGGATACCAAATTGGCGAACGGCACAGCAAGCAGCTTGCGGCTCGCAAGATCGATAAAAGCGCACGCAAGGATCGAAAACCCAAATGCAAAGATATCGCGAAAACTCTGCGCAATAGAGCCAGGGACCTCTTTGGGAAGCTTGATCGTCACATTATGGCTAATGCACACCTTATAGATATTAACGGTCAAGAATGCGGCTACGAACGCAGCGAGAAAACCCTTGGTTCCCATATAGCCGGTTTCAAAAACAGATGTATCTGCTCCGCCAATCGAGACAACATCGTTCGTCACCGATAGCAAGAGCATGCCGCACATGGCACAAACCATGCACGAGGTGGGGTTGAGAGATTTACCCGAAGGCATGCGACGGTTCATCGACATGGCAAGTGAGCTCGCCGTGGTGCCGGCCACCATAATGCCAAGAAGTCCCATGGTATATGCATAGATTTTATTGAAGAAATCCAGCACCTCAGACGGAAGCGTGATGCCTACATAGGCAGGGAGCGTCGAAAGAAGAAGGAACAGGCTCGAGAACAGCACAATTGGCATATTCGAGAGAAAGCCATCCTTAATCGCCACCAGATAAATGTTCCTCGAGATTTTGTCGAAGAGGGGCTGGTGTTTTTCAAGGAATTTGACGATAGCGTCCATAACACATCCTTTCATGATTCCCGGGCACACAACGATTTATCCGGACTCAACCGTCGTCGTCCCCGTTTGTATCCACTTATGTAAGTGAATACGTTCTTGTGCGAAATGTAATATCATTTGCGCGATTTGTCATAACCAATTCTTTTTCCGCTTTGTCGATATGTCAAGAATTCAAATACTTATTCGGTGAACGGTAGTTGATTAATATAATGTTTTCCCAGCTAAAGGCTATTTTTTCCGAGCAGTACAATAAGTTTGCAACCGTTCACCGATTGGATATAACATATTGAATATATTGTTGTAACAATATTAGAGACAATGTCACAAGCCTGTCGTTCTAGTCAAAGGAAGTAACAATGCCCAAACGATTACTGAACATGTCCGCATCCGATTTTGCCGCTACGTCACCCATGGATCTAAAACAGGCAATTCTGGCTTCCGAGGGACGTACCATCATGGCGGAAAACGTACCCTCTTCCCAATTTCTCGGCGGCGTTACTAATGCAGAAATCGAACGTGCCGCAGGTGCCGACCTGCTTCTGTTTAACGCGCTCGATGTGTTCGATCCAGTTATTGCCGGTATTCCAGATGATCTCAATGAAAACCCGGTCACTTGGGTGAAGCGAGCGTGCGGAAGGCCCATTGGCGTCAATCTGGAGCCAGTTGATAACGAGGCAGAGATGTCTGAATCCCGAACGGAAATCCCCATGGGTCGTCGCGTCTCTCCCAAGACCTTAGAAAAGGCTAACGAACTCGGATTTGATTTTATCTGCCTGACGGGCAACCCTGGAACCGGCGTCTCCAACGATGCAATCGCCCATTCGATTAAACTCTCCAAAGAGCATTTCAATGGCCTGGTCATAGCCGGAAAAATGCATGGAGCGGGCGTTGCGGAACCTGTCATGACGCTCGAAATTGCGCGCAAGTTTGTTGACCTCGGCGTCGATATCCTTCTCGTGCCAGCCCCCTACACCGTCCCTTGCTTCCAAGAAGCAGACCTGCGCGCCATCGTAGACTTCGTACGATCCCACAACGTAGGCAAGTCAATTGAAGAGAAGGTTCTCGTCATGGCGGCGAACGGGACGAGTCAAGACTCCTGCGACAGCGAGACCATTAAGAAAATAGGCCTTGCAGCAAAAGCAGCCGGCGCTGACCTCCAACATATCGGGGACTCCATGAACGGTATTTGCCTGCCCCAGAATATCTTCACGCTCGGACAAGCCCTTCGTGGATACAGGCATCAGATCGTCATGCTGAGCCGCTCTGTGATACGTTAAGGTTACCTTGCCCACGTTACATCCCGACTGAGGCAACCATCAGGTATAACCAACATGCAAACTGAGGCTCTAATGCTCGATACACACGAAAAACGGCCACTCTATTTACAGCTCACCGACGCGCTGCTCAAGCAGATCGTCGATGAATATCAAGCAGACGATAAACTTCCGACAGAAATGGAACTCTGCGACGAATACGCCGTAAGCAGAACAACCGTCCGACTTGCCATGAGTGAGCTGGAGCGTCGTGGAAGTATCTATCGAATCCAAGGTAAGGGATCGTTTGTTGCACCGAAACGCGTTAGCGAGCTCAATTCACTTTTAGACTTTGACTTTGCAAGCCATTGCGATGGCGTTGATCCGGATGCCATCACCAAACATTTCGGCGGCCTCACATCAGGTCGTCCAATTTCCGTAATGATGCTCCAACAATTTGGATGTCAAAGTCGCGATGAAATTCAGCGTCTTGAATTGACCTACGAACTTGAAGGCAGCTTCATAGGCGCTGATACGTTCTTCATTTCAAAGTCGCGCGTTCCGAATAACCAGTTAGATTTTCAGGCATTTAGCAGAATCATGGACGACTTGTCCAAGTCTATCCAATCTGTTAGGGAAAGCTATAGAGCACGTCAGCTTAGCGATTCCGAAGCCAGTAATTATAGTGTTGCAAAACTTCCGGTCATCGAACTGACTCATTATGCTTACGACTCCGGAGGCAAACTAATCTCAATTGTCTGCCGCACCGTCTTAACTGGGCGGGTCCCTTATCAAAACTTTATTTTCAAGTCCTAATGTTCTTTTTCTTTTGTCTCGATCTGTAACACGTAGCCGAGTTTTTAAGTCCTAACCGTTACAGATCGAGACAAACAAGGTAGACCACGCCGAATTGTCTCAATCTGTAACACTAAGACCGGTTTTGGACGTCTAGATGTTACAGATTGAGATGAATGCACAGGTCAATCCTCTCAATCTCAATCTGTAACAACTAGCTGAATTTTTCGGTCCTAGCTGTTACAGATCGAGACAAACGGAATAGGCCGAGCCAAAAATCTCGATCTGTAACATCTGACTCGCTTTTGGCCGCCTAGATATCACAGGTTGAGACAATTTGATAGCGGAGTCCTCATTTGCGCGTCATATCGCGTAGCGCTGACGCGCTGGTTTCCACAATGACAGGAGGTAAAAGTCCTCCCGCATCGCCCGTTGGCAATCCCGTAGCGCTAGCTAGCAAATGACCTGCGTATGCTCCTCGATGGCGGCACGATCTTCGGCGGCGATGCCCGGCTCGCACACCACGGCGTCCAGGCTGTCCAGACGGCAGAAGGTGTAGAAGTCGCGCTTGCCAATCTTGCTGGAATCGGCGATCAGATAGCGCGAGTCGGCCTTGCTAAAGGCGAGCTGCTGGATGCGGCCCTCTTCCATGTTAGACGTAGACACGTCGCCGTCCAAAATGCCGTTTGCGCCGATAAAGGCTGCGTCGATTCCCAGCGCGCGCAAGGTGTCCTCAGCCGTGGGGCCCACAAAGGCGGCAGTGCGGCGACGGTACACGCCGCCCACCAGGCACAGTTCGCAGTCTTCGCGCGCCTCGAGCAGGTTAAACACCGAAAGCGAATTGGTCACAATGCGCAGGCGAAACGCCGGCAGCATCGAGGCCATCTGCTCAACCGTGGTGCCCGTGCCCAAAAAGATGGTCGAGCCTTCCTCGATAAGCTCCACAGAACGGCGCGCAATCTGCAACTTTTCCTCGGCATGTTTCGTGCGCTTCTCGCTGTGCGAATACTCATGGCGCAGCATAGCGTGTGGACGGCTCTGCGCACTGCGGGCTCCGCCGTGCACGCGCTCGATCTCGCCCAGGCTCGCAAGCTCCTCAAGGTCACGGCGGATCGTCATATCCGAGACACCTAACGCATCCGAAATCTCCTTGACCGAGACCGTTCCCTGTTCCTCGAGCAGCTGCCGAACCTTATCCTGTCGCTCCGCTTTAATCACGATGAGTCCTCGCTGTTCCACGCTCACGTCAATTCAAACAATAACGAACAAATTGTATCAGACTCGCGCGCGTCAAAAATGAACGCCCGCACAGCTCCAATCATCACTTTTTTGAGAAAAATACCCCCTGCTTTAGTGGGGTGTAGTGATAATCTCGCTTGTTCGCGCTACAGTTTGTCGGAAATACCTCGATGTTAGGAACCAAATGATCACTTCCGAGCTTTTCGGCACCGCGCCGTGCGGTACCCCCGTTCATCGTTACACCCTCAACGGGCCCGAGATCTGCGTTCGCATTATGGACTATGGCGCCACCGTGCTGGGTATCGATGTGCCCGACATTCCCGGCAACGTGCGCGATGTGGTGCTGGGCTTCGATAAGCTCGAGGATTACTTTGACAACCCCGCCTGCTTTGGCGCGACCATCGGGCCTGTGGCCAACCGCACCGCGGGCGCCACGATCACCATCGACGGTACGGACTGGCATATGCCGGCCAACGAAGGCGCCAACAACCTGCACAGCGATCTTGAGCACGGTCTGCATAAACGCGTGTGGGACGTTGAGCTCGACGAGGCCCATAACGCCGTGCGCATGACCACCTCGCTTGAGGATGGCGAACTGGGCCTTCCCGGCAACCGCACCTTGACGGCCGTGTTTACCGTTACACGCACCGGCGTCTTTCGCATCGAGTATGGCTGCGAGAGCGACCGCGCCACCTACGTGTCCATGACCAACCACACGTACTTTAACCTTGCCGGCCATAACGCCGGCATGGACTGCGAGCACTTCTTTGTTGCCAACGCTGCCCACTACCTGCCCATCAACGAGCAGAATATCCCCACCGGCGAGATCGCTCCGGTCGAGGGCACGCCGTTTGACTTCCGTGAGCTGCGCCCCGTCGCGCCTGGCATGGAGGCCGACGATCCCCAGATTAAGCAGGCACGCGGCTACGACCACTGCCTGTGCATCGATGGCTATCAGTACGGCCGTAATCTGCGCCGCGCCCTGCACGTCGAGGAGATGTGGACCGGCCGCGAGCTGGACTACTACACCACCGCCCCGGGCGTGCAGCTCTACACCGGCAACTGGCTGGGCGACGAGCACGCCAAGGACGATGCTAACTATGGCTGGGGCGCCGGCTTTGCCCTCGAGGCAGAGATGTACCCCGACACACCGCACCAGCCGCTGTTCCCGCAGGGCATTGTGGGCCCGGGTCACCCCTACAGCAATGTGATCGAATATCACTTTATGAGGCACTAAGCCCACAACGCAACATATCGCACAGCAGCGCCCGCCGGCACCACTGCCGACGGGCGTTTTTCTACCTAGTCATTGGGGACGTTCTTAAATGACTAGTCATTGGGGACAGTCTTTAACGTTTGGCGAGAAGGACTGTCCCAATCTGCCGACACTTGGGGACGTTCCTAAAAGGCCGGCACATAAGGAACGTCCCCAAGTGCCAAGGGTGTCCCGTTTGACTAGTCATTTAAGAACGTCCCCAATGACTAGTTGGATGGGGTCGGGATTGGAGCTGGGGAGGTAACGGATTTCTAGCTCTATGCCGAGTTCTTGTAGCTCTTTGAAGGCAGCGATGTCCGTATCGTCTACGGCGACTGCGGGCGTTATGGGGTGCTTGCCCTCCCCCGCCTGCATATGGCCAATGCTGATCTTGGTGATCGGCACACCACCCTTAACCAGCGCGAGCGCATCGGCGGGTGAGGCCACCATGATGAGAATCCATTGGCGCGGCGTTGCGGTATGAATGATGTCGATGGTCCTTTGCACCGAGAAAAACCGCGTCCAAACGCCTTCTGGCGCCGCCACCCTCATGGGTGCCCATTGGCGCGAATCCGCCGCGATCTCATCGTTGACGATTAGGACAAGGTTGGAACCCACGGCTTCGTTCCACAGTTCAACGTCTTGCCCGTAAATGAAACGGTCATCGATACGCGTGAGAAGGATCTTGGGTTGAGCCATGGCTGCCCCATTCTGTTTGAGACCCGTAAGAGCGAGACATCACGTCTCCAATATTAGTGCATTTAAAGTGAGAAAAGCCGTCAGAACACTTGCGCGGATTTGCGATGTCCCGTATCATAGACAGCCGTTGACGCCCCAGTTGCGTCACCACATGGCCGCCAGCGTAGCTCAGTTGGTAGAGCACCGCTCTCGTAAAGCGGGGGTCACCGGTTCGAGCCCGGTCGCTGGCTCCATTGCACAAGATAGCCGCCTTCGGGCGGCTTTTTTGTTGCCGATTTTGAGTGCGTGTGCGCCAATCCAAGCATCGCCACGTTGACCGCTTTCTACTCAAAAACAGAAAACCCCGCCAAACGTGATCCCCAAGGGAAAACGCATTTGGCGGGGTCCTAGCGTGATTTCTATAGGGGAATCACGCCATCAAACGAACAGCTCAGCCGAGCAGCACGCTACTCCTCCCAGTAAGCATCTGCAAGCAGCTTAAAGCAAATCTTCTTGACCGGCTGTGCGCCATCGCCCGGGAACTCGAGCGTGGGCATATGAGGCTCGCCGGCAACGAACAGCGCAAACTTGTCGTCGGCAAGATCGCCGGCGATCGAAGCGTCGGAATCGACCAGATCGTAGTCGTCCTTCTCGTCAAACTCCTGGACCAGCGTCAGGCTGCCCGTGGCCACCTTAAAGGCCTCGCGACCCTCGACGTCGATCTGCAGATCGTGATAGCGCTGATGCGTCTCATAGTGAGCCTCGGACTCGGGGCGCGTCGTGGGTGCCATGACGTTCGCAAAGACCTTGTCGCCCAGAATCGGATGGCTGCCAACCTCGAGCTTCGCCGGATCGTTCTCCTCGAGCCAATCGATTAGCACGTCGAGGCCCTTGAGCATTCCGCGGTATTCCTCGATATCGCCCAGTGCACCGTAAATCATCTAAATCCCCTCTCGGATCGTTTCTTTGGCGGCTACTCGATAAACGCGTTACCGACGCTGTTGCCACCTACATACGTCTCGACCAGGCTAAGGTCGGGATTGAACACGACATACTCGGCGTCGCGCCCCGGCATAATGCTACCGCACTTGTCGTCGGCTCTAACCACAAGCAAACAACCGATGCCGGGGCCGCGGCACAAGCTCCTACAGCTCAGTCACGACAACGCCGTTGTAGACCTCGTCCCAACGGTCCATGACCAGATGGCCGGTCATGGGATCCATGGCGTTGAGCTTGCCGCAGGTGTTGGCGGTACGCAGCACCGTCTCGTCGTCTGCGCCAGCAGCGATGGCATGTGCGAAGCCTGCGATAGTGGAGTCACCAGAGCCCGTGGCGTTAACGGCAGGGATATCGGGCGTCTTGGCGCGGAACGCACGGCCATTGTGGAAACCAACGGAGCCGGCAGCGCCCATGGACACGACGACCCAGGGGATATCGGAGAAGCGGGCGTCAGAGGCGAGCGCGGCGCGGAGCTCGTCCACATCGTCGGTGGTAAAGCTCGTGCCCAGAAGGCCGTTGATCTCGGTCAGGTTAGGCTTGACCAGCTCGGGCTTGACCTCGGACTTGAGCGCAGCCTCGAGCGAAGCACCCGAGGTATCGAGCAGCACCTTGGCGCCGGCGTTCTCGGCAATGCCCGTGATCTTGGCATAGTAGTCTGCCTCGACACCGCGGGGCAGCGAACCCGAAATGGTGACGACGTCGGCCTTGCCCGCAAGCTCGGTAAACTTGGCGGTAAAGGCATCGAGCTCCTCGGGGGCAATTGTCGGGCCGCTCTCGAGCAGCTCGGTCTGGTTGCCGGCATGGAGGATGTTGAGGCAAATACGAGTCTCGCCCTTGATGGGTACAAAATCATTCTTAATGCCGTTGGCATCCATGAGCTCGGCCATGTAAGCGCCCATGTGGCCGCCGAGTAGACCGGTTGCCACAACGTCGTCGCCCAGCTGACCCAGCACACGGGCCACGTTGAGGCCCTTGCCGCCGGCGGTCTTTTCGGGCGCCACACGGTTGACGTCGTCGATAATGAGCTCATCGAGCTGATAGCGCGTATCGACAGACGGGTTCATCGTAACGGTGAGGATCATTTTTAGCTCCTTATCTCGCAGGCTCCTTATGCCTCGCGATACGAGTCGACAAAACGGAATTACAGAATCTCAATCGTGAACGAGCGAACGACGGTCTCCTTGGGCTTGGCGACAAGGCAGCCGCGCTTATGCTCAAGCACGTCGTCCTCATCGGAGCAGGTCGAAAGGCCGCCCCAGGGCTCAACTGCCACAAAATCGCCCTCGGGCTTACTCCACACGATGAGATACGGGAAGCCCTCAAAGCTCAGGCGGACGCCCTTGTCCTCGCCCTTCTTGGAAAGCGTGACCTGACGGCTCTCGAGCACGTCAAAGATGGTCTCCGCAAAATCGAAGAGCTCATGCGACAGGGGCAGTGTCTTTCCCACCATGGGGTTCTTGGAGCGGTTTGCCACGTCAATCAATCCAGTCGAGGGCACGGCGGTGCAAAGCTCCGCAGCCTCGTCCTTCTCGAAGCGCAACTCGTAGTCCGTATAGGCCTCGCCCTCATCGAGCGGACACCTAAAGCCGGGATGACCGCCGATAAAGAACGGCATGTCCTCGGTTCCCTCGTTGGTGACCTCATAGGAGACGCGCACGGCGGTATCCTCGAGCGCATAACGAGCGACAAGCTTAAACGGGTAGGGATAATCGCTCAGCAGTGCGGCGTTATCCTCGGAAGCCAGGCACATCGCCAGCTCGTTCTCGCCTTGGCTCAGCAGCTTCCACTCCTGTTTGCGCGCAAACCCGTGGCGAGCGAGCTTTACATGATGCCCGGCAAATGTCATGGCGCTGTTGTCGCGCAAGCCTCCGCAAATCGGGAAGCAAATCGGTGCCTGGCCGGACCACACGGCGGGATCGCCCTGCCACAAGTACTCGCGTCCGTCAGCCTCAATCGAGGTAAACGAGCCGCCGGCCGTGGAAACCTTGATAGAAATCGAATCGTTGGAAAGAGCGTATTCCATTGCCCATCCTTTCGAACAACTACTTTTTGCTCGCAAGAACCCGTCTCGGCTCTGACCAAAGGACAAACCCGCACGTTCATCGATGCGTCCGGTATCCCAGCCATGCAACGGGGTACCATACAGACATTGATGCAATTACAGCTGAAAGGCCTTCTTATGCGAACCATCATCCTCTACGCCTCGCGCCATCACGGCAATACGAAAAAGCTCGTGGACGCCATCGTCGAGGCACACCCCGAGATCGATACCCTCGACGTCAAGGCGCTCGGTAAAAACGAGTACCCCGACCTGCACGAATATCATCTGATTGGTGTCGCCACGGGCATCTATTACTCCGAGATCGACAAGGACATGGCACGCGTGCTCACGAACGTGCTGCAGCCGCAGGATAAGGTGTTTGGCCTTATGACCTACGGTGGCAAAAACAAGTGGTACGGCAAGGATATCGATGGCATCTGCCGCATGAGGCAGGCCATCTTTATGGGTGTCTACGGCTGCCCCGGCTTTGATACGTGGGGGCCGTTCAAACTCACCGGTGGCGTCCAGAAGGGACACCCGACCGCTGAGGAAATTAAGGGCGCCGTCGACTTCTTCGACAAGATCGAAGACGAGTATGGCGACATCATCGTCGAGGAGTACGCCAAGCGCGAGAAGCGCCTAGCCTACGAGAAGGAGCATCCTGCAGGAGGCCTGGTGGCCGGCGTTAAGCGCACGGCAAAGAAGATCGCTAACAAGCTGTAACTGTGAAGGTGCTTTTGAGCGTTTAACCCATACGGCGGGTCCGAGCAGATTCGGGCCCGCCGTCTTTTTCTATCGTTACTCAGTAAAGGCGTTGCCGACGCTCTGGCCGCCAACATACGTCTCGACGAGGGTGAGCTCATGGTCGAACACGACAAAGTCGGCGTCGCGACCCGGCATGATGCTGCCGCACTTATCCTCGATGTGCGCGGAGCGTGCCGGCACCTCGGTTGCCATGCGAATGGCGATATCGGCGCTGGCGATGCCCCAGTCGACGATGTTCTTGACGCCCTGGGCAAGCGTGAGCACCGAGCCAGCAATGCTCTTGCCGTCGGCGAGCCAGCACAGGTTGTCCTTCATGATGACGTCCATGCCACCACTGGTGTAGCTGCCCTCGGGCATGCCGCCGCAACCCAGGCAGTCGGTAATGAGCACCGTGTGCTGCCAGCCCTTTGCCTGCAGCAGCGCCTTGATGGCGGCAGGGTTTACGTGCTTGCCGTCACAGATGATCTCGGCGTAGGTCTCAGGCGTGGACATGGCAGCACCCACGACACCGGGCTCACGGTGATGCAGCCCGCGCTGGCCGTTATAGGTATGCGTAAAGCAGCTGGCACCGGCGTTGATGGCGGCGATGCACTCGTCATACGTGGCATCGGAGTGGCCGATGCTGGTCACGACACCCTTTGCGTTGAGGGCAGCGGCATAGGCAGCGGCGCCATCGCGCTCGGCGGCCATGGCACTCTTAACGATACGTCCGCCGGCAGCCTCCTGCCACTGGTCGAAGACCTCCTCGGAGGGGTCGATAAGATAAGCGGGGTTCTGCGCGCCCACGTGCTTCATGGTAAAGAAGGGGCCCTCCAGGTAGATACCCTGAATGCGAGCACCGCAGAAGTCGGGGCCGCGGCCCTCGTCCGCCTGAGCGATGGCGGCGCAGGCGTCCTTGATCTGCTCGACGCCATCGGTGAACGTCGTGGGCAGCCAGCTGGTGGTACCGCGACGGGCGAGCTCGGTCGAGCTGATATCGATGCCCTCGGGATCGTTATCGGTAGTTGAGTGGTTGTAGAAGCCATGGATGTGAGTATCGACCATACCCGGTGCGATCCACGATCCCGTGTAGTCCTTAATCTCGCAAGAGGGCTCGTCGGCCTGCCAGGCGCCAAAGACGCCGTCCTCGACCATAAGATAGCCGCCCAGTTGCGGGCCTGCCGGCAAGAAGAACTTGTCAGCCTTAATTGCGTACGTGCTCATATGCACTCCTTGCTTCTAAAGCAGTTGACTGTGGTGATGCTTATACCCAGCTCACGTAAAACAAAAAGCGCCCGCCCGCCGTTATGAGCGGACGGGCGCCCTTACAGGGGGACGCGATTAAGCGGTGAAGGGGTGAATCGTCACGCCCTTAACCACGCGGTTGACCGTGCCGGTGGGGCTCGGCGTATCGGGCGTGTTGCCCACGCGCACGGAGTTGAGCAGGCTGATAGCCTGGGCAAACATCACGAACGGCAGGGCAAGGTAACCCTCGGGAAGTACCTCGTAGCCCTTAAAGGTGAAGGACTCACCCTCATAGACGGTGGCACCTTCCTGCTGAACGGCGATGGTGTGCTGAGCGATCTCGTCGCCACCGATCTCGTTGAGGATGTCGATATCGTACTGACGGGTGTAGGCGTCGTTGTTGACGAACACGAAGACGAGCGTCTTATCGTCGACGAAGGACTTAGGTCCGTGACGATAGCCCATGGAGGTGTCGTAGGAAGTAGCGACCAGACCGTGAGCGAGCTCGAGGATCTTGAGCTGGCTCTCCTGGGCAAGGCCACCGAAGGAGCCAGAACCCAAGTAGGTCACGCGGTTGAAGTCGCCAGCCAGGTAATCGGCGATCTCGGGCTCACGGGAGATGACCTCCTCGCCCATCTTGGCGATGGTCTCGACCCACTCGGCCTTCTGCTCGTCAGAGGCAGTGTCGAAAATAAGGGTGGAGAGCAGGGTCATGCAGGAATAAGAACCGGTCATGGCGAAGCCCTTGTCGTTGGCGCGCGGAATGAGCAGCGTCAGCGCATTGGGATCATCGGCGGACTCGACGGCGAGCTTGCCCTCGGGAGCGCAGGTGATGTTGAGGAACTTGACGTTGTGGACGAGCTCCTTGGCAACGGCAACGGCAGCAAGGCTCTCGGGGCTGTTGCCAGAGCGGGCAAAGGAAACCACGAGCGTGGGATCCTCGGCGCGCAGGAAATCGCGCGGGGCGCTCACGATGTCGGTCGTAGCGATGGGCTTAAAGTCGTAGAGATCAGTGTTGCCAGCGTGACGCAGGTACGGGGCGCAGGTATCGCCAACGTAGTCGGACGTACCGGCACCGGTGAAGACAACGGACAGACGGCCCTCGCCCATAGCGCGAGCCTCGGCCAGGAAGGCCTCGATGGCCTCCTTGTTCTCGCGATAGATGTTGAGCGTATCACGCCAAAGCTCGGGCTGCTGAGCAATCTCGGCCGTGGTGATCTGGGCGCCGAGCTCAGTGAGCTCCTCGACACTCTTCTCGAACATTTCTAATACCTCTCTCTAGAAGTAATCCTCTGACGTGCAATTATACACTTCAGTTGGTTATCTGGTAGTAACCAGTTAAATGCAAAGAATCATCATATGGAAACGATGCGAACACTAGTCGCTACGCTGGTGGTAAACCTTGTATTTAAACTGATCGGCACGAGCAACCGAGAGTGTATACTCCACAACCTCGTTTGACTCGTTATACGTAGTCCTGACCAAATCGAGCACAGGCGAGCCCTCGACAATTCCCAAAAGGTGGGCATCGGTGGGACGGGCTATGCTCGCATAGAACTCCTCTTCGGCCACGCGTATCTTTTGCTGAAAGTCCTGCTCAATCACATCGTAAAGCGGCTTACGCTCCAGCAGCGGTCGCTTTAGGGACAGAAATTGACGAACCGGTAGATAGCTGCGTTCGACCATCATGGGCATGTTGTCGGCAGAACGAAGTCGCTTGAGCTTAAAAATGCGATCACCGATACGCAATCCCATATGCTCGGCCAGATTCTTATCGGCCTCCATCTCGCAAAACTCGAGAATCGTGGTCTCGGGGTCGCGACCCATCGCGCGCATCTGCTCGGTAAAGCTGTAGGACTGCATAAGATTGGTTGCCTTTGCCGAACGGTCGGTCACAAAGGTACCGCGACCGTGCTGCCGAACCACCAATCCTAAACGCTCCAGTTCCTGCAGAGCCAGGCGTACCGTAGTGCGCGAGAGACCATAGCGCTCCGATAGTTCGCGCTCGGAAGGAATCATGTCACCGGCGCGATATTCATGGTCGATCTTTTCGGTCAGAATATCGACCAGCTGATCGTACAGCGGTTGCTTACGCGCTCCGATCGCCATCCTATCCTCCCATTTTCTCAAACTCGGCTACTACCTTGGGTGTTTAGCATTATCTGTCTGCCGCACCCAAATCAACAAGAAAACAAAAGCCGCGCGCTCTTTCGAGCACGCGGCTTTTAACATACACATGGCTTAAGGGGTCGGGGTGTGAGCCGCGTAGGGACACACCCCTCAAGCTAGAGCCTTACCAGATGCTCGGCCAGAGACCAAGCGGGCCAGCGCCCAGGATGCCGAGGACGAAGAGCAGCAGAATGCCCTTGGTCGGGGTCCAGCTGTGCTTAGCGAACATGTAGTAAAGCAGCAGCGTAAGCATAAGCGGGACGAGCTTCGGGACGATGGTGTTGAGGGTGTCGGCAACAGAGAAGTTGACCGGATCCTCGGTAACGGTGCCGTAGGTCACGGACTCCATGCCGTTGCCCAGATCGGTGACGCCGCACTCGACAGCGTTGCCGTCAGCATCGGAGGCGGTAAGGGCGTTGCCGTCCTTATCGGTCATGGCGATGGTACCGGCCTCAGCGGTCTCGGTATCGATGCCCTCCATACCGGTGAAGTTCTCGGCCTCCTTCTCGGAGACGATCACGGTAGTAGCGGAGAGACCACGGGTGGTGCCGTTGGGGATCTGGAGGTTGATCTGGGTGCCACCCATGGTGACGACCAGGCAACCGACGACGAAGACGCCCATGATGGAAGCGGCACGCGTGAAGGCCTGCATGTTGGCGGTCAGAGCGTCAATAGCGCTGGTGCCAAGCTTGTAGGACCAGTTCATGAGCCAGAAGCGCAGAGCGAACTGGACGGCGTTGAAGATCACCAGGAAGATGATCGGCGCAGCGGCGTTGCCGTTGATGGCCATGTTGGAGGTGATGCCGGCCGTGATAGGCACGAGCGTCAGCCAGAACAGGGCGTCACCGATACCACCGAGCGGGCCCATTGCGGCGACGCGGACGGCGCGGATCGTGGGGATGTCAACCTTGTTCTGCTCGAGCGAAAGCACGATGCCCATAACAAAGGTGACGAGGAACGGGTGGGTGTTGAAGAACTCCAGGTTGTGGCTCATGGAAGCCGCGAGGTCGTTCTTGTTGGTGTGGATCTTCTCCAGACCGGGGATGATGGAGTAGAGCCAGCCAGCGGCCTGCATACGCTCGTAGTTGAACGAGGCCTGCAGGAAGCAGGAGCGCCAAGCCATCTTGTTGAGGGTCTTCTGGTCGAGCTGCGGAGCAGGAGTGAGATCCTCGTAGTGCTCCGGGATCACATACTCATTAGATGCCATCTTCGAAGTCACCTCCGTCAGAAACAGCTGCACCCTTCAGCTCGGTCTGCTGCTGGAAGTCCCAGAAAGCGATGCCGAAGCCGATGAGAGCGAGGATGAGCAGAGCAGGGGTTGCCAGCGAATCGTTGGCAACGGTGATGAGCGCGAGGCCAAAGCCCATGAGGAAGAAGCCCCACATATCGCGGTTCATCATAACCTTGAGCAGGACGGCGAAGCCGACGAAGCGCATCATGCCGCCTGCAGCGGAGAGACCGGTCTGCAGCCAAGTCGGGATGGCGGAAGCGATGGTCTGACCGATGGTAGCGCCAGCGATGAAGAACAGGGTGACGACGACAGCGAAGATCAGGCCGAGCAGAGCCATGGCGAAGTAGTTCAGACGCTCGATACCCTTGGTGTCAGCGTTGTGAGCCATGTTGTCCGCGGAGGACATGAGCGGCGACATAAGCGTGAAGACCAGGGTAACGCCGAGCTGACCAAGCAGAGCGAACGGAATGGCAAGGCCGACTGCCGCGTTGGGCTCGAGGCCCGTAGCGATAGCGAGAATGGCTGCCATGATGCCGCCGATGACGGCGTTAGGCGGCTGAGCGCCTCCGATCGGCATGTTGCCGATCGTCATGAGCTGATAAGTACCACCCACGAGAAGACCGGTGTTGAGGTCGCCAAGGATAAGACCGATGACGGCGCCGGTGACGATGGGCTGATAGAGAGACTCGAGGAAGTCAAACTGGTCGATTGCCGCGATGAACGTGACGACGAAGACCAGAGCGATCTGGATGATCGAGTATTCCATCTTGCTCCTCCTTTCAAAATGTATGTACGCACTTTGGATTTCACGTACAGAACGTCAGGGTTTCACTCCTGACAACGTGGATCACGAGGATTACGAGAAGAGCTTGCTCGTGTCCTCAACAGGCGTGCTCGGAACGCGCCTGATCTCCAACTCCACCCCCAATTCCTGCAGCTCTTTAAACGCAGCGACATCCTCGTCGTTAACTGCGACGGAGGTGGCGACTTGGCGCTTTCCTTCCGACATGTGCATGTTGCCGATGTTTACCTTCTTTATAGGCACACCGCCCTTGACGAGCGTAAGCACGTCTTCCGGTGTTTCGGCCACGATGAAGATCTTCTGGCGCGGGCTCGCCTTGCCAATGACGTCGATGGTCTTCTGCAGAGAGAAGAAACGCGTAGCGACGCCGGCGGGAGCGGCCATCTTCATGAGGTTCTGGCGCATGGTGTTGGACGCCACGTCGTCGTTGGCGACGAGGATGAGGTTGGAGCCCAGGGTGGAGTTCCACTGGGTGGCAACCTGACCATGAACCAGTCGGTTATCGATGCGGGTAAGAAGAATGTTGGGTTCTGCCATGTTGATCAGCTTCCTTTCGTTATTTGCTGACGACAGTTACTTGATCTCCTGAATCGCGTAACGCGAAACATCTACAACGGCTCCGGATCGGACTTTGATCTGGACCTTCTCGCCTTCGATGCCTTTGACGGTTCCGTAGATACCGCCGGCGAAAAGAACCTCTTGACCCGGCTTGAGCTCGGTGTGCAGCTCCTTGAAGTACTTCTGCTTCTTCTTCATGTTGATTTGCGACCAGATGGTGTAAATCAAGCCCATGATGACAAGCAGGCCTAAAAGGGCGACCGAAGAGCTCAGGACGTTGGCTCCGAAATCGGCCATTAGATGCCGTCCTCGTCGCCGAAGATATCCTCTTCCTCGGAGCCGGCAACGGATGCGACCGTCTGGGCGGTGACGCCCGTCTGGCCAACGGTCACGGCCTGCTCGCCAAGCTCGGCGAGCGTGGCATTGCCGCGGAGGAACAGAAGCTCAATAACCATGGGAAGGTTGGTGCCAGTCAGAACCTCGACGTTGTCGACATCCTGGGCAATCATCATCGACTGGTTGAACGGGGTGCCGCCAAGCAGGTCGGTAAAGACGAGCACGCCATCGCACTCCTCGCGCATGGCGGTAATAGCGGCGCGGAGATCCTCACCGTAGGAAGCAGCCTGGTCGCCCTCAAAAGGAACGACGGTAAAAGCGGGCTGGTCGCCGGCAACCATAGCGATAGCGCTAGCTAGGCCGGGTGCGAACTGTCCATGACCGGTAAGAATAAAGCCAACCATTCAAATTTCCCTTCCGAAGGTGTGTACAATCTGAGTCCGATGATTTTCGGAAGCCAGCGGGCGCTCGCCCTTAAAGCTTCTTAGAAAGCGTTCTTTGAAGACCAGTGGTTTCTAAACTGGTAGTAACCACGTGACGTGTTGTTGTCACTATATCACCCCAGAAGAGGTCGCTTTCGTTGATTCATACGGTAAAACGTTTTTGCACCGCTCACGGTGATATTTCGACCGTTTACCGGTCGTTAACATTTCTACCTGCGGTTTTGAAACCGTTTCGAAATGCTTTGGAAAAAGATCAGAACTTTTATTGTGTCTAAACAACGCAGGGCGGCTAAAAATAGCGTAAAGAAAAATTGCAGGTCATTGTGAAGATATGTGAATTGGTCTTTTTGTCTTAATACCAGTTAGAACCAGTTTTGAGATTATCGGTGAACGGTAGTTTTCGACCGTTCACCGGTTACTTGTAATCGTTTGCAGCTGTTTTCCCAGATGAATCGGGGAAACCCGATGAAGCATTTGCGCGATCACGGGAAGTTTTGGCATTTGTCCCCATCCCCCGTGCGCTAAACTCCGGCATCCAAAATGAGCTAATAGGTCACGTTAATCTTTTTCAATCATTACTAACTCAGTTTCCGTAATTATTTATCGTTTGTCGTTAATTCTGATATGATACAAGTATCATCCAAAATGCCGGTTGGAGGGGTTATGGTCCATCGAAACGCATCTATATCGAATGAAACCATCAGCCGCGAACAGACGATAGCCGAACTGAGGAAGCTCGCTCGCATCTGCAAATGGGCCACGATCTGCATTACCACCGCTCTCGCTCTGGGACTTCTCGCAGTCATTGCGATTGACCTTCTACTCATATTGCCTGGCCTCTCCCAAGGGTCGTGTCTCCAATCCGTAGAACTTCAAGCCGGCGAAGGGCCGTGCCTTGCTATCGTCGGTGCCGATGCGCAGGCCCCACTTATGCTCGTTGCACACGATGGTCACACTGCCATAGGGAGCCTCTTGATGACATGTCTCGCGCTTACCATCGCGATAAGCGTGCGCAGGTTTTTCTTCAACATTGAAAAGGAAGGCAGGCCCTTTGACCTTGAATGTAACCAGACACTTCGTCGAGTAGGAAATTTATTCCTTATCGGCGGCGTTGCCGTGAGGCTTCTTGGTGCCGCAATCACGGGAATGATACTCTCAGGATTTGGCGGCAGCTTTACGGATGCGTTCGTCGGCCAGTTATTCGAGCCCTCTATGCTCTTTGCAGGCCTGATTATTTGCCTGATTGCCAGCATCTTCCGCTACGGGTATATCCTGCAAAAACAAGATGACGAATTGCTCTAGGGGGAATCCATGATTATTCTGCGGCTTGACCGCATGCTCGCCGAACGCAAGATCTCATCCAAAGAGCTTGCGGAACGCGTGGGCATCTCCCAGGTCAATATGTCACGCATTAAGACGGGCAAGGTTTCTGCCATACGTTTTTCAACTCTTGACGCGATATGCCGGGCACTCGACTGCCAACCGGGCGATGTGCTGGAATATATATCCGACGATGAAGCCGATAGCCTTTTTGGACTTAAAGATGAATAGCCATAATTAAACTGTCGATCACGCTCTCAACGCAAATAGCCCGCCAGAACGACTTCTGAACTGCGCCCCAAATCTTGGACGCCCTAAATAGCGACTAGGCCGCGAGGGCCTGATTCCGGTACTCCTCCGGGGTCAGGCCCTTCAATCTTACCTGTCTCCGGCTCGTGTTC
>CABUQV010000014.1 GCA_902493855.1 uncultured Collinsella sp.
AAATAGGGACTGTTTGCGCCGCCTAGGCCGCAAAACAGTCGCTATTTCACCGCAACTTATATGGGGATTGATTAGATGAACGAGTCTTTGGACAGCTCAAAATAGTCGGGATGCAAGGCGATAACCGGGCCCTGCTCCTCGGGCATCAGGTGCAAGTGCGTCTCTGCCAGATAACTCGCCGCATCGGTATCGCCCCTCTTAATGGCCTCGAGAATCCGGCGATGCTGCCGACGAATCGGCTCCCAATCCAGATCCTGCGACACCATACGCAACCAGTTGTATCGCTCAAAATGCGTGTTGACGCTCTTCATCCAATCCCACAACATGTGACGGCCGGCAATCACGAAACACGTCTCATGGAACAGGTTATCCAGGTCAAAGAAACGGCGCGTTTCGCCATGGTCGAGCGACTCGGACTCGGTAAGAATCTGCTCAAGCCGCTGCTTTTGCTCGGGCGAGGCGGCCGAACAGCATTTAATAAGCACGCTTCTCTCGAGCTTCTCGCGCAAAAAGCAGGCGTTCTCGGCGCGTTCCATGCTGATCTTAGAAACGTAGGTGCCGCTTTTGGGACGCGTTTCCACCAGCTCCTGCTCACGCAGGCGCACAAAGGACTCGCGAATGGGCGTGCGCCCGATTCCCGTCTCCTTTTCCAGACCAATCGCCGAAAGGCGCGTGCCGGGCTTGAGCTCGGCATAGATGATCTTGGAGCGCAATGCGTTGTATGCCTGATCTTGCAGGCTCTGATAATGCTGGTGCTGTTCCATAAAGCCCTCGGATGAAGCCTCGGTTAATCGAATACCACCATGCAATACTATCGCATCCCCCGCCCCCCTCATAAGTTGCGGTGGAATAGTTCCTGCTCAAAGCCTTCAGCAGCAAAAACAGGAACTATTCCACCGCAACTTCCAACAGTCTTTTTGGGACGTGGCTTTTTTGGCTACCCTGAGCCGCAGGTCGGCCCCTTGCCACAAAAGGGGCCCATCTACTACGTTAACGCGGAGAGCCCAGACCATGCTGAAAAGTGCGAAAACAAAACCGCAGGTAGACAGCTTGTCGATTTTCGAAAAAGCCGACTATGGTTGACCCCTGCGGCTTAAACGTAGTAGATAGGCCCTTTTCGTGGCGCAGCACTACTGCACCCCAAATTGGCACCCCGAGCCCTCGTGAGTTGCCAACAAGCTGTTCGCCCAGCGCTTTATCCGCGCGGCATTCGGAAAATAGCACCACCGTAAGAACCCGCGAACAGCGCTATACGTTGCTATATCTCACTATACTTTGCTATACTTTGCTATATCTTGCTATATCTTGAGCAAAGGTGGCTCACATGCAAACAAACCCTTTTAAGCCCACAGCAGGTAAAACACCTCCCACGATTATCGGCCGCGAAGATGTGCTCGAAGAATTCAATGAGGGCCTCGTCAACGGGCCTGGTGCCCCGGGGCGCCTAATGCGCATAGCCGGCGTCCGTGGAACGGGCAAGACGGTCCTCCTTGACGAGTGCTCACGTTTGGCGCAAAGCCGTGGCTGGACGGTCATAAAAGAGGTCGCAACCGAGGGACTTTGCCAACGCATTCTCGAACAGCTGCAGCCCAAATTCCAGGCCAAACACGCCAGATTTGAGCCCACCGTAGCTGGCATATCCATCGGCAGCATAGATATTGAGCGAATCGGTCCATCGCTACGCGACGCCATGAGACAGACAATATCCAAGAATGGAAATGGCCTGCTCATCACTCTCGACGAGGTTCAAGACGCAGAGCTCGATGAGGTCCGAACGCTCTCCATTGCGATTCAGCAGGTTATCGGCGAAGACCTTGATATCGCCTTTGTTTTTGCTGGGCTGCCTTCGATGATTGAAAGCATCATCAACGGAAAGACACTTACGTTTTTGCGCCGTGCCCTCCCCTTTGATCTGAAGGCTGTGGCAGTAACCGAAGTGTCGTACTCCCTCGAGGAAACCATTGAAGCGTCTGGCATGGAGTTGCAGCCAGGTATTGCCGGCCAACTTGCCGAGGCAACGCAAGGTTATCCTTTCATGATCCAACTCGTTGGATACTACGCATGGCAGTTGGCAAGACGCGCACATACACCGATTATTGGAGAAGAAGAAGCCGAGCGCGGCATTGCAACGGCACGCGAACGCTTCTGTGCCATGGTGATTGAGCCCGCGCTACAGCGCATTCCGCCCACGTGCATCGCTTATCTGCTGAGCATGGCGTCTTTGGGGCAGACGAGCTCGACCAGCATGGTTGCCGATGCCCTAAACAAAACGCCTCAACAGGTGAGCTCCGTCCGCAGCCGCCTGTTAAGAGAATCGATTATCGAGGCTCCTTCGTACGGCAAGGTCTCATTTGCCATCCCCTACATGCGCGACTACCTCTGCGAACACAAAGCCGAACTGGAAGTTGAACTGTAGAAACGGCAACTGCCCTGCAAGACGAAAACCGTTTTCATACGGATTTAAAGCAGACGTAAACGGTTTTCGTCTGTTTTACGTTCGGAAATAAGACGCAAATTGCACTTTCGTATGGTTTTACGCCAAACGCAACACGCTTTCGTCCGGCTATGCGTCCCCAATCCAGACGAAAAAGGCCCCGAGCTCGTGTGAGCTCGGGGCTCTTTGTGCCGCACATCTATGAGAGGAATTATTCGATGCATACGGGCGCTACTCCATGAAGCCGCCCTGGGATGGCGGCAACCTCGTCAATGGGGCCAGGTTTACATGCACCAAGTTGGTGCAAAGTAACCTGCCCCCACGCAACAAGGGGTTGACTAGAGCTCGCAGGCAACCTTGTAGCCGTCGCCGATAGCGTCGCGGATGTTGCCGCACTTGTTGGCGTCACCCAGCACGTGGGCGGTAACGCCGGCAGCGGCAAGGTCGTCGGCAAGCTTGGTGTTGGGACGATAACCCATGGCAAGCACCAGCGTATCGGCATCGGCGATGGTGTGGATCTCGCCGTCCTTTTCGTAGCTGATGGTGTCCTCGGTAATCTCGGTCACCTTGGCCTCGGTCAGCACGTGGACGCCCTTTGAGAGCATGCGCGTGATGAGCACCGCGCGGCCGGCGCCGCCCTCGTTGGCGGCGAGCGTCTTGGTCATCTCGATGACGGTGACATCGCGATTGGCCGGCGACAGGTCATTGACCAACGGGGCCAGGTAATCGGCCGTCTCGCAGCCGACGGTGCCGCCGCCCACGATGACGATCTTCTTGCCCGGGAAAGCCTTGCCGCCCAGCAGGTCGTCGGCCGTCATAACCTGCTTAAAGCCCTGCATGAAGACCGGAGCGATGGGCTCGGCGCCATAAGCCAGGACGACCTCGTAGCCCGCGTAGTCACGCTGAATGTCCTCGGCCGAAAGCTCGGTACCAAAGACGCACGTGACGCCGGCATCGGCCAGGCGACGGTACTGATACTTGATCACGCGGATGAGCTCCTGCTTTGCCGGCGGAACGGCCGCGATGCGCATCTCGCCGCCCGGCTCATCCTGCTTGTCAACGAGCACCACGTTGTGGCCGCGCTTGGCGGCAATGTAGGCTGCCTCCATGCCCGCAGGACCAGCGCCCACAACCAGTACGTTCTTGGCCTCGGCGGCAGGCTCGTAGCCAGCCTCGTCGCGCTCCACGTCCGGGTTAACGGTGCAGGAGATGCGCTTGCCGAACATAATGCCGTTCAGGCAGCGCAGGCAGCCAATGCAGGGGCGGATGTCGTCAGCGTTGCCGGCAGCGGCCTTGTTGCAGAACTCGGCATCGCACAGATTGGCGCGGCCCATCATGCAGATGTCGGCAGCGCCGTCCTCGATCAGCTCCTCGGCGATCCAGGCCTCGTTGATGCGGCCGACCGTGGCAACGGGAATGTTCACGTGCTTCTTAATCTCACGCGAGCAAGCGGCGTGCGAGGCCTGCTGGGTACCGGCGGCGGGAATCGCAGAGCCGCGCTTGATGGTGGTGCCACCCGACACATGAATCATGTCGACGCCGGCCTTCTCCAGGCGACGCGAGACATAGATCATGTCGTTGAGGGTCAGGCCGCCATCGGTGTACTCATCGCCCGAGATGCGGACGTCGATGATAAAGTCCTTGCCGCAGCGCTCGCGAATCTCGGCGATGACCTCGAGCAGAAAGCGCATGCGGGCGTCGAGCGAGCCGCCGTACTCGTCGGTGCGCTTGTTGTAGAGCGGAGTCAAAAAGCCGCCGAGCATGCCGTGGGCGTGCGCCGCATGGACCTCGACGCCATCGACGCCAGCCTTTTGCATGCGCACGGCAGCGTCGCCAAACTGATGCGTGAGCTCGTGGATCTCATCGACCGTGATGGGACGCGGTGCCTCGCGGGCGTAAGACGGGCCCACAAAGGACGGAGCGATCAGGCGCGGCGTACCCGGAATGTTAAAGGCCATATAGGCGGGGTGGAAGAGCTGCGGCATGATCTTGCAGCCATACTCGTGGACGGCCGCGGCGAGTTTTTCCCAGCCAGGGATAAACGTGTCGTCGTAGCAGCACATGTCACCCGGCAGATAGGTATAGGTAGGCTCGACCGTCACGACCTCGGTGATGATGAGGCCCACGCCGCCCTTGGCGCGGGCACGGTAATGATCGACCAAGTCGTCGGTAACATAGCCATGATCGGCCAGGTTGGTGGACACCGGCGGCATAAAGACGCGGTTCTTGACCTCGGTCGTACCGACCTTGATCGGGCTAAAGAGCATCGGATAGGCGGAAGACTCCATACAGGGTTCCTTTCGTTTGAGCCGCTCGGCGGCAGTTGTTGACGTACCTATCGTATCAGCAACTGCCGTATCCGTAGTCAAACATGCCCAAACGCCGGTCGGCTAATGAATACCGCGGCTCAAGTCTTCGGCGATTTTGTCCACACCCTTAAGCGCAGCGCAAGTCTTTTTGTTGGAGCAATGCCCCGTGCAAACGCCACCCTGAGCGCAATCGGCGCAGGTGCCCTTGCGGTAGATGCGCACGCATACCGCGACAAACGCAATACCGATAACAGCCAGTACAACAATATCGATAGGTGCCATAGCAAGCCTCCTCTAGTTAACCACCACTTACTTTACCCCATTCTCCACCTACCAAAAAGGGACAGGTTTGTTTTGGTCGGTTTTATCTGCGGAAACGCCACATCTCTCCCACCAAAAAGCCCGAGTGTCGCTGGGACACCCGGGCTCGTGGAAAGGGGTTAATCCTTATTCGGACTTAAGCGGAAACTGCGGCGGAAGCAGTGTTGGTCTCGTCCTCATCGGTCCATGCATGCTTGGGCATGGGACGGAAAATCTGGAAGAGCATCGCAACCAGCAGCACAATGGCCACAACCGTCCAGATACCAAACTGCCCAAGGACAAGCAGGTTGTAGAACTGGTTGATGAACAGGCCGATCACCCAAGCGAAGGCGCACTCGTAGCCGATGGCAATCGTGGTCCACTTGCCAGAGTCCATCTGGTTGCGGATGGTGCCAATGGCGGCAAAGCACGGAGCGCACAGCAGGTTGAAGGCGCCGAAGGCAACGCAAGCGCCCATGGTGGGGAACATGCCGGCAAACGCGGTCCACAGGCTCGGGTCGGTCTCGCCCGCGTCGGCGACGGACAGCAGCGAGCCGGCGGTGGCGACGACGTTCTCCTTGGCGACGAGGCCAGAGACGGTCAGTGCGGTTGCCTGCCAGGTGCTAAAGCCGAGCGGGGCGAAGATCCAAGCGACCAGGTTGCCCAGCATGGCGAGCACGGAGTAGTCCATGAACTCCTCGGGGATGCCGTCCATCGCAGGCAGGAAGCCAAAGGAACCGTTGTAGCTACCAAAGTTGGACAGGAACCAAACCACGACAGTGGACGCGAAGATGACCGTGCCGGCCTTCTTGATAAAGGCCCAGCAGCGCTCCCACACGTGCAGCGCCCAAGAGCGGATCGCCGGGAAGTGGTAGGCGGGAAGCTCCATAACGAACGGCGTCGGGCGACCGGCGAAGAGCTTGGTCTTCTTGAGCATGAGGCCCGAGGCAATGACGGCAAAGACGCCCAGGAAGTAGAAGAGCGGGCTAATCCACGCGGCGGTGGTGGAAGAATCGCCGATAATGGAGCCCATGAGCAGGGCGATGATCGGCAGCTTAGCGCCGCAGGGGATGAACGTGGTAGTCATGACCGTCATGCGGCGGTCCTTCTCGTTCTCGATGGTCTTGGTAGCCATGACGCCGGGGACGCCGCAGCCCGAAGACACGAGCATGGGGATGAACGACTTACCGGACAGGCCAAAGCGGCGGAACACGCGGTCCATGATGAAGGCAACGCGGGCCATGTAGCCGCAGTCCTCCAGGAAGGACAGCATCACAAAAAGCAGGAACATCTGCGGCACAAAGCCGAAGATGGCGCCCAGGCCGCCGACGATACCGTCACAGACGAGCGAATCGACCAGGCCACCGTCCTCGGTGCCACCCGCCACAAGCGCGTCGTGGACCATGGTGGTAATACCCGGAACATACGGGCCATACTGCGCCGGGTCGACCGAGTCAGCGTCATCACCCGCGGCCTCGACAGCCTCATCGTAGGCGTCGCGGCCCTGGCCGAGCACATACCAACCGTCGGTACCAAAGAGCTGGTCGTTGGTGAAGTCGGTCACCGTGCCGCCCAAGGTAGAAACGGCGATGTAGTACACGCAGAACATGATGACGACAAAGATCGGCAGGCCCAGAATACGGTTGGTAACCACGCGGTCGATCTTCTCGGAGGTGCTCATCTTGGCCGGGGCCTTGGTGAGGCACTCGTCGATGATGTGCGCGATCACGCCGTAGCGCTCACCGGTGATGATGGACTCGGCGTCGTCATCGCAATCCTGCTCGCACTGGGCGACCAGCTGCTCTACGCGAGCAGCCTTCTCCTTAGTGAGGTTGATGAGCTTGCAGGCGTCCGCGTCGCGCTCAAACAGCTTGACAGCGTAGTAGCGGCGCTTGTTGGCGGGAACGCTCGCCGGAAGGTTGTTCTCGATGTGGTCCAGAACGTCCTCGATGGAGGAGTCGAACTTGTGCTCCGGCACCTGGCCCTTGGAAGCGGCGGACTTCTTAACCTGCTCGAACAGCTCCTTGATACCCTTGTTCTTAAGAGCCGAGATCATCATGACCGGGCAGCCGAGCTTCTTGGAAAGCTTGTCAATGTCGATCTTGTCGCCATTCTTCTCGACCAAGTCGGCCATGTTGAGGGCAACGACCACGGGCAGGCCGGTCTCGATAACCTGAAGCGCCAGGTACAGGTTGCGCTCGAGGTTGGTGGCATCGACGACTTGGACGACAACATCGGGCTCGCCGCTCATGAGGTAATCGCGCGAGCATTGCTCCTCGGGGCTGTAGGGGGAAAGCGAGTAGATGCCAGGGAGGTCCGTGATGGTAACGTTCTTGTCGCTTAGGAGCTTGGCTTCCTTTTTCTCAACCGTGACGCCGGGCCAGTTGCCAACGTAGCCGTTGGCGCCGGTGATCAGGTTGAAAAGCGTGGTCTTGCCGCAGTTGGGGTTACCCGCCAGCGCGACATGGATCTGAGAATCCGCCATTCAATCCTTCTTCCTTGTGTGCCTGCGCTGCTTTCTCCGCGCAGGCTGGATAATGTGCTTCAAAGATGCTGCATTAAGTTAGAAAAACCTAACTTTATCTGCAGAAATATGCGCCGCGAGTCCTTACTGGACCTCGACGACGGCGGCCTCCTCCTTGCGGATGGAAAGCTCGTAGCCGCGCACGTTGATCTCGACCGGATCACCGAGCGGTGCAACCTTCACGACCTTGAACGAAGTGCCCTTGATGAGCCCCAGGTCCATAAGGTGGCGGCGAAGCGCACCCTCACCGTGAAGCTTGACGATGGTGGAGCTCTCGCCCACCTTAACGTCACCCAACGTCTTCATTTACTTGTCCCCCTTTCAGTGCGTACAGAAATACCGTCGACTAACCGACGGTCATGATGTGCATGGCAACCTTGGAATCGATACCAAAGCGTGCGCCCAGCACCGTGACGATGATATTGGCGCCACTCGAGCTCACCACGTGGATTTCGTTGCCCTCGACAAAGCCAAGGTCCTTGAGGTGGTGCTTCATGTCCTCATTGCCCTTTACACGAGACACGCGCACGGTTTCGCCCGCTTTTACCATCGAAAGCGGCATGGCCGGCATCTGCGGTCCGCAAGACATGAGTGGCTCCTAACGTCAGTTCGTCCTTAACATCGACGCGATAAAAGTTAACCACGTCTATGTTCGCTTTAGTAAACTAACACGTGGTTAACTTTTTGGAAAGGGTCTCTATTCAGTTTTCGAAAAAGTTTCCTATACGAAACAAAACAAAAGGCGCGGCAAAGGACCATCCTTTACCACGCCCTGTCATGCTTAGAGCGAGAGGTTTCTGATCGACGTGACGCACGAGGCCTCATCTACGCCCGAAACGCGGAAGATGATGTCCTCGCCGCACTCGCCGTAGAGAGCCATGAGGCCCATAACGTCGCGACCGTCGGTATGGCGGTCGCCGATGCTGACCGACACGTCACTACGGTGCTTGGCAATGATGTCATAGAGCAGCGCAACCGGGCGGGCGTGTAGTCCCAACGGATCTTTAATCGTCTTTGTAAACTCGACCATGTCCCCTCCCACGACATCACACATTCGGCCGGCAAACCCAGCCACGTGGTAGTTATTGTAGCGTTAGATGCTTGTCGAGGACCCTTTCGGACACCCCGTGGACAAAAAGTGGCAAATATGAGTACTGTCACAAATTTAGTAGCAGCAGAATTGAGAGCAAATTGGCCGATTTGGCCGATTTTAATGTTTTGGAAGCCATCGAATCGCGTCTATAGGGGGTTAGATAAATTGATTTTGAGCCCATTTTCGCTCAGAACAGGCCGAAAAATATGACACCTCTTTTGCAACAGTACTCATATTTGGCATTTTTTGCCCACAGCGTCCAAAACCATGCTCCAAAACACAAAAGGAGGGGCCCCGTAAGGCCCCTCCTTAGGAAAGGGAATCGATTTATTCCACAGCCGTAGATTAATCCTAGCCGCTACTCCATCATGTCGAGGACGGAGGGGCGCAGCTCGCTCTCGGCGGCCTCGGGATCGGTCTCGCGCAGACGGTTGATATAGCGGTTGTACCACATCACGGCAAGGCCCAGGAAGACAACCACACCGCCAACGTTGTAGACCAGCGTCAGCCACAGCGGCTGATCGAGCGGAATGGTGCCGCAGATAAGCACGAAGCAGAAGACCACAAGCAGGAATGCAGCAATGGCCAGGCCAAAGGTACGCGAACCCATGCGGAAGCCACGGGGAGCAGCGTCAAAGTTCTTGCGCAGCATAAAATAGGCAAGCAGGATCAGCAGCGGCGGGAGCAGAGCGGTGGCAGCCGTCATGTTGGTGACGATCATGAGCAGGTCGTCGAGGTTACCAGAGCCCAGGGCCGGGATGATTAGGATGGGGACGACGATGGCGAACTGCAGCCAAGCGGCGCGGGCAGGAATGCCATGCTCGTTGAGCTCAACGATCTTGCTACCAAAGACGCCCTTGGGGATCTCGGTGAAGAAGACCTTGATGGGAGCGGAGGTCCACATCATGAGGGAGCCCAGCGTAGCGGCGAGAAGGATCAGGCCGATGACGCGCGTGGACACTTCCATGGGAATGCCAAAGTGGGCAAAGACAGCACCGAATACGTCGAAGATACCGGTGGAGATGGCAACGCCGCCCTCGGGGATGAACAGGTTAACCAGCAGCGAAGCGCCTGCATACAGAAGGCCGATGGTCAGGCCGGCGATAACGACGGTGCGCACGAAGGCCTTGACGCCACCCTTAAGGTCGTTAAGGAACACGCCGACAGACTCAGCGCCGCCAACGCCCTGGATGATCCAGGCAAGCGTACCGAAGAAGCCCCACGCAGTTGCGAAGTTGCTCATGTCGGGAGCCATGTTAGCGGGAGTAGGAGCCGTAGCGAACTCAACGCCGCCAAAGGCAGCAGCCAGGGACAGCAGGATGAACACGGCGGTCAGGCCGAGAGCCGCGGTCGAACCAAAGGAGGAAATGGAACCGATCCACTTAGCGCCCTTGGTCGAAACCCACGTGGCGATAGCAAAGACGACGATCTCGATAATGGTGATCCACAGCTGCGAAAGCTCGGCGTTGGCACCAAAGAACACGTAGCTCGCGTAGATGATGACGTTGGGCAGGACGGACGCAAAGAAGAACAGGTTAACGAACCAGTAGCTAAATGCCGTCAGGAACGCCCAGCGACCACCCATCGAGGTCTTAACCCATGCGTACACGCCAGACTCGGAGTCCTTGTTGAGGCCGACGAACTCGGCGGTAACCAGGGTATAGGGGACAAAGTACAAAAGCGTGGCGAAAAAGAACGACGGCGCTGCTGCCAAGCCGATGGCCGCGTTGTTGTTGATGATGTTCTTGATACCGAACACGGCGGCGACCGTCATGCCCAGCAGAGCGAACGAACCAATCGTTCCTCGTTTTTCAGAGCTCATAAGCCCTCCCAATCATCTGTTAAATGTCATCTAAAACCGTCCGAGCTGCAAGTGCAATCGCGGACGGCGCACCTGCTAAGGGGAATGGGGAAAAGGGAGTCAACAAAGCCATCCCCCTTAGCGGCGCGAAGCAAACGTCCAAACGGACGAGTACTACTTGTTGGGGAAGGAATAACCTTCGACCGTCACGTGCAGTACCACGACGCGGGGATCCGAAGCCTCGGCGATAACACGGTAGGCCTCGTCAATTTCGACGACGGCAACGCCGCCGGCGGGAATCGTCACGGTCTCCCCCGTACCCTCAAAGCGCTCGCGATCGTCGATATCACTGTAAGCGCGCGTACAGGTAAGATCGGCCTTGGAAGCCACCTCGACGGTCAGATCGCCGTCGAGCGGGGCGAGCACGGCATGGTAGCGACGGTGACCGACCAGATCGGCAGTAGCCGCCTCGTGGGCGTTCACCCACCAATACACCAACGAGTCGCCGATAGAGTACGCCACATCGTGCTGCAGTTCAGAAACACCGTCGAGTGCCTGACCGGTACGCATCCACTTCTTGACGGACTTCATCTGGGCGTCGAAATCGGCACGCGAGTTAAAGACATGCATGACTTATGCCTCCTTAATGGGTGCCAGCGCCTGAGCCAAATCGGCAGACGTCAGCGGTCGCAGGGACACCTCAAAACTGAAGCTCTCAAAACGGGTGCGATAGGAATCGAGCACCTCGGAACCCCAAGAGTTCGAGCCAAGGCCGAGCAGCTGGTCGTTGATGTTGACCGTAACCGTGTCGCCCGGGACAAGATCGTAGACATGCTTGGCGTTATCGATAGCCTCGCAGCTATAGGGCCATGCCGAGAACGAGAACGGGTTGGAAGCGGCGTCGGCTGGACGGGTTACCAGCACGCCGTCACCGTGGCTCGAGCGCAGGGCAACCCAGCGGGTGCCCTCGCGGTTGGCGCAGTCCTGAGGCATAACGTAGGGCGTGAACATCTCGTCAACCGTAGTGCGGTAATGACCGACCGGGTTGGCGCGCAGCGAGTCCGGATAGTTCTCGCCCGGGCCGTGGCCATACCACTCGACGGCACGATCACAACCGGGAACCTCGAAGGAGATGCCGATGCGCGGGATAATGTCCGAATAGTCGCCGTAGGGCTCGCCGGAAACCTTGAGGTCGACGCGACCGCTCGGAAGCACGGTGTAGACGAGCTCGACGCGCATGCCGAACGCGCGGACGGGAGGAGCGATACGCTGGCTCACGGTAACGACGACCGCATTGCCGTCCTGCTTCCAAGAAACCTTGCGGGTGGACGTCTGCATCACATCGATGAAGTTGTCCTTCCACAGGGAGTCATACTCCTGGGCGTGGTTATCGACGAGCGGATGCCAAAAACCAACCTGGGGGCCGGAGGTCATGACGTCGCGGCCGGATGCCTTCCATTCGCTCACGGTGCCGTTGACTTTGCTGAAGGTCAGCTCGCTGTTGAGGGAGTGAATGCGAATCTCCTGCTCGGTCTCCTCGACCGTAAGCTCAGGACGAGTGGGAGCCGCGATGGCCGGCGCCGGATGGTTTGCGATGGCAAACTGGCTTGCACCCAGCTGGAACATCGGCTCGCACCAGGCGTGAGCAGCCATGGTGTAGGCGTGCACGGTCAGCAGGGTCTCGCCTACCGCGGCCTCGCGAATCACCAGCGGCAGCTGGACGGACTCGCCGGGGGCAACCGCACCGGGCATGAGCGTCTTGCGGCACACAACGTCGCCGTCCACCAGGGTCTCGGCCGACAGGCAGACATCCTCGAGGGTGGTAAACCAACGCTTGTTGGTGACGGTCAGCTCGCCTGCCTCGGCGTCATAAGCCATGCGAACCGGGCAGATGACCTGGCCATACTCAGTGAGGCCCGGACTCGGCTGCTGCCAGGGGAACACCATGCCATCGATGCAGAAGTTGCTGTTGTTGGGGTAATCGCCGTTGTCGCCACCATACATATCGTAGGCAACGCCGTCCTCGGTCACAGCAGCCAAACCGTGGTCGCACCATTCCCAGATAAACTGGCCTTGGATGCAATCCCAGCGATCGAAGACCTCCTGATACTCGGACAGGCCTCCGGGGCCATTGCCCATGGAGTGACCGTACTCGCAGTTGATGCGCGGCTTGGGGAACGGATGCTCGCCAAAGTCGTTCATCTGCGACACACGGGAGTACATGGTGGAAATGACGTCGACGGTATCGGCGTTGCGGTCCTCCTCGTAATGGACCGGGCGACCATCGAGCTCGTGAGCCTTGGCGTACATCGCGCGGATGTTGCAGCCATAGCCGCTCTCGTTGCCCATCGACCACAAAATGATGCAGGCGTGGTTGCGCTCCTGCATCACCAGGCGCTCGATGCGGTCGACGTAGGCCGGCTCCCATGCCGGGTCGTCGGTGACCAGGGCGATATTGCCGATATTCTCGAAGCCATGGCTCTCCATATCGGTCTCGGCGACCAGCATGATACCGTATTCGTCGCACAGCTCGTAAAAGCGCGGGTCGTTGGCGTAGTGGGACGTGCGCACCGCGTTGATGTTGTGTCGCTTCATGAGCTCCAGGTCGTGGCGCATGCGATCGAGGCCCACGGCGCGGCCCTTGTGATCGTCGTGATCGTGGCGGTTGACGCCATGCATCTTAAAGTAAGTTCCGTTGAGGTAGATATGATTGCCCTCGACCGTCACCTCGGCAAGGCCCTGGCGATGCGGAACGTACTCGCTGACCTCGTCACCGTCGTAGACCTCAAACGTAAGGTCATAGAGGAAGGGGTCCTCGGGATTCCAGAAGTGGGCATCGGCAACGCTGCACTCGGCATGGCCATCGACGCACTCACCCGTAGCCACCACGTTCTCGCCATCGCTGAGCGTAAACACGACGCGGGAAGCGCCCTCGGCCACCGTATCGAGCGTAATCAGAGCGGCATCGCCCTCGCAGTGCGTGCGGAACCTAAAGTCGACCAGGTGTGCGGCGGGACGCTGCATAAGGTACACATCGCGGAAGATGCCCGATGCCCACCACATGTCCTGGTCCTCGATATAGCTACCATCGCTGTACTGCAGGACCTTGACCGCAAACAGGTTGTCGCCCTCGACGAGCGCGTCGGTCACGTCAAACTCGGCAGACAAGCGCGAACCCTTGGTCATGCCGATAAACTGACCGTTGACGTACAGCTCGCCATAGCTCTCGATGCCGTCGAAGCGAATGATCTCGCGAGCGCCGGCAGGAACGGCGGGAAGATTGACGATGCGCTGGTACACGCCCGTGGGGTCGTCGGAGGGAACGAACGGCTGATCCACCGGGAACGGGAAACCCTCGTCGGTGTAGGCAAGGTTGCCATAGCCGTCTACCTGCCACAGGTGCGGAACCTCCACGTGATCCCACTCGGGCTCGTACGTGGAGAGCTCCTCGTTGGAGACGGCAGCGGGGCCCTCAAAGAGGCGGAACTGCCACGAGCCGGACAGCTGGACAAACCCGCGCGACAGCTCGCGGCTGTACGTTGCAGCGAGATCGGCGGTCTCGTAACCCATAAAGTACGCATGGGGTGCCAGGCGGTTCCTGTGGGTGAGCGCTTGGTTTTCCCAATCGTTAATGGCGTCCATGGTGATGCTCCTTCGTCATCGTAGTGATTCTTGTGCAACCGGTTGTCCTTATCTTACGGTCGATGCAAAAAACTGTGCAACCGGTTGTCCGCTGAACGGTCGATTTGGTCGGGTTAACGGTGCAACCGGTTGTACAACCGGGACACTTATGTCACCCTGAGTATCGACACTCAGCGCAAGACATCGTTCTTAGGCTCGTAGGCAACCACCACGCCCGCTGATATCTCACCCACACGAGACGTATTCGATTGTGGCTTGGTTGCAAAACGACACCGGTCACCGGATATCATGTACGCTGTTCAGGCGCACTATAGTAAGCTGTATCCGCACCAGCCCGTATCAGCGACAACATCGACCGCATTCTCCAGGAGACGCCATGACCCAACCAGTTCGCACCGCACCTACGCTTGCCGAGGTTGCCGCAGCTGCCGGCGTGTCGCGCTCCACGGCATCGCGCGCTCTCAACGATTCGCCCCGCATTAGCGAGGAAACCAAAAAGCGCGTCCGCGCGGCGGCCAAGGAAGTCAATTTTGTCCCCAACGCTCGTGGCCGAGCGCTCGCTGTCGGGCGCACGGAAATCATCGCCGTGCTCGTGACCGAGCCCCTGAGTGAACTCTTCAGCGACCCCACCTATAGCGAGTTTTTGAGCGGCATTACCGAGGAACTGTCGGAGTCGTCCTATCTGCCCGTTATCTTGCAGGCGTCTTCTACGCATGAGCGCAACCGCGCACGCGAGCACTTTGAGCGCCGCTCGTTCGACGCCGTGATCGACGTCTCCCCCTACAAGGGCAGCGAGCTGCTCGAGGTGCTGCGCGAGCTGGGCGTACCCACCGTGTTGTGCGGCCAGCTCGAGGGCCACCCCTATCGCGATGTGTTCTCGACAGTCTACTCTGACGACGAAGAGGGCGGACACTTTGCGGCACTCGCCATGAAGGAACGCGGGCGCAAAGATATCGTCGCCGTGTTGGGACCGCAAGACAACCCCGCTGTCGTCGACCGCCTGCGCGGCTACCGTGCCGTCTTGGGCGAAGACCTCCCAGACGCAAACGTTATCTATACCGGCTGGAACAACGGAGACGGCTATCAGGCCATGCACCAGATTCTCGCGCGCGAGATTGCTTTCGATGGCGTGCTCTGCGGATCGGACCGTATCGCGGCTGGCGTCATCACCGCACTCAACGAGGCAGGCCTATCCGTTCCTGCGGACGTTTCTGTCGTCGGCTTCGACGATCACGAGATTGCGGCGCGCTGCGTCCCCGCGCTCACGACCGTCCGCCAGCCCCTGCGCGAAGAAGGACACATGGCCGCCAACATTGCGCTCGACATGATCAAGGGTGCCGAGCCCACCACCTCCGTGATGCACATGCAGCTGATCCAGAGAGACTCGCTATAAGAAACTGGGGGCAGGCTTTCCGCCAGACAGTTGTTGCGGAAAGCCTGCCCCATTATTTTGCCGAATTCTGGGTCGCGCTTTACCAGAGGACCCCCATTGGGAAAGCGCGACCCCTTCTGGACGCAGATTCCGGGTTGTAGTTTCCCGGCGCACGACGGCAAGCCTCCAAACCATGACGTCACGACATAAAAAACGAGGGAAGGCACGCGTCCTTCCCTCGTTACGGGCAATATGTAGCCGCTTGCCTACATCAGGCGCAGGCTGACGTCCTTGAGCTGGGCGCCGCTAACGGCACTCGGGGCGCCCGACATGAGGTCGGAGCCGCTGGCCGTCTTGGGGAACGCCATGACGTCGCGGATGGAGTCGGAACCGGTGAGCAGCATGCACACGCGGTCCAGGCCCAGAGCGAAACCGCCCATCGGGGGCGCACCAAACTTGAGTGCCTCCATGAGGAAGCCGAACTGAGACTCGGCACGCTCCTCGGTAAAGCCCAGGAGCTTGAGCATGGACATCTGCATCTCGGCGTTGTGGATACGCATACCGCCGCCGCCGGCCTCAAAGCCGTCCATGACAAAGTCGTAGGTGCAAGAACCGGCTGCCAACGGATCGGCCTCGATCTTGGCGATGTCGGTCTCGGTCGGCAGGGTGAAGGGCTGGTGCTCGGCAGCGTAAGCCTTGCGGTCCTCATCCCAGTGGAACAGCGGGAAGTTGACGACCCACAGGAAGTCGTGGCCCTCGCGCTTGATCTCGAGCGCGCTGGCCATGTGAGAACGCATGCCGCCCAGGATCTCGTCAGAGAGCAGACGCGGGCCGGCGGCAAACATCACAAGGTCGCCGGGCTCGACGTCCATGCGCTCGCGCAGGGCTGCCATCTCCTCGTCCGAGAAGAACTTGACGATGGGGCTGTTGATAGAGCCGTCCTCGCGGAAGGCGATCCAAGCCAGGCCCTTGGCGCCAAACGTGGAAGCCACGCCGGCGAGCTTATCGATCTTGGCACGTGCCCAGGCACCGGCGCCCTTGGCGTTAATGGCCTTGACGGCAGAGCCCTCCTCGTTTGCGGCAGTCGCAAAGACCTTGAACTTGGAGTTGGCAAAGATGTCGGTCAGGTCGACCAGGTGCATGCCATAGCGGGTATCGGGCTTGTCGGAGCCATAGGTGTCCATGGCCTCCCAGTAGTCCATGCGACGCAGCGGCGTGGGCATCTCGACGCCCATGCGGCCGAAGGCGTCGGCCAGGACCTCCTCGAGCGCGCTCATGACGTCATTCTGGTCCACGAAGGACATCTCGATATCGACCTGGGTGAACTCGGGCTGACGGTCGGCACGCAGGTCCTCGTCGCGGAAGCACTTGGCAACCTGGTAGTAGCGCTCGACGCCACCGACCATGAGCAGCTGCTTCAGGAGCTGCGGGGACTGCGGCAGGGCGTAGAAGTTGCCCGGCTGAATACGGCTGGGGACGATGAAGTCACGGGCGCCCTCGGGCGTGGACTTAAACAGGGAGGGCGTCTCGACCTCCATGAACTCACGGTTGTGCAGCGCCTCGCGAATGGCAAAGGTGAAGTCGGAGCGCAGCTTGAGGTTGGCCATCATCTCGGGACGGCGGAGATCCAGATAGCGATAGCGCAGACGGGTGTCCTCGCTGGTCTCGATGCCGTCCTCGATCTGGAACGGCGGGGTGACGGACGTGTTGAGCACCTCGGCGTGGTCGGTCAGGACCTCGATCTCGCCGGTCGCGAGCTTGGTGTTGGTGGTCTCCTCGCCACGGGAGCGCACGACGCCGTGGATCTTGATGGGCCACTCGGGACGCATGGTCTCGGCGATCTTAAAGGCGTCGCCGTCGGAGTGCTCGGGGTCGAAGGTGAGCTGCGTGATGCCCTCGCGGTCGCGAAGGTCGCAGAAAATAAGGCCGCCGTGGTCACGGCGACGGCTCACCCAACCGGTGAGGGTGACCTCTTCGCCCACGTTCTCGCGGCGAAGCTCGCCGCAGGTACGGGTGTGCATGGAATGCTCGTCGATGGGACGGGTCTGGCTCATACCAGTGATCCTCCTTTATGGATCTGTGCCGCCCCGTGTCGTTCCGGGCGGCGTCGTACAGATTTGCCCAGCCTGCGTAAACCGCGCAGCCAGACATGGCGTTCTATCTTATCGCACCTGTGTCGATGTGCCGCGGAAAAGTAACTCTTGCCCAAAGACTTGACGGAGACGAAACAATTGACGCACCGTGGCCGTCGCCAAGGCGCGCCACGTGCGACAATGTGCCCCAATACAACTGCACTCGGAAAGGCCCGCCATGACTGCACGCCTCATCGTTATGGATATCGACTCCACGCTCATCAACCAGGAGGTCATCGACCTGTTGGGCGAGGAGGCCGGCGTAGGCGAGCAAGTGGCGAAGATCACCGAGCGCGCCATGCGCGGCGAGCTCGACTTTAAGCAGGCGCTCGAGGAACGCGTGGGGCTGCTTGCCGGCTTGGACGAGAGTGTGTTCGAGCGCACCTTTGAGCGCGTGACGTTTACCCCCGGCGCGTTAGAGCTTGTGCGCTCGGCACACAGCAAGGGCTGGAAGGTCGGCGTGGTAAGCGGCGGCTTCCACGAGGTCGCTGACAAGATCGTAACCGCCGCGGGCATCGATTTTTGCCTGGCCAACCGCCTGGAAGTCATGGACGGCAAGCTCACCGGTAAGTTGGCTGCCAACATTGTGACCAAGGAGTCCAAGCTCATCCAGCTGCTGGACTGGGCAGTTGAGTGCGGTGTCGACATGGCCCATACCGTGGCAATCGGCGACGGCGCCAACGACATCCCCATGATTCAGGCTGCGGGCACGGGCATCGCGTTTTGCGCCAAGCCCAAGACGCGCGAAGCCGCCCCGTTTGCCATCGACGAGCGCAACCTGATGCTCGCCATGGACATCATCCTGCGTGACTAGCAAGTTCGCCTCACAACTTCATCTAATCTGACATGTCAGATTTCCGAACAATTATGCTCTAATGTTCGGAAATAACCCTTCGCGTGCTAAACTTTTCTGCGTCGAAGGGAACTTATATGGACAAACGAGATCTTGAGCAATTGCTAAGTGACGTGGCAGACGGAAGCATTATGCCGGCCGATGCCCTCACGCGCATCCAGACGGCGCCGACCGCCGATCTGGGTTTTGCGCAGCTCGATCTTTCGCGCGGGGTGCGCCAGGGAGCCGGCGAGGTTGTCTACGGTGCCGGTAAAACCGCCGAGCAGATTGCCGCCATTATCGAAGCGCTGCGCGATGCCGGCCAGGAGCGCATCCTGGTCACGCGCCTGGATGCCGAAAAGACAGCCCGCACCTCGGAGCTCCTCGGCAACGGCATCGACCTGGGATATGTCCCGGACGCGCAGCTCGCCCTCGTGGGCGGCAAGCCCTCCCCTACCGGCAACGGACGCATCGTCGTCGCCTGCGCCGGCACGAGCGACCTGCCCGTCGCCGAGGAAGCCGCGTTGACGGCCGAGTTCTATGGCAACGAGGTCGACCGCCTCTACGACGTAGGCGTCGCCGGCCTGCACCGCCTACTCGCGCATGCCGAGGAACTTGCCCAGGCACAGGTGGTCATCGCCATCGCCGGCATGGAGGGCGCGCTGGCGAGCGTTATCGGCGGTCTGGTGAGCTGTCCGGTCATCGCCGTTCCCACCAGCGTGGGCTACGGCGCAAGTTTTGGTGGCGTAGCCGCACTGCTCGCCATGCTCAACTCCTGTGCCAGCGGCGTATCGGTCGTCAATATCGACAACGGCTTTGGCGCCGCTTACCAGGCAAGTCTTATCAATCATCTGAGCGCCGGCACACCCCGCGCCCGCTAAGGAGCATTCCATGTCCAATCATCAGCACACGCTTATCATCGACGGCACCTCGGGCATCAGCGGCGATATGACCGTCGCGGCCCTGCTCGACCTGGGCGCCAGCGAGGAGCACCTGCGCGAACAGCTCGCTACACTGCCGGTCGACGGCTTTACGATCGCCGTCACGCGCGTAAACAAGCATGGCATCGACGCCTGCGATTTCGACGTTCAGCTGGCAGAAGAGCTCGAGAACCACGACCACGACATGGCATGGCTCTACGGCAACGAAGCAGCTGCCGAGCACACGCACGAGCACGAGCACGAGCACCACCATCATGACCATGACGAGCATGAGCACTGCCATGAGCATGATCATGAGACCCACGGCCATGGCCACGAGGGTCACCATCACGCCCACCACCATCACCACCGTTCTTTGGCGGACGTCACCGCTATCATCGACGGCTCGCAGCTAAGCGATGGCGCCAAGCGTCGTGCGCTCGCCATCTTTACCGCGCTCGCCGCCGCCGAGGCAAAGGCCCACGGCAAAACGCCCGAGACCGTCATGTTCCACGAGGTAGGCGCCGTCGATTCCATCGTCGACGTCTGCTCTGTCGCCATCTGCCTCGATGACCTGGGTATTGAGGACATCGTGGTCGAGTCGCTCTCCGAAGGCCACGGAACCATTCGCTGCGCCCACGGCCTTATGCCCATTCCCGTCCCCGCTGTCGTCAACCTGTGCCAGGCGGGCAATATCGCCCTCACGCCCGCACCGGTCGCTGGCGAGCTCGTGACGCCCACGGGCGCCGCCATCGTCACCGCGCTGCGCACGTCCGAGCACCTGCCGGCACGCTACCACATCGAGGCCGTCGGCTACGGCGCCGGCAAGCGCCCCTACGAGGGTTGCTCCGGCACGCTCCGTTGTCTACTCGTTGACGTGGATGCATAGCCATGGATGCCCGCAAAGAAAAAAGCCGCGCTGCCATCGTTGCAGCGTTCTCCGAGCTGCTACGCGAAGAGGATTACGGCAAGATTACCGTCGGCGACATCATCGCTCGTGCCCATGTTGGTCGGGCCACGTTCTACGGCCTCTTCAAGAGCAAAGACGACCTACTGTCCGAGCTCGTGAACGACATCTGCACCCACGCCCTCGACGACGATGGTACGCCGCTCGACGACCCACTCGTGCAAGTCGAGCATATCCTCAACAACCTCTGGGAACGCCGTCAGGGCGTTCGAGCCCTCGTAGCCGGAGCCGGCTCGCGCGTCTTCGCCGACTGTCTCCGCAAGACCATCATGTCACGAGCAGCCGAAACCGTCCCCGCCGACCCCACAGGCCCCGCCGGCACCATGGACCGCAGCTTCTTACTACACCACATAGCCTCAAGCTTCGTAGCCACCGTCCAATGGTGGGCCTGGCACAACTTCCAAGCAGACAAAGCCGACGTAGCCAAAGACTACCTCTCAGCCATAAAACCCCTCTTCGGCTAAGTAAGAAGCTCACCCCAAAGCATCGCCCCAACCCAGGGCGCCACGCATCCCAAAGTATCACTCGCGCTTCAATGCCCCCCAACAGCAACAAGCCCCTCCCATCCAAATTCAGATATATGTTGGGTTGCTTATACGAACGCAACAAAGACCCCGCAGCTGGCCGCATGGGGTAACTTCCCAGCGCATCCCGCAGGACGCAAAAAGGCTCGCCGCACGAAGTGCGCAGCGAGCCTTTTTACATGTCCGAGGACGCGCTGGGAAGTTACCCCATGCGGCCAGCGGACAACTATGTAGCCTCAGACTAGAACATGCCCAAGAAACCATGCACAAACAGTGCGGCCAGAGCGGCACCGATAAACGGTGCGATACCAGGAACGAGCAGACCGTACTTCCAGTTGTTGTCGGCCTTGTTCTTGATCGGCAGCACCTGATAGGCCATACGAGGACCAAGGTCACGAGCCTGGTTCATGGCGAAGCCGGTGATGCCGCCCATGCCCATGCCAACGGCCCAAACGATCAGGCCGACGCAGATAGCGAGCATCAGAACGTTCTCACCAGCGCGGCTAGCGGCAGCAAGGATGGCGCTGATGAACACAAAGGTGCAGATAGCCTCGCAGAAGAAGTTACGGGCATAGTTCGTGCCCTCGGTAGTAGGGTTGGTCGAGAAGATGTTGCGCTGGGCAATAGGATCGACGACGCCCTCGGAAGCCTTGAACTCATCGGCATACATAAGCCAAGCGATTACGGCGCCCACAAAGCCGCCGAGCATATCGGCAATCATGAAGGGGATGCAGCTGCTCCACGGCACCAGGCCTACGATGCACTGGGCAAGCACCATGGCAGGGTTCATGCACACGGCGCCGCCAAAGACAAACAGGCAGACCGAAATGCCAAAAGACCAGGTGGTGATGGCAAACATGTGGCCGGAGCCCTGATACTTGGTGCCCTTGAGCACGGTATCGCAGTGCACGCCCACGCCAAAGATGATCATGAGGGCCGTTGCGCCGAATTCGCAGAGGAGTTTGGTAAGCATAAAACCTTATCTTTCTTGTCGGTTATAAACGATTCGTTTAGGCCGCGTACTAGTGCTGAGCGACGACAACGCCCAGGCCATCGGGAATGACGGCCACCTTGGCATCGGCACCCTTCATCTCAAAGGCGAGCTTGAGCGCCTCATCGAGGGTGTTAACCGGCGTCATGTGCATATCCTTGATCATCTGGTGATCGCACAGGTCGGTAACCATGATCACAGGGTGATGCGCCAGGATGCGGGCAAAGATCTGGCTCGTCCACTGGTCGGGCAGGGTCTCGTCCTTAGGACGGTCGATGCAGGCGCGCTCAAACTCTGCCGGATCATTGTCGGCGATGTTGTGATAGAAGCCCTCGCCACCGTGACCGTCGGCACAACCGGCGACATCGATGATCACGCCGCCCTCGGGAAGTGTGGCCTCTGCAGAGCACATGCCCTTCACGGCCTGATAGATGTTCTGGTCGAGCGGGTAGCCGCCGTTGGTGGTAATGGCAATCTCGCACTCGACGGGCTCAACGCCGGCAAGGCTCTTCACGAACTCGCAGCCAGCCTCGTGCGCCTTGTGGATATCGCCGGCAAAGGAGCCGATGACCTCGTGCTTGCCGTTGAGCACCACGTTAAGCACAAAGGCAAGGTGAGCCATCTCGGCGGCAGCAAACATGTCCTCGCTCACGTGGTTGTGGCACAGGTTGCCGGCACGCGAGTGGGAATCATTCACAAACTGACCGTTGTGGTTGTACATGATGGTCTTGTAGCTGGCGATGCCAGGCAGGACGGACTTGCGGCTACCAGAGAAACCGGCAAAGAAGTGCGGCTCAATAAAGCCCTCGGCAAGCAGCAGATCGCAATCGGCGGCAATCTTGTTGATGATGCACTCGCCACCAGAAGGCAGGGTGCCGATCTTTTTCATCATGCTGTCGTCAGTCGCGACGTGCATAACGATTTCCTCGTTGGCAACGATCTCCTCGCCGTACTTGTTGACGAGTTCCTCATGCGTCGACGGACGATGCATACCCGTAGCAACCAAAATGCGCACGCGAGCCTCGGGCACAGCGGAATGGATGTGATGCAGCAGAATAGGCATCGTCACACGCGAGGGAACGGGACGCGTATGGTCGGAGCTAATGATGACGATATCCTTCTTGCCAGCACAAAGCTCCTCGAGCGACGGCGAGCCATAAGGGTTGGCAAGCGACTCCTCTACCAGCTCTTCCTGCGATTTTGTAGTCTTAAACTCGTTTTGATGACCTTCCATCACACCCGCGAAGTTCTTATCCTCGAGCTCCAGATGCAACGTCTTGTGGTCAAACGGCAGTTCACATTCAAATAATGACGAGCGCCCTCTTCCTTTTCAACTGACACACTAGATAAACCGTTGGAAGGATACGCCGCTCACCGAAAAACACCACCGTCCACCGACTCATTAACACAACGTTCATATTTGACCCACAACAAAACGGCCGCGACCCCAAACGGGACCGCGACCGCCTGTCAAAGACACTATAGACAGGATGATTTACGCAGCGCCGAGGCAAACATCTAGCCCGAGACGTACGCACGTAAGCCATTTTGCATAAATGCGTTAATTAATTGCATAAAATGGCGCATGGATTTCTAGCCGTAACAGGGTAGTGCCCTCCGGAGCGTGCATTTTTGCGAGTATTCAGCATCGCGGGATAAGATTTTGGTGCCAAAAGTATTTCAAAAGGTAGATAGTCCTCATGGCTCGTCCCATCTGGATGGCATGCGGCGAGAAACCAGCCATATATGAACATCGACAAAGCCCAATCGTCATGCAAAAGCATCAACAGGAGCCGCGAACGTCACCCATAGCCTTATGCACCAATCTTTGGCTGCTGAAAACTCCGTTTTTTGCACGTCGCCCCAAGCACCACCCTCACCCAGCGGCTGATCCGCCGAAGACCGGACATCGCAGGGCCCGCCATTAGTTTACTTTTAGGCACACTCCGCAGGACGCAGAAGCCCTCGCCGCACTCCACATTAGGCGCGAAGCGCACTTTATTTTCATCAGCTTTAATCCCTGAAAACCGAGGACGAAGGAACCCGATGGGTTTCCCCCTGAATGCATTCCGCAGCACGAAGCCCTTTCCAAACGCGCGAAGCGCGCCTTTATTTCCCCAGCAAGTAATCCACCGAAGACCGGACATCGTAGGGGCCGCCGTTTGTTTTCTTTCCGGCGCATTCCGCAGGACGCAAGAAGCCCTCGCCGCACGAAGTGCGCAGCGAGGGCTTCTTGCATGTCCGAGGACGCGCCGGAAAGAAAACAAACGGCGGCCCCGGACAACGACTACAGGGCTATCGATTACCCCGTGTTCTGCAGTCCTGCCGAGACGCCGGTCACAGTCGAAAGAATCAGGCTCATGTACTCGGCCTTCTTCTCCTCGGCCATCTCGTCCTGGTTCATACGCACCTCGCGAAGGGCGCGGACCTGGGCGATGGACAGGGCGTCGACGTAGGGGTTGCGCACGCGAACGGCGCAGCCGAGCACGCGACGACGCTGCAGCGGCCACTCGTCACCGACGATAGCAAGGACCCACTTACGCGTGAGCTGCATCTCGGTAAAGACCTTCTCGGACAGATCCTGGCGATCGCCCAGGTGCAGATACATCTTGGCGATACGCTGGTCGGTCTTGGCGATCGACATCTCGATGTTGTCGATAAAGGTGCGGAAGAACGGCCACTCCTGGTAGGCAGCCTTGAGCTGGTCAAGATCGCCAAGCTGCTCGCAGGCGGTGCCCAGGCCGTACCAAGCGGCCAGGTTAATGCGCGCCTGGCTCCAGCTGAAGATCCACGGAATGGTACGCAGGTCGTCGAGTGACTTCGCACCCAGACCGCGCTTGGCCGGACGCGAGCCGATCGGCAGCAGACCGACCTCGGTCAGCGGCGTCACGGTCGAGAACCACGGTGTAAAGTCCTCGGTGTTCAGCAGGTCCAGATAGCGCTCGTGGCTTGCGGTGTTGAGCTTCTCGGCCATATCCCAGAACTTCTGCGTGGTCTCGGTGTTGGTCTTCTCGACACTCGGGGCCGACTGCAAAAGCGTTGCGGCAGCAACGGACTCAACATGGCGCTGAGCCAGCGTGCGGTTGCCGTAACGGGCAAAGATGACCTCGCCCTGCTCGGTGAGCTTAAAGAAGCAGTTGACCGAACCCTTGGGCTGCGCCAGCACGGCCTTGTTGGCCGGGCCGCCACCACGGCCCACGGCACCGCCGCGACCGTGCATGAGCACCAGGTCGATATCGTTCTTCTCGGCCCACTTGGCGATGCGCTCCTGCGCGGAGTGCAGCGCGAGCATGGCCGTGGTAGGACCGGCGTCCTTGGAGGAGTCGGAATAGCCCAGCATGACCTCCATGCGGCGGTTGGTCTGGGCAAGGCGCTTTTGCACCACGGGCAGCGTAAGCATCTGGTCGAGCACGTCGACACAGCCCTCGAGGTCCTCGAGCTGCTCGAACAGCGGGATCACGTCGAGCTCGGGAACATCCTCCTCGTGTGCAAAGGACAGGTGGGCAAGCTCAAAGACGTCGGCCACATGCTGGGCGCTCTTGGTGAACGAGATGATGTAGCGGTGCGCCATCTTCTTGCCGTAGCGCTTTTGGATGGAACCGATGGCACGGAAGGTGTCGATGACCTCGCGCGTCATGGGCTGCAGGTCGCCATGGATACCGTTCTCGTGGATATCCTTGAGGGCGCGGGCGTGCACCACGGAGTGCTGACGGAACTCCATCTCGACCATGTGGAAGCCGAAGGACTCGACCTGCCAGATGATGGTCTGGACCGGGCCGTAGGCAGCACGGACGGCACCGCAGGCAGCCAGCGAGCGCTGGACGACGCGCAAGTCCTCCAGGAACTCATCGGCGCTGTGGTACATGGTGTCGGTGATACGGCGCACGGTGGCGTTCAGACGGTCGGCCATGACAAGCATGACGGCGCGATGCGGCTCGTGCTCAGAGATCAGCTCGGCGCGGGCCGTGTACTGGGTGCTCATCTCGACCTGATGGTTCCACAGGTTGATGAGCTCGGCAGAAGGCTTGCTGTAGGTGGCCTCGAGCGTGAGGTTGCGACCGATGCGGCGACACTTGTCCTCGAGCTTGAGCACCATGTGGGTGAAGTACTTGGCGGCGACCTCACGGCTCACCTTGGCGGTGACGTTGGGGTTACCGTCGCGGTCGGAACCGATCCAGCTGCCGGGATGGAAGAACGCCGGGCACAGCGGCGGCACGGTACCGGCCTTGTCGCCCAGCACCCAGTCGTCAAAACGACGATAGATGACGGGGATAACGTCGAACAGCGTGTTATCGAAGATGTCGATGATGGTATCGGCTTCCTCGACCGGCGTGGGCTTCTTGAGCGCGATGGGGCTCGTACGCACCAGGGCGTCGATCTCCTGCAGCATATGGCGCTCGTTCTCCACCAGGTCGGAGCCGCCCAGACGCGGACGCTCCTCCAGCAGGTTAGAGATACGGCGAATCTTGCCCTCGACGGCCTTACGACGGGCCTCGGTGGGATGCGCGGTAAAGACGGGGTGGAACTCAAGCTTGCCGAGCAGCTCGTTGGCGCCCTCGACGCCCAGCTCATTCACCAACTGGTGATAGGCGACGGTGAGTTCGTTGGCGGGATCGACCTCGGTATCGGTCGATGCGCCGGCCTCGCGCTCGCGCAGCTGCGCCACACGGTAGTTCTCCTCCGACAGGTTTGCCAAGTGGAAGAAGCTCGTAAAGGCGCGAACGATGACCTGCTGCTTATCAAGCGGCAGGCTGTCGATCAGATCGACGACTTCGCGAAACGCCACGGCGGTGGGCTCGTCGGCAGTGGGCACGCCCTGCTCGTCAACGGACTCGTCGGCAGCGCGGCTACCGGGGTTGCCAGCATTGGCCACAATCTCGGCTGTCAAAATCTTGTCGAACAGGTCCGCAATCTCGGGATCATACTCGCTAAGCACACGACGTTCCAGGCGCAGGAACAGCGCCAGATTATCGCGCAGCTCCTCGGGGATCTCGATCTCGGCGAGACGCTCCCTGGACTCGGCATTCGAGCCGATTCGGTTAACGAGGCGGTTGACCACGGCAGCGACGCGCGCCGCGGCTTCGGGTACAGACTGGTTGCTTAGGTTCTCAGCCACGTTTCCTCCCATTCCTCCTTCTATGCACGTAACATGCGGTATTCATTATAGGCGCTTGAGAAATACTTTCGACACTGATTGCGCTTTACCACACAAAAGTATTTTCTGCATTGCAAGGGTTTTTGCCCCAAATGGTCGTATTTCTCGGTGGACGGCATATGCAAACGAGGGCATTCCGCATAAAAGCGAAACACCCCCGTAACAATCGCTCGCAACGAGCTGAGCGTTTTAGTGAATCCACAGCTCAAAAATCATGCGCTACAGGCGCTCGCGAACCGCCTCGACGACGTTGGCCAGATCGGCGAGTACCTCGTCATGGCTCTCCATGTCGCGCACCTTGACCTTGCCGGCGGCAAGCTCGTCGCCACCCAGGACCAAGATGAGCTTGGCGCCCACCTTGTCGGCCTGCTTAAACTGAGCCTTGAGCGAACGGCCCTGATAGTCCGCCTCGGTCACAATCCCTGCGGCGCGAAGCTCCTGCGTAATGGTAAAGACGTTCTGACGCAGCTCCTTGCCGGCGTTGGCGACGTAGACACACGGGACCTCCTCGGCACCCAGGTCGCTGCCAAAGGCCTGCAGGGCCAGCAGGGCGCGCTCAAAACCGACAGCGAAGCCAACGCCGGCCGTGGGTTTGCCACCCTCGAGCTCGACCAAGCCGTCATAGCGACCGCCGCCACCGATGGAGCCGACACCGGCGCCGGGAGCCTCGACCTCAAAGACAGTACGGGTGTAGTAGTCCAGGCCACGCACCAAGGTGGGATCCTCGACATACTCGATACCCGCCGCATCCAAATAGCGCTTGACCTGCTCGTAGTGCTCGCGGCACTCGTCGCACAGGTTGTCGCCCATCAGCGGGGCGTCGGCCATGACCTCGCGGCAGTGGTCGTTCTTGCAGTCAAAGGCACGCAGCGGGTTGAGCTCGGCGCGCTCGCGGCACTCATCGCACATCTCGTCTGCGTGATCGAGGATGAACTGCTTGACCTGCTCGCGGTAAGCCGGACGGCACTGGGCGTCACCCATCGAGTTGATGAGCAGACGAAGCTTGGAAAGATCGAAGCCCAGGCGCTTGTAGAACTCCATGAGCATGATGATGCACTCGGCGTCTGCCGCCGGATCGGGAGCGCCGAGCCACTCGATGCCCACCTGGTGGAACTGGCGCAGGCGGCCCTTCTGGGGACGCTCGCCGCGGAACATGGCCTCGGCGTAGTACGCCTTAAACGGCGTGGAGCCCTGGGGCACCAGATTGTTCTCGACGACAGCGCGCACCACGCCGGCCGTGCCCTCGGGGCGAAGCGCCAGGCGCTGCTTGGGCTTGAGTTTGGTGTCGGTGCCCTCGGTAAAGACGCGCTCCAGGTTGGCACCGCTGAACACGCGGAACATTTCCTTGCGCACGACGTCGGTCGACTGGCCGATACCGTGGACAAACACGTCCACCTGCTCGATCGCGGGCGTCTCGATGGGTTTAAAACCAAACGGCTCGAACACGCCGGCCGCAATCTGCTGCATCTTTTGCCAGGCGCGCATCTCGGCGCCGATAAGGTCGCGGGTTCCCTCCGCCTTCTGTGCCTGCATGGGCAAACACCTTTCTTTTGTATCGCGTCATAGGTAACGGTCATTATACGGCACAAATACAAACAGCGGCGGCGCGTCTGGCCGAACGAGGGTATGGGGACTCGTTCGGCCAGACGCGCCGCCGCTGTTTGTGATCCCTTTTCCTCCGTCCCCTTCGGATCACGTGATCCCTTGGGGACGGAGGAATAGGGATCATTTCGTAGGCCCGTGGCCGCCTTGGAAACCGAATGATGGTACGAGCATCCATTCGGCTTCCAAGGCGGCCACGGACAGAACGGGACGAACAGAAAAGAGCGACGGACGCCTACTCCCCCGCCACGCTCGCGCGCAGCTTGGCGGCGATGGGCTCGGATACCAGCAGGAACACGAGCATGACCACGGAGCACGCCAAGCACACGATCCAGGTGCTCGCAAAGGAGCCCGTGGCATCGAACAGCACGCCCGAGACGATAGCGCCCACGGTGCCGCCGACCATCTCGAGCGAGGTGATAGTGCCCGTGACCTTGCCGAGGTCGGCCATGCCAAACTGCTTGGACGCGGCGATGGTAGGCGTGATGGTGCCCATGCACGTTCCGATACCAAAGCTCACAGCGGCGACAATAGGACCGAGGTCCGTCGTCGGGAAGCACAGCGCCACGCAGGCGATAATGCACGCAACGGAGCCAAGGATATTGCCAAAGCGCAGGCCAAAGCGGTCATAGATCGCACCGAGCGAAATTTTGGCGACAACGACGGTGACCATATAGGCCGAAAGCACGGTACCTGCCCACATGGGATCGTGGCCGCCCGTGACGATCTTGGCGCCGTTGACGGTAACGCTCGTCATGTTGGTGACCTGGTTGGGCAAGATGGCGCCGTTAACGAGACCCATAAAGAGGAAGGCGACGACAAGCAGCCAAAACGCCGAGCTCTTCTTGATACGAGACCAGCCGACGCTAACCTCGGGCGCCGTGTGCTCGTCCTTGTCGCCAGCCGTCGAGACGGACGGATCGCCCGGGTTCTCGCCGAGCGGCTTAAGGCCGATCTCGGAAGGTTTGGTGCGGAAGGAGTAGGCCGTGATGGGCAGTGCCGCCACCATGCAGACGGCAGCGAGTACCAGGAACGCAGAGCGCCAGCCAACGCTCACGATAAGCGAGCTCACGATGGGAGACAGAATAGCGCCGCCAAAGCCCGAGCCCGAAAGTGCGATGGAAATGGCAAGGCCGCGTTTGGCGGTAAACCAGTTGGCGGTCACTAGGCTGATGAGCAGACGGGTCGAGACCACAGCGAAACAGCCCGAAACGGCAAAGAGCACGTAGACCTGCCAAAGCTCACCGACAAAGCTCATGCCCGCGAGCACCGCCGAGGTAGCGATAACGGTGAGCGAGCCCAATACGCGGCCACTCACCTTATCGGCAACATGGCCGATAACGAGCGAACCCACGACGCTCACCACGGTGGAGATGGCATTGGAGATGTTGTACTGCGCAAGGGAAATGCCCAGGTCGCTGACGATGAGCGGCTGGAACAGGCTCATGCAGTTGACGAAAATCGTGTAGCACGTGGCCATGATCACAAAGCCGGAGGTCACCACGAGCCAGCCGGGGAAGAACTTACGCTGCTGGGGCATTGGTTACTCCTTGTGGTCGGCGATATAGCCCAAAGCGACGGCGGTATAAGCCGCAGCACCGAGCGGCAGCTCGGCATCGTTAAAACGTGCCTTGGGATGGTGCTGGGCAAAGTGTTCGTCCGTGTCGGTTACGGCCGCGCCCACGGTAAAGTACGCACTCGGAATCTCGCTCGAGATAAGCGCGAAGTCCTCACTCGCCATGGCATGGAAAAGCGGCAAGAAAGCCGACTTGGGCAGCACTGCGCCCACGTAGCCAAGCGACGCCTGAGTCATATCGCTGTCGAGTACAAGCGGCGGAACATCCGAAAGTGTCTCGATGGTCGCCGGCGTACGATATGTCGTGGCAACGCCGTTAACGACCTCCGCGATGCGGGTCTTTAGGTGCTCCATGAGCTCAACGTCAAAGCCGCGCAGCGTTCCCTCGAGCACGCAGGTGTCGGGGATGACGTTGGCCGCCAAGCCACCGGCGAACTTACCAACGGTAAGTGCGACTTCCTTGGCCGCCGGCACCTCGCGGGAGATAAGCTCCTGGAGCGCCAGGTGCACATGGACGCCGGCCGTGATGGGATCGATGCAGATCTCGGGGCTGGAACCGTGGCCGCCCTTGCCCTGGAGCGTGATGCGGAAACCGTACACGCCCGAAAGCGCCGGGCTCCCATAGAGCACCAGGCCGAGCGGCGATTGGCTGTTGACGTGCATGGCAAAGGCCACCTGAGGGCGCGGGTTCTCGAGCAAGCCGTCGGCGATGGCAGCGCGTGCTCCCTCAAAGGTCTCCTCGCCCGGCTGGAACAGCAATTTCACCGTGGCGTTGGCCTCCACAAGCTCGGCCTCGCGAGCCTTGAGCAGGCGCGCCGCACCAAGCAGCGCCGTCGCGTGCATATCGTGACCGCAAGCATGCATGCAGCCATTGGTGGATGCAAAGGGCTCGCCGGATTCCTCGACAACGGGCAGGGCATCCATATCGCCTCGGAGCATGACGACCGTTCCGGCCTGCTCGTCCTTGCACGTGCCATTGCCCTGAGCGGCCGCGGCCGCACCGGCACCGATCAGGCCAACGACGCAGGAACCGTCGACGAGCGTGGTATGGGGGATGTCCATCTCGTCCAGACGTGCCTGGATATAGGCAGACGTCTGCGGAAGATTGTTACCGAGCTCGGGCATCTGGTGTAGATCGTGTCGCCACGCAGTGAGCTCGTCTGCAAAAGCCTGAGCTTCTGCGACAAGACCGTCACCGATAGCGGTCTGCGCCGCTGTGGTAGCCTGAGGCGCTGGTTGCGGTTGAAAATCGGACAGAGCTGGTGCCATAGATGCCCTCCAGTAACGTTTTTGCAGCACACACTTTGATATCGTAAAGTGCAAGGCACAACTGTAAGGGCATGACATAAAAAATGCCGCCCTGGGAGGGCGGCGCAACAAGTTGTTTACAATTGCGGGTGTGATTTTCGGCGCAAGAAATCGAAATGCGTCTCGCTCAAGATAATCGACAGGAAGATGAGCGCGAAGCCGGCAAGCAGGCGCGAGGTGAGCGCCTCCCCCATCAACAGCACCGAGAACAGCACACCCGAGGGCGACTCCATCGAAAGGAGCAGCGAGCCCGTCGAGGCCGGGACGTGCGCCAATCCAACGTTTTGGACGAGCAGGGCCACACACGTACAACCCACCGAGAGAAAGACCATTACACCGATAAAATCCGGCGTCCATACAGACGAGGGCGCTTGGGTCTCGAACAACAGCGACGAGATCAGGCTCAAGACGCCATTGCCCACAAACATCCAAAACGTGATGACGTTGATGTCCATCTTGCGACCGTACTTGGCGGTCACCGCCATCTGAATGGCGAAGAAGACCGCGCCGCCCAGCGTAATGGCATCGCCGGCATTGAACTCGACGCTATCGAGCGCCACCAAGCCAATGCCCGCCAGGCACAGCAACGCGGCGCCCAAGTTGTAACGGGTAAGCTTTTCGCCGCTTAGGACGTAGCTCGCAAACGGAACCAAGATGCAGTACGTGCCCGTCAAAAACGCGCTTTTGCCTGCCGTGGTCTGCGCCAGGCCGATCGTCTGCAAACCGTAGGCACCCCACATGAGCGCGCCCATGCCAAGCCCGACGATCAGGTTGCGGGCATTGAAATGAGCGATGATGCGCTTATAGAAAATGGCAAACATAACCAGTGATGCCGGGAGAAAGCGAACGTAGACCAGCTCGAAAACCGGAATGGTGTCGAGCGCGCCCTTCATAGTGGTAAAGGAGTAGCCCCAGATAACCGCCACCGAAAGCAGTAGAACTTTCCAGAACAACGGCGAGCGTGCGCCGGCACCCCGGGGAATACCGCCCGCGCCCAAATCTTCACGGGCCACAGGGCTATCAGGCATGTTTTCGATTTCGTTGGCAGCGTATTGGGCCATGGAACATCCTCGCACTCAATCTGGGCGTGGTGTCCGCACGCGTATGGCTGCGTGCCGCCTCATGGTCAAATAAAAACAGGGCGCACCGGACCCCCGGTACGCCCCGCTACTGTAGCAACAACCAGCGTTGCATCGCAATCCAGCCCACTAAAGCGTTTTGTTCCGCCGTTCTACCGAACGGCGGACCGGCCGTCGCTGCGCGAGCCGCATTCACGCCAATCTGACGTTCAATTTCAAGGGCGCGACCAGAAGGTCAGCGCCCTTTCATTTCACGTCACCTTGGCGCAAATGCGGCTCGCTCGCTGGCATTAGTGCTACATCAGCGTTAACGTTGCCGCACTAAATTAGCTTTGTCGACTCCAGCTTTTCGATGATCCAGTCGTTGGCTTTGATGACCGGGCGGCGGAAGACGACGCCCAGGGCCAGAGACGGAATCAGATAGCTCGCCAGAATGCCCAGTTCAATCCAGTACTCCATATGGTAGGCGCCAGCCATGGCGGCATGCATAGCGTTGATGCCATGGGTAAACGGCAGGAACGGATATATCGCCTGGAACACGGGGCCGGTCATCTCGATGGGGAACGTGCCGCCCGAACCGCCGACCTGCATGACCAACAGCACGACAGCGAGCGCCTTGCCGATATCGCCAAACGAAACCGTAAGCGTGTAGACGATATTGGAGAACACGAGACTCGCGACCCAGCCCGCCAGCACAAACTGCAGCGGGTTGTCGCACTGAATGCCAAAGAACAGGATGTCGCCCGCGCACACGAGCGTTGCCTGCAGCAGGGCCAAACCGCCAAAGAACAGGTAGCGACCCAGGTAGATCTCGTGCAGGCGCACGGGGATGAGCTCGTTGATAAGCTCATCGTCAACCGAGACCTTCATCATGGCCGCCAGTACAATCGAGCCGACCCAGAGCGACAGAATCGTGTAGAACGGCGCCATGGCTGAACCGTAGTTGCGGATCGGATAGACCGGCTTGCGGTCGAGTGCGACGGGACCGGAAAGCGACACGGCAAGGCCCTCGGGGTCGTTGCCAATCATCGTCTTGATCGTGGCAAGGTCGTCCGACATCAGGGCGCCATCGAGCTCGTCCTTAAACGCGCTGATCTTGTCCGACGCCTCGCCCAGCCGATCGGAAGCCTTGTTGACCAGCTTTGCAGCCTTGGAGAGGCCCTTTGCCAGCGAACCGGATGCGTCGGTCAGGCCGTCTACGGCGCTATCCAGATCGCCCGAGATGCCATCGAGCGAGTCCAGGATGCCCGAAACCGTCTTCTTGAGCTCCTTGGCCTTAACCGAGAACGTGGAATCGTAGTCGGACTTGGCGCCCGAAATGCCCGCCTTGGCATCGGCGATGGCCTGATCGACCTCGGCACGCGTGCTGTTGACCTCTGCCATGCTGTCAGAAAGGGACTTAGCAGTTGCCGTCAGGTCCTTGGCGTTGTTGCGATACTCCACCGCGATCCTGCCCAGCGATGTTGCCGCAGACTTAAGGCTCTCCTGGAGCTTTTCGTCACTGACCTGCTCGGCAAAGCCGCGGAGCTGGTCGGCCGTGGCGTCGATATCGTCGGCACGTGTATTGAGCGCCGCCGCGGCATCGTTGAGCTGAGACACCGTAAGGTCGACATGCTGATTCGCGGCATCGAATGCCTTCGCAAGCTCGGCGGACACGTTGTCGAACGAGCCCGCGCTTCCGTCAATCGCGGCGTTGATGGCGTCGTTGGCGGCCTTCAGCGCTTCTTTGGAATCGCTCATGCCGCTCTTGGCATGCTCCATCAACTGCTTGGTCGACTCATCGACCGTACCCGTCTGCTGGAGCATACCGCTCGCCGACGTCAACGAATCGGACGTAGAGCTCAAAATGCCCGCCAGCGACGAAGCATTAGCCTGAACGTCTTGCAGGTCCCCAATCGAATCGCCGAGCGTCGAGGACAGGTTGGCGATAAAGTTGCTGACCTGGTCGGTGCTCATGTAATCGAGCAGGCTGGACACCGTCTTAAGACCGATGCTCGTAATGGTCTCGGTAAAAGATTCGTTAACCTGGTTCTGAACGGCGCTCGAACCCTTCTCGGTCACGATCTGCGCGATGGCGTTGGCCTTCTGGTTCTCATAGAACTCGATATCGGCGTGTTTCACGTCGGTCGAGAAGAGCGTCATCATGTCGGAGCTAAAGCTCTTGGGGATTACGACGGCCGCATAGTAAGCGCCCGACTTAACACCGTCGATAGCCTTATCGCGATCGTTGAGCACAACCCAGTCAAAGTTCTCGTTACCACGCAGGGCGGCGGTAACGTTTTCGCCCACGTTGACCTCGACGGGAATCAGGTCGCTCTCGTAACCCTCATCGGTGTTGACCACGGCGATCTTAAGATTACCGGTGTTGCCGTACGGGTCCCAGCTGCCGGCGATGTTAAACCATGCATACAAGCACGGCACGATAATGAGGCCCATCACGACAATCAAGCCGATTACGGAGCGAGACACGTTTTGGACATCACGCTTAAACAGATGCAGAATGTTCTTCATTTATGCCTCACCTCCTTTTGAGTGCTTGCCAAGCGGGGCGCCATCCTCATTCATCACAAATGTGTCGTCCCCGTTCGCGGGCACATGGTGCATATCGTGGTGAATGGACTGGTCGGCAGCCTGATCCTTGGATTTAGAGCCTCGCTCGCTGGCATTCAGGCCAAACATACGACGGGCGGCCGGAATGGCGGCCGTGTGCTCGCGCATCTCGCGGCGCAGGTCCTCATCCGAAAGCGCCGAGATGCGCATCTGGGTGTTGAGGCTCGAGCGGATGTACTCGATATTGATAAGCCAGCCGCAGATGGCAATAACCGAGATGATCCAAATGACAAGCAGGATGATCTTGCCGTTATTGTCGATATCGAGAACCGTCGAAAGGACAAAGAGCAGGACCTGAACGCCCACCACGGCGGCAAAACCGCCCTTGATGTAGTACGGGTAGCGATGTTCAAAGGCGACCGCATGATCGAGCAGTTCGCGACGGTACGAATCGGAATCGAGCATGACACGCATGGCCGTGCGCAGCGAGTAGCGCTGGCGCGGCAGGTCGTTGGACTCGCAAATCATCATACCGGTCGTGGAAAGCTGTTTATCAAAGAGCAGGTTAAGGTTGAGCAGCAGCGGACGCAGCTGCAGACCGATAAAGAGCGCCACGATCAAGAACACGCCCAGAATGCACAGGTTAAACAGGTAGTTGAACGAGTACATGCCGCCGACCGTCTCGCGCAGCAGATTGATGCCGTAGGTAAAGGGCAGCAGCGGGTGCAGCCACTGGAAGAAGCCGGGCATCATCTCGATGGGATACATGCCCGACGAACCCGGAATCTGCACGATGACGAGAATGACGCCGATTGCCTTGCCGATGTGCTTAAACGTAGTGGACAGCGCATAGATGATATTGACGTAGGTGAACGAGATGGCGATGCCGCCCAGCACGAACAGCAGCGGGTTGATGCACTGCACGCCAATCACCAGATCGCCCACCGTCACGATGATGGCTTGGAGCGCGCCCAAGATCACCAGGAGCATCCAACGGCCGAAGTAGCCCTGGCGCGCCGTAAAGCTGCCAATGCCCTCGCGATCGACCTCGAGCTTGTAGATGGCGATGAGTACGTAACCGCCCACCCAAAGCGCCAGATTGGTGTAGAAGGGAGCGATGCCCGAGCCAAAGCTCTTGACCGGATAGATCGACTTGGACGTCAACTCAACCGGAGAGGCCATGAAATCTGCCACGTCATTGACATCGACGCCCATAAGGTCGGCGAGCTCGCCCATAGACTCAGAGGTCTGCAGCGCCGCGATGTCGTTGGCAGCGGTCGCAAGCTTGTCCTGGACCTTGGCAAGCGAGGAATCGGTCTGGGACAGCGTGGTCTTGGCCTGGCCGAGCGTAGCGTTAAGCTGCGAAAGCGTACCGCGCGCACTTGCAATAGTAGGCGTGAGGCCAGACACGATTCCCGTCAGATCACCCGAGACGGCGGCAAATGAATCAAGCGCGCTCGAGGCCTTCGGCAGCGCGTTTTGACCCAGGTCCGTCTGGGCCTGGCCAAGGTTGGTCGCACCGGTCTGGATTGCGTTATTGATAGCGTCGCTGGCGCCCGAGACAGCCGCGGCGTCATTCGCCATGGCGCTCGACTGCGCAGACAGACCGTCCTTGATGCTCTGAAGCTTTTCATTCTGCTCGCGGAGCAAATCGATGGTCGATACAATGCGCGCGTCAATTTCCTTGGAACCTGTCGACGTGTCATTAACGAGAATTTCCAAGTGCCCGATAACGGCCTTATTGTGGTCGATCGTCGCTTGGAGAGACTCAAGCAAGTTGTCGATGCGGGTGGTCGTAGATGTGACCGCGCCCGTCAGCTTGCCAATCGCAGCGTTCGCGGAGGCTGACGTCTTGGTGAGCGCAAGGCTGCCTTCCGAGAGTGCCTTGGAGAGCGAGGCGACAGAGTTGTCCGCCGTAGCGCGCGCCTCGCCCAGCAGGTCATTGCCCTGAGCGATTGCCTGCGTTAGAGAGGGCGTCTGACCCTGCAGGCCCGCCAACGCGGCATCAGCCGAGGCGATAGCGCCACTCGTCTTATCGATGGCGGCATTCATGTCGCCAATCGAATCGCGAACCTCGCTCAAGGTACCGGATGCCTCGGACACCGAACTCGTCAGCGAATCCTGAACCTGGGCGGTCTTATCCTTAAAATCGATGCCGGCATCCTTGGCGATGCCCGCCACGGTCTCGCCCACCGTGGAGACAAACTCCGAATTGATCTGCTCCTCGATAGTATTGGCGCCGGTATCGGTCACCTTGGGCGCAATGGCGCTCTTCTTCTCGTTAACGTAATACGTAAGCTTGGGCTGGCGGTAATTGCCATCGAGCATCGAGACAAGATTGTCAGAGAAGTTCTTGGGGATCACGATGGCAGCGTAGTACTCCCCGCTCTCGACGCCCTCTTTGGCATCGGCCGCCGAGTCGACGAAGGTCCAGCCCAGCTGATCGTTTTCCTTGAGCTGATCGACAACCTGGTCGCCTGCATTGAGCTCGCCCACCAGGTCGTTTTGGGTTCCCTGGTCGTTGTTGGCGATAGCAATCTTGATGCCCTGGGTGTTTCCATACGGATCCCAGTTAGCCACGATGTTGTACCAAGCGTACAGCGAGGGGATAACGCACACGCCCAAAGTAACCACCAGGGCGACGGGGTTCACGAGCAATCGCTTGATGTCGCGCTTAAAGATCGCAAAGGAGACCTTTGCGTTGGATAGTTTGCTGCCGAGACTCACGCTTGGACCATCCATCCTGTCGTTGAATCGAATCGTACTATCGACAACCATTGTAGTAGGCGCTTTAACGTCTCAAAGCACAATGGTGTTGAGTTTTGCGGGTAGCAATATACTACGAAGATGAGTTAACGTACAGTTGTACAGTATCTTAAATTTCAGCAGGTCACAAAACCACAACCCGCACAAATTATCAATCCGACTAGTCATTGGGGACGTTCTTAAACGACTAGTCGTTTAAGGACGTCCCCAACGACTAGTTTGGACCACGGTAACGTCGATGTTTTGGCGCAGACAGCGAAAGCCCGCCAGAGCGAGCAATCTGCCTTTCAACTTCGGCGGCATTGACCTTCTGGTCATGCCGCCGAAGTTGAAAGGCAGATTGCCGCTCTGGCGGGCTTGCAGCGTCGAGCTGTTACGCGGTTTGGTAAAACCGCGTAACTACCTAACTACATCAAGTTGCAAACAGCCGCCGCGAAGGCTACGGGGTCCTCGGGGAGGATGCCCTCGACCAGCAGAGCCTGGTCATAGAGCAGACCGGAGTACTGCTTGATCTTGTCGGCGTCGCCTGCCTTCTGGGCAGCGACAAGCTTGGCAAAGACCGGGTGCTTGGCGTTGAGCTCGAGCACGCGCTGGCTCTTGGGCATACCATCGGGCGCTCCCTCGGGACCCTTCTGGAGCACCTTCTCCATCTCGAGCGAAAGCGGGCCCTCGGTGGTGATGCACGCGGGAGCATCGGTCAGGCGCGCAGAGACGGCGACCTTCTCGACCTTGTCGCCGAGCGCCTCCTTCATGGCGCTAAAGAGGTCCTCGTTCTCCTTGGTGGCGTCCTCGGCCTCCTTCTTCTCATCCTCGGTCGCCAGGTCAAGATCACCGGTCGCGACGTTCTTGAGCTCCAGATGACGATCCTCGACCTCGGGCTCGGCACCGTCGGCCACAGCCTTCTCGGCAGCCTCGCGGGCAGCATCGTCCTCGTAGATCTTGGGCATATCGGCGGCAACGTACTCACGCATAGCCTGGAACGTGAACTCATCCACATCCTGCGTCAGCAGCAGCACGTCATAGCCGCGGTCGAGCACGCCCTTTACCACGGGCATCCTGGCCAAGCGCTCACGCGAGTCACCGGCGGCGTAGTAGATGGCCTTCTGATCCTCGGGCATGCCCTTGGCATACTCGGCCAGGGTAATCATCTTCTGCTCCTTGGCAGACCAGAACAGCAACAGGTCGGCGAGCTCATCGGCCTTCATGCCATAGCTCGAGTAGATGCCGTACTTAAGACCGCGGCCAAAGTTCTCAAAGAACTTCTCGTAGGCCTCGCGGTCGTTGTCACGCATATCCTCAAGGTCAGCGGTGATCTTCTTTTCCACACGCTTGGCGATGGCCTTGAGCTGACGGTTCTGCTGCAGCGTCTCACGCGAAATATTGAGCGTCACGTCGGCAGAGTCCACGACACCGCGCACAAAGTTGTAGTAGTCGGGCAGCAGGTCGTCGCACTTCTCCATAATCAGCACGTTGGAGCTGTAGAGCGCCAGGCCCTTCTCGTAGTCCTTGCTGTACAGATCGAACGGGGCGCGGCCCGGCACAAACAGCAGGGCGTCGTACTCGAGCGTACCCTCGGCGTGGAAGCTGATGGTGCGCGCAGGATTATCAAAGTCGTGGAACGTGGACTTGTAGAACTCGTCGTAGTCCTTCTGCTCGACATCGGAGCTGCGCTTTTTCCAGATCGGTGTCATTGAGTTGACGGTCTCGAGCTCCTGGTAGTCCTCGTACTCGGGCTTGTAATCGTCGCCGGCGTCCTCGGGCTTGGGTTTCTGGCGGCTCTTGGACACCATCATCTGAATCGGGTAGCGCACATAGTTGCTGTACTGCTGAATCAGGCTCTTGAGGCCCCACTCCGTCAGGAAGCGATCGTAGGTCTCGGCCTCGCCGTCGGCATCGAGCTTCTCGTTCTCGCGCAGCGTCAGGATGACATCGGTACCGTGCTCGGCGCGCTCGCCATCTTCGATGGTGTAACCCTCAAGACCATCAGACTCCCACACGTGAGCGGTGTCCTCGCCATAGGCGCGGCTCACGACCTTCACGTGGCTGGCGACCATAAAAGCCGAGTAGAAGCCCACGCCAAACTGGCCGATGATGTCGACATCCGAACCCTGCTGCTCGGCGTTCTCGGTCTTAAACTCCTCGGAGCCGGAATGGGCGATGGTGCCCAGATTGCGCTCGAGCTCCTCGGCGGTCATGCCAATGCCGTTATCCGAGATAGTAATGGTGCGGGCATCTTTATCAAAGGAGACGCGAATAGCCAGGTCGCCCTGGTCGATCTTGACGCTCGGATCCTGCAGGCTCTTAAAGTTGAGCTTGTCGACGGCGTCGCTCGCGTTAGAGATAAGCTCGCGCAGGAAGATTTCCTTATTGGTGTAGATGGAGTTGATCATGAGGTCGAGCAGTTTTTTGCTCTCGGTCTTAAATTGACGCATGTGCAGTCCTTTCGCGCTACCCCCGTCCGCAAAAACGGCCCGGTCGCCCGAGCCGAATCGCAGACCTGCTATGTTCAGACTTAGATTTTATAACCCATTAGCGCGCATATATACATACGGAATCGAAAAACTGTATGTCTAAGCGCTCCGATGCACCAATTGCCAAGGAGTGTCCCAAACTGCCGGCAGGAAAGGAACGTCTCTATCTGCCATCTACGCGCTTGGCCATCCAAGCATGGGGCTGGCCCTCGTCTTCGTAATCTACCGGGGCAATTTGCGTGTAGCCCGCCTTTGCATAGAGCGGCAGCACGTATTCCTGCGCATGCAGCTTAATAAGCTTAGCGCCGGCATCGCGTGCACACGAAGCACTGGTCTCCACGATCGCACTCGCCAGTCCGCGACGACGCATAGCCGGCAGCACGGCGACGCGCCCCATAATGTAGGTCTCCCCCGCCGCGACGCCTTCGTCCAAGTCGCACGCCGGCGACACCGGGGCCTCTGCGTCAGCCACGCGCTCAAGCTCTTCGGGAAACACGCGCGAGCAACCGGCAAGCTCGCCGTCTACATAGAGCGTCACATGAATGCAGCTTGAATCCTCGTCGATAGCGTCGAACTCATTCTCGTAGCCCTGCTCGTCCATAAAAACGACGCGGCGCACCAACGCCGCGTCATCAAAGCATCCCGTCTTAAGTTGGATATCCATGGCTGCCCTTTCATTCAATGCGAACGTTAGGGACAGATTTTAGCGAAAATGAGCTCCGCGCACGCTAAACTTCGCGCGAGCCTTCGCCAGGCAGTCGTAATGACCCACGTTATGGGCATCGCTCGCGATGAAGCTGTACAGGTTCTGATCGAACAGGCGCTGTGCCGGCTTTTTCTCGCGACCAAAGCGACCGCCGGCAATAAAGTCCGCCGAAGCCTGCAGCTTGCAGCCCATATCGACCAGGCGCTCCGCCACGCTTACATCCTTTTGAACCGCACGATAGCGCTCAGGATGAGCGATGATCACCTGGTAGCCACGGCACTGCAAATCATAAATCGTGTTCTCGTACTCTCTAAACGCATACGCATCGGCATGCGTCGAAAGCTCAAGCAGGAACTCATTGGTTCCATCAAAATGCAAGTGCTCCGCGGCATCGATACCAAGCTCAACGAGCTTTCGATGGTTGACCTCGAAGCCCATCTGGAGCGGAAAACCGTCAGCGTTATCGCGCAGCAGCTCAAAGGCATCCCACATCTTGTCGTAATCAAAATAGGGATCACGGCAGTGAGGAGTGCAAACAATTCTGGTTACACCAGCCCGCTTAGCAGCCTCGAGCATCGCCAAGCTCTCATCGAGATCGGCGGCGCCGTCGTCTACACCCGGCAAGATATGGCAATGAATGTCACGCATAGGTCAGCCTTAATCAACTAAACGTTTGCTCGGTTGGTGAAGATGCCCTTTTTGGAAGTCCCCTGATCGTCGGAGCCCTTCTTCACCTTCTTACCGTCCTTGGTGTAGTAGGAGTAGTAGTACTCGCTGGTCTCGGTCTCGCAGTAGTTCATAACGGTACCGATGAGCTTGACCTTCTCGGACTTCTTAAGCTGACCGATGGCGTTGAGCGCCTCCTCGCGCTTGGTGAAGTCCTCGCGCACGACAAAAAGCGCACCGTCGGTCAGACTTGCGATCTCGGCAGCATCGATGAAGGTGCCGACCGGGGGAGCATCAAAGATGACGTACTGGAACTTGGCGGACAGCGCCTTTACCAGCTTGGCAAAGCGGTGAGAGACGATGATGTCGGCAGGATTGGGAATATGCGGCTCGGCATCGAGGAAGTAGAAGTTCTTCTGACCCGTCTCGACAATTGCCTGGTCAATGGAGATCTGCTCGGAAAGGACCGCATAGAGTCCGCCGCGCGAACGAACGCCGAGCATATCGGAAAGGGACCTGCGGCGCATATCGGCCTCGACCAGAAGCACGGACTTGCCGCTCGTGGCGATTGCCTGAGCAAGGTTAATGGAAACCGTAGACTTGCCCTCGTTGGGAATCGAGGAGGTAACGGTGATGGTGCGGATGGGGTCGTCCACGCTCGCAAAGCGGATGTTGGCCAGAAGGGTCTTGGCGGCATTCTGTACAACGAGCTTGTCGGTGTTCTTTGCCTTAGCCATGCCTATTTACCACCTTTCATAGCCGGAATTCGGCCAACAACGGGAATGCCCAGGAGCTCTTCTGCCTCTTCGGCACCGCGGATGCGGGTATTGAGCATGTCTGCCAAAACGACATAGGCAACTGCGATAAAGATACCGGCGAGGAACGCGACGGCAATATACAGCGTGCGCTTGGGGCCGCTGGGGGCTTCGGGGGTCTTAGCCTCGTCGATAACGTTGATGCTCTGGGCAGCGCCGACGTTCTGAGCGACCGTACTCACCGAGCTGGCCATGGCCTTTGCGACCTTAGCCGTCTCCTTGGCATCGGTGCCGGTAACCGAAAGCGTAATGACACGCGTGGTGGTCTCGGAGGAAACAGACACCTTGTAGTCATCCAGATCGGTGAGGCCCAGTTCTTTGGCTGCGCCGCTCTTAACGCTATCGCTATCCAGCAGCGTGGCGATATCGTTGGAAAGCATCTGGCTCGCCGAGAGATCGTTGTAGCTCATCTGACCGCTATCGTCGGTCTTGGCGAGAATGTACATGCTCGTCGTCGCGGTGTAGGTGTTGTCCATCGCAACAAAGGACACGATGCCCATGGCGATCGCGCAGACCACCGGAAGGGTGATGACCAGCTTAAGGTGCTTTTTGAGCAGCTGGAACAGTTCGAGAAGGGTCATGCAGCTTGCCTTTCATTTCCCCAGTTCGGATTGACAAAACTGTCCGTATGTTATCGCATCTTTTTACCGAGACCAAACTCTATACATAAGAAACAGGCTCTCCTGTAAAAATGTCGGAAGCAATCGTAAAATTGCACAACAACGCCGCACCCGAAAGTCAAATGCGGCGTCTACATCAATATCTATGTTGTATCGCTATGCGAATGGCTCGTCCTGCTGTATGGGAAACGTCACCGTAATGGTGGTTCCCACGCCCAACTCGCTCGACAGGTCGAGCGTGGCGTGATGATACAGGGCCGCATGCTTGACAATTGCAAGCCCCAGACCGGTTCCGCCGCGCGCCTTGGACCTACTCTTGTCCACGCGATAGAACCGCTCAAATACCTTGCCCTGTTCTTCAGACGCGATACCGATTCCCGTGTCGGCGACCGCAAGGAACGGATAGCCTTCGTCGTTGGTGCCGCACTGCAGCGTAACCGTACCGCCGGGTCGATTGTAGCGGATGGCGTTGCTTGCCAGATTATAGATGAGCTCGTCGATCAAGCGCGACACGCCTTCGATGACCACAGGCTTGGTCTCATGACTTATCGTCACATTCGCCTGGCGGGCGACCTGTTCAAGACGCTGCTCAACCGCGTAGATGGCACGCGAGAGCTCAATAGGCTCCGTGGACCCAATGGGCACCGCCTCGCCCTCAGTTGCACGCTCGGCCTCGTCCAAGTTAGACAGCGTAAGGATGTCGTTGACAAGCGCCGCCAAACGGCCCGCCTCACGATAGATGCGACCGCCAAAGTTGCGCAGGTCGTCCTCACCCTCGACCATGCCGTTTGCGATGAGCTCGGCATAGCCCGAAATCGCCGTAAGCGGCGTCTTGAGCTCATGGGTGATATTCGCCGTGAACTCGCGGCGCATACGGTCGTTGTCCGCTAGCACCGCCATTTGGCGCTTGAGCTCCTGGCGCTGCGACTCGATACGCTCAAGCATGGGGACCATCTCGGCATAGGCGTGCTCATAGCTACGGCGTGGGTGGTCCAAATCCACCTCTTGCAACGGCGCGATGATGGCACGGGACTCGCGGCGCGCCATAAAAAACGAGAGTACCGCACCCGCTGCTGCGATAAGCAGCATCGGCGCCACCATCGACAGCAAAATCGCCGCAACGCCCGGCTGGGCCTGCGCCAAGCGGACAACCTGGCCGTTATCAAGGGCGACGGCGCGATACAGCATAATCTCGTCGAGCGTAGAGCTTGCGCGCTCCGCGGAACCCAAACCACTCTCAAAGGCCTCGATGACCTCGGGGCGATCGCCATGGTTGGGCAGTGTGGAAGGCGACGCCTCGTTGTCGTAGGCAACCGATCCATCCTTGTTAATCAGCGTGATGCGCAAGTCCTCGCGATCGAGGCTACGCAAGAACGGGATGGGCTCCTGCTGCTCGTCGAGGGCGGCAGCAATGAGCTCGGTTTCCTGCGCCAGGTTGGCACTCGTGGCATCCGCCAAGGTGTTTTGCACAAAGAACGCGCCCAGCACCGTAAACGCCACGATAACCGCCATGGCGCAGACAAAGATCGTCACAAAAACGCGGTGCGACAGCGTTTGTTTTCCCTGGGGGGCGAAGACCACGGGTTACTCCTCCGATGCGGTGGCCGCGGTGTCGTCACCTTCGGCACCATCACCGGCAGAAGGCTCGGCCAAGCGGTAGCCCACGCCGCGCACGGTCTCGATGGCGCCGGCATGCTCGCCCAGTTTTTGGCGAAGCGTCTGCACGTGCACGTCAACGGTGCGCGAACCGCCGTCGAAGTCCCAGCCCCACACGCTCTGCAGCAACGACTCGCGGGTAAAAACCACGCCGGGCTTGCGCATGAGGTACTCGAGCAGGTCGAACTCGCGCAGGGTGAGCTTAAGCGGCTCGCCGGCAACGGTCACCTCGCGATGGCTGGGCGAGAGCACGATGTCGCCCACGCTGAGCACATCGCTCGCCTGCTTGACCATGCCGCCGCGACGCAGCAGTGCGCGGCAGCGGCTCGCAAGCTCCATGAGCGAAAACGGCTTAGTCAGGTAATCGTCGGCACCGCCATCGAGCGCCATCACCTTGTCGAGCTCGGTATCCTTGGCGGTAAGCATCATGATGGGCACCGTCGCCGTCAGGCGATCGGCACGCAGTCGACGCATAATCGCCAAGCCATCGGTATCGGGCAGCATGATGTCGAGCAGGACGGCATCGGGTACCCGTCGCGCCACGGCAGCCTTAAACTCACCGTCGCACGAAAAGCCTTCGGCCTCAATCCCCTGCTTGCGCAGTGCATAGACCGTCAAATCCCTGATGTTGTCATCGTCCTCGACGTAATAGATCATGTTGAACCCCTTTGCGGCCGGCATGACCGCATCTTAACCCTAAAGGTACCTTTACTAGATGGTATCAGCCAAAACGCCCCGTCAAATAATCCGCCGTGCGCGGATCGGTCGGATTCTTGAAGAGTTGCGCGGTGGGCGCGTGCTCCACCAGCTCACCCAGCAAAAAGAATGCGACCGAATCGGAGATACGCGCCGCCTGCTGCATATTGTGCGTAACGACCACGAGCGTGCAGGTCTCTTTGAGCTCGCAGGCCAGCTGCTCCACCACCAGCGTCGACACAGGGTCGAGTGCCGAGGTCGGCTCGTCCATCAGCAGAATGTCGGGCTGCACGGCAAGTGTGCGGGCGATGCACAGGCGCTGCTGCTGTCCACCCGAAAGACCCAGGCCCGACTCCTTGAGCTTGTCCTTGACCTCATCCCATAGCGCAGCGCGACGAAGGGAATCCTCGACCAGCCCATCCAGCACAGCGCGATCGCGCACGCCCATGCCGCGCGGCCCATAGGCGACGTTGTCGTAGATGCTCATGGGAAACGGGTTGGGGCGCTGGAACACCATGCCCACGCGCTGGCGCAAACGGCAGATGTCGTAATCGCCCAGGATATCTTGACCATCGAGCGCAATCTTGCCCTCGATGCGGCAATCCTTGATGCCGTCGTTCATGCGGTTAAAGCAGCGCAGCAACGTGGACTTTCCGCAGCCCGAAGGCCCGATGAACGAGGTGATCTGCTTGTCGCGGATCTTGATATTCACGTCCTTGAGCGCATGATGGTCGCCATAGAACAGGTCGAGGCCCTCGACATCGATGCGCGTCGGCGAGGCGGCAAGATCCTCTGCCGTGGGGCGAGTCGCATCCCCAACCTCGCGCTCGTGCGCGGCCTCGGCCTGCGCTTTCATGAGTTCTTCAAGCTCCGTGGGCTCCACAGCCGCAGCAGCCGTCATACCGCATACCTCCACATCGATATCAATTCAGCAGTATCGATAGTAGGAATCGCGGCTCATATGCACGTGAGCGCATTGTCAAGTGTTTGTAAGGGCACACTGGCTATGCGGCGGGCAGCTCGATGGTGAATATCGTGTGTTCGGGCGTCGATTCACATGCAACGGTACCGCCGTGCGCGCATACGATCTCCTTGGCGATGGCAAGCCCCAGTCCAGCGCCGCCGCGATTGGTCGCACGCGCCGCATCCAGGCGATAGAACTTCTCAAAGATCACCTTGAGCTTTGCCTCAGGGATGGGATCGCCCTGATTGATAAAGCGCACGCGCACGCCACCGCCGTCCCGGCGTCTGGCCTCGATCGTGATGGTCGAGCCCTCATAGCTATAGGCAACGGCGTTTTTCATGATGTTGTTAAACACGCGGGCCATCTTGTCGCCATCCACGAGCACCGTCAGGTCCTCGCGAATATCAACTTGGGCTTCCTTATGCTGCTCGTTGAGGATGGGATAGAACTCGTCAGCCACCTGAGCCAGCAGCAACCCCAGATCAACATAGCCGCGCGTGAGCACGATATCGTGGAAGTCAAAGCGCGTGATATCGAAGAACTCTTCGATGAGCGTATCGAGCCGGTGCGCCTTGTCGAGCGCCACGCCCGTAAAGTGCGCACGTTGCTCAACCGGCAGCTCAGGAGCTTCTTGCAGCAGCGAAAGATAGCCCACCACACTGGCAAGCGGGGTGCGTAGGTCATGTGCCAAGTACGTGACCAGATCGTCCTTGCGATGCGACTCGTCACGCAGAGCTTGCTGCACCTTGCGCTCACGGTCACGCACGCGGTTAAGGGCGCCCTCGACCTCCAAGAAGTCGCCGTCGATGTTGTCCCAGGTGTCGGGGTGATCGATCAGGCGATCTTGAATACGAGCGGCCAGCACACAATCGGCATGCTGCTCGCCCTGCTCGTAGCCCTGGTAGTACAGGGCGCGGCCGCACAAGAACAGCACGCACACGGCAAGCGCCAGCACAAAGCCAAGCATGTTGAATACAAAGCCGGCATCGAACAACACCGGCCCTTCGATGCCGCCGAGCGCCATGGCGCCAATCGCCAACGTCATGGCCCACGCGGCGCCGCCAATCACCACGCAGCGGCACACAATCTCAAATCGATCGATCAGCAAAAAGCCGACAAGCAGCACCGCCAAGATTCCAGCGATGTTATCGATGCCAATCAGCAGCAGGCTCAGCAAAAAGAGCAGCACCGTTGCAAGCGCGCGGTTGTCGACGACCGACCTCACGTATTCAAAGAGCCAATCGGGCACCTCGAACGCTTGCCTATCGTCTTTTGTCATATCAAGATCCTCACAAGCGAAAAGCGTTATTCGATGATGTAGCCGACGCCCCAGACGTTTTTGATAAAGCGTGGCTTTTGTGCGTCGTCGCCGATCTTTTCGCGCAAGTGGCGAATGTGCACCATCACCGTATTGTTGGAGCCGGGCATAAAGTCCTCGTTCCACACCGCGCGAAACAGGTCCTCCACGGCCACCACGCTGCCGCGATGCTCGACCAAATACAGCAAGATTGAATACTCGGTGGGCGTGAGGCGAACCGGCGAACCGTCCACTGTCACGGAACGAGCGTCGCGGTTGATCTCCAAGCCGTCGAGCTGAATGGTCGGCGACTCGGCCGCCTGTGCACGGCTACCGTAGCTGGTGTAGCGACGAAGCTGAGCGTGCACGCGCGCGATGAGCTCCAGCGGACGGAACGGCTTAACCACGTAATCGTCCGCGCCAAGCGAAAGGCCCCCGATCTTGTCTTGCTGGGCATCGCGCGCCGTCAGCATGATCACGGGATAGGTATGGCTGGAACGGATCGTACGCAGCAGCTCAAAGCCATCGATATCGGGCAGCATGACATCCAGCAGCGCCAGATCGAACTCCTGCTCCAAGATTGCCTTGGCGGCATCGGCCCCGCTATAGGCAATCTGGACGTCAAAGCCTTCTTTTGTAAGGTAGATGCCCACTAGGTCGGCAATGGCCTTTTCGTCATCAACTACCAAAATGCGCTCGTTCATGCGTGCTCCTCTCGCGCTCCATTATGCCCGAGGCGACGCACGCCACACACAACAAGCGTGGGTGATTAAGTCGACCTTAAGCACCCTTGTGCCCGTTCGGGAGCGGATGTGGGCCACGCACGCACGCGATGATCGCCGACGCCGGCAAATGATATACTCTAGTTCCAGAAGAGACCATCCCGTCGAAAGCGAAATCCGTGAAGTCCCTCACCTCTTTTGCAAAGCGCTCAGCCCAGCTTGCCGCCGGCTTTGTCTGCGCTATCGCCCTTGCCGCTGGCGCGCCCACCGTCGCCGGCGCCCAAGTGCTCACGACCGACAATGTTTGCGGCAAAACCGCCGATGCGCGCGGCATCACGGCCGAAAACCTGCCCGATATCGATGCGACCAATGCCCTCGTCATGGACAAGGACGGCACCGTCTACTATGGGCGCGGCGCCGATGAGCAGGTCAAGATTGCCTCGATCACCAAAGTCATGACCGCAATCCTAACCGTCGAGAATTGCAAGATGGACGAGAAGGTCACGGTGAGCAACGCCGCAGCCACCGTGGGTAATTCGACCGCTGGCTTGCTCGAAGGCGACAAGCTTACCGTGGAGCAGGCACTGCGCGGCCTGATGATTCCCTCGGGCAACGACGCCGCCATCGTGCTCGCCGAATATGTGGGCAAGAAGATCGACCCTAAGACCAAAGACGCCGAGGCCACATTTGTGAAGGCCATGAACGAGCGCGCTAAGAAGCTCGGCTGCACCGGTACGCTTTTTGAAAACCCGCATGGTCTGGACTTTGATGAGTGGGCTGGCAATATGCACTCAACCGCACACGACGTAGCGCTGATGATGCAGGAGGCCATGAAAAACGACACGATCCGCGAGGTCGTAGCGAGCGAGGATTCCTGGATCGAGGTCACGGGCGCCGACGGCACCGACCATTCGCATTCCATGGACACGCATAACTATTTGCTGGGTCAAGATGGCAACATCGGTGGCAAGACTGGCACCACCGACGATGCAGGCTATTGCTTTACGGGTGCCTACAACCGCGATGGCGACGAGATCTACACCGTCGTTTTGAACTCCACCACCACCGACCAGCGCTTTACCGATACCGCAACCCTTGCCAACTGGTACTACGGTCACAAGGTGACGGTCGCGATCGCCAACACGCAGGAAAAGACCGCCAACGGCAACCCGCTTATGGCGCGCGTTAGCCAGACAGATTGGACGGACAAGACGATCGACGCCACGCTCGCCGACCCCACGGCGCAAGCGACCGTGTTTTCCCTTGCCGGCGAGGTGACCGAAAAGGTTAGCTACGACGATCTTTCGGGCACGGTGCATGTTGGCGACAAGGTGGGCAGCGTTACGCTCAAGCAGAACGGCACCAAGATCGCCGTCATGGACCTGGTCGCCGACGAGGAAGGCTCGGGGCCCAATCCCATCGAGTGGCTGCTCGTGAAGCTCGATCGCTTAGGCCGCCGCATCGACAACCGCCCGCTCACGGCAGAGAGCGAGACCGTAGCCAAGGCTCCTGAGATGTAGGGCGCAAGAATAATCAGCCCACTGAAAGGAGGCGTCCGAAAGGATGCCTCTTTTTTTGAGGGTTCGAATCCCCAGCGCCCTTTCTCGATAATAAAAAAGGGCCCCCGATGGGACCCTTCTTTAAAGTTAAACTGGCGGAGAGCTGGGGATTCGAACCCCAGATGCCCTTTTGGGGCATACTCGCTTAGCAGGCGAGCACCTTCGGCCTCTCGGTCAGCTCTCCGTAACAGCCGTTCTATAGTAACCAAACAGTCGAAGTTGAGCAAGAGGGAATTTTCTAATTGCCTAGCGGCCTTTCCTCCTTGCAGTTTTCGCCCCTACCCCAGCGAGCGGTTGAGGGAGCCGAGCTCGTCGTTGCCCATGGTGCGCCACATTTGGAAGATGCAACCGCGTGCCAGGAAAAAGAAGCCGTTGTCGACCAGTTGCACAGCGGCATCTGCCAGCTGATTCGTCACGGCGGACACTGGCGGCAGCTCGAGTCCAGCCTTGCGGATGGTCTCGACCGCTTCCTCGAACGTCGGAGGCTCGCTGACGCCCATCTCGTTCATAAGGCCCTGCATTTCTTCCAGCGCGCTACTGCCCGACTCCTCGCCGCGCGGCACCAGACGGTAACAAGCCAGCGCCAGGTCGAGCTGATCGCAATTCCAATAGGCAAACGCCAAGCGATAGAACAGGTAGCCGATTGCAGAACGATCGCTGGCAATACGTAGGCCGTGGCGCGCCACCTCGATAATCTCGTCAAAGCGCTCCAGACGCGCAAGCACGTTGATGAGCGCAAAGTGCGATTGCATGGACGAGCGCGCCAGATCGTAAAGATGGCGCACCTCGGGCAGCGCTCGTTCAAAGTCCTCTTGCTCGGCGTAAAAGCTGCAGATCTCGTGCTGGGCAAAGTACAGCGCATCGGGCGCACGAAGGATTCGCACAGAGCGGTCTTCTTCCAACACCGGTAGCACCATGCGCACCAGCTGGTTATCGCAAAACTGCGTTTGAACCGGACCTGTCGCCAAAAGCTCGGCGACGGCGCACTTAGCCTCCAACTCCTCGACAAGACGAGAAAAGCCTTCAAAAGCACCTGTACGGTCGACTTTTGCCTGCTCGCGCAATTCAACAACACGGGCCACGTATGGGTCGTCGTCCTCTTCCATGACCTCCAACTCGTCAGCCGTATCGGCAAGCAGCAGATCGCGCAGCGCCGGCGGCAGCGTGCGATGGTCATCACGCGGACGAGCATGAACCTCCGCAGGCTCAATCGTCTCCGGAGCGATTGACTCATACGCCTCAAGTACACGCTTGCACGGCATATCGTCCATGTCCATGCTCTCAAGATCCTTGGCGACAGGCACGCAATCGGCCAGATAGGCCGCACGCCCAAAGAAATACGTTGCAACAACGCGCTCGCCCTGCTCACTGTCGGGAGCAGCAATCTGCACATAGCAGCGTGTGATGCAGGTGCCCGCGGCAAAACACGCTGCCGCAAGCGTGAGTGCCACGCGCGCATCGTGCTCCGCGGCCCAGATCGCGCGCGTGTCCTCGTCCAGCTCGCGCCAGGCGTCATCTTGAGCATCGTATTCGCGCTGCGGCATAGCATCGACAACCGTGCGGCCAAATCGCACCAACATGATGCCCTCGGCGACGTTCGCTCGATAGGTGTAGTCGAGCCGCGTGACCACGTTGAGCGCCTCTACGATACGTGCAAAACGGGTGCGAACGTCCCACTCGCCACCCGGCTGGCACGCAACCGTCCCCGGCTTGGCCCACGGGTTGTCATTCGACAGCGTTTCGAGCAAGCGAGGAACGTCGTCTGTCGTCTTGCTGATATGCCATAGGTCAAAGAGCGAGCAGCCCTCAAAGCTTGGCGACGAGGCAACGGGGCCCAACCCTGCCCCAATACGCTCAAGGATGCCCGATAGGCGGTTCAGGCGGCACTCGATGGCAAGCAGGGCATCGATCTCGTCCTGGTCCAGCAGGCTACGGTCAAAATTGAGATAGAAGAGTCTCGAGCGATCGATGCGCGCCAGGCTCATTTCAGTTTTGGCCGCGATGGTGCGCAGGCGAGGCAGATCAACTTCGCCCATCAAAGCGGCGGCATAGCGCTCAATGCCACTTGGATTATCTGTATGGTCAATGCGGTAGAGCAATGTTTCGATTGCATCGGGCAGCGGTGTGGAATCAAAACCCAGCAGCACCTCAACCGGCTCAGAGAGTTTTACAAGTTTGATCTTGTCGACGGCATTTTTCATGCCCTCGTCGAGGCCGTCACCGTCTACCGTGCCTGAGACAGCGTTTTCAGAATCGGCGAATATCACGTAACGCAAGAACATCGAGGCCATGAACTCGCCGTAGCGAAGGCTGCGCGTCGAATTCCACGTCTCGCGATCGGATTGTTCGCGCATGGCGCCTTCGGGAGAGCCGATGACTCGCGCCCGGGAGTGCATCGTCCCATCGGTACCCCTGACCGCAATCTCACCGATGTTGGAATCGGATTCGTCAAGAATCAGTTGCATGTCGGGATCGTCGGGCAGCGATACCTCGTTAACGGGACGGTCCACCTTATAGACCTCACCCGAAACGCTCACGTAGCCCAAAAGCGACACGTGGCTTTTGCCGACGAATTCGACGACATAGCATGATTCATGCGGGTCCTCGCCAAAGAGCTTCCAAACCACGCCATACGAGCGTCCCGCAGGCTGCTCGGGCATGGCCGGAAAGCGCTTTTTGGGATCGAGAAACCTGAGCTTGTATGTCGGACGCTCTGCCACGAAATATCACCCTGATCGGTCGTCTAAAGAAAGAGCGCGCCACGGGCTCACCGAGGCGCATACTCGAAATCTTACACGAGTCGATGAGAAATAGTCCCCTTTGACCGAGGTTCGAATCCATGCAGCGTTTACGTAAAAGAAAAGCCCCCGTTGCCGGGAGCTTTAATCTCAAATGGTGCGGCGTATAGGATTCCGCGCATCCGCTGCGCGGATCCGCACCGGCTTCGCCCGCCTGCCGGCGGACTCGCCCGCGGGCTAAAAACGCTCCGCGTTTTCTTTACGCCCGCGCCTCGACCGAGGTTCGAATCCGTGCAGTGTTTACGTAAAAGAAAAGCCCCCGTCGCCGGGAGCTTTAATCTCAATTGGTGCGGCGTATAGGATTCGAACCTATGACGTTCTGATTCGTAGTCAGACCCTCTATCCAGCTGAGGTAACGCCGCGACTTGTTGATTA
>CABUQV010000015.1 GCA_902493855.1 uncultured Collinsella sp.
GAGGCAACGGGTTACGTAGGATGCTTCCCGACAGAATTCATTGGCTCCGGTTCGGGCGGCGCATCGATGCTTGCCGTGGCCCTGGTATACGTCGCGGTCTTTTTTACGGTCGGCGCCGTTGTGACGCGTTCGCCCAAACAGGCTGGACCCGCTAAAAAGCACCATGGGCTTGGGCTCCTGGACGTGAGCGTGGGATACGGAAGCACGACGATACTTTCAATCGGGTCGCTTTTCCTGAGCCCGGGAACGGCGGCGGGCCTCGTTGCTCCCAACGGCTCGGGGAAAACCACTCTTCTGGAAGCGCTGTCGGGCCAATTTCCCACCCGTATCCGATCGGGAAGCCTGACGGCAGACGGAATCTGCCAACGTCAATCAGCCGAATTTGCGGAACTTGTCTATCTGAGCTCTTCGGGCAGCGCAGATCTTTACCCCACGCTATCGGCCCTCGAGCACCTTGCTTTCGTTAGGGAGGAGTGGAAATCGGCCACCGACATCGACTCGCTCTGCAGCTCACTCGGAATCTCCCCATATCTCGACAAGCCGACCCGTAAACTCTCGACAGGAATGAAGCAGCAGGTAAAGCTTGCCATGGCGATAGCGACCGATTGCCCGTACCTCGTCCTCGATGAACCGCTGAACGGCCTCGATCCGGGAAAGCGGAAAACCTCCTGCGACGCGATGCGCAGCGAGGTGGAGCGGGGACGCAGCGTGCTCATTTCAAGCCATCTGCTCGACGACCTGGCAGACCTCACCAACTCGTTCTACTTCATCGAGGCCGGCACGCTCGTGGAAAAGATCGAGTCGTCCTCGCAGACGCTCAAGCAGGAATACCTCGATACATACGAAGTAGGTGAATGACATGAAGACCGGCTCCGCCAAAATACCCATTGCGCTGGCGTTATTGGTCGCGATAGCCGCAATCGTAGTCTCTGCCGTATCCATAAAAGATGCGAACACCTTGAAACATGGCATTTCCGAAGGGTTCCGCCTAGACGGAGTGTACCGAGACCACGAGACCGGCTTAACCCAGCTCTCCTTCCTTGGGGAAGACGAAAACAGGTGGCAAATCGTCGACAGCAATGGAAATGTGACCGACGGTTCATTTGAGACAACCGGCGATCCGAACATCTTCATGTTGGCCGACCAATCAGGAGATGATTACGGATTTGTCCACCTGGCTTACGCCTCCGCAGACGGAAACCAAGGAAGCCTTTATTTGAACACCGGAACGTCGGTGCTCGAATTTGACAAGGTAACCAGCGGCCCGGCTTTCATTGAGTCGTAAACGCAAATCGAGCGTCACGAGAGAAGAGGGGATTGGCCTTACGGTCAAACGTTCAGTTCGTGAATCATGACCACCCGCAATGCGGGTGGTCATGATTTAACAATGTCAACTGAACCTGATTCAGTTTGGTTGATTTCCGATCTCAGCCGAACGTATTAAGCGGATAGGCCGTTCCCGCAGTCAGCCGAACGCCCCCGAGGCTCCTCCCGGGCCCCGGGGGCAGCATCTTCCCAGTTGAGGGAACGGTGGAGATGCGTTTCGATGGGTCCGGTAGCCATGTCCCGCCCTCCGCCCGGTACCTCTTCTCAGACTCAGCCGGACGGTCGGTCCGTCTATTCCGTTTTCCCCTCAGGCTAGGACAGCGGGGCATCGCCCCTCTCCGCGGCCGTCCGCCCTATCTTCCGATCTCCCGGGGCCTGCCGCCTTCGGCAGATGAACTCTAATACTTTTCCGAGAAGTGAACGAGTAAAAACAGGACCCCGGAGCATCCGCATTTTAGAAGAATAAAACCGCAGGATTTTAACGGCAAAACCGCAGGAAATGCCAGCCGAAACATGCCGATGCTTCGGGGGTCCAAAATAGGTCGTTCACTTCTGGGAAAAGTATTAGACCTGGACGCACATCAGGATCCGGCCCCAGGGTATCGGATTCCCGCATTCATCCGTGCATGTACGGATGAATGTGGGAGGTGTTCGGATGAAGTTGATATTCAAGGCCAGCTCGTGTCGTTCCGAAAAGACCGTGAACCTTTTGTGGGACACGCGGCCCCGTGGTACCATAGCCGAGTTTGTTGTCTTGGTCGGAAACCAAGACGCCTTATGCGCTGATCGGTAACCAGCGCCTGATCAATAAGGAGTCCTACCATGAAGCAGGGTATCCATCCCCAGTATGTCGAGTGCACGGTGACGTGCTCCTGCGGCAACACCTTCAAGACGCACGCTACCGTGTCCGAGATGAAGGTTGAGCTTTGCAACGAGTGCCACCCGTTCTACACCGGCCAGCAGAAGTTCGTCGACACCGGTGGACGCGTCCAGCGCTTCGCCGACAAGTTCGGTGGCGCCGCTGCCGCCCAGCTCAAGAAGGCCGAGGAGGCCAAGGCTGCCAAGGCTGCCAAGGCTGCTGAGGCCGAGGCCGCTCGCAAGGCCGCCGCTGAGGCTAAGGCTGCCGAGAAGGCTAAGCGTGCCGCTAAGTTCGCCGAGGAGGCTGCCAAGCAGGCTGCTGAGGCTCCCGCAGAGGCTCCCGTCGAGGAGGCCGCTGCCGAGGCCGAGACCACCGAGGCTGCTGAGTAAATAGCTCGCCGCGGAATCACTCGCATTCATGGCATAAGGGCCGTGCATCCGTTTGGGTGCGCGGCCCTTTTCCTTTATTGGTGCAAACGAACCTGTCTCCATGGCACCAGATTGGTACGAAGGGGACGGATTGGTTTGCGCCAAATGGCAGAGAGACAGCGTTTTCCCAGATAAAAGCTGCCAAATTAAACCAGCCCCTTTTTGGCAGGTTGGTCGTAGTTATTACGTGGCGGTCGAGGTCGACCGTATAGGCCGCGCCTTGTTTGGCTAAAGTACAATCATCTGTGTTTAACTCGCCCGCAGCTGCACGGCGTGGGCGATGGCCAAAAAAGGAAAACCACATGGGATTCATGTCAAAGCTGCTGTCCTTTGGATCCGATAAGGACCTTAAGCGCTACTACAAGATCGTTGACCAGATCAACGGTCTTGAGCCCCAGTTTGAGAAGATGACCGAGGAGGAACTCCGCGCCCAGACCGATAAGTTCCGCGAGCGCTACGCCAATGGCGAGTCGCTCGACGATATGCTCCCCGAGGCTTTTGCCACCGTGCGCGAGGCTTCCAAGCGCGTCACGGGCATGCGTCACTTTGACGTACAGCTCATCGGCGCCATGGCGCTTCATGAGGGTCATATCGCCGAGATGAAGACCGGCGAAGGCAAGACCCTGGTCTCCACCTTGGCCGGCTACCTCAATGCTATCGCCGGCAAGGGCGTGCATGTCGTTACCGTCAACGATTACCTGGCAAAGCGCGACTCCGAGTGGATGGGCCGCATCTACAAGTACCTGGGAATGACCGTCGGTCTGCTCCAGAACAACATGCCGCTCGAACTCAAGCGCCCGGCCTACCAGGCAGACGTCACCTACGGCACCAACTCCGAGTTCGGTTTCGACTACCTGCGCGACAACATGGTCACCCGCCCCGAGCAGCGCGTACAGCGCGGCCACCATTACGCCATCGTCGACGAGGTCGACTCCATCTTGATCGACGAGGCCAGAACGCCGCTCATCATCTCGGGCGCCGGCACCAAGTCCGCCAGCACCTACAAGGACTTCGCGCGTGCCGTGCGCGGCCTGGAGCGCGGTGAGGACGTGTCGCACGACATGCTCACCGCCACCGAGGACGTCGAGCCCACGGGCGACTACGTCATGGACGAGGCCAAGCACACCATCGCCGCCACCGAGCGCGGTCTTAAGAAGATCGAGCGCCGCCTGGGTATCGATGACATCTACGCCGACCTTTCGGGCCAGCTGGTCAACCACCTGCAGCAGGCGCTGAAGGCCCAGTACATGTTCCATCGCGACAAGCAGTACGTGGTCACCAACGGCGAGGTCAAGATCGTCGACGAGTTCACCGGCCGCATCATGGAAGGCCGCCGCTATTCCGAGGGCTTGCACCAGGCCATCGAGGCCAAAGAGGGCGTGCTCGTGCGCGAGGAGAACCAGACGCTGGCCACCATCACCTTGCAGAACTACTTCCGTCTGTATGACAAGCTCTCCGGCATGACCGGTACGGCACTCACCGAGGACGCCGAGTTCCGCGAGATCTACAAACTGCCCGTCGAGGTCATCCCCTCCAACAAGCCCGTTCAGCGTGTTGACCACGAGGATCTGGTGTACCGCACCATCCAGGCCAAGTACAACGCCGTTGCCGACGACGTCGAGCGACGTCACGCCAAGGGCCAGCCGGTCCTGGTGGGCACCGTCTCCATCGAAAGCTCCGAGAAGCTGTCCGCCGCCCTTACCAAGCGCGGCATCGCACACGAGGTCCTCAACGCCAAGCACCATGAGCGCGAGGCCCACATCGTTGCCCAGGCCGGACGCTACGGCGCCGTGACCATCGCCACCAACATGGCCGGTCGTGGTACCGACATCCTGCTGGGCGGCAACCCCGACGAGCTGGTGCGCGAGCGCCTTGAGTACGAGGGCCTGACCATGGAGGACGTGACGCCCGAGCAGCTCGAGCAGTTTAACGCCGAGGCCAAGGAGACCTGCAAGGCCGAGCGCGAGCGCGTGCTTGCCGCCGGCGGCCTGACCGTTATCGGAACCGAGCGCCACGAGTCCCGTCGTATCGACAACCAGCTGCGCGGCCGCTCCGGTCGTCAGGGCGATCCGGGCGAGACCCAGTTCTACCTGTCGCTCGAGGACGACCTCATGCGCCTGTTCGGCGGCGACAAGATGGACCGCGTCTCCAAGATGATGGTCACGGCCGACATGGGCGACGACATGCCCATTCAGCACAAGATCATCTCCAAGGCCGTCGAGAGCGCCCAGCACAAGGTCGAGAGCATCAACTTCTCCATGCGTAAGAGCGTCCTTGAGTACGACGACGTCATGAACAAGCAGCGCCAGGTCATCTACGCCGAGCGCAACAAGATTCTGGACGGCAAGGACCTGACCGACCACATCACCGAGGTCATGCACGATACCGTGTACCGCTGCGTGCAGGAGTTCTGCACCAAGGACAGCCACGAGGGCGAGCGCGACCTGGAGGGCCTGCGCAAGTGGGTTGTGGAGCTCACCGGCCACATCGATACGCCGAAGTTCCCCGACGAGGACTTTGAAGCCCTGGCTGCCGATGTCTTGGCCTATGTTGAGAAGTGCTACAACATGAAGGCCGAGCGTCTGGGCGAGGACCTGATGCGCGAGCTCAATACCCAGGTCATGCTGCGCGTCATCGATACCCGCTGGATGAACTACCTGCAGGAGATGGACTACCTCAAGACCGGCATCGGCCTGCGCGGCTTTGGCCAGCGCGACCCGCTGGTCGAGTACAAGACCGAGGCCTACGGCGCGTTCCAGATACTCGTTGATACCATGTATGAGGATTACCTGCGCACGGTTCTGCGCATCGAGATCAAGGCTGCCCCGCGTGCCGTGGAGCACAAGGAGGAGCCCGCGCTCGAGGGCGCGCGCTTCTCCGGTCCTGCCGAGGTCGATGGTGACAACGGCGACTCGGTGCTGCGCAAGCAGGCGCAGGTGCAGGCCCGCACGGCTGTCCAGGGTGGTCCGGCTGCCGTCAACAACGGTGGCAAGGTGACCACCTATCGCAAGTCCGAGAGCGACGATCCGTACGTTAACGTGGGCCGCAACGACCCGTGCCCCTGCGGTAGCGGCAAGAAGTTTAAGTACTGCCACGGCAGGAATCGTTAATGGCTGAGGCTTTAGAGGTAACGCCCGCCGAGCTGGACGCGTTCGCGGACCGGCTCGGCGAGGTCGAGTCGTATCTCCACCTGGACGAAAAGCGCACGCGCGTGACCGAGCTCGAGGCCAAAAGTGTTGCCCCTGGCTTTTGGGATGACGCCGACGCCGCCCGTGCCACCATGGAGGAGATCGCGCGTACCAAGGAAGATATCGCTGCCGTGGACACCGCGCGCGGCGAGCTTTCCGATGCCCGCGCCGCGCTGGAGCTTGCGGAGGAGATGGGGGATGACCCCGACGCCGTCGCCCTTCGCGAGGAGGCTACAGCCACGGCTGAGCGCCTGGCCCGGGCCATCGATGAGCTTGAGCTTTCGAGCTGGTTTACCGGTGAGTTCGATCACGGCGATGCCATTGTGACCATCAAGCCCGGACAGGGTGGTCTGGAGGCCCAGGACTGGACCTTCATGCTCTTTAAGATGTACATGAAGTACTGCCAGCGTCGCGGCTGGAAGGTCACCATCAACGACTGTCCCGCAGCCGAGGTCATCGGCATCGACCGCGCGACCTTTACCGTCGAGGGCAAGGACGCATTTGGCATGCTGCGCGCCGAGGCCGGCGTCCACCGCTTGGTTCGCATTAGCCCCACCGACGACAAGAAGCGCCGCCAGACCACGTTTGCCGGCGTCGAGGTCATCCCCGTGCTACCCGATGATATCGACATCGAGATCAGTCCCGATGACATCCGCGTGGACGTGTACCACGCGAGCGGCCCGGGCGGTCAGGGCGTCAACACCACCGACTCCGCCGTGCGCGTGACGCATTTCCCCAGCGGCATTGTGGTCACCTGCCAAAACGAGCGCAGCCAGATCCAGAACAAGGCCGCGTGCATGCAGATCCTCAAGGCTCGCCTGTACGAGATTGAGCTCGAGAAGCGTGCCGAGGCGCTCGATGAGATTCGCGGACCCAAGACCACGATTGGTTTTGGCAACCAGATCCGCAGCTACGTGCTCTACCCGTACCAGATGGTCAAGGACCTACGCACGGGCGTGGAGACCAGCAATGTCGAGGCCGTTCTTGACGATGGCGACCTGGACCCGTTTGTTATTGGCTACCATCGCTGGGCCACCGGCAACGCCGATGCAGAAGGCTCGGAGGTCTAAAACATCGGGCGGCTTCAAACCGATGCTAAGCCCAACGGTTGGACGGGTTTGTATCCAGAATAAACCCTGCGCAGGGGTGGTTTTTGTCCGGCGAATCGGTAGAATCGAATACAAGAAGAAGTTCAAAGCGCATCCGTTTGGGTGCGCTTTTTTGAGGGAGGCAGCATGGCATATCGTCTGGACATCAAGCGCATTCTTTCGATGAACTTCTTTCACGACCTGCCCCAGATCATGTTGGGGTGTGCCTTGGCCGCCATCGCGACCGACTTGTTTTTGATTCCCAACGGTCTTGCCGCCGGTGGCGTTACGGGCCTTGCCACCATTATCCAGGCGGTCGGCGCGGCGCGCGGCCTATCGCTTCCCGTTGGTATTCAGACGATCGTGATGAACGCCTTGCTGTTGTTGGTCGTTATGCGCGAGGGCGGCATGTTCTACGTGGTGCAGACCGCGACGGGCTTTGTGCTGCTGGGCTTCTTTACCGATCTGTTCGCCCCGTTTGTGGCGCCGCTGGCACATGCCGACCTGATGCTGCCCGCTATGTGGGGCGGTATCATCACGGGCATCGGCTACGGCATGGTGCTGCGCGCCGGTGCCAACACGGGCGGCTCTGACACCATCGGTCAGATTATCTCGCGCAACACATCGCTGCCGGTTGGCTCGACCGTCATGGCGATCGATGTTGCCGTGTGTGCGCTGTCGGCTCCGGTCTTTTCAATCGAAAACGCACTGTATGCAGGCCTTTCGATGGTCATTAGCGGCTACGTGATCGATGCCGTGGTCGATGGTGGCAACAAACGCCGTATGGTACTCATCATCTCGGACAAGTTCCCTGATATCGCTGCCGATATCATGTATGGTCTGGGTCGAGGTTGCACCAAGTTTAAGGCGACTGGCATGTATTCGGGTGCCGAGAAGCCGGTGATTATGGTCATCGTGAGCCGTCGAGAGCTCAATACCCTCAAGACGATCGTGCGCGAGCGCGATCCTCACGCCATTGTGACGGTCGCTGACGTTACGGAAGCCTTCGGCGAGGGATTCAAGGACATTAGCGCGTAGGGTCGATCGCGTTCCATCCAAAAGACGTTCACATTGATAAACCGTTTCATCAGCGGTTCTGCCTGCTAAATTGTTCAAATAATGATAAAAACTCTGGTAAAGCCATCAGTTTCCAGCATAATGAATGACGTACGTGCATTGCGGCTGTGTTGGGACGACCTTCTGTGCCGTGCGCATTTTGTCTAATGAGGATGAAAGGAAGGCACAATGAGCGACGAAGAGCTCAAAAAGGTTGCCAACGAGGTAAGGAAGGGCATCGTCACCGGCGTGCACGCTGCCAAGTCCGGCCATCCGGGCGGTTCGCTCGGCGCTGCCGACATCATGACCTATCTGTACTTTGAGGAAATGAACGTCGACCCTGCCGACCCCCGCAAGGCCGACCGCGACCGCTTCGTGCTTTCCAAGGGTCACTGCGCGCCTGGTCTGTACGCCGTGCTCGCCGAGCGCGGATTCTTCCCCAAGGAGGACCTCGAGACGTTGCGCCATATCGGCAGCCACCTGCAGGGCCATCCGAACATGAACGACACCCCGGGCGTCGACATGTCCACCGGTTCGCTCGGCCAGGGCATCTCCGCCGCTGTGGGCATGGCCGTTGCCGCCAAGCACTGGGGCGACGACTATCGCACCTACGCCCTGCTGGGCGATGGCGAGAGCGAGGAGGGCCAGGTCTGGGAGGCCGCCATGTTTGCCGGCAACCAGCAGCTCGACAACCTCTGCGTGATCGTTGACCACAACGGCCTGCAGATCGACGGCCCCGTCGAGGAGGTCAACGACCCCATGCCGCTCGCCGACAAGTTCCGCGCCTTCAAGTTCCATGTGGTGGAGCTCGCCGACGGCAACGACTTCGACCAGATCCGCGCCGCCTTTGCCGAGGCCCGCGCTACCAAGGGTCAGCCGACCGCCATTATCGCCGAGACCATGAAGGGCAAGGGCGTCTCCTTTATGGAGAACCAGGTGGGCTGGCACGGTAAGGCCCCCAACGATGAACAGTTTGAGCAGGCCATGGCAGAGCTCACGGCCGCCGGAGAGGAGCTCTAGGATGGCAGACGTCAAGAAAATCGCCACGCGCGTAAGCTACGGCGAGGCCCTCGTCGAGCTCGCCAACGAGCACGATGACTTTGTGGTCCTCGACGCCGACCTGGCCGCCGCCACGCAGACCGGCAAGTTCAAGGCGGCCTGCCCCGACCGTTTCTTCGATGTGGGCATCGCCGAGAGCAACCTGATGGGTGTTGCCGCCGGTATCGCAACCACCGGCCGCGTCGCCTTCGCGAGCAGCTTTGCCATGTTTGCCGCCGGCCGCGCCTTTGAGCAGGTCCGCAACTCCATCGGCTATCCGCACCTTAACGTTAAGATCGGTGCCACGCACGCCGGTATCTCGGTGGGCGAGGATGGCGCCACGCACCAGTGCTGCGAGGATATCGCCCTCATGCGCGTCATCCCCGGCATGACCGTGATCGTTCCCGCCGACGACATCGAGGCCCGTGCCGTGACGCGCGCCGCCTACGAGTGCGACGGCCCCGTGTACATGCGCTTCGCCCGTCTGGCCTCGCCGGTTATCAACGACCCCGAGACCTACAAGTTCGAGGTGGGCAAGGGCATCGTCATGCGCGAGGGCACCGACGTCACCATCATCGCCTGCGGCCTGATGGTCGGCGAGGCGCTCGAGGCCGCCGAGCAGCTTGCTGCCGAGGGCATCGATGCCGAGGTCATCAACATGCACACCATCAAGCCCATCGACGCCGACCTGATCGTTAAGAGCGCCACTAAGACCGGCCACGTCGTGACCGTCGAGGAGCACTCCGTGATCGGTGGCCTGGGCAGCGCCGTCGCCGACGTCCTGTGCGAGCAGTGCCCGACGCCGCTCAAGAAGATCGGCGTCAACGACACCTTCGGCGAGTCCGGCCCGGGTGCCGAGCTCCTGCACAAGTACGGCCTGGACGCCGCCAACATCGTGGCGACCACCAAGGAGTTCTTGGCATAAGGCAAGACGAGGCAAAGCATCGCTTCGACAACCGCAAACAAGCCAGAACAGGGGCGTCCCCAAAGAGGGCGCCCCTGTTTTTTCGGCAACAAACAAATCAGGCCCGCACCAAGCAAGGGCTTCCTCCGGGAAGCGGGCTCATATCAGCAAAGTGCAACTCAGCCCTCCCAACTTTGTATATGCAGCACCCCAAGAAAAACGCGGCGACTCCTTAGTAGCCGCAGGCCGCGCGCAGGGTTACCTCCCAAATCTTTCCGCAGGACGGAGGAGCCCCCGCCGCACGTAGTGCGCAGCGGGGGCTCCGACATGTCCGAGGACGATTTGGGAGGCAACCCTGCGCGCGGCCGGTGAGACCAAACCCCGCCATGCTTCTTATGTGCAGTAAAGCTAATGCTGCTAAAATATAAAGTGCTCATGTAGTTTAAACGCACGACGATAAGGAGCACCAGTGGGTAACCACTTCCGTACCTCCGGTGCGGGCGATGATGCCCCCAAGACGCAGACAGGCGTCCAGGGCAGTCGTTTCGCCACTCCGGATTCAGAGGGCCAGCCTGTTGCTCAGGTCCCCGCTCAGCCGGCAGATCAGGCACAGCCGGCATCCGATCCCTTTGCCTACAATCCCAACAGCGATGTCGCGCTTTCTGGCACGGCGGGTTTTGAGCCCGTTCAGGCCGTGACCGCTCGCGTGGAGCAGCCTCAGACTGGCGCCGCCACGCCGCAGCCTACCATGGCCGGCATTCCCGACCCCTTGGCCCCTGCGACGCCGGCTCCTCAGCCTGCGCAGTCCGGTCTCTTTGCTGCTATTCCCGACCCCACGCAGCCTGCTGCCCCGGTGGTCGAGAGCGATCAGGCCGCCGAGGTCGCAAGCCTCGATAACGCGCTCAACAACCCCGATTTTACGTCGGTGTTTGCGCCCATCGATCCGCAGGCCAGCCGCAAGAAGATGGCCAAGCAGGCTGGTGTCGAGCCCGTCATCCTTATGGAGCATGTCACCAAGATCTATCCGGCACAGCCCAACAAGCCTGCACTCGACGACATCAACATCGAGATCTATCCGGGCGAGTTCGTCTTCCTGGTCGGTCACTCCGGCTCGGGTAAGACCACGCTGCTGTCGACGCTCAACCGCGACGTCAAGCCGACGAGCGGCCGCATCCTGGTTGCCGGTCAGGACCTCATGAAGATCAAGAACCGCAAGGTTCCGTTCCTGCGCCGCCAGATTGGCGCCGTTTTCCAGGACTTTAAGCTTCTGCCGCAAAAATCCGCCTACGAAAACGTGGCGTTTGCCCTGCAGTGCATCGGCAAGCCCAAGGGCGTCATTCGCAGCCAGGTGCCCGAGGTGCTGCGTCTGGTCGGCCTGGCCGATCAGATGGACTCGCTGCCCGACCAGCTTTCCGGTGGCGAGCAGCAGCGCGTTGCCGTCGCCCGCGCTATGGTCAACCGTCCGCCGCTGCTGATCTGCGACGAGCCCACGGGTAACCTCGACCCGGCGATCTCGCTGGGCATCATGAAGCTGCTCGAGCGTATTAACCGCACTGGCACCACCGTGATCGTCGCCACGCACGACCGCGAGATGGTCGATAGCATGCACCGTCGCGTGATCGCCCTCGAGGGCGGCCACGTTATCCGCGACCAGGAGAGGGGAGGTTACGGCAACTATGGCACCAACTAACGTGGGCTACTCCTTCAAAGAGGCAATCAGCCACTTCTTCCGTAACTGGACTACCTCGCTCGGCGCCGTCATCACGATCTTCCTTTCGCTGTTTATCATCGGCCTGTTCATCATGGGCTCCGCGATGCTGAACTCCGTGATCGGTACCGTCGAGGATCAGGTTGTCATTAATGCCTTTATTAGCGATGACGCCGATCAGGCAGACGTCCAGGCCTTTGAGGCCGAGCTCAAGACGTGGAGCAACGTCAAGTCCGTGACCTATAAGGATAAGGACGACGCGCTGGCCGAGTACACGAGCAAGATGTCGGGTAACGCCGACGCCACCATGAGCGCGCTCGACGGCCAGAACCCGCTGCCCGCCTCGTTTGCGATTGAGATGGACGATCCGTCTCAGGTCGAGAGCACGGCCAAGAAGCTCAAGAAGAATGCCGACTTCCAAAAGATCGCGGACGACGGCGACGTCAACGCGAGCGTACTGTATGGCCAGGAGGAAGTAAGCCGCCTGTTCCAGGTGACCAACTACATCCGTATTGCCGCCGTGGTGCTCGTCGGCCTGCTGACCTTTATCGCGTTCATCTTTATCAACAACACGATTCGCCTGTCCATCACGGCGCGTCGTCGCGAGATTGCGATTATGCGCCTGGTGGGCGCCAGCAACGGCTTCATTCGTGGCCCGTTTATCACCGAGGGTGTACTGCAGGCCATTTTGGGCTCGCTGCTTTCCATCGGCGTTCTGGAGCTGCTGCGCAATCTGATGATTCCGCGTCTGCAGGAGAGCATCGGCTGGATGTCGTTTGCCCTGCCGATGCAGTACTACCTGGTGACCTATGCTGCGCTGATTCTGGTCGGCGTGATTATCGGTCTCTTTGGTTCTGCCATCGCCATGCGCCGCTACCTGCGCGTGTAGGCATGCCTGGAATTCATCCCTTCCAACGGGTCGTCTCTTATGGGGCGGCCTGTTTTTTGTCCCCTAGGGATCATTTGGGTAGACTCTTGGGATGTAAACGGCAATCGATAGTTAGGAGGCGCCATGGGGCGCAATAACAAGCATAAGCGTGGAGCTCGCAATAAGCGCGCGCCGGTGCGCAGCGAACGCCGTCCGAGCCTGACCGGACGCGTGCAGCTCCATGAACACAGTGCCTATGTCATAACCGAGAATGGCGACTACAAGGTCATGGGTCGCGGCAAGCGTGAGATCATGGACGGCGATACCGTTGCCGTGAGCATTAAGAACAGCCCGCATGGCGAGCGTCGCGCCGTGATCGAGGGCGTGGTTGAGCGTGCAGCCATAAGCGTGGTGGGCACGTACCAGACCGCCGGTCCGCTCGGTGTGATTGAGCCGCTCGATTCACGCCTGAAGGCCGACTTCTTCATTCTGCCCGAGGATACCTCGGCGGATCGCCTGGGCGTCCGCCCGGGCGATGTCGTTGTCGCGCGCATTTTGACCTACCCGACGCGCCTGGAATCGGGCACTGTGACGATCGAACGCCGCATTGGCGGAGATGACGCGCCCGATTTGGGCGTTCAATATGTGATGGCGCGTTACGGCTATACCGATAGCTATCCCGAGGTCGCGCTAGACGAGGCCGAGGGGCTTTCGCTCGATGTGTCCGCGGCGCTTAAGGACCCGCTCCGCCGCGATCTGCGCGACCGCTTTGTCATCACGATCGACCCGGTCGACGCGCGCGACTTTGACGATGCCATTTCGCTGGAGCGTATGCCCGAGGGCGGCTACAAGCTGGGTGTGCATATCGCCGACGTTTCACACTATGTGGCTTGGGACGGGCATATCGATCTTGAGGCTCGCCATCGCACGACATCGGTGTATCTGGCCGATCGCGTGCTTCCCATGCTGCCCGAACGCCTGTCCTGTGACCTGTGCTCGCTTCGCCCTGACGAGGACCGTCTTGCGTTTACCGTCGATATCGAGCTCGATGAGCAGGGTCGCGTGCGGCATTACGATCCGTATCCCAGCGTGATTCGCTCGCGTGTGCGTATGGACTATGATGGCGCCGAGGCGCTGCTGGTGCGTGCCGGCGCGGTTGAGTATTCGGTGCTGGAGGGCGCGGCCGAGGATGTTGCGGCTGCTGAGGCCTTGCGCGAGGAAGCGCTTGAGCGCGGTCTTGCGTGCGAGGAGGCCGCCCGCGGCTACAACATCGACCTCGGCGATTTCCTTGTCGCCGCCAACGAACTCGCCGAACTTCGCCGTCGTATTCGTCGCGCCCGCGGCTCAGTCGATTTTGACACGGCCGAGATTCGCGCTCTATTGGATGAGGACGGAGTGCCCGTGCAGATTGTGGCGCGTGAGCGTTCGTGTGCCACGTCGCTTATCGAGGAAGCCATGCTGCTCGCCAACGAGTGCGTTGCGGAGTGGCTGGCGGACCGTGGTATCGAGGCCTGCTATCGCGTGCATGAGGATCCGAGCCCCGATAGCCTGCACGGTGCCGCCGTTGCGCTGGCGCAGCTAGGCATCATCGACGATCGCCGTGCTGCCGGTATTGCCCTGGGGAGTCCCGACGAGCTACAGGCTGCAGTTGATGCTGCCGCCGGTACGGCCAACGCACCGCTCGTCAACACGCTGCTTCTGCGCAGCATGCAGCGCGCGCTGTACAAGCCGCGCAACGAGGGCCACTTTGCGCTCGCCGCGCCGTGTTACTGTCACTTTACGAGTCCCATCCGTCGCTACCCCGATCTGGTGGTGCACCGCGTGCTCAAACTGCAGTTGGCCTATGAGCAGCTCGGCGGCAAGGACGCCTTGGTCCGTACGCCGCGGCTGATCGGCAAGGGGCGCGAGTCGCTGCCGCGCATTCTGCCGCAGATCTGCCGCGCATGCAGCGATGCCGAGCGCGCGGCAGATGCCGCCAGCCATGCGACGCAAAAGATCAAGATTGCCCAGTACTATGAGGACCGTCTGGGCGAGCGCTATGCCGGAACCGTCTCGTGGGTTAGCAGCATGGGCCTTTTTGTGCGCTTGGACCTAACGCAGGTCGAAGGCTTGGTTTCAATCAAGAGCCTGGGCAACGAGTGGTTCGAGTTCGACGAGGATGCGCTTACGCTGACGGGTGCCGACACGGGCACTCGTTACGAACTGGGGCAGCGTGTGATCGTCGGGGTCTCGCGCGTCAATACCACGCGTGGGCACTTGGACTTTAAGCTTATCCATTAGCCAAATCCCGACTCATGGTGTGCGAGCGGAGGGCGGCCTTTCGGGACCGCCCTTCGCATTTGAATCGTGACTACCTTGCCGCCTGTTCGGCCGCCCGCTTACCTGCTATTTGAGAGGTAAAACCTACCAAAATAAACCTGTCCCTTTTTGGCAGGTTTACAAGAAAGCGGGGATGAGATGGCGACGGTGTACGGTTATGCGCGGGTGAGTTCGCGAGATCAGAATCTGAATCGGCAGCTGGATGCGCTGGGCGCCTATGGCGTGGGCTCGGCGAATATTTATGCCGACCATGCGAGCGGCAAGGACTTCGATCGGCCGCATTATCGCGAGCTGCTGCACGTCCTGGGAGACGGGGACGTGCTGGTGGTGCTTTCTATCGACCGACTTGGTCGTAATTACTCCGAGATTCTTGAGGAATGGCGACGCATTACCAAGGAGCTCGGGGTTGCCATTGTGGTGCTGGACATGCCATTGCTTGACACGCGCATCAGGGCCAGCGGCGCGCCGGATGTGACCAACACCCTGATTGCCGATATTGTGCTGCAACTGCTGAGCTACGTGGCGCAGGTGGAGCGCGAGAATATCCATCGGCGCCAGGCGGAGGGAATTGCAGCGGCGCGGGCTCGAGGGGTCCGTTTCGGTCGACCTCGCAAGCCGTGCCCTCCTCAGTTTGAGCTGGTGCGCGATAGCTATGAGGCGGGCGATATTACCCGCAGCCAGGCAGCAAAGTGCCTGGGCGTGTGCGTGGGGACGTTCGATCGCTGGATGCGCGAGGCGGGGTAGGGGTTTGCGTCGCTTTGTCGCTTCCTGTTGCGATTCAAATTTTGATACGGTGACGATGTCATTTGGGGCTACACTCGCTGATATTCAAAAAAGGAGGTTGGCCCTTGGCGCGCGTAAAACAAATAATCGGATGGACCGCGATCGTTCTGTTCGCTGTAACGCTGGCGGGCATCTGGGTGCTGACGGAGCAAAATGCGGTGGAGACGTCGTTGCTGAGCGAGTCCACCGCGCGTGTGGTGGAGGGTCAGGCTACGGGCGTTCAGGCCGCCGATGCCACGGGTGAAGCCCAGACGGAGAACGGAATGACCGGGGGCACCGATTCGGCTGCCTCGAATGTCCGGTCTGGCCGACTTGCTTCCATTCGCATGTGGGTGGGCACAAACGTCCGTCGCGTTGCCCATACCGTAGAGTTTTTCTTCGTCGGATTGTTCGCCTCGGTGGTCGTGGTTTGCTTTTCCAGGCGTCCGTGGAGCGTATGCTCCCGTTGCGTGCCCGTATTGCTCTTTTGCGCCGCCTGCTCTGTTGGCGATCAGGTACATAAGATCTTTGTTCCCGGCAGGCATTTCGACGTTATCGATTTAGGATTCGATGCTGCGGGCTATATCACCGCCATGCTGTTGGTATTGCTGGCAGCGGCGTTGGTGCGCCATGCGACTCGGCCGATCGGCGCCCATGCGAGGCGCTAGCCGGTAACAAACCCGTTTCTGATAATGCGACCTCGTTGAATTATTTTGTGTCGCGCGTATTTCCGAGCGGTCGGATTTGAGGGGCGAGCGGTAGAACGCTCGCCCTTTGTGCGCCACGATGCGGCACAATGTACCGCAAAAGCTGTTTGTATCCGGTACGAATCGTTCGTTGGTCTTTAATTCTTCTCAACGGAGGTGTTTGAGATGGCAAACGGATTGCTTTTGCGGCTTCGCGAGCGTGAGCTCAGCGCGAGCCCGGCGGAACGCAATGTCATCGCATATGTAAGCGCTCATCCGCACGAGGTAGTCGGGCTGTCCGTCCGCGGTCTTGCCGATGTCACGTTCTCCTCGCCCTCGAGCATTTTGCGCTTTTGCAAGCGTTTGGGTTTTGCGGGCTACAAGGAGTTCCAGCGCGAACTGATTGCCGAGCTGGCACTCTTAGGTGACAAGAAAGACGTAGCCCTCGAGGACATCTCCATGGATGACAGCGTCGAACGTATCGTGGGAAAGGTGATGAAAAGCAACGTGCGTACGATCGAGGCGACGGCGCGAACGCTCGATTACGCCGTCTTGGAGCGATGCGCGGCCCGTCTTAAGCGGGCACGCGCGGTCAATCTGTTCGGTATTGGTGCCTCCCGTTTGGTCGCGCACGATCTGGCGCAAAAGCTCATGCGTGTCGACAAAGAGTGCCATCTGTACGACGACTGGCATGATCAGCTCTTGTGTGCCAAGAACATGCATGAGGGCGATATGGCAATCGCCTTTAGCTACTCGGGCTTGACGCAAGAGGTGCTGGACTGCACCGCCGAGGCTCAACGTCACAACTGTCCCGTCGTGGCCGTTACCAAAGTAGATGGATCATCCAAGCTTGCCACCATGGCCGATGCCGTGCTCGGCGTCGCTGCGAGTGAACCCTTGGTCCGCAGCGGTGCCATGGCTTCGCGTATGGCCCAGCTTATGGTTGTCGATGCCCTGTACGCTGCTTACGTTGCCAGCGACTACGAACGGGCGACGCATGTCATTAAGCAAAACTACATCGAGAAACAAGAAAGATGAGGTGAATGAAATGCTCGATTTAACACAATTCACGACCGAACAGCGTAATCAAAGGTCAATGGACCTCGATACGATGACATCGCTGCAAATCGTCACGACGATGAACGATGAGGATCTTCGTGCCGTCCAGTCGGTCACGAAAGTGTTGCCCCAGGTTGCCACAGCAATCGACTGGGCTGCTGAGACACTCGAGCGCGGCGGGCGCGTCTTTTACATGGGCGCAGGCACCAGCGGTCGTCTGGGCGTACTCGACGCTTCGGAGTGTCCGCCCACGTTTGGCGTGTCACCCGATCTGATTGTCGGGCTCATTGCCGGAGGCGAGACGGCGTTTATCAAGGCTGTCGAAGGTGCCGAAGACAGCGAGGAGCTTGGCGAGAGCGACCTGCGGGAGCGTGGACTCTCGGACAAGGATCTTGTCGTTGGCCTGGCGGCAAGCGGTCGTACTCCCTATGTGGTGGGCGGCCTTGTGCACGCCAAGGCAACTGGGTGCAAGACCATTGCAATTGCCTGCAACCAAGGGTCGAAGATCGGGGAGAGCGCAGATCTTGCCATTGAGCCTGTGCCCGGTCCCGAGGTGCTGACCGGCTCAACGAGGCTCAAGGCGGGAACGGTTCAAAAGCTCATTCTCAACATGATTTCGACCGGTGCCATGGTCAAGATCGGCAAGGTATACCAAAACCTGATGGTCGATGTGCAGCAGACGAACGAGAAGCTGGTGGTGCGCGGCCAGAACATCGTGATGGAGGCGACCGGCTGCACGCGCGAGCGCGCTGTTCAGGCGCTTGCAGATGCCGGCGGCCACGTAAAAACCGCTATTGTCTCGGTACTGCTGGACTGCGATGCCGAGCAGGCTGCGGTAGCTCTTGAGCGGGCGCGAGGCCATGTCCGTGCTGCGGTGAGTGGCCATGAGAAGAGCAACGCCGATGCCCAATAGGTGCGCGGCGTGAGCTGATATGACATCCAGACGAGATACCCAATACAAGGAGGAGTTATGACGAACAAAGAGCTGGCTCAAAAGCTGCTGGACCTTTTGGGCGGTAAAGACAACGTGCTGGCAAACGCGGCGTGCATGACGCGCCTGCGCGTGACCGTCAAAGACACGGGCAACGTCGACGCGGAGGGCATTAAGGCGCTCGACGGCGTGATGGGCCTGGTCGAGGACGACACGATGCAGATCGTGCTGGGTCCGGGCAAGGTGAATAAGGTGCTCGAGGAGTTCTCCAAGCTCACCGGCCTTGCGAAAGGCGTTGCTGACGAGAGCGTGGTTGACGCTGCGGCCACAAACAAGGCCGCGCAGAAGGCCAAGTACGAGTCCAAGCCGGTTCAGGCCTTCCTCAAGAAGATTTCCAATGTCTTCGTCGCCCTGCTTCCCGGCATCATTGCGGCTGGCCTCATCAACGGTATCTGCAACGTCATTAACGTCTCGACGGCAGGAGCGCTTGCAGGCGAGTGGTGGTACCAGGGCATTCGTTCCATGGGCTGGGCCCTGTTTGCCTATCTGCCCATCTTGGTGGGCTATAACGCGGCACGTGAGTTTGGTGGCTCCGCTGCACTGGGCGGCATCGCCGGCATGATGTGTATCGCCAACAGTGCCATGCCCCTGCTTGCGCCTGGCGCGGCTGATCCTGCCACTGCCATTCTGCTGCCGCTCACCAATGCGCAGTACAACCCCGCAGCGGGCGGCATGATCGCGGCTCTCATCGCTGGCGCATTTTTTGCCTGGATGGAGCGTCAGATTCGCAAGGTTATGCCCAACGCACTCGACACGTTCTTGTCCCCGCTGCTGGTGCTCATCATCGGCGCCTTTGCTCTGATGCTCGTCATCCAGCCGGTAGGCGCATGGCTGACGACTGCCATCTTTAGCGTTTTGACCTTTATCTTCGAGAAGCTGGGCGTCCTGGGTGGCTATATCCTGTCGGCAGGCTTCTTGCCGCTGGTGTCCGTCGGCCTGCATCAGGCGCTCACGCCGATCCACGCTATGCTCAACGATCCCGACGGTGCTACCAAGGGTATCAATTACCTGCTTCCCATCCTTATGATGGCTGGTGGCGGCCAGGTCGGTGCCGGTTTGGCACTGTACTTTAAGACCAAGAACGCCAAGCTCAAGAAGTACGTCGCAGAGTCCATTCCCGTTGGAATCCTGGGTGTGGGCGAGCCTCTGATGTATGCTGTTACGCTGCCGCTCGTTCGTCCGTTTGTGACGGCTTGCCTGGGTGCCGGATTTGGCGGCGCGCTCGCGGCGCTGCTTCACATCGGCACGGTTTCTCAGGGCGTTTCCGGTCTGTTTGGCCTGCTGATCGTCGTTCCTGGCCAGCAGCTCGGCTACGTTGCCGCTATGCTGCTTGCCTATGCCGCCGGCTTTGTCCTGACGTGGTTCTTTGGCGTCGACGAGCAGAAGATCAATGAGTTCTTTGGCGAGTAGTTTGATATCGCGAGCCGTGTTGCTCGGGGTTCGCGGCGCGCGGCAGATTTCTTGATGCTATGGTTGTGCCGGCGGGGCTAACTGCTCCGCCGGCCTTTTTTAAAGGAGCGTTGAAGCGTGAAAACGGGTATTTCGATTTATCTTTCCAGCCCTTTGCAGGATATTGAGCGGACGATTGAGCGTGGTGCCGCGGCGGGTGCGCGCTACGCGTTCACCTCGCTGCATATTCCCGAGGATGGGGGAGCGGCGTATGCCGATAAGGTCCGTCATGTGCTGTCGCTGCTTTCCGCCCGTGGCATTGCGCTCATTGCCGATGTGGGGCCTCGCACGTGCGATTTGCTTGGGCTTGAGCGCATCGAGGACCTGCGCGATCTGGGGTTGGAATACCTTCGTTTGGACTATGGCTTTAGCGCCCAACGGGTCGCGGAGCTGTCCGGTGTATTTCGCATTGTGGTCAATGCATCGACGGTGAGTTCTGATGAAATCGCATCGTGGCGTGAGGCCGGTGCCGATGTGACTCGTTTTGCCGCCTGCCACAATTTTTACCCCAAGCCTTATACCGGTTTAGCTCTTGAAGATGTTGCTCGGACGAATCTTCGTCTTGCGGCGCTTGGATTCGAAATCATGGCTTTTGTGCCGGGTGATGCTAACGTTCGCGGGCCGGTATTCGAGGGACTGCCGACGGTCGAGGCGCAGCGCGGTCGCGCGTCAAAGGTTGCCCTCAATATGCTTGAGCTTGCACATGGCGCCGATTGCGACATTGTGTTGGTCGGCGACCCCGATCTTTCCGATGCGGGCTGGGCGCAGTTTGCTCAAGTTTCCGCCGGATACGTGGACCTGCAATGCGAGCTTGAGCCCGGTTATGCCTATGTGCGCGGGCAGATTCATCACGACCGGCCCGACTCGAGTGTCCTCATCTTTAGGTCTCAGGAGTCACGTACGAAGCTTAAGCCGGATTCCGTGCCGACGGATGCCGGAGCCGGCCTGCCGCGAAAGGCGGGGTCGATCGCTGTGAGCAATAGCGGATATGGGCGCTACGAAGGCGAGCTTGAGATTGCGCGGGTCGATCTTCCCGGTGACGAGCGCATGAACGTTGCGGGCCATATCACGCCCGAGGCAATGGAACTGCTGCCGTTTATCAAGCGCGGATTCGGGGTACGGTTCGTTTAACGTGTGACCCGCGGGCTACAATTGGCCCATCATACGAAGGCGCCTCGTGTGGCGTGTGCCTGCGTTGGCCGATCTATATTCGGAGGATTCCCATGACTGTACTGTTTGTTGAATATCCCAAGTGCTCGACCTGTAAGAAGGCCAAGGCATGGCTGGACGAACATGGGGTAGAGTATATCGATCGCGATATCGTTTTGGACAATCCCACGGCTGATGAGCTTGCGACCTGGATTGCTCGTTCGGGGCTGCCGGTGCGGCGCTTCTTTAATTCGTCGGGCATGAAATATCGAGAGCTGGGCCTGAAGGCGCGTCTGGATGCGGGCATGACGGATCAGGAGTGCTGCGAGCTGCTGGCGACCGACGGCATGCTGGTCAAGCGTCCGCTGCTGGTGGGCGACGACTTTGCGATTCCTGGGTTTAAGGAAGCGACCTGGACCGAGGTGCTGCTGTAGTGGTTGCGGAAAGTGCGTCCCGTTTTGAGCTCGGATTCCGGGACGCAGTTTCCGGTTGAAGGGGCTAGCGGAAATCGTATCCCAGTTTGAGCGCGAAATCTGGGATACGGTTTCCGTTTGGGGCCTCTAGGGGAAAGCGCGTCCCGTTCTGGACGTAAATTCCGGGATGAGCTTTCCGGTTGGCGGGCATATGCGCTAATCCTCAAGCTGCGCCCATTCGTGCGGATCGTAGACCTTTACGTGCTTGTTGGGCTTGCCGCTCCAGTACTCCTCGTCCATAAAGGGCAGATATGCCTGAACGCCGGGGCAGATAAAGGGAATCCGCTGCTGTTGCAGTCGCTCGCGCTGGCGCTGCTCCAGGTGCGCCTCGGATATGACGGTCGGCATGCCGGACAGCTCGACGAGGCTTGCCTGGATTCGCTTAAGGTCGGGGAGTCCCGCGTGCCATGACATCCGCATGATCAAAAAGGATGCACGGCGGTATTTTGCCTGCACCACAGTAATGGCGGGGCGCAGAGTGGGATGGATTTTGTCCCGTTCGGGCCAAAGGTCGGCAGTGATCTCGAGGCCCAGGGTCTCCCATAGGTAATCAAGCTCTTCGTCCATGGCGCCTCGATATCTACGCGATCATTGATACTTCGATTGTGTTGCCTGGTGCTATCGTTTTCGCGGTAGAATCTGCCAACGGTTGACGGCTACCGCTCGCGGCGTTTTGCCCTTCGTGTACAGCGGTCGGCTTCACAGGTCCTTCACGGGTTGGACTTAATTAGGCCAATTTGACTGAATTTCAAAAAAGTCAAAATTGGGGCTTGCGTCACGGCGAGACTTCCCGTATATTTCTTTCTTGCGCAAAGGCACAGCCGAGCGCAGCGATGCAGTCATTGGGATGTCGTCTAATGGCAGGACAGCGGATTCTGGTTCCGTCAATGGGGGTTCGACTCCCTCCATCCCAGCCATTGCATTTGCTACATATGGCCCGTTCGTCTAGCGGTTTAGGACGCCGCCCTCTCAAGGCGGAGATCACCAGTTCGAATCTGGTACGGGCTACCAAAATTGAACGCCCGGGCCTCGTAAGAGACCCGGGTTTTGTGTATTGACCGTATATACGGCGCCTGCCGTGTTTCGCTCAGATCGAGGAGTAGCCATGGATCTGCCCATCAGCTTGCAAGACATCACGTATGCCGAGAACTATCTGGCGCAGGGCGACCTGGCTACGGCGACGCCGCTGCTGGAGCGTCTGGTGGAGCTCGCCGAGGAGTATATTGATGCTGAGTGCAAGACGGAGGAGAAGCGTCAATACTTTAGCTTCGATAGCAAGTTTGAGCGCTTGGCCTATCGCCGCGTGGAGAAGGATCCGCGCGAGCTCGTGCAGGTCGAGGTGCCGTTTGACCGCCTGTACTCTGACATGGCGTTTGCCTACATTCGCCAGCAGGATTATGTAAGCGCTCGTAATGCCCTGATGCAGGCTGTGCGTTGGGACCCCATGAACTGCAACTATCGCTTGGATTTGGCCGAGCTGTTCCGTGCACTCGAGGACAAGCAGGAATGGGCATCGCTCTCGTTCTCGGTGCTGGAGCGTGCAAGCGATGGCAAGTGCGCCGCCCGCGCTTACGCCAATCTAGGTCAGTACTTCTTGGAGCCCGAGACCGAGAACGTTTCGGCTGCCGTGGGCTGCGCGCGTCTGGCGCTGCGCCTGGCGCCCAACGATGCGCATACGACGCGCCTGCTCAACAAGATCCATACCACCTATCCGGATGCCGCTGATGAGAGCGACGACCACGTGATGGGTGAATTGGCCCTGCAAGGCGTGCCGACCTCGCCTTCGGCCGAGATTGCCATCTGCCTGATTATGTGCGCGACCGATGCTGCAAGCGACGGCGACAAGCAGGAGGCGACGCGCCTGACGGTACGTGCTCGCGACTTGGTGGGCGAGGAGGCCTGCGCGGCGATTATCAAACTGGTGCGCGAGAGCGATGCCGAGCTCAATGCCGAGCGCAAGGCAAAGCGCGAGACTGCGGGCTCAAACGCCGATGGCGCCAAGGAGGCCGGCGATGCCCAGTAAGCGCGAGCGCAAACTCATTTCCAAGAATCGCTCGGCACATCACGAGTACTTTATCGATGAGACGTTTGAGTGCGGTATTGAGCTGAGCGGCACCGAGGTCAAGTCGATTCGCGAGCGCGCCTGTCAGATCACTGACACTTTTGCGCTGATTCGTGGCGGCGAGTGCTGGCTCGTCGGACTGCATATCCACCCTTATAGCCATGGTGGCGTGTGGAATCGCGATCCCGACCGTCGGCGTCGTCTGCTGCTGCACCGCAAGGAGATCGACTTTCTTGACGGCAAACTTCGCAACCGTGGTTATGCGCTGGTTCCGTTGGAGCTCTACTTTAATACCGACGGCCGCGTAAAGCTGCTGCTGGGTCTGGGTCGCGGCAAGAAGCTCTACGACAAGCGCGAGGACATGGCCAAGCGTGATGTCCAACGCGAGATCGACCGCGCCCTTAAGGAACGCAACCGCTAGGTACTCTGTATAAGTTGCGGTGGAATACGGACTGTTTTGCCTGTTTGAGGGGCTATTCAGTCCCTATTTCACCGCAACTGCGGGCGTCTCATCTTTCTTACTGTTCTGACACATATGTCTCAAAGGCGGCGTCCGTTATGGGTGCCGCCTTTTTTGTGGGTACATACATTCATGAGGTTCCAACCCGAGCTAGGGGAGTGATCGTTATGGACAAAACTGCGTTCTTTACCATGCCGAGCGGTCTGTACGTGGTGAGCGCTGCGGCAGACGGGCTGCGCGCCGGCTGCGTCATCAATACTGCGGTGCAGGTGACGTCCATGCCGCCGCGTATTTCGGTTGCCGTGAACAAGGACAATGTCACCTCGGGCGTCATCGCATCGGCCAAAGCGTTCGCGCTGACCGTGATCGGTCAGACCGCCGACATGCTCTACATCGGTAACTTTGGGTTCCGCACCAGCAGCGATTATGACAAGTTTGCCAAATACGAGACCCGCGAGACGGCTCTGGGCATGCCCTATGTGCCCGAGCACGCGGCGGCCCTGTTTAGCTGCCGTTTGATCGACACTGTGGATGTGGGAACGCATCTGCTGTTTATTGGCGAGGTCGAGGATGCCGAGCGCCTGAGCGACGAGACGCCGCTGACGTACGACTACTATCACAAGGTGCTAAAGGGCAAGACGCCGCCCAAAGCCTCGTCGTATCAAGGCTAGAAATGTTCTAAAAATACTTGCATTATACTATTGAGAATATATACTAATAAGTAAGTACACCAGCAGTCACGTTCGAGAGGAGAACATCATGGCTGAGGAGAAGAAGACGTATAAGTTTGTGTGCACCGTTTGCGGTTACGAGGTTGAGGTCGACACGCCCGAGCTGCCCGAGGATTACGTGTGCCCGGTGTGCGGCGTCGGCCCCGATGAGTTTGAGCTCGTCGAGGAGTAACTCGTAGACACACGGCGATTAGCCATACAGAGCTCTGTCCAAGGGTCCCGGCTGGATATTCCGGCTGGGACCCTTTTGATTTATCTGACGGTTTAAAGCGGCCTTACGTGTTACAGATTGAGACGTCATATCTGGACAGCCACGCTATCCCAATTACATCCCCGTTAGCAGCACGATGTCGAGAATCGTCACGATGACGCCGATCCCTACGAGCAGCGCGTTGAGCGGGCGCGAGTTGGCGTATTTGCCCATAACGCGGGGCGAACTGGTGAGTCGTATGAGCACAAAGACCGTAATCGGCAACTGAAGCGACAACAATGCCTGACTCCAGATGAGACCCTCAAAAGGATTCGGGACGATCAGGCACGCCGCCACTGCGCCGACGAAACAGACCGCCACTCCAATCGATGAGTGCCGGTCGTGGATGTCGTATTCCTCGTCGAACATGCCCGCGGTGATGGTTCCCGCCGCCATGCCCGCTGTCACGCTGCTCGATAGTCCCGCGAACAGCAGCGCTACCGCAAAGATGGTCGAGCTCGCCGGGCCCAAGATGGGGGAGAGCGTGGCCGCTGCGACGGCGAGGTCGTCTACGACAATGCCGTGCGCAAAGAAGGTCGTTGCGGCCAGGATGACCATGGCCGAGTTGATCGCCCAGCCCACGCCCATCGAAAAGAGCGTGTCGAAGAGCTCATAGCGCAGACGCTCTTCGATAACCTGCTCGCCTTGGCCTTCGAAGTGCATGGATTGGATGACCTCGGAGTGCAGGAAGAGGTTGTGGGGCATAACGACCGCGCCTAGGACACTTACGATAATCGCGGCCGAGCCGGTGGGCATACGGGGTGTGATCCAGCTTGTGGCGGCTTGCGGCCAGTCGACGTTGACTAGTGCAAGCTCGGCCAAAAACGAAAGTCCTACCACGCCCACGAAGGCGATGATCCATCGCTCGGCGCGTTTGTAGGAGCTTGTCATGAGCATGGCAATCGATGCCGCCGCGACGATGACGCAGCCGGCGCGTACGGGCAGGCCAAAGAGCATTTGAAGCGCGATCGCACCGCCCAGGACTTCGGCCATGGCGGTGGCGATGGTCGCGAGGTAGGCGCTGGCGAGCACCGTGCGCCCAACGAAGCGGGGGAGAAAGCGGGTCGTGGCCTCGGCAAGGCAGGCGCCCGTGGCGATGCCCAGGTGCGCCGCGTTGTGCTGCAAGACGATCAGCATAATCGTGGACAGCGTGACGATCCACAGCAGCGCGTAGCCAAACTGCGAGCCCGCGGCCATATTGGAGGCCCAGTTGCCCGGGTCGATAAAGCCGACGGTCACGAGCAATCCGGGGCCGATATGCCGTGCGATGTCGAGTCCTCCGTGACCGCCGGTGCGTCGGGAGCCAAAATGTTGTTTGAGATGGTTGAGCATGGTGCGCTCCTGTGTGCCGTTTGTTTGACGCCGCAAAGGATACCCGTTTTAGGCTCAAAAGTTAACTATGACTAACAAAATAGTTGTATTTGAATGGGGTGGGGAAAGGGGGTTGCCGAAATGTCTTGATCTGTAACAACTGGGGATGGAAATTGGGTCTAGGTGTTACAGATCAAGACAGGAAGAAATGGTCCTATGGAAAATCTCGATCTGTAACAGCTGACCGCCAAAACTGACCCTTCGTGTTACAGATTGAGACATTCGGAACCGTCTCTCGAAAACATCTTGATCTGTAACAGTTAGTCGTCGAAATTGGGTCTTACTGTTACAGATTGAGATGTTTGAAGCGGTGAGCTTACAGGCCGAACTTGGGGCCTATGTTGTCGCCCTTGAGGTCGGCGGTGTCCACTCGTAGGGCGTGCGTTACGCGATTGTTTCGAAACGGGTGGGAAACACAACGGGCCGGCGGTGCTCCTAGTATGCCTATTCAACTGACTGTCTAATATCTAGGGGAGGATCGCGATGCAGGCAGATTCCGCTCAGCAGCAGGGCCTTTATCGCCCCGAATTCGACCACGATGCATGCGGCATCGGCGCGCTTGCCGATATCAACGGCGAGCGCCATCACCAGATCCTGGACGACGCACTGTCCATTCTGGTCAACTTGGAGCACCGCGGCGGCACGGGACTCGAGAAGAACACCGGCGACGGCGCCGGCATCCTGTTCCAGGTTCCGCATCACTTTTTCCGTAAAGAGGCTCAAAAGTGTGGCCAGATTCTGCCGGCAGAGGGCGACTATGGCGTGGCCATGCTGTTCTTCCCGCAGGACGAGAAGGGCGTAGAGGATGCCCGCCGCGTGTTTGAGGAGGGCTGCGCCGAAGCCGGCGTTCCGCTGCTCTTTTGGCGTGAGGTGCCGGTCGACCCGCACGATCTGGGCGAGACAGCCCGCGCCTGCATGCCTACCATCCTGCAGGCCTTCCTGGGCCGTCCGGACGACACACCCGCCGGTGATGCCTTTGAGCGCCGCCTATACGTGTGCCGCCGCACCATCGAGAAGAAGGCCGACGCTGGGTTTGCCCTGCGCGACAAGATCTTCTATGTGTGCTCCATGAGCTCGCGCACCATCGTGTACAAGGGCATGCTGGTCGCCACGCAGATGCGCCGCTTCTTCATCGACCTCAACGACGCCGCCGTCAAAACGGCCGTGGCGCTCGTTCACTCGCGCTACTCCACCAACACCACGCCCAGCTGGGAGCGTGCGCACCCCAACCGTTTTATCATCCACAACGGCGAGATCAACACCCTCAAGGGCAACGTCAACTGGATCCGCGCCCGCGAACCCAACCTGTACAGCCCCGTGCTGCAGCACGATCTTGAGCGCGTGATGCCCATCATCAACCGTGAGGGTTCCGACTCCGCGATTCTGGACAACGTGCTCGAGTTTTTGGTCATGAACGGCCGTCCGCTCACGCGCGCCGCATCCATGCTGCTGCCCGAGCCGTGGGACCACAACGACAGCCTGAGCGAGGAGCGCCGCGCCTACGACGCCTACCAGTCCATGCTCATGGAGCCGTGGGACGGTCCTGCCGCTATCGCCTTTACCGACGGTCGCACGCTGGGTGCCGCCCTCGACCGTAACGGCTTGCGTCCCGCCCGCTACTATGTGACGCGCGACGGTCGCTTTATGCTGGCAAGCGAGGTGGGCACCATCGAGGTGAGCCCCGAGAACATCCTGACGAGCGGCTGCCTGGGACCGGGCCAGATGCTCGAGGTCGATTTTGCCCGCGGCCGCGTCATCTACAACGACGAGCTGCGCGCCCGTTACGCCAAGGAAAAGCCCTATCGCGACTGGATCGCCGAGGAGACGCTGACCGTCGACGCACTCGACAAGCCCGCCGCGCCCGCGCCCGCCGAGGATGCCGAGGTGCCCGCCGCCGTGCGCATGGCCAAGCTCGGGTATCACTGGGATGATGTTGACGAAGTCGTGCGTCCCATGGCCCAGCAGGGCAAGGCGCCGCTCGCCTCGATGGGTATCGATGCGCCGCTGGCCTGCCTGTCCAAGAAGACGCGCTCGTTCTTCGACTACTTCTATCAGCTGTTCGCTCAGGTCACGAACCCGCCGATCGACGCCCTGCGCGAGCATATGGTCACCTCGACCACGCTCTACCTGGGCAACCACGGCAACCTGCTCGAGGACTCCCGCACGGCCTGCCAGCTGGTGCGTCTGGAGCGTCCGCTGCTCAACGAGGAGGAGTTCGAGCGTATCTGCGCCATCGACCGCGTGGGCTTTAAGACCCGTCGCTTCCGTGCCGTCTACCGCCGCGATGCCGGCGAGGGCGCGCTGCAGGCTGCACTCAAGCAGCTCGCAGAGGACGTTGAGGCTGCGGTCCGCGACGGCGTGAACATCGTGGTGTTGAGCGATCGCGCCGAAGCGGGCGAGGTGCCCGTGCCGTCGCTGCTTGCCGTGGGCTGCGTGCACAACCATCTGATCCGCGCTGGCGTGCGCACCTTTGCCGATATCGTGGTGGAGTGCGGCGACGCCGTGTCCCCGCACGACTTTGCGGCACTGGTGGGCTACTCCGCGAGCGGCATCTATCCGTACAACGCACATGCGTGCATCCGCGATCTGGCGGCACGCGGCGACCTGGACGTGACGGCCGAGCAGGGCATCGCCAACTACAATAAGGCTGCGACTGCCGGCATTGTCTCCATCATGTCAAAGATGGGCATCTCCACGGTGCAGAGCTACCATTCGGCGCAGATCTTCGAGGCCGTGGGCTTTACGCCGGAGTTCGTCAACGCGTACTTTGCCGGTACGGTGAGCCGTGTGGGCGGTATGGGTATCGAGGACGTCGAGCGCGAGCAAAATGAGCGCTACGACGCCGCGCTCGTCATCCTTAAGAGCCCTGCTCCCGATCAGCTGCCCACACTGGGCCTGACCAAGTGGCGCCCGCTCGGTGGCGAGGATCACCTGATTGACCCCCAGACCGTCTACCTGCTGCAGACCGCCTGCCGCGAGGACAGCTACGACACCTTTAAGAAGTACAGCGCCCGCCTGCACCGCACCGGCCGTGCCGTGCGCCTACGCGACCTGCTCGACTTTAATGCCAGCGGCCGCACGCCGGTTTCGCTCGACGAGGTGGAGCCCGCGCTCAACATCGTCCGCCGCTTTAACACCGGCGCCATGTCGTACGGTTCCATCAGCAAAGAGGCACACGAGTGCATGGCCATCGCCATGAACCGCCTGCACGGCCGTTCCAACTCCGGCGAGGGCGGCGAGGACCCGCGTCGCGAGACGCCGCTGGCAAACGGTGACTCCAAGAACTCAGCGATCAAGCAGGTGGCAAGCGCGCGCTTTGGCGTGACGAGCCGCTATCTTTGCAGCGCCTTCGAGATTCAGATCAAGATGGCCCAGGGCGCCAAGCCCGGCGAGGGTGGCCACCTGCCCGGCAAGAAGGTCTACCCCTGGATCGCCGAGGTCCGTCAGTCCACGCCCGGTATCGGCCTGATTTCGCCTCCGCCGCACCACGACATCTACTCCATCGAGGACCTGGCCGAGCTGATCTTTGACCTTAAGAACGCCAACCCCGGCGCGCGCGTGTCGGTCAAGCTGGTCAGCGAGGCCGGCGTCGGCACCATCGCCACCGGTGTGGCCAAGGGTGCCGCCGACAAGATTTTGATCAGCGGCCACAACGGCGGCTCCGGTGCCGCGGCGCGCGATTCGATCTGGCACGCCGGTCTGCCGCTGGAGCTCGGTCTTGCCGAGGCCCAGCAGACGCTGCTGCAAAACGGCCTGCGCTCGCGCGTGGTACTCGAAGCCGACGGCAAGCTCATGGACGGCACCGATGTCGCCGTCGCCTGCCTGCTGGGTGCCGAGGAGTTTGGCTTTGCGACCATGCCGCTCATCTCCATGGGCTGCCTCATGCAGCGCGACTGCCAGCAGGATACCTGCCCGGCCGGCATCGCTACGCAAAACTGCCGCCTGCGTCGCGGCTTCCGCGGCAAGCCAGAGCACGTCGAGCACTTTATGCTCTTTGTTGCCGAGCAGCTGCGCGAGGTCATGGCGAGCCTGGGCTTCCGCACCGTCGACGAGATGGTCGGCCATCCCGAGTGCCTGCGCCAGATCGAGGTCCCGGGCAACCGCAAGGCCAACCTGCTCGATCTGTCGCCCGTGCTGGCAAGCGCGACCTGTGAGTTTGGTGCCCACATCCCGGGCGCCGACGGCCGTCACTTCCTGCCCCAGATGGCTGCGGACAGCGAGCTCGACAAGACGCTCGACTCCACGCTGTTTGTGCCCTATACGGCCGATGCCCGTGCGCACCTGCGCCCGATTCGCTTCCGCGCCGACATTGCCAACGTCAACCGTTGCGTGGGCACCATCTTGGGCAACGCGGTGACCAAGGCGCATCCCGAGGGCCTGCCCGCCGGCTCCATCACCATCGATTGCGATGGTTCGGCCGGTCAGAGCTTTGGCGCCTTCCTGCCGCGCGGCATTACGCTCAACGTGTGCGGCGACGCCAACGACTACTTTGGCAAGGGCCTTTCGGGCGGCGAGGTGTCGGTGCGCCCCAACCCGCATGCGACCTACAAGTTCGACGAGAACATCATCGTGGGCAACGTTGCGTTCTTTGGCGCTACGAGTGGCCGCGGCTTCATTAACGGCCTGGCCGGCCAGCGCTTTGGCGTACGCAACTCCGGTGCCACGGTGGTGGTCGAGGGCTGCGGCAACCATGGCTGCGAGTACATGACGGGAGGTCTGGCGCTCATCCTGGGCGAGGTCGGGCAGAACTTCGCCGCCGGCATGACGGGCGGCGTGGCTTACGTCTTTGACCAGTACGGCACGCTCGATGCCCGTGTGAACCACGAGAGCGTTGAGCTTAAAGCCCCGACGGCCGGTGAGCTGGCGCAGATTCGTGCGCTCGTCCAGGAGCACGTGGACGCGACGCAGAGCCCGCGCGGCATTAAGTTGCTCTACAGCTTTGAGACGATGAGCAAGCACTTTGTGAAGGTCATTCCGACCGAGTACGAGCGCGTGCTGGCGATTGTCGCCGCCGCCGAGGCCGTCGGCAAGACGCATGAGCAGGCCGAGGAGCTGGCGTTTGACATTGTGACCGGTCGCGCCGACGCCGCCGATGTCGCTCGCTTTGATGTGGCGGGTGGTGTCGCTGGCGCTGTGCCCGCCACCGCCAGCTCTGTTGCTTCGACCAAGAAGGAGGCGTAAGTGCCATGGGTAAGCCCGGTGCTTTTCTTGATATCGATCGCGTGACCCACGAGCTGCGCCCCGTGGAGGAGCGCAGCCGCGATTTCGATCCGCTGTACGTGGAGCTCGACGACGATGCGCGCCGTGCCCAGGCGAGCCGCTGCATGATGTGCGGTGTGGCGTTTTGTCAGATGGGCGCGAGCTTTGGCAAGGCACGTCCGAGCGGCTGTCTGCTGCACAACCTGATTCCCGAGTGGAACGAGCTGGTGTACCGCGGCCGTTGGGACGAGGCTGCCGAGCGCCTGTCACTCACCTCGCCCATGCCCGAGTTCACGAGCCGCGTGTGCCCGGCGCTGTGCGAGGCCGCATGCAACCTGGGCTCGGTCGATGGCCAGCCCACGACGATTCATGACAACGAGCGCGCGATCAGCGACCATGAGTGGGCAAATGGCGGTCCGCGCCGCTTTGAGCCGGCAGGGGAGGATGCACCCACGGTCGCTGTGATTGGCTCTGGCCCGGCTGGCCTGGTGGCTGCATGGGAGCTTGCACGTCGCGGTGCCCGTGTGACGGTATTTGAGCGTGACGACCGCCCGGGCGGCCTGCTCATGTACGGCATTCCCAACATGAAGCTCGAGAAGTCTGTGGTCGAGCGTCGCGTGGCACTCATGCGCGAGCTGGGCATTGTGTTTGAGCTGGGTGCTGACGTTACGAACCCTGCGGTGGCGGCCAAGCTCAATGGCTTTGACGCTGTCGTGGTGGCTGCCGGTGCTCGCGCCCCGCGTGGACTGGCTGCTGAGAATATTGACGCGCCCGGCGTGGTGTATGCCGTGGACTACCTGACGGCCTCGACCGTCTCGGTGCTCGATGGCGGCGAGCCTGTCATCGATGCACGCGGCCTGGACGTCGTGGTCATTGGCGGCGGCGATACCGGTAACGACTGCGTGGGCACCGCGGTACGTCAGGGTGCGCGCAGCGTGCGCCAGTTTGAGTTCTTGCCGGCGGCGCCTGATGTGCGCGCGGCGAGCAACCCCTGGCCGCAGTGGCCCAACGTTAAGAAGACCGACTACGGCCAGCAGGAGGCTATCGCTGCGATGGGTGGCGAGATGCGTGCCTGGGGCGTGGATACGCTCGAGGTGCTGCTGGACAAGAAGGGTGCGGCTGCGGGTCTGCGCGTGGTCGATCTGGACTGGTCGGCGGGAAAGCCCGAGCGCATCGCGGGCTCCGAGCACGAGGTACCGGCGCAGCTGGTGCTCATCGCCTGCGGCTTCACGGGCCCGGAGCACAGTGTGTTCGATGCGGTGAGCGTGCCTGTTGCCACCGCTGGTCGTCCGCTGCCTGTGATGGCCGCCGAGGGCTCGCACCTCGCGGCTCGCACAGAGGGTGTCGCCGCGGATGCCGCGCCGGTGTATGTGGCGGGTGATGCCCGCAACGGCAGCTCGCTCGTGGTGAGCGCCATGGCCGACGCCCTGGCCTGCGCTGCCGAAGTCGCCGAGGCGCTGGAGCTGTAAGGCGGCTGTCCACAGCTGAATCGTCAAGGGCTGTCCCCAACGGCCGGCCCAAAAGGAACGTCCCCAAGTGCCGGCAGCTAGGGACGTTCCTTATGTGCCGGCATTCGGGGACACTCCTTGCGGGTTTGCGGGCGACTTTGTCATTTGTCGACGTACAAGTATTCATTCGTCGACGTTTGCGACTGTGGTGCTCTGCTGTTTCTGTGGTGGCAGCGGGCATCTGGCTCAAAATGGCGGGTCAGCTGTCTATATCTACCTGCCGTTTCTTTGCGGTGCGCATTTTCGGTCAAGCATCCCGTCAAGTGTTTGGTCAGCAGTTGGTTTGCAGCCGGAGGCCTATTTTGTCCGTGCCAACAGTGGCTGCCCACCCTCCTCGTAAGCTCAAATTGAGGTTCATCAGTTTGAGGAGGATGCCGTGACTGATCACGTTTTAGACCGAGCACATCTGGCTGAAGCCGTCGGCAACGATATTGCCGACATGGCCCATTTTTGGATGCTGCGGAAGTTTCAGTTTTTGGAGCCGGCGCGCGAGCAGTTCGAGATCATTGTCGACCCGTGGCTCGGCTATTGCACCGAGCCTTCCCAAAACGAAATCATGGCCTACAACATGGCATTTACCGATTGGCTGCTCTTCGAGCGCCCCTATCGCCATGGCAAGACGCTGCTCGAGCTGTATGTTGATGAGCCGCCGGCATCGCTTTCGCCTGCCTCGCTCAAGCGGCTCGAGCAGGTGCGCGACACACAGTATTTCTCGCGCTTTGGCATTTTGGACAAGGATCCTGCGAACGGCATGGTTGCGCTGAAGGATACGCGCACCGACCGTCGCTTTGATGTCTACGACCCGCATATCGTGCAAAAGGAGCATTGGAGCGACGGTGCGATTGCGGTGCGCCTCGCCTGCGTCGACGATATCTGGCTGACGGCGGGGCAGCTCTACCTCTACGACATAGCGCGCCTGAGCGATACGGCGATCGATGGGCCGGGCGCGGTGCATCCGGAGGACCTGCGGGACGGCTCTGATACCTCGTGCATCAGCTTCTTTTTGCGCCTGGTCCGCGACATCATGGGTGCCCAGGGGCGCTACGTAAAGTCCCTCAACATCTACGAACAAGAATGGGAGTAGGGGATGTGATTGGTGCCGCCCTACAGCCCTGACTTTGTCTCAATCTGTAACGTTTGGCGGCTGTTTGGGCCCGTAACTGTTACAGATTGAGACGGAAGGTTGGCGGCTGCCGAAAGATCTTGTTCTGTAACGGGAAAGGACCAAAAATCGTTCTACCTGTTACAGATCGAGACAAAGGCTGGACGCGGTGCCGAAAGATCTTGTTCTGTAACAACTAGAGGCTCAAAGACTGTCTTCCTGTTACAGATCAAGACATTTGTCAGCGGAGGCAACGGTGACGATGGTCCATTTGTCTGACGTGGTGGTGATGAAAGTGTCTAATACCGTTCTCAAACACAAGCATACGACTCGCAACACGCTGGCGCGGAACAGGATGCTTGCGCGTCTCACGGAGACGGCCAAGCAGGGTGCGCTGCTCGCAACGCATGACAATACCGAGCTCATGTGGCTGCGACGCCATGTTGGAACCGACGATATCGCGGAGCCCGAGCCGTACCTGTTCTGTTTTCAGCATGATTGGGATGCATTGACGCCGGCGGAGCGAGCGCTGAGGACTATCAAAGGGCTTGCGGAATTTCATCTCGATTGGGCGTTTTGGGGCTATGACGCGGCGCTTTTGTGGGGTTTGGAGGTGCCGAATGATCTGCTCGGGCCGCGTTTTCTTGTTAAGACGGGCTGTTCGATGACGTTGAACAGCGGGTGCAGGTTGTTGCGTCCGCAGATGGCGGGCGCGCTCGAGCGTGTTGATGGCGTGCAGGTGACGTCATTTTGGCGCACGGTGGAGGATTGCTTGCTTCGTGCGCCGTTCTCCTACGGGTTGGCGATTGCCGATTCTGCACTGCGGGCGAAAGGCGTTTCACGTGGGGATTTGTGCGAGCGCCTCCGCGCCGATTGCGAGGGCAGGCGAGGGTATCGCAGGGCACAGGTGATTGCGTCGTATGCGGACGGGATGTCCGAAAACGGTGGCGAGTCTCGGTTTCGAGCGTTCTTTATTGCATACGGCTTTCCGGTTCCGGAGTTGCAGGTGGAGTTTCGCGATCCGCTCGATTCGAGCCAGGTGTTTCGGATCGATTATTTTTGGCGGCTCGAGGACGGGACGTGTGTCATCGGCGAGCTCGACGGAAAGGTGAAGTACACCTTGCAGAACGGCGAGGGCCGGGAGTCGGTCGACCCATTCGTGGCAGAACGTCAACGGGAGTCTCATCTGACAATGCTCGGGCACAAGGTGCTTCGGTTTACGTTTGATGAGCTCAAGAATCCGGGGAAGCTGGTTGAGAAGATGAGGTTGGCGGGTATTCCGCGACGGCCCGATTTGGCTGAGGAGTGGAGACGTCAGTGGTATGGGCGCTGAGAGGTTTTGTCTCGATCTGTAACGTTTAGAAGTTGTTTGAGTTCGTAATTGTTACAGATCGAGACAAACCGGTGAAACGTCGACCGAATGTCTCGATCTGTAACATCAAGGGGCCCAATAACCCTGTATCTGTTACAGATCGAGACATTCCCCTGATGTTGCTGGGGTGGGACTGCAACGTATTCCGTCCCCCACATCCCCTCTTCCCTCCGTTAACCGATATGTCTGTGGCAATCGGGCTACACTGGATAATAATGGACAGATGTTCAAGTTTTCTGAGGGGGAGGAGCTCGATATGGCGTCTGCCGATCGTTCCACGTTGTTTATCAATGCGACCGTCTTGGATGGTTCGGAACATATGGAGCCGCAGCCCGACATGGCCGTGGTCGTTGAGCGCGGTGTCATCACGTGGATGGGGCCGAGTGCTGTGGCTCAGGCGCCTGCAGGTGCCGAGGTCATCGATCTGGCAGGGGCGTATCTCATGCCAGGCCTCATCAATATGCATGTGCATCTGTGCGGTTCGGGCAAGCCGGTTTCGGCGGGCGATGCGGGCGCGCTGATGAAGAAGCTCGATAATCCCGTGGGGCGCGCCATCGTGCGCCATATTCTTAAGGGCAGCGCCCAACAACAACTGGCAAGTGGCGTGACCACGGTGCGCGGCGCGGGCGATCCGCTGTTTGCCGATCTGGCCGTGCGCGATGCTATCGATGCCGGCAAGTATCAAGGTCCTCGCCTGGTGGCGCCGGGAACGGGCGTCACGGTGCCGGGCGGCCATGGTGCGGGCTTGTTCGCCCAGGTGGCCAACAGTCCCGCCGAGGCAGCCGAACAGGTGCGCGACCTGTATGCGCGTGGTGCCGACGTCATTAAGCTGTTTGTGACGGGCGGCGTGTTCGACGCTACCGAGGTGGGCGAGCCGGGCGTGCTGCGCATGCCGGTCGAGGTTGCCGCGGCGGCGTGCAAGGCTGCGCACGAGGTGAGTCTGCCGGTTATGGCCCATGTCGAGAGTACCGAGGGCGTGAAGGCCGCGCTTGAGGCCGGCGTTGACACGATTGAGCACGGCGCTCCGTTGACGCCCGAGATTCTGGAGCTGTACCGTGGCGCCGCGGGCACGCAACTCGAGGGGCGTGCACCCAGTGTTACCTGCACTATCAGCCCGGCGCTGCCGTTTGTATTGCTCGACCCGAAAAAGACCCATTCGACCGATACGCAAAAGAAGAACGGCGATATCGTGTGCTCGGGCATTATCGAGAGCGCCCGTGCCGCACTGGAAGCTGGCGTTAAGGTGGGCCTGGGCACGGACTCGAGCTGCCCGTTCGTGACGCAGTACGACATGTGGCGTGAGGTGGCCTATTTTGCCAAGTATGTCGGCGTGAGCAACGCCTTCGCGCTGCATACGGCTACGCAAGTCAACGCCGAGCTGCTGGGGCTGGGCGGCGAGACCGGCACAATCGAGTGCGGCAAGGCCGCCGATATCCTGGTGACGCGCGAGAACCCGCTCGATGACCTGTGCGCTCTGCGTGAGCCGATGCACGTGATGTGTCGCGGCGATCTGGTACGCAAGCTCAAGGTGAAGCGCATTCCCGAGGTTGATAACGAGCTCGACGCGATTATGGCCATGCCGGCCGAGGCGTTGGCCGAGGAGCTCGCCCGCGACGGCGTGGCGTAGATGTGACAAAGGGACAGCTCCGTTGCCGCATACAAAAAGCCGAGGTCTCAACACGAGGCCTCGGCTTTTTTATCGAACAAATACTTAAGATTTGGGACAAACAAACCTGATTAATTTGTCCCGCGTGCGGGCGCTAGGAGCGGGTTTCCATCTTGGCGTGGCACTTGGGGCAGGTGACGCGGATCTTGCCCTTGCCCTTGGGGACGGAGAGCATCTGGCCGCAGTTGGGGCACTTGAGGTATGCCGTGGTCTTGCGCCCCTTCCACATCTTCTTGGCCGTGCGCTTGGCACGCTCAAAGTCTTCCTTACTGGTGCCGGCTGCGCGTGAGGTGCTGGCCGCTGCAGCTCCGCCGCCCAAGCTAGCTACAAACTTGCCCAAGCCGGGTACGTTTGCAGTCGCGGCGACAAAGGCCTCGTTCTCCTTGCGACGTGCGTCGATATTTTTGGACAGGCCGCGCAGCACGCCAATCACGATTACGGCGATGGCAATCCAGCTGAGCCACTGGATGCGGGCTATCGATCCGATCATCGCGATGACGATGCCGGCAAAACCCATCACGATGGTGAGTTCATCGGCACCATTGCGACCCTTCATAAAGTCATTCATGCAAATTGCCTTTCGTTCGATATGCTGCACGCCTTTATACCCGATTTAGAGCAAGGGGGACAGGTTAATCTGCACCAATGTGGTGCAAACATACCTGTCCTCGGAATACCAAGACGGTGCAAAGAAGTCTGTCCCCAATGCCCCAATTACTTGGAGAGCTTGTCGACGACGCGTTCGATCTCGGCGAGCTTGGCGGCTTTGAGGTCCTCGTCGCCCGATTCGATTGCCGAAGTCACGCAGCCCTCGATATGCGCCTTGAGCACGTCGGCGTTGATGCGCGCGAGGAGCGCCTGTGTTGCCATGAGCTGCGTGGAGATGTCGACGCAGTAACGGTCCTCCTCGACCATCCGTAGGATGCCGTCGATCTGGCCGCGTGCCGTCTTGAGCATGCGGGTCACCGATTTATGGTCTGCCATCATGGCGGGTCCTCGTTTCTGGTCGATCTTCCGGATGTCCCCGTCAGTTGCGGTGAAATACGGACCGTTTAAAGGCCTAGGGCGGCACAACAGTCCGTATTTCACCGCAACTTCTGAGGATTCAGTAGGCGGCGTCTGCTACGCGGCGGTCACGGATAGGGCGTGGAACTTCTCGCCGGCGTCCTCGACGGCGGCAGCGAGCTGCTCAGCGGTCACGGTGTCGGCGCACTCCACCTGTACGGTCTGAGTCTCGTGATCGGCGTCGGCGTCGGTCACGCCGGCAACGTTGAGCAGTGCCGTCTCGACAGTGGCGTCGCAGTGGCCGCACATAAGGCCGGAAGTCTTGATTGTGTAACGCATGGGTGTACTCCTTATCGATTGAGAATATCTGACAGTTTAGTCGTGAACAGCGTCATCTTAAAGGTGTGCTGAGGTGCCCGAGATTGCCCCGAAAGAGGAGCGAAGCGTACTTGGGTACGCGAGCGACGGTTTGAGGGGCAAGGGCGGGTGCTTCAGCGCGCCGTCTTGGGCTTAAAGGATTTCAGGCGCAGTGCATTGGACACGACGCACACGCTCGACAGGCTCATGGCCGCGGCGCCAAACATCGGCGAGAGCTGCCAACCGGTGAGGGGGAAGAACACGCCCGCCGCCAGCGGAATGCCGATGCCGTTGTAGAACAGCGCCCAGAACAGGTCCTGCTTGATGTTGCGAATTGTGGCGCGCGACAGCTCGATGGCACGGGCGACGTCCATGAGGTCGCTGCGCATGAGAACCACATCTGCCCCTTCTTTGGCGATGTCGGCGCCGGTACCGATGGCAAGGCCCACGTCGGCGCGCGCCAGGGCGGGGGAGTCGTTGATGCCGTCGCCCACCATGGCGACCTTGCTGCCCGCATCCTGCAGCTCGCGCACGTGGCGTTCCTTGTCGGCGGGGAGGACGTCGGCGATGACCTGCTCGCTGCTCAGTCCCACGCGGCGGGCGATCGCTTCGGCTGTCACGCGGTTGTCGCCGGTGAGCATGCGCACGTCGACGCCAAGCGAGCGCAGTGCGGCGATGGCCCCGGCGCTCGTCTCCTTGACCTCGTCCGCCACGGCGATGGTGCCGACAAGCTCGCTGTTCTTGGCAAAGAACAGTGGCGTCTTGCCCTCGGCCGCGAACTGTTCGGCAAGGCCGGCGGGAACCTTCACGCCCAGCTCGTCCATCAGACGCACGTTGCCGGCGGCGATGACATTCTGCCCCTCGCGTGCCGTAACGCCTCGCCCGGGCACGGCGGCAAAGTCCTCGACCATGCGTGCGACGATTCCGCGCGCCTCGCACTCGGCCATAATCGCCTCGGCCAGCGGGTGCTCGCTTGAGCGCTCCAGCGCAGCGGCCAGCTTGAGCAGCGCCTTTTCGCTCATGGCGGGCGATCCGTCGGCACGCGTGGCTACCACGATATCGGTCACGGCAGGCTTGCCGCGAGTGACCGTTCCCGTCTTATCGAGCACCACGGTGCCCACGCTGCGCAGATTCTCCAGCGCCTCGGCGCTCTTGAACAGAATGCCCATCTCGGCGCCCTTGCCGGTGCCCACCATGATGGCGACGGGCGTGGCCAGACCCAATGCGCACGGACAGCTGATCACCAGCACGGCCACGGCGGAGGTGAGCGCCTCGTTTATGCTGCCGGTCAGTGCCATCCACGCCGCAAAGGTCACAGCCGAGATCACGAACACCACGGGCACGAACACGCCGGCGACTTTGTCGGCCATGCGGGCGATAGGCGCCTTGGTGGCGTTGGCGTCCTCGACGAGCTGGATAATCTTGGCGAGCGACGTGTCGGCGCCCACGCGTGTGGCACGGAAGGTAAACGAGCCGGTGCGGTTGACAGTGGCGGCGTTGACGGTGTCGCCGGCGGTCTTTTCCACGGGGATGGACTCGCCGGTGAGCGCGCTCTCGTCCACGGCCGAGCTGCCCCCGAGCACCACGCCATCGACAGGGATGGACTCTCCGGGGCGCACGCGCAGGACCTGGCCGGGAAGGATACTGTCGACGTCGACGGTGGTTTCGGTGCCGTCGTCGGCAACGACGGTCGCGGTCTTGGGTGCCAAGTCGATGAGTGCCTCGATGGCGCCGCCGGTTTTTGACTTGCTGCGCGTCTCGAGGTATTTGCCCACGGTAACGAGCGACAGGATCGTGCCCGCACTCTCAAAATACAGATTGTCCATGCTCGTCATCATGGCCTCGTGGACCTGACCCGCGGCTAATTGGTCGGCCATGATGAACATGGCGTAGAGCGACCAGGCGATGGAGGCGGTGGCGCCCACGGCAATAAGGGCGTCCATGGTGGGTGCGCCGTGCGCGAGCGATTTAAACCCGTTGATAAAGTACGCGTCGTTGACATAGACGATGGGGATGAGCAAGACGAGCTCGGTGAGGGCGAGCGTCATGCTGTGGATGTGGTCCGTGAAGATGCCGGGCAGCGGCCAGCCGAGCATGTGCCCCATGCCTATGTAGAACAGTGGGATGAGGAATACGATCGAGATGATGAGGCGGGTGCGCATGGCAGAGGCGGCGGCCTCCAACTTTTTGGTCGGCGACTCCATATGGGTGACGCCAGACCTGGCCTGCGAGCTGCCGCTTGAGCCGGCGGCACCGGTGCCCGCATCGACGGGCGAGGCCGAGTAGCCGGCACGGTCGACGGCGGTGCAGATATCGTCGGGGGAGACCTGCGCGGGGTCATAGTCGACCATCATGGAACCGGCGAGCAGGTTGACCGCGACGCTCTCGACGCCGTCGAGCTTGCTCACGGCGCGGTCCACATGCGCCTGGCAGGCGGCGCATGTCATGCCGCCCACGTCGAACTTATCTTGAGCCATGGCTGCTCCTTTCCGTGGTTCGGTGTTGGAATTGTTAACCTGCCGATACTATACACCCATACCCCCTGGGGGTGTCCAGTACAGAAAGAAATGTATGACATTTCGTTACAGATGAGGGTGGCTGCCGGGTTGGTGCACCATCCCCGCCCTTCGTCTCAATCTGTAACATCTAGCCCTCGATCTGTAACATCTAGCGGGGAAAATGACCTCTAACTGTTACAGATTGAGATTTTGTTTTGAGAGGTTTGAGTTTGTCTCCATCTGTAACAGTTAGACCGGTTTTTGGATTCCAGATGTTACAGATCGAGACGAACCTTCAGCAATAAACTCAATGTCTCAATCTGTAACATCTGGCGGGAAATATGACCCCTTACTGTTACAGATCGAGACAGACCGTCCGCGGCCAACTCAAATGTCTTGATCTGTAACATCTAGAGAGGTTTTTGACCCCTTACTGTTACAGATTGAGATGTTGTCTCGCGGGATTGGGGTTTGTCTCGTTCTGTAGCATCTAGACCTGTATCTGCCGAGCTAGTGTTACAAATCGAGACAACTGCCGGGGAGGGGTCCCGTCACGGCAAGACGCCCGCCGCCTAGATACAGAACCCGGGGATCACACAGGTTAGCTTGCTTGGCTTTTCCGCAGGCGTTGCGTACGTAAAGACGTCGCCGTCGTGCCCCACGCGGTTCATATAGAGCGTGCCTTCGCTCTCCGATGTGTCGGGGCTCACCGTGCGCTCCCACCAACAGGTGTCCTTGCCCTTCCACTGGCGGACCATCGTCTCGTTCGTGGAATACGGGCTCACCTTGAGCTCGCGGAAGAGCTGATACTCCCTGCCCTCGCCGTTGTAGATGTCTGCCAGGTAGTGATAGCCCTCGGTAAACGAATCGGGCGGTTGCGTACCGCACAGCTCGACCATGGCGGGCAGCCAAAGGGTTGCGGGCAACTCGCTCAGGCACGATGCGCTGTTGGCGGCGCCCACATTGTTCGAGACCTTCTTGACCCCTTTAATGAGTGCGCGCAACTCGTTGGGCAGCAGCTTAAGGCCGTCGCCGTTGAGCCATTCCCGCAGCTCGCAATCTGCCCAGCCGGCGCTCGGCGGTTCAGCCGCAGCGTTGCGCTCGGCAATACCCGCGTCGAACATAAACGTTAGTCCGGCCTTGCCCGTCCCGTCCAGAAGCTCATCGTGGCGGATGCCCACAAGCTGCGCGCCAACCTGCAGCCCGTTGGTGAGCGTGACACGCTTGGTACACGGATAGGGGATATGCCCATCGGCATCGAGCAGATGATAGCGCCTGGCAATCTCGCGTGCCTCGCTACGGGTCTCGGTGGCCTTAATCTTGAGCGAAATCTCCTGCAGCTGATCCCAAGTGTAGTCGTCAAGTGAACTGCGGATGCCGTCCAGGTAGTCGGGGATGCCAAAGCCATGGGTTGCCGCCCCGATAACGCCTAGCCCCGCAACGGCTGCGACAACGCCACCGATAATAAAGCGGCGGCGGGTCATGGCATCGTGCCGGGCCTGCTCCAGGATCTCTCTCGCGCGCTCGCCGGCGACGTCGACCTTAAGGTGCGTACCGGAGTCGATGTCAATTGCGGTGTCACTGCCCGCGCCCTCGCGGCCCTCGGATTCGGCATCGGTGAGGTATGCCGAGAGCACCTCGAGCATCTGCTGTTCGGTGGGACGATCACGCTGCTCGACTGAGATGCCTTTCATGATGATTTGGACGAGCGCCTCGTCGTCACTGCATCGCGGCTCGAGCGGCGCCGGCTTGGTCTTGGTCTTTATGAGGTAGAACGAACCGGTTGCCGCGGCACCCGTCGACTCCACATCGAACGGTTTGCGACCGCTGTAGAGCTGGTACAGAATGCTCGAAAGCGCGTAGACATCGATTGCGGGCGAGCGGCGAAGGGCCGCGATGCCTTCGATATCCTGCGTGAGCATCTCGGGCGCGGCGTATGCGGGCGTGGCAAAGCGCCAGATGTCGGCGCGCCGGGTGATCGTGTCATCGCCGAGGGCCATGGTCGCGGAGCCCATGTCGATGAGGCAGGGGTCAAAGGAGCAATCGACGATCTGCTGCTCGAGCGTTCGACTGGTGGTACGGAACATGATATTGGCGGGCGACAGGTCGCGATGGACGACCGGATTTACGAGTCCCTGGGTCATCAGGAGTGCGCGAAGCACGGCGTTTCCAACGGCGGCCACCATCTGGGTGGTTAGCCCGCCCGAGGCATCGTGCGGAAGCAAGGGCAGCGCCTGCTTGAGCGAGGTGCCCTCGACCCACTCCATGAGGATGAGCGGGTCGTCCTCGCACGATCCATAGCCATAGACGCGCGGAAATCCGCGCAGGTGCGAGACAGTGCACAGATGACGGTACTCCTCGAACAGCGCGGCGGTATTGGCCAGGTGCGCAGCCGCTTGCTCGGCGGAGCGGTCGGGGGCTTGGCCGGAAAGGATGGCATTGTCCTTGAGTAGCTTGACGGCAAAGACCTCGCCGCTCGTGTTGGTCGCGCGCAGCACGTGCCCGATGTTGCCGTTGTTGCGGTGGGCCGTCTGGAGAATAAGCGTCATAAACCGACGCTTGGCGTCGTCCTCGGCGCTGGGGTCGACCGCCACGGCGGTATCGAACGTATCGAGACGGACGAGTTTGTCGCCATAGGCGCTATCGGTAGTATCCATGGCGTTCCTTTGTCTGGCATGGGTTGCCGCACGTTTACGCGAGCAGTGCGGATATCGGTAAAGTACCATGATAGCCGCACTGCCCACGTATACCGCTGAGCATTGTCGTTTACGACACAGAAGGTAGAAGACGAAAGACGGACGGCGACCGTCTTCCGATCGCTGTCCGTGCTAGTCCACAATGACAAGGAATGTCGTGTAGAGACCCAGATGGAGCCTGTCGCTGTTGGCGATTTCCACGGGGGGATAGACTTTGCCGGGTTCGCGTTGGTCGCGCGGCGGCTCAATCACAATATCGCCGTCGCCCGCGCCCGATTCGAGCACTGTGCCGTTGGTCGATCCAAGGCCCTGGGCGTACCAGTGCTCACCCTCGAGCCAAATACGAAGATGCTCGCGCGAGGCGTCGGCGCCTACATCGGTGATGCTGGGCGAGGTTTTGGGCAAAGAACCAATCACGGTGCCGCGCGGATCGCGTGTGAGGGGATGGATTTGCATGTCGGCGCAGTTGTCGGCATGGGTTCTGAGCAGACCGAGGTTGGGAGCGACGGTGTGCGGCTGCTCCAGGCTGCTCATAAAGCCGCGTCCGACGGTAGTTTCGGTGGTGCCAAAGTGCCCGCCCGTCTTGCTGGCGCAAAAGCGCTCGACGGTGGTCACGCCCTGAACGGGATCGGCGAGCGCCCCCGTTGCCACAAAGAGCATAAGGTAAAGCGTGCTTTTCTCGCGCACGGCATTGCCGTCAAAGTTGTCGATGCGATTGAGGGCATTTGCATATAGGCGGCTGTCCAGCTTGTAGCTGGCGAGAGCCGACATCATTTCGTTGGCGGCCGGACCGCGATAGTGCTCGGCGATTGCCCGATAGGCGGACTCGCCGCCGCCGAGCTTGCTGCAGATTGCCGAGGAAAGGTTGAGCGTGGTGACGGTAAAGTCGCTGTAGATGGAGGGCGCGCACTGGTCAGGCTTGCGATGGACGATGTAACGGGTGAGATACGAGCGGTTGGAAGAGCATTTCTCGAGCAGGGTACTGCCGAGATAAGAGTTTCCATTGATGAGCATTCGGGCGATCTCGAGATGTTTAAGACCGCCGAACGAGCGAATATCGTTATAGAGGACCGAGCAAGGCGTCTCTGCTGCCACGGATACCTCCTTTGATTGCTTCCTAGCCAATATGGCGATAGGAATTAATGGCCCCGGTGGGCGACGTATTAAATGGCTGCACAATAAATAGTGTAACCAAAGCAACATTATAGGCCACATGTTCGAAATTGCAGGAAGACTGAGAGATTTGGTTTGGACTGGACGGAAATCCCCCTCTGTCTTGATCTGTAACATTTGGACCCGATTTTGCCCTGCATCTGTTACAGATTGAGATAATCAGCCGGGCCCACCTCGTCCGCCTCGTCATCTGTGGTTTACGTGGGGGCATACGGAGTACGGGTATACTAACCGGCGGCGAATCTGCTCCATCGCTTAGAGCTGCTGCGTCTGGACGGCGCGTGATAGGGCTGCCAAAGCGATCGCCAGCGTGCTGAGCAACGTCCTCTCTGTGCGCACCTGTTTTTGTATGTATTAGCGCACTACCAAGCACGCTCGCGCGGCCGCATGCCGTGCCCATAACGCGTGCAGATAAGGAACAACAACATATGCGCAATTCTGTATCCGACGTCACGGACGCCGAGATTCTGGACGAGGCCCGCGAGGCCATGACCCAGGCTGCCTTCGATGCTGCCGACGAGGCCAGCGCCGCCGAGACCGTCGAGTCCGCGACCGAGAACCTGCCCGCCTTTGACGAGCTGGGCCTTTCCGACGAGATGCTTCGTGCCATCGAGAACCTAGGCTACACGGCGCCCACGCCTGTCCAGGCTGGCTCGATCCCCGTGGTGCTCGAGGGCCGCGACCTGCTTGCCGCCGCTCAGACCGGCACCGGCAAGACGGCCGCCTTCTTGCTGCCGACCATGAACAACCTGGAGCACATCGCTCCGCCCAAGCCCGTGCGCGAGCGCGGAGGCCGCAACCGCCGTCGCGGCTCCAAGAAACCCGAAGGCAACGGTCGCGGTCCCGTGATGCTCGTCATTACCCCCACGCGCGAGCTCGCGCAGCAGATCGACGAGGTCGCGAGCAAGATCGCCGACGTTACGGGCCATGTTGCCGTGACCGTCGTGGGCGGCGTGAGCTACAAGCCGCAGACTGCTGCCCTCAAGTACGGCTGCGACATCCTGGTCGCCACGCCGGGCCGTCTGGTCGATCTGATCGAGCAGGGCGCCTGCCACCTGGACGAGGTCAAGGTGCTGGTGCTCGACGAGGCCGACCGCATGCTCGACATGGGCTTTTTGCCCGCCGTCCGTCGTATTGTGCGCGAGACGCCGGCCGAGCGCCAGACGCTGCTGTTCTCGGCAACGCTCGACGAGGAGGCCGTGGGCGAGATCACCGACCTGGTGAGCGACCCGGCCCGCGTGGAGATCGCGCCTGCCACGTCGACCGCCGACACCGTCGACCAGTTTGTGTTCCCGGTGTCCATCGAGGCCAAGAACAACCTGCTGCCCGAGTTCCTCAAAAAGGAGGGCCCGGAGCGCACTATCGTCTTTATGCGCACCAAGCACCGCGCCGACAGCTGCTGCCGTCGTCTGGAGCGCAAGGGCATCAAGGCCGCCGCGATCCACGGCAACCGCAGCCAGGCCCAGCGCGAGCGCGCGCTTTCGGCCTTCCGCGACGGCACCGTCGACGTGCTGGTGGCGACCGATGTCCTCGCCCGCGGCATCGACATCAGCGACGTGCGCTACGTCGTGAACTTTGACGTGCCGGCCGAGCCGACCGACTACATCCACCGCATCGGCCGCACGGGCCGCGCCGGCGAGCTGGGCTGGGCCATCACGTTTGTGACCGAGCAGGACGTCGATGAGTTCTACGAGATCGAGAAGCTCATGGACAAGACGGCCGACATCTATGACGCCGGCGACCTGCATGTGGGCCCCAACCCGCCCGCGGTTGACCCCGAGCGCGACCCCGCGGCCTTTAAGGTGAAGAAGAAGACCAAGCGCGGCAAGTCCAAGAGCAAGAAGAAGCTCGAGCAGGCGCGTCGCGACGGCAAGCGCAACGGCGATGACTACGGCGATGTGGCCGGTCGTTCCAACCGCGGTCGCGACGAGCGCCGCAGCGACGGCGAGCGCCCGAGCCGTCCCAAGCGCGGCGGCAAGACCCGCGTGCGCGAGGGCGTTCAGGCTCGCGTGGATGAGGCCGTGGAGAGCGTGGCCCGCGAGGTGGCTGCCGAGGAGCGTGCTGCTGCTGTTGAGCAGGGCCCGCGCGGCAACCGTGCCGAGCGTCGTGCCAAGCAGTTCCAGGGCGAGGCGCACCGCCGTCGTCGTGAGGACGAGGACCGTGGCGGTCGTCGTCGTGTTGAGCGCGAGGACGAGGGCCGTGGCTCGCGTGGCGGCAAGCGCGGCTCGGGTGACCGTCGTCGCTCCGGTCGCGATGGCGAGCGCGGCGAGCGCGATGAGCGCCGTGGCGGCGAAGGCCGTGGTTCGCGTGACGAGCGTGGTGCCCGCGGCGGCAAGCGCTTTGACGAGCGCGGAGGCCGCGAGGGCGGCCGCGGTGGTGAGCGTCGCGAGGGCGCTCGTGGCAACGGTGGCCGCAGCGGCGCCGGTCGTTCGAATGAGTCGCGCGATCGTCGCGACCCGCGTGCCAGCCGCGATCGCCGCGATGACTGGCGCAACTACGACGATACCCGCGAGGAGCGCCGTGGCGGCTATCGCGGCGGGCGTGGCGGCAACCAGGCCGGCTCCCGTGGCGGTCGTGCCGGCGGTCGCGATAACCGTGGCAGCTATGGCAACAGCCGTGGTGGCAAGCGCGGCGGCAGCTCCCGTCGCCCCGGTGACGGCGGCGGCAAGCGCAAGTAACATACGCGTCGCACGCTAGAGCGAGGCGAACTAAGGGCCCCGAGCAACTACGCTCGGGGCCCTTTTTGGTGCAAAGGGGTCAGGTTACTTTGCACCAATGTCCTTAAGTTGCGGTGGAATACGGACTGTTTTGGCCTTTTGAGCGGCTTTTCAGTCCCTATTTCACCGCAACTCATGATTGGTGCAAACAAACCTGTCCCCAATGCACCAAACAAGGATCGTCCCTAAGTGTCGCCTAAATACCGTTTATCGAAGAAAAAATACCGTTCATCGGTCATAATGGTTGTTCCGGCTTTGGGCTTGTCTACAATAGCTCCCGTAAAAAGAAATGCGGAAGGTTACCGAGTCCCTCGGACGTGGGCCTAACCAAAGTCTTTGAACGGGTGTGTCTCTATGGATGCATTCGCTTGATTTTGGTTGGGCTATATTTATGAAGGGACATGCCACCATGGGTTTCTTTTCTCGCCTGATGGGCGGTTCGGATGAGCAGAAGACTGCAACTTCCGAGTTCGAAATCCTCGCTCCCGTTTCCGGCGAGCTTGTTCATCTAGAAAATACCAATGACCCCGCTTTTAGCAGCCGTGCCGTGGGCGATGGCGTTGCCGTGGTTCCCCAAGAGGGAACGGTGTGCGCTCCTGTTTCCGGCACCGTCGCGGCGCTGTTTCCGACTGAGCACGCGCTGGGCATCATGTCCGACGACAGTTCTGCTCAGGTGATGCTGCACATCGGAATCGACACTGTTAAACTTGAGGGCAAGGGCTTCCATGCGCTTGTTGCCCAGGGTGATCACGTTGACGCGGGCCAGCCCCTCGTCGAGGTCGATTTCGACGTGGTTCGCGCTGCCGGCTTTGATCCCACGGTCTTCGTTATCGTGTGCGAGCGTTCGGAGAACTCGACTCTTCGTGAGCATGCTTCCGGCCCTGTTGCTGTTAAAGAGCCTGTCGTCTGGCTTTCCGAGTAAATTCTTGTGGTGGGTACCGTGGTTATCAAGCGAGTTTTTAACAACAACGTCGCAATGGTCACTTCGGACGATGGCTCCGAGCTCATCGTCATCGGTCGAGGCCTCTGCTTTGGCCGTCATGCCGGCGATGCCATCGACGAGGCGTCGATCGAAAAGACCTACGCGTTGCAGGAGGGAACTTCTCAGGACTCGCGTACGATTGACCGCTTGGCACATCTTTTGGAGTCCATCCCCACCGTCAACCTCGTGATTTCCGAGGAAATCGTTCAGATGCTTCGTCGAGAGCTCAATGCCGACATCAACGATAAGATTCTCATTGCTCTCGCAGACCATATCAGCCTTGCTTTGGAGCGCGAGCGCAAGGGCGTCCCCTGTGAGAATCCGTTGCTACTCGAGATCCAGCAGTTCTATCGCAAGGAGTACGCGCTTGCGGGCCGTGCGCTGCAGATTATCAAGGAGTATATGGGCATCCAGATGAGCGAAGAAGAGCAGGGTTTCATTACGCTGCATATCGTCAACGCCACCATGCCGCAACGCTCCGATCGTCTGATTGTTTCGGTCCAGCTTGTTCGCGACGTGCTCGCGATTGTTTCTGAGCGCTATGCTACGACCCTCGATGACACCTCGCTGCCTTACGAACGTTTCGTTCGTCACCTGCAGTTTTTCGCACAGCGAGCGCTCGATCCTACGGCCGGGCAAATCAACGGAGACGCGCTGTTCCGAATCGATGAAACGGCGTATCCGTGTGCATTCTCGTGCGCGGACGCCATAGCCGCTCACTTGTCGTCTATCTATAACGTTGTCGTTACCGATGCCGATAAGAGTTATCTCGCATATCACATTGTTAACCTGCTTGGAGAACCTGGTCTCTAGGCATAACGTGCCCACACATCGATTGATATAAGGCAAGGCTCACGGTCTTGTCTAGGGCACATCTGTCTTAATTTGCGGAAAAGGAAGGGGAGTACCGCTATGACCGCAAAAAAGAAGTTCAATTTCAAAGCGCCGTTGGAGGTGTTCGCGAAGTCGATCGTCCAGCCGATGATGTATCTCTCGGTTGCCGGCATCCTGCTCATCGTGGGCATTATTCTGACCAACAAGACCATCTGCGCTTTGGTCCCCGTACTGGGCTCCGGTGCGTTCCAGCTTGTGGGCGCCGTTGTCTATCAGTCGCTGATGTTTATCATCAACAACCTCTCGATTCTGTTCTGCGTGGGCATCGCCGGCGCCATGGCAAAGAAGAACAAGGGTCATGCTTCGCTGATCGCCCTGATGTCGTTCTTCCTGTTCCTGCAGGCTAACAACATCGTGCTCAACGCCACCGGCTCTCTTGCCGATGCGAGCGGCATGCTCGGTCTTACCGGAACCGGCCAGGCCACCGTTATGGGCATCCAGGTACTCGATACTGGCGTGTTTGGCGGCATCATTCTCGGTTGCATCACCGGTGCCGTGTTCAACAAGTACTCGAACAAGCAGTTCCCCATTGCCCTTTCGATGTTCTCGGGCGTCCGCTTCCCGTTCCTGATTATGATCATCATTTCCTGGATCATGGGCGCTGGCTTCTGCATCGTTTGGCCTCCGGTTCAGGGTGCCATCTCCTCCGTTGCCGGCATCATTAAGGAGTCGGGCAACATCGGTCTGTTTATCTATGGCATGCTCAACAAGCTGCTCGTTCCCACCGGTCTGCACCACCTCATCTAC
>CABUQV010000016.1 GCA_902493855.1 uncultured Collinsella sp.
TGGCCGCCTTCCTGGCCTCGACATCATGCTTCACCCTCAAATCAACGCGCATAAAGAAAGCCTCCCATTTCTCATGTCCAAGAAATGGGAGGCAGTTCATTCCGTACTGGCGGGCTATTTGTTGTCTATCGACTAGATGCTCGATGAGCAGTGCAACTCTTTACGCAAACAGGCCGTAGATGCTGATGTTGGCCTTGGCGTAGAGACCGTTAGCATACTCGGTCCACTTGGAGCTGGCGCTCGAAGCCTGCGAGGAATACTGCTGATAAGCAGTGTAGTAGGCGGTCATGGCCTGCTTATAGGTAGCGCTATCGGCTGTAAAGGCATCATCGGCAAAGGCCTTGGCATAGGTGCTGTCGGCATCCTTCCAGGTACCCTTTGAGCTATCCCACTCATCGCCGGCAAGGTTGATAATGTAGTCGGCGTAGTCCTTGCTCGCGGTCTCCTCGTTGCCGTCAGCAGGCTCGGTCGGGGCGGTCGGCATGCTTGCGGAGCTGTCGCCGACCTTCTTCTTGTAGAGCTTCTGCAGCGTCGCGGACTGACGGACGATCTGCTTGGCCTGGTCCTTGGACACGCCGTACTGCTTGGCCATGGTCTTGTAGTCGGAGGTGCCGATGGAATCCTCGGCGTACTGCTTCATTTCCTTGGAAGAAACGGTAATGCCCTCGTCCTCAGCAGCGTCCAGCAGAATCTGGTTGCGCACGTAGGACAGGATAACGTCGGCAGACGGAGCGGTGTAGTTGCCGTCGTCGCCCTTGACGGTGTCGAGGCTGTACTGGCTCTCGATGGCCTCACGCGCGGTGATGTCGCTCTTTTTGCCGTTGTAGCTATAGCTTGCCACGGTCGAATCGAGCTGGTCCTCGGTCAGGGTCGCCGAGCCGACGCCCTTGCCGCCAAAGCCACCGTTGCCGATAAAGAAGCCGACCACGGCAGCGATCACGACGGCGACCACAAAGGCGGCAATCATCGTCTTCTTGTGCTTGCAAGCGTGGTCGTCCACGTCGGAGTCGTCGTCCTCATCCTGAGCCTCGGGCATGAGGTTCTCGTCGGCGGCGTCCGCGGCGATCTTTGCCTCCAGGCGAGCGTCCTCCTCCTCGGCGGTCGTGCCGGCGGCAATATGTTCGGCAGACGTGCCGGCGACCAGGTCGATCTTCTCGTCCTCGTCACCGTCGGGGCCTTCGCCGCGCTCGATGATCTGGATGCCGTCGATCTCGTCCTTCTCGTCCTTCTTTTGAATCAGACCCATATCAGTTACTCCTTGTTAGGAAACATAGTCCCCAATAGAATACGCCCGGCAGAGCGCCGGGCGTATTGATTCTTAGGTTATACGCAAACACTTAAGTACTATTTAGGCGTTTGCAGCGTGCATGCCTTAGGCCAGGTGCGCGATAACGGCATCGGCAAAGGCCTGCGTGCCCACGGCCCCCTCGACGGAGCCGGTCTGGGCACGACGCACGTCACCGGTAACCTGCTCACCCTCGTCGAGCGTGGTAGATACGGCGGCGCGAATGCGATTGGCAGCGTCGTTCTCGCCCAGGTGATCGAGCATCATCGCAGCAGAGAGGATCTCGGCTGTGGGGTTGGCGATATCCTGGCCCGCGATATCGGGCGCGGAGCCGTGCGTAGCCTCGAAGATGGCGCAGTCGGCACCGATGTTGGAGCCGGGGGCCATGCCTAAGCCGCCCACTAGGCCGGCGCACAGGTCGCTCACGATGTCACCGTACAGGTTGGGCAGCACCAGGACATCGAAGTCGTTGGGGTTCTGGACCAGGCCCATGCAGGTGGCGTCGACAATCTTGTCGTTGAACTCGATATCGGGATAGTTGGCGGCCACCTCGCGCGCAACGCGCAGGAACAGGCCATCGGTCGCCTTCATGATGTTGGCCTTATGCACGGCCGTCACCTTTTTGCGGCCGCAGCGGCGGGCGTACTCAAAAGCGTACTCCACAATGCGGCGGCTCTTGACGATGGAAATCGGCTTGATTGAGATGGCGGAATCCGCGGCGAAGGTCTTCTGGCCCGAGCGCTCGACGAGCTGCGAGAGCTCCTCGACCTCGGCAGCGCCCTCATCGAACTCGATGCCGGCATAGAGGTCCTCGGTGTTCTCGCGCACGATAACCAGGTCGACGTCGCGGAAGCGCGAGCCGTCGCCCGGCTGCGACAGGCAGGGGCGCACGCAGGCGTACAGGTCAAAATGCTTGCGCAGGGCGACGTTAACGCTGCGGAAACCCGTGCCGACCGGCGTGGTGATGGGGCCCTTGATAGCAACCTTGGTCTCGGCGACCGCATCGAGCACATGTTGGGGCAGCGGCGTGCCAAACTCGTCCATGACGCCGGCACCGGCCTCCTGGACGTTCCAGTTGATCTGGACACCAGTGGCCTCGACCACGCGGCGCATAGCCTGCGTAATCTCGGGACCGATACCGTCACCAGGAATCAGGACTACATCGTGCGCCATAATCTGTTACTCCTCGTCTTCGGCGTCGTCAGATTTTTTTACGCTAGCACGCTTCTTCTTTTTGGAGAGATCCAGGCCAAAACGTTTAACAAGCATTTCGCAAATCTCGCTCGAACGGGCCTTGAGATAGCTACCCTTGCCGTTCTCGGCATCGAACTTAAGGCGCAGCGCGAGCTTCTCGGCGACCTCGGCGTCAATCTCGCCCCGGCCAAACTCGTACAGGCAACCGAGCATGTCGCGATACTCGAGGTCGCCGTGGTAGCACTGGATGGCCTCGTCCAGGATGGGCCAAGCCTCGCGCGAACGCTCGACGCTCGTGGCGCCCCACACGCACAGCAGGCGGAAGGCGGCATAGCGCAGCGTGGACGAAATCTCATCGAACAGCGCGGTCTCGGCGCCCTCAAAGGCATCGCCCAGCTGCTCGGGGCAGGTGGTGGCGAGCGCCGCCAGGGCATCGAGAGCCTCCCAGCGGGTCTGCGCCTCGGGGCGGTCGAGCGCCTCGATCAGCGCGGGCACGCAGGGCACGACGCGCTGCGGATCGCGCTCGGCAAGCAGGTGCAGCACGCGGGCGGCAAACTGACGGATGCGGCGCGTGGGGCAGCCGAGCTCCTGGACCAGGCGGTCGACGGCGTTCTCGTTCTCCTCTGCCAGCTGGAGCTGTGCCAGCTCCTCGTCGGTGAGCTGTTCGTCTTTGTTTTCTGCCATAGTTACCTCTTTTTACTATTTCTTAGCGTGCTTGTCAGCACCCTTGCTGTCATCGGTGACCGAGATGAGCTGTCGGTCGGCCGCGCCATTGCGACGCGCACGGCGGCGCTCCTCGGCATCGCCCGCGTCGGCGGCGGCGCGGTGAGCCTTGTTAACGTTAAAGACCTCGTCGTGCTTGCGCCACGGACCGACGGACTCGCCAAAGCTCATCTTAAGACCGGCGATAAAGCCGCCGAGCCAGCCGATCGGCGCAAACTGCACCAGCGGGAACAGCGAGAACACCCAGGTCAGTAGGACGACTGCCGCCGCTCCTGCAAAATTGGCAATCCAGTAGTCGCGCTTGGTGATCACGCGCTTTTCGCACGCCCACTGGCCGCACAAAAAGCCAATGTAGATCGCAAAGAGAAAGAGCACCAGCGCTAGTACCACGAACGTCCAGTTCATGGGCGCTACTCCCCGTGATGGTGGCCGCAGCAGCACTCATGGCCGTCGTCATGGCCGTGGCCGCCGCAGCACTCGTGGTCCTCGCCATGGTGGTGGCCACAACCGCACTCATGGTCGTCGCCGTGCTCGCCGCAACCGCAGCCGTCCTCGTGAGCGCCATGCTCCTCGGGACGATACTGCGACCAGTCCAGACCGGCGGCGATGGCGTCGGCCTCCTCCTTGTAGAGGACCGTGATGGCCTGGGTGCCCAGCTTGGCGCCACCGATGGCGTCGAGCATGTCGTAGAGCGTAAAGGCCACGTCGGCGCCGGGCAGCGCAAGCTCGCGGTCGTCGGCATAGGCGAGTGCCAAGCGCAGGTCCTTGATGAAGTGCTCAACCATAAAGCCGGGCTTGTAGTCGCCGTCGAGCGCCTTGGGCGCCAGGCTCTCCATGGCGCCGGACTTGCCGGTACCGCCCAGGATCATCTGGCGGGTCTTCTCCAGGTCAAGGCCGCTCAGCTCGGCAAATGCCATGGCGTCTGCCATGCCGACCATGCAGGCGCCCAGCGACACCTGGTTGGCGAGCTTGGCAGCCTGGCCCTTGCCGGCGCCGTCGAAGCAGCAGATGTTGGCCGCAAAGGTGGCAAGGATGTCGCGGACCGGCGCGATGTCGTTCTCGGTAGCGCCCACGATAGCCGTAAGCGTGCCGGCGATAGCACCCGACTCGCCGCCGGTGACGGGGCAGTCAAACGCCATGCGGCCGGAGACCTGGGCGGCCTCGGCAATGTCGCGCGCCAGCTCGGGCGAGCTCGTGGTGAGGTCGATCAGGACCGCGCCGGGCTTAGTGCACGCGAGCAGGCCGTCGCCCGCCAGGTAGAGCTCCTCGACCTCGGAGGGATAGCCCACCATGGTAAAGACGACATCGGCGTTCGCCGCGGCATCGGCCGGCGTATCGGCCCAGGCGGCACCGCGCTCGATAAGCGCCGCCGCCTTGGACTTGGTGCGGTTGTTGACTGTGACGGGAAAGCCGGCGTCCAAAATGTGACCGGCGATGGGGGCACCCATGATTCCGGTGCCGATAAATGCGACAGAGAGCTTATTTGCCATGAAACCTTTCCTTTTGGGTTGGGTGTTATTACCAGGTTGAATACTCGGTGCCAGCGTTTGGGCTGTGAGTTGGGATCGATTACGGCCGCATTACTTGCCTACTGACCGCGCACGCGGCGGGCGATGCGATCGGAAAGTGACGCCTTGTCGGCGCGGTTCTTACCCCAAAACGCGCAGGCCACCATGCCGGGGCCCACGTGCGAGCCAATGGTGGGACCCACGGAGCTGCGAATGATCGTGACGTCGGCGCAGCCCTCCTCCTTGCGGATGGCGGCTTCGAGCCAGTCGCCGTCCTTTTCGGCATCGGCCGTCATGATGGCGATGGGCATGGTGCGGTCGGGCACGTAGTTCTCGCGGAACGACTTGAGGATGGACTTGAGTGCCTTCTTGCGGCCGCGGTTGACGCCGATCAGCGACAGCGAGCCGGCAAGGTCGTAGGAGAGTTCGGGCTTGACATCGAGCTTTGCCGTGAGCTGCGCCGCCGCGGGCGGAATGCGGCCGCCGGCAGCCAGTGCGTCGAAGCTCTCGAGCGTAAAGTAGCCGTGGACGTAGGTCTTTGCCTCGTTTGCCCAATCGACCAGCTGCTTGGCGGTCAGTCCCGCCGAACGCTGGCGCACGGCCTCGAGCGCCAAGAGCGCGCCGGTCGCGCAGGGCAGAGCGTTGTCGACAACGTAGAGCTCAAAGTTGGGATACTCGGCGCGCACGGCATCTGCCGCCTGGCACGCGGAGTTGTAGCTCGACGACAACGCCGAGGTAAAGCACAGGTAGACCGTGGGCGTACCCTCTTTGGCGCACTCGGTAAAGAACTCGATATAGCGACCGAGCGACACAGCCGAGGTGGACACGCGGGCACCGGCGCGCATGCGGTCGTAGAACTCCTTGGGTGTGATGCTCGACCAGATGTCATCCGTGCGCTCCTCGCCATCGATAATGAAGGGGAAACCCAGGATATCGACATCGAGGTTCGCGGCGACCTCGGGGCTAAAGTCGCAGCAGGTATCGACGACGATGCGGCAACGGTCCGAATGACCGGCGGATGCGGCCTTGTCCATCAAAGCGACTCCTTACGTAAAAAGGCGGCCACCCGCATGGGATGGCCGCCAACCGTTAACTCATGCAAGTTAACGTATTTTACTCGTCAAGTGTTTCGATACGGGGCTTGATGATGCCATATCCACCATTCTTACGGTGATACACCACATTGATAAGGCCGGTCGTCGCGTTCTCGAACACGTAGAAGTCGTGGCCGAGCAGATCGGTCTGCACCAGCGCCTGCTCCTCAGTCATCGGGGTGACGTCGATGACCTTCTCGCGGACGAGCAGGTCGTCCTCCTCCTCGGGCAGCAGCAGGTCGGCCAGATCCTCGACGCGCTCGACCGGCGCGACATCCGCGGCGCTGGCACCGCCCTGGCGGTTGTCCACGACCTTGGTCTTGAACTTGCGCAGCTGGCGGGTGACCTTATCGGCGGAGAGGTCGATGGCGGCGTACATATCTGCACCGTGCTCGGCAACGCGAATCACCGAACCGCGGGCACGAACCGTGACCTCGACGATTGCCGGGTTGGGGTTCGAGGGGTTCTTCTCATAGCGAAGTACAACGTCGACCGTCATGGGCTCGATATCGAAAACCTTGAGCGCCTCGCCGATCTTCTCATCCACATGCGCACGCAGAGCATCGGTTACCGTCGTCTTGCGTCCAGAAACCTTGATATCCATACGTGGCTCCAATCTGCCTCGGGAACTTACTGTATTGGCTATGTACCCATTGCCGTGCATTTAATCACGCGGATTCCCAAAGACCCGAATAACGATTGCTTGATACCACATACCGAAGTCTCGCACTTTTCCGTGGCAAAGTGCGCTATAGGAGCGCGACGGCTGCTTTGGTTTTGCACCTGAAAAATCTCTTTGACCTGCTGGTTTTATGGAAACGAAAAAGCCGGGCTCCCCTGTTGGGAAAGCCCGGCAATGCGTGTTGAAACCGTGAAGAGGCATCTCTCCCAGCGCACAGGAGACGCCGCCCCTAGCAATAACTAGCTATTGAGCTTGTTAATGTCGTCGTCGGTGATAGTGCCCTCCTGGCTGGACGATTTATTCTCGGAGGTTGCACCCTCGCTGCTCGAATCGGAGGATGCGGACTCGTTGGATCCGGTGTCGGTCGACTGCACGTCAGTGCCCGAAACCGTCTTAGTGGTAAGGTCATAGGGCATCGTGCCATACCAGACAGAGTGGACAGCCTCGAGCGTGCCGTCGGCCGTAATACCGTCGAGGGCATCGCTCACGGCACGGCACAGCTCGTCGTTGGCGGCAGGGCCTGCAACGCCGAGCGTCGAGGGCGTCTCGAGAGCGCCAACGTAGGAGATCTGGCTCATCAGACGTGCGAGGTAACCGCCGGCCGTGGAATCGCAGATCACATAGTCGACCTCGCCGGACTCGAGCGCTTCAAAGCACTCATTAATGTTGGAGAAGGTCTTTTGGTTGGCCGTAACGCTCCGTTTGGCGAGCGCTTCCCGCGATGCCGAGGAAGCCTGAACGCCCAGGGTAGCGGTGTTAAGCGTTTCGGTGGAAACACTCAGCGACTCACCGTCGCTCGTCTTTCCGAACACCGCCGCGGCGTCGTACAGGCAGGTGCCAAGCGTGCTGATATCACCATCCGTGGAATTGATGTCACCAATGAAAATGTCAGCCTTTTTGTCGCCAAGCGCGGAATTGGCAGATGGCGCATCGACGAAGGCAACCTTAAGGCCCATACGGCTTGCAAGGGCGCGGGCAGCGTCGACCGCGTAGCCCGTGAGGTTACCATCGGAACCCTGCATGGCCTGCGGAGCATCGGAGGTATCGAGGGCAACCGTCAGGGTACCGGGAGTGACCAGGGCATCGTCCGACACCGCCGGCGTGACGGTCTCGCGCTCGATCTGGTCAATCGTGGGTGTCGCGAACGTGGACAGTGGATTGAACGCGCATCCGCTCAAGCCCAATACGGCAATGACCGCCGCGGTCCCAGCACCTAACCGAGCCGCGTGCATCAAGCTGCCCCTCACCATGTCCACTACCCTGCCTTCTGTGTCGTATACAATCCGTGCGTTGCGCGGAATAACGGGTTGTTCCCACCAGCTGACCTGGTATTTGACCCCACACTTGCGCACCGGGGTGTTTGCTCGGGAGGCCGTAGCCACCTTCACGACTGGCCCGCTCGCCCGCGAGGCGGTATTGCCCCAAAGAAAGTAGAACGGACGGTGCGGCTTACATCTAGGACGCGCCATGATCGCGCCGCGCGCACGCGGTCGCTTACGTGGATCCCTTTGACCGCGTCTGTCTTGGACTAGGATGGACATTACGTCCGTCCGCAACCACAGCCTGGCAGGAACGTAGCGCATTATAGCTAAGTTCAAGCTAAAGTTTAAGGTTAGGGACGTCATTCGCACCGTGAGCACAGATTTTGCAGGTCGGAGCGGACCATTCGTGCCCCCATGAAGCCCGGAGCTCCCCTACGGGGAGCTCCGGGGCACCCGCCTCAGGGTGCCGTGTGCAAATAACGGCAAATATGAGTACTGTCACCAATTTAGTAGCAGCGTTTTTCCGCCCCGCGAGCCCTTTTTGAGTTCCGCACAACCTGCTTGGCGCCAAGATATTCCACATTCGTTTATTATCTCTTCAATGAATCCAAATTTTCGGCCCAAGTTTCTTTGTTTTTACTGCTACTAATCTAGTAACAATACTCATATTTGCCGTTTTTTGCACAGGGCATATAAACAGACCCCCTATAAAGCCATAGTTTTACGCCGGCTTGAGCCCAAAGCACGCTCGGAGCGTATTCAGCAGAGCATCTTGCCTCTTTCGACGCGCCTCTACGCGATTCTGATATCGCTTACCCATGCGTTGGTAAATGCGCCATGCGAGCGCTTCCATCGCTTCCATGTCGCAGAGCATTTCGTTGTTGACCGTCGCGACCTCGATTCCCATAGTAATCAAGCCCGTGTTGCGTTTTTCATCATGAATACGTCCCCTCCGGGAGGAATGGCCCAGCTCACCGTTGTATTCCAGGTCAAACCGGGCTGCCTCCTGATACGCATCGCAAACTGCATGCGACATCCCCGAGATTGCCTGCGCGCGGTCATCGAACTCGATCTTGTAGTCGGTCTTAAAGGGACCGCAGGCAAATCCGCCATAGGAAAACGGAAGCGAAAACATGGCAAGCATGATGCACTCCATGGGTGAGCGCAGGTTTTCTGACAGGTAGGGACACAGGCGTAGCAGTTGTTTGGCCGCACTCCCCTTGCATGCCGCAAGGTAATCTGCCAGGCGATCGGGCGTCAGCACCGGCTCGACTTCAAAGTAGCCCACGTCTGCCGGTTGGTCCTTATCCTTTGCAAGTCTATTCGCAACAGGCGAGGTGTAGGGAGGCAGATACTTCCCGCGATCGCTTAGTGAAATCTTGGAACACAGTTCCTGGGCCAGTGCAAACGCCTGGATACAGTCGACCTCGCGGGCGACGGCAACACAAAGGGCCTCGGGAGATAGGCTGTACACCCCCGGTTCCACCTCTAGAATCGAGCCGACAGGCAACCCGGAACACACGGACCAGCCCACGCCAGGCATGCGTCGGCGCTGCGCCGCAGATCCCACCAGCAAGCACAGATCTTCTTGCACCTCGCCGCTTTTGGCTCCAATTCGCACCAGGTCGGGAAGATAGATATCCTCGGTCGAAGGCGATGACGTACACAGCACGCGGCGCTCTTCATCGGGATTGAGGTCCTTCCAGCCGATGTAGCCCATCTGCCGGCGCTCGGCTCGAATCATGCGCAACGCCGAGGCGCCTGTTAGGATTGCGGAAGCCGCTAGCTGTTCGCCTGTCGGCTCGTTGCACCGCTCAATCTTTACCGCCACACGAATCACCCCTACCAGACGCGTGCGATAGCGAGGCCATCAACGGCCGCAGCACCGGCGCGCTTGAGTTCCGCCGAAGCCGCAGCCATCGTCGCACCCGTGGTGATAACGTCGTCGATAAGCAGCAGGCGGCGGCCCCGCACGTCCTCAACGGTCTCGTACATGCCTCGGGCGCGTTCACGGCGTTCTTCACGACCGAGTTCACGCTGGTCGCCATGGCCGTACTTAACGAGGGCGTCGAGCAGCGGAACACCCGACAGCTCGCAAAATGGGCGCGCGATGGCTTCCATATGATCGAAGCCGCGTCGCCGAAACGCCGCCGCCGTCGCGGGCACAAACACCACTGCATCGGCGCCGGACAACACACCGCCTAAGCGTTCGGGTGCCGCGACCTGGGCATACAAGGCGGTGTCGTATAGCAGCTCTGCCAGATACGGCGCCAGGCGTCGCTCGCCCGCGTCTTTGTACGCTTTAATGATCCTCGGGAGCGGATGCGTGTAAACGGCACATGCCAGGCACCGGTCGAGTGCTTCGGCCATCGCCGAGGACGTACCCTCGACCGAGCACTCGGTGCACAGCAAGTCTCCAAACGGGGCGCCGCATCGAGTGCAGCTATGCCGCGGGTCGATGAGCGCAAGCGCGGCCAGGCAGTCTTGGCAAATAAGCGCACCGGCGCGCTCGCAGCCGGCACATCGCGTGGGTGACAACGCCTCAAGCGCCTCGTGCGCCGCCTGCTCGGCAAACGGTAGCAATTCGTCCGCAAACGGTAGGATGCCGGCACCTTGCAGGCATCCCAACACATTCAAATGTCTCTTCACGACACAACCCTCCCTACGCTCGGTCGCAGGGAGGGTCGTTGATTCAGCGCTATGGTACCCCGACGCGTTTGGGGTCAGGCAGGTTAAATCCGTTTGCGGGCGCTATTCGCCGGTGGGCGGTTGCGGTGCGGACGAGTTTTGGGTCGAGCCCTCACCGCCATCTTGACGCGGCTTGCGGGAACGGCGACGGCGACGGCGCTTCTGGCCCTGGTCGGCCGAACCCTCGCCACCACGATCTTCGCGCGACTCGCGTTCGTCGCGAGCAGCACCGCGCACGGCCTTGGCAGCTGCCCCTCCGCCATCTCCGGGGCGACGGCGCGTGACCTTGACCTCGCCATCCGAGACCTGATCGGCCACGGAGGGCACCGAGGGCTTTTGCTGCGTGCCCGAGGAATGGCGACGACGCGGACGCGGGACGCGCTCGTCATCGTTGCGCTGCTTGCCACCCTTGTCGGCAGGCGTATCGGAACCCGAACCACCCTTGGGGGCGGCACCGGCTTCGCGAGCGGCTGCGGCGCGGAAGGCGTCCTCGCGCTCCTCGCTCGACAAATGGCGGCGGCGACGGCGCGTGGGATTCATGCCACCGCCGCGGTTTTGCTGCTGGGGCTGCTGAGCCTCGCGCTCGCGGGGGGAATTCTTGCCTGCGGGAGCGGCCTCGCCTACATCGCCCGAACCCGAGCGCTTGCGACGGCGACGTCCACCGGCAGCCTCCTCAGCCTCGGGTGCCTCGGCCTTGCCGCGACCCTTACCGCGGCCGCGACCCTCGCCCTGGCTCTGACCGGCACGGGCATCGGCGTCCGCATCGCGACGGCGGCGCTTGGGCATCGTCGTCCCCGCCAGACGGTCGGCGCTCGACAGGCCATCGCCCACGTCGACGCCATTCTCGCGGTCGAGCTCCATAAGCGCCAAGCGCATCTCGGGCGACTCGATACGCTCGAGCACATCGCGCGTCACGCAGTCGGGGCGGCAGTTGCAGCCCTGCTCGGCGGCCTTCTTTTTGCAGCCCTCAGAGCAGGTCATGTCAGCCAGGTTGACCTTAAAGACTTTGCCGTTCTCCAGGCGCAACACCAGCTGCTCGCGCGGCGTGTCATATTCCTGGATACGCGCCTTGCCAAGCGGCGTATCGATAAGCGTCTTCTTTTTGGGCGCGCGGCTCTTAAAGTCCTTGTACGCCTCGAACTCGTAGCGCAGGCAGCACATCAGGCGGCCGCAGACGCCGCTAATTTTGGACGAGTTGAGTGGCAGGTCCTGCTCTTTTGCCATGCGAATCGAAACCGGCTCAAACTGTCCGCCAAAGCGCGTGCAGCAGAGCTCCTGGCCGCACTGGGCATAGCCGCCCACCAGGCGGGTCTCGTCGCGCACGCCGATCTGGCGCATGTCGACGCGAATGTGCAGCGTCGAGGACAGGTCCTTGACGAGCTGACGGAAATCGACGCGCTCCTCGGCAGCAAAGTAGAACACGGCCTTCTCGCCGCCAAACAGGTACTCGACGCCGACCGGCTTCATCTCGAGGTCGAGCTCCTTGACCAGGCGGCGGAAATCGACCATGGCCTCGTCACCCTGGATAGCCAGGTCGTCGGCAAGCTGCAGGTCGATGTCGCTCGCTACGCGCAACACGGGCTTGAGCGGCTGACCGATCTCGTCGAGCGGCACCTCGAAGGGATCGGCCGTGACCAGGCCGATCTCGGTTCCGCGCTCGGTAGAACAAATGGCATAATCGGCCTCGAGGATATCCAGATCCTGTGGGTCGAACCACAGGTCGCGCGAGGCGTAGGTAAACTTAACGGGTACGACTAACGGCATTTCAGTGCCTTCCTGATATCGAACAGCATGACCTCGATGGCCAGCTGGGGAGTAACGTTTCTGGCGATGTTGCGCTCAGCGGTGGCAACCGCCTCGAGCGCCTGGGTGGCACCCGCAACATTCGTCGCCGCGGCAAGCCGCCCGATCGTGTCGCGCACGTCCTCGTTCACCACGTCTGCCGCCTCGTCCTGAAGTGTCAGCAGCACGTCGCGCATGAGCGTCCGCGCGCTCGCCAGCGCTTCCATGATACCCGAACGCTCGCGTGCGTTGAGTTCGCGCTTGTTGCGGTCCTCAAGCTGCTTCAATGCTCCACGCGACAGGTAGTCGGCATTTTGCTCGAGCACCTTTTCCTGCGTTGATTTGACCTCGGCGAGCGGCGCCTTGACGGCGACGATGAGCGACTTGGCGCGACTGAGCACATCGGCCTCGTCGGCGGCGATGAGCGAGTCGATGGCACGGACCATCTGGCGACGGGCGTCCTGGCGCTCGGCGCTCTTGAGGAACTCGATACCACGCGTGGGGCTTCCCGCCACAGCGACGGCCATGCGGCAGCGCGCGGGATCCTGACCGGTGGCGCGACTCACGGCCTGAGCGGCCACAGTGGGCGACACCAGCCGAAACGGTACGCACTGGCAGCGGCTCACGATGGTGGGCAGCATCACGTCGGCCGAGGTGCCCAACAGGATGAACATGACGCCCTCGGGCGGTTCCTCGAGCGTTTTGAGCAGCGCGTTGGCGGTGTTGGCGCGCAGCTGCTCGGCACGGTCGATGATGTAGACCTTTGCCTTGGCGCGGATGGGCGCCAGGGGCACGTCGTCGAGCAGCTCGCGGGTCTGCGCGATGAGGTAGCCCGTAGCGCTTTCGGGGGTGTAGTAGTGCACATCGGGGTGCGTATGGCGCGCGACGCGCACACAGCTGTCGCACGAGCCGCAGCCGTCCTGCTCGCACAGAAATGCCTGGGCAAGCGCCCATGCGGCATCGAGCTTACCGGCGCCGGGCGCGCCCAAAAACAGGTAGGCGTGCGATGCGCGGCCGCTGGAGACGGCGTTGGTCAAAAAATCGCGCACGCGCTGTTGGGTGTCGAGCTTGGCCAGCAGGCTTGCCTGAGCGGGGGCCATGTTACTCGGCCTCCTTGGCAAGCGCGGCGACGACAGCGTCTTGCGGAATGCCGAAACCGTACGCGCGAACCTGCTCGACCGTCTTCCCGAAGACCTCCTCGATGGGCACGGTGGCGTCGATGAGCTTTACACGGTCTGGCTCCTCGGCAGCAATGGCACAAAATCCCTGATAGACGCGCTCCTGGAAGGCCATGCCCTTGGCCTCCATGCGATCGGCCGCACCGCGGGCCGCCATGCGCAGCGCCGCCTGCTCGGGCGTGATGTGATAGACGAGCGTGAGCGCCGGATGCGTACCGGCGACAGCCAGGTTGTTGGCATCGCGTACCATCTGACGGTCGAGACCATCGGCAAACGCCTGATAGCAGGTCGTGGAATCGTAGAAACGGTCGCACAGGACCACCTTGCCGGCAGCGAGGGCGGGAGCTATGACCTCGTGCACCAGCTGGGCACGCGCGGCCTCGTAGAGCAGCAGCTCGCAGGTGTCGCCCATCGCCGTGTTGGTGGGGTCGAGCAGCAGGGCGCGGATCTTTTCGCCGACGGCGGTGCCGCCCGGCTCGCGCAGAGTTACGACCTGATAGCCAGCGAGGTCGAGCGCGCGGGCCAGCAGGCGCGCCTGCGTGGACTTGCCGGCACCGTCGACGCCCTCGAGCGTGATAAAGCTATGTTGAGCGGGCTCAAAAGCCATGGGCGCAGCCCCTTCCTGCAAGGCGTAAATGCAAGTTATAGCAACCAAGCCATGATACCCCAGTGCTCGGTGCGTCCCCAATGGCTAAAGGTGCCTTTCCAAAGTTGCGGTGAAATAGGGACTGATTGAAGCTCCGAGACCGCCAAACAGTCCCTATTTCACCGCAACTTATGATGGGGAATTTTGGACGCTGGGTATAATCGTCGTATTGCATTGAAATGTGGCGAAAGGAGTGGCAATGTCTCGGTATTGCGCCTCGTGCGGCAAGCTTCTTGCAGATGATGCCAAGTTCTGCACCTCGTGCGGTGCACCCGTTGAGCAAACAACCGCGAGCGATAGCCAGCCCGCTTTTGAGCAGACCGGTTCCCTCGATACGCCGCAAGCCAAGGCGGACGACCCCCTCGCCCATCGCCCCGACCCCGCCGCAGGCCCCGCGGCCGTCGAGACCACGCAGCGCATACCCGTCGCGAGCGGCTCGCCCCAACAGCAGCCGGCTCCCGCATACGCGCCCGCTTCGCCACAGACCCCCGCTCCCAAAAAGAGCGGCACCGGGCCGCTTATCGCCGTTATCGTTGTGCTGGTGGCGATCATCATCGCCCTGGTCGTTTTCTTTGTGATCAAGCCTTTCGACAACGCCGCCACGCAGACGACTGCCGAGGTAGCTAAGCTGCACCATGACGTCGACGACGATGACCTAAAGCCTCTCGGCGATCCCAACAGCCTGTACGACGATGATGACGATGACGACGAGGATGGCGGCGAAGCAACGCTCTCCGAGCAGAACCTCTACCGTCGCCTGAGCGAATACTACGACCTGCTCGAAGACCTCGATAGCCAGGTCCGTGGCTGCGCGCAGAACTTCAACGGCAGCTATCTGGAAGAGGATCGAACCACCCGTCAAAATCTCGCCGACGTCGCCGAGCGCACGGAGGACACCATCGAGCAGTATTACGACATCGTCGAGGACCTAGACGTCCCGACGAGCTCCAAGAACTACAGCTCCTGGAAGGACATCATCGCCCTGTACGACGACCTGGATCACCGCATTGACGCAATCTGTGATGCCTGGGAGATCAGCCTGAAATACGACAAGCCTGCGGACCACAAGAATGAGATTGTGGCGCCGCTGTCGCGCGACAACGTGGCGGGCACCAATGACAATAAGTACCGCCTAGACTTTGAGGAGCGCTATCCCGGCGCCAAGCCTGTCGAGGTGAACTAGTCGCATGCGACGTTCTTAAACGACTAGTCATTAAAGACCGCCCCCAATGACTACGCAAAAAACGAGCGAGGATCATGAGATCCTCGCTCGTTTTTGTTTTGGGCAATATTTCGACTGCGCCGTTACTTGTCGGCGGCTGCTTTCTTGGCAGTCGACTTCTTCGCGGTCGTCTTCTTGGCGGCAGTGGCTTTCTTAGCCGTCGTCTTCTTGGCCGCCGTTGTCTTCTTGGCCGTGCTCGCCTTGGTCGCAGTCTTGCGGCCGCGGGCGGGCTTCTTCTCCTTGGTCGGGCAGTCCATGTTCACGCAGATGCGCCACGGACCGCGCGCCGTGTTGACCACCACGATGGGGGCGCCGCACTCGGGACAGGTCTCGCCCGTCGCCTCGAGCTTACCGCGCGCCGGCAGAGGATAGCTCACACCGCAGTCATCGTAGTTGGTGCAGCGGATAAAGCGCTTGCCGCTCTTCTCACTCTTGTGCGCGATCAGGTCGCCATGGCGTCCGGCCTCGGCGCACACCTTGCACTCGCCCACCTTAAGGTCAGGCTCGTAGTTGGTGGGGCACGTAGGGTTCACGCAAATCTCGAAGGCCTTCTGGCGGAACGGCTGGCACTTAATGCGCGGCGCGCCGCACTCGGGGCACACGGCTGCCTCGCCCTCGAGCGGGCTTACCTTGACGCCGCTCGGCACCGGATAGGTCACGTCGCAGTCGGGCCAGCCCATGCAGCCGATAAAGCTGCCACGGGTCTTGGCACTCGTCTTCATAACCAGGTCCTTGCCGCACTTGGGGCAAGCGCCCACGCGCGCATCGGCCGTGACGGCGTCGCTGATGGCGTCGCCCAGCTCCTGCGTATGCTTGAGCAGCTCGTCGAGCACACCAGCCAGCAGCGCGCGCGAGTGCGTCACGACATGCTCTTCGGTATCCTCGCCGCGCTCGACGCGGGTCATATCGCCATCAAGCTCCCTGGTCATATCGGGGCTCGTGATGCGCGGGGCAAATTGCGTCAGTGCGTCGATGATGGCGATGCCCAGCTGGCTCGGCTCAACGGGATCATTTTTGAGATAGCGCACGGCATACAGGCGCTCGATGATGCTCGCACGCGTGGACTTGGTACCCAGGCCGCGCTTTTCCATCTCCTGCACGAGCTTGCCCTGGCTGTAGCGCGCGGGCGGCTCGGTCTGCTTGGCCTCGAGTTTAATGTCGAACACGTCGACCGTATCGCCCTGCTCCAGCGGCGGCATCTGCTCATCGCGCTTAAGTCCATACGGATACGCCTCGCGGAAGCCCGGAGTCACGAGCACATCGCCCGAAGCCACGAACGGCTCACCGTTCACGTCGAGCTCGAGCTTGGTGTTCTCGATGGTCGCGGGACCCATAAGCGTCGCCAGGAAGCGACGGGCGATCAGGTCATAGAGCTTGCGCTGGCCGCCGTCGAGCGTGGACGGATCGCCCTCGCCCGTGGGGTAGATAGGCGGGTGGTCGGTGGTCTCGACTTTACCGCGCGTGGGCTTCATGGGACCAGCGAGTACCTTTTTGCACACGGGCGCCAGCGCCGGGTTGATCTTTGCCAGGTCGCGCACCACGGCGCCCAAATCGAGCGTCGCGGGATACACGGTGTTGTCGACACGCGGGTAGCTGATGAGGCCCGCCATGTAGAGGGACTCGGCGATGCGCATGGTACGCGCAGGCGAGATGCCCTCGGCCGCGGCGGCAGCCTGCAGCGAGGTGGTCGCAAACGGCGTGGGCGGCTGCTGCTTGCGCGAGCGCTTGGTCACCGCGGCGACGGTTGCCGTCCTGGCACCGTCAACGTGACCGTACGCCGTCTCAGCAGCATCCTTGTCGGTAAAGCGCGCCGTCTTGTGCGCGATCTTAAAGCGATCGTCCTCGGCATCACCCTGCGCGGCACCCATACCGCGGATCTGCCAATAATCCTCGGGCACAAACGCCATGCGCTCGCGCTCGCGCTCGACCACCAGGGCGAGTGTCGGCGTCTGCACGCGGCCGGCAGAGCGCACGTTACCAAAGCCGCCAAACTTGGCGAGCGTCAGATAGCGCGTGAGTACCGCGCCCCAAATGAGGTCGATGTGCTGGCGACTCTCGCCGGCGTCGGCCAGATTCTGGTCGAGCGAGACGAGATTATCGAAGGCCTGCGTGATCTCGGCCTTGGTAAACGAAGAATACTGGGCGCGGGCGACCGGCAAGTCCGGCGCAACCTCGCGCACCTTGTTGAGAGCGTCCGAACCGATCAGCTCGCCCTCGCGATCGAAGTCCGTAGCGATGATGACGCTGTCGGACTTTTTGGCGAGGTTCTTGAGCGAGCGGATGAGCTCCTTCTCGGCCGGCAGCTTAATGACGGGTGCCCAGGTGAGATAGGGCAGGCTCTCAAGCTTCCAGCCCTTGATGGAGATGCCATCGGCAAGGAACGGCTTACGCTTGGTGTCGTAGGGCGGACGAGCCAGGCCATCGGGCATGTCGGCCGGCAGCATCTCGCCGTCCTCAGTAACCGAATACCAGCCCAGCTTTTTATCGAACAGCACGCTGTCACAAAAATCGGGCGCGAGGATGTGACCGGCAAGGCCGATCGTCACGCACTCCTCGCCCTTCCACTCAAAACGGTAGATGGCGGTGTTGTACACCTTGTCCTTTTTGGGCTTACCCGTGGACAGACGCTCTGCGATCTGACGCGCGGCGTCGTTTTTCTCGGCGATGATGAGCTTCAAAAGAGGCTCCTATCTCGTATCTCTGCGGCTACGCCCGCCCGTATGGCGGCCGACTTACGCCCTTGCTTGCTCAATCTGCCCGATGAGCCAATCGCACCAGGCATCCATGCCCTCGCCCTTGCGCGCGCTCACGGCAAACCGCGGCGCCTGCGGATTGAGGTCATCGAGTGTCTTAGTATACCTATCCATGTCAAAATCGAAAGCCGGGGCCACATCGACCTTGTTGAGCAGCTGTGCGCCGGCGTGCTGGAAGATGCCCGGGTACTTGATGGGCTTGTCGTCGCCCTCGGGCACCGAGAGGATCATGATGGACAGGTTCTCGCCCAGGTCAAAGTCGACTGGGCAGACCAGGTTACCCACGTTTTCGATAAAGATGACGTCGATGTTTTCCAGACCCACAGCCTGGTCGAAGGCATCAACGGCCTCCATGATCATGTTACCCTCGAGGTGGCACAGGCCGCCCGTGTTGATCTGGATGGCGGGCATGCCGGCTTCCTTCATGGTGATGGCGTCGACGTCCGAGGCGATATCGCCTTCGATGACGGCGCAGCGCAAGCCGGCCTTGTCCCGCAGGCGCTCGTTGGTGCCCAGAATCGTTGTTGTCTTACCCGAGCCGGGGCTCGACAAGACATTGATCACATAGGTGTTTGTCTCTTTAAATCGCTGTCGCAGCTGATCTGCCAGGCGCTCATTGCGCGACAGAATCGGCGACGCGATATCAATCGTTTTCTCGGCCATACTCGGCGCTCCTTACTTCTACCATTTATACCCCGTCCCCAGTGGCTGGCGGGTTAATCGTCGGGGGTTTCGATTTCGATACTGGCGATGTCGAGTTCGCGGCCGTGCAGCAGACGCACGTTGGCGCCGCCACACTGGGGACAACGACAATGGAAGCGGTCGTGCTCGAAGACATCGCCGCAGTCCAGACACTCGCTTTGTGGATGGACCTCCTCCACGGCAAGCTCGCAGCCGCGCGTGAGCGGGTCCTCGTCGCGAAATGTCTCCCACGCAAAGTCGAGTGCCTCGCGCACGACCTCGGTCATATCCCCGATGCGCAGCGTTACCAAAACGGCGCGCGAGGCCCCCGCCCCACGCGCCGCGCGAATCACTGTATCGAGTATGCCGTTGACAATGCCAACCTCGTGCATACCGATTTACTCCTCGTCGTCCTCTTCGTCGTCCGAAAACAGGTCCAGACGGCTCACAAACAAGCCCTCCTTGCCCTCGCGCGCGGTAATGACCACACGGGCGATGGCGAGCGAAATCTCGTAGAGCGAGAGCAGGGCGCCATACATGAGACCCAGCGTAACGGGCGAGCCGTCGGGCGTGATCACAGCCGAACCCACGAGCAGGCCAACGTATACATAACGCCAGGCACCGCGGAAAGCAGCGTAGGACACGATGTGGAAGACGGACAGATAGAAGATGATGAGCGGCAGCTCAAACGCCACGCCAAAGCCGATCATAAAGAGCAGCTCCATGTTGACGTAGTTCTCCAGATCGGGCAGTGCCGTAGCGACGGCCGAGGTCTCGCCGATGAGCCACTCAAAGCCCGCAGGAATGATGATGAAGTAGCAGAAGATGGCACCCAGGAAGAACAGCACCGTCGAGGCGAGCACCGTGGGCACGACCCACTTGCGCTCGTTGGGGCGAAGCGCCGGCAGGAAAAACGCCAGAATCTGCCAGATGATCATGGGCGTGCACATGACCACGGCCATCTTGATGGCCAGCGAGAAGCGCAAGCCAAAGCCGCCGAGCGTGGTAGTGATGTAGAACTTACCGTCCGGCACAAAGGAGCGGATGGGGTCTTCCAGGATGTCGAGCACCACAGGCGTGGCGAAATACAGCACGATAGCGGCGGCGAACACCGACACGACCACGATGGTCAGGCGGCGACGGAGCTCTCCCAGGTGATCGAAGAGCGGCATACGCGCAGGTCCGATAGGCATTACTCATCGCCTCCCTTCGGGGCGTCGGCGGCAGCGGCGTCGTCCTCGGCCTCGAGCTCGCGAGCGAGCTGGTCGACGACAGCCTTGCGCTTACGGGGACGACGGGCGTAGAGGTCAGCTGTCGTGGGCTCTGCCGGCTCGGGCTCGGGCTCCGGCCCTGCAGCAGGCTCGGGCTCGGCTGCGGCAGCAGCAGGCTCGGCCTTGGCGGGCTCGGCGCCCTCGGCCTCACCAGCAGCGCCTTCGTCCTCGGTGGCACCCTCGCTCGCGGCCTTCTCGGCGGCAAGGCGGGCACGGCGCTCGGCAAAGGTCTCCTTCTTTGCGGGCGCAGCCGTCTCGACGGTATCCTCGTCCGCATCGGAATCATCCTCGACGGCAGCCTTCTTGGGCTTGACCGGGGCCGACGCGGCTTCGCTTACCGGATCGATGATCTCGGACTGAACAACGGCCGTCATCTTTTCCTGCGTCTCGCGGAACTGACGGATGGCACGGCCGATCGTGCGGCCCATCTGCGGGAGCTTATCCGGGCCAAACAGCAAAAAGCCGAAGACCACGATGATTGCCAGCTCACCCTCTCCAATACCAAACACACATACCTCCAAGGCTCGATGTGAGTCGAGCCCGCACCGCGCCATTCGGCCGGAACTCGTCTATTCATTCGGTCAAGTATAGCGCCCGGACGCCAAAACGTCCGAGCGCATCACAAACATATGCCAAACGGCACGCCCTTTTGGGGGCAAAGATTATGCCGCCGTGATCGAAATCTCCTGGTCGACGCCCAGCAGCTGAACCACGCGCATCACCTGGGGCTGCACATTAGTGCAGCTAAAGCGCTTACCGTGGTCGACCGCGTGGTGCGCGGCGCCCACGAGCACGCCAATGCCCGTCGAATCGATGTAGCTCACCTGGGCAAAATCGAGCTCAACGGCCTCAGTGGGCTGCTCGAGCGCCAGGTCGATAGCATTGCGCAGGCTATCGGCGTTAGAGATATCGATCTCGCCGGTTACCTTAATGGTGTAGATCTCCGGCGTGGGGTTGGTGGAAATACCCAAATCCATGTATACGCTCCTTTACGTATCGAAAGTGCGGATAGTACTGGGCGCGGACTTGCGGGGCCCTAGGCGTTAGGCGCGCTCGGCACGAGCAAGCTCGGCAGCGACAAGCTTAACGGCCAGCACCAGCACGTCGAGCGCGGCCTCCAGGTCATCGACCGTGGGATAGCTCGGCGCGATGCGGATGTTGGTGTCGCGCGGATCCTTGCCATAAGGCCAGGTGGCACCAGCCGGCGTGAGCTTGACGCCCAGGTCGGCACAAAGCGCGGCGACCTTTTGGGCCGAGCCCTCGGGACCATCAAAGCTCACAAAGTAGCCGCCGCGGGGATGCGTCCAAGTGGCGCAACCCGTATCGCCCAGGCCCTCGGTGAGCTTGCGCTCAACGGCCTCAAAGCGCGGGCGCAAAAACTCGGCATGCTTTTTCATGTGCTCCTTGACCGCCTCGATGGTGGGAAGGAAGCGCACGTGGCGCAGCTGGTTGAGCTTGTCGGCGCTGATAAGGCCGGCCTTCAGGCGCTTGGAGAACTCGGCGATGACCGCGGGGCTCGCACCGATAAAGCCGATGCCGGCGCCCGGGAAGGTGATCTTGGACGTCGAGGCAAAGGCCACCACACGGTCCTCGGTGCCCGCCGCGCGAGCGAGGTCAAAGATGTTTGCGAGCTCGTCGGTCTCGTCGTACAAGTCGTGCACGCAGTAGGCGTTGTCCCAGAAGATGCGGAAATCGGGCGCGGCCGTGGGCATCTCGACCAGGCGGCGCACGGTGTCCTCGCTAAAGGTGATGCCCGTGGGGTTGGAATACTTGGGCACGCACCAGATGCCCTTAATGGAGTCGTCGGCGGCAACCAGGCGCTCGATCTCGTCCATGTCGGGGCCGTTGTCAGTCATCGCGACGGGGACGTTCTCGATACCCAAGTCGGCGGTGATGCCAAAGTGGCGGTCGTAGCCGGGAACCGGGCACAGGAACTTGACCTTCTTGCCGTCATGCGCGGCCTCGTAAGCCTCCCAGGGCTCGCTGCCGCACGAGCCGCAGCGCCAGAACATGCCGGCGATATCGTGCTCGATCAGCAGGCTCGACGAACCCAGTACGAGCGTCTGCTCGGCGGGGCAACCCAGGAACTCCCCCGCTAGCTTGCGCGCCGAGGGAATGCCCTCAAAGCAGCCGTAGTTGGAGCAGTCGACGTTGCCGTCGTGCAGATCGGCATCGGCATTGAGGATATCGAGCATGGGTCGAGAGATGTCCACCTGGGAGGGCGACGGCTTGCCGCGGGCCATGTCGAGCGCCAGGCCCTTGGCCTTGACCTCGGCGACCTCGGCTTTGAGCGCCTCGATGGCGGCATCGAGTTCGGTGGTTTCCATCTTCTGGTAGATCGTCTGCATGGGTGCGACCTTTCGCGAAGCGGGACGTTGCAGTTCGTCTAAGTATAGACCGCCACCGCCGCAAGGGTATGAAGCCGTGATAGATTAAGTCCATCGCAATGAATTACGAATCGCCGCGCATGCCGGCGTGGGGCGCCCAAGGAGGCACTATGGAGTACGGATCGTTCCAGGCCGAGGAATTCGGCGACCTGCAGCGCCTGGTCGACGGACTGTTTTACGACCGCCACGCCATCGACCGCCTGGATCTCATCGTACAGGCCGAGATCTTGGACCTGGCGCCCGATCTCATGGAAATCGTGAACCTTTTGCCGCCCGGCTACTACGACCGCCAATCGCTTTGCGACCAGCTCAACTCCGCCTTGGCCGCCCACGGCTGGGGCGCCGTCTACGGCACCGTGGAATAAGCCTAGTCATTTAAGAACGTCCCTAATGACTAAAACGCCGCTTGTGATGGTGTTCACAGGCGGCGTTTTCAAACTTGTATGTGCTTTTACTTGTCCTTGGGCGCGGGGTGCTTGCAAATCACACTCATGTAGATCATGCCGAGCACGGCCGCGGTGACCGAACCGGCAAGGATGGCGGCCTTGGCAGCCAGAACCTCAAACTGGGCTGTCGGGAAAGCAAGACCGCTGATGAGAATCGACATGGTAAAGCCGATGCCGCCCAGAATGCCCACACCGGCAATCATGTGCCAGTTGACATTGTGCGGCAGCTCGCAGACCCTAAACTTAACCAGGGCAAACGTCATGCCAAAGATACCAATCGGCTTGCCCAGCAGCATGCCAAAGTACACGCCGAGCGTCACTGGGTCGGTGAGCAGCGTGCTCATGTCCACACCCACTAGGCGAACCTGTGCGTTCACGAACGCAAAGATCGGCAGAATCACAAAGTTGACCGGCGTGGAGATCAGACGCTCCATGCGGATGAGCGGCGGGGTCACGCGGTGCATGACGCGCTCGACCCTGGTGGTCGAGACGGTAAAGTCATGCTGGCCCAAGATGTGCGCCTCGTCGTCGTAGCGGTCATCGAGCAGCGGCAGGCACTCGCCCAACCAATCGGTGAGGCTATCGAGCTTGACGCCGCACTTGGCCGGAATGGTAAAGGCCAGGATGACGCCGGCGAGCGTGGCATGTACACCGCTCTTGAACATGCAGAACCACAACAGCAGGCCCAGTACCGAATACGGGGCGAGGCGGTAATGCTGCGTCTTGTTGAGCCACACGAGCGCGCAGGTCACCAGCGCGGCGGCGCCCAACCAAAACGGATTGGGGCTCTGACCGTAGAAGATGGCGATGGCGGCGATGGAGATGAGGTCATCGGCGATGGCGAGCGTCGAGAAGAACACGCGCACGCCGTTGGGCACGCGGTTGCCCAAAAGCGACAGCACGCCCAGCGCAAAGGCAATATCGGTTGCCATGGGGATGGCCCAACCGTTGCGGGCGCCGGCATGGTTAAAGATCAGGTAGATGCAGGCAGGAACGACGACGCCGCCCACGGCCGCCAGCATGGGAAGCATGGCCTGACGCGGATTCTTGAGCTCGCCGACCGTCATCTCGTACTTAAGCTCAATGCCCACCAACAAAAAGAAAATCGCCATGAGGAAGTCGTTGACGAAAAGCTCAACGGTAAGACCGGCCGTAAGGTTGCCCAGACCCACATACAGCGGGGTCTCCAAAAAGTGATGGATGGCCTCGTAGGCATCGGTATTGGCGCAAATGACGGCGGCGATAGCGGCGAAGACCATGACCGCGGCGGAAATCGTGCCGTTCTCGGCGATGCGCTCCCAAATGTCGTGGCGCTCAAAGCGCTTGCGCTCACGAACGTTGAACAGCTGCTCAGTTGCTGCCATGGGCGGCTCCTTTCACGGGAAAGCTCCCGTCTTAAAAAAGCACGGCCCGCCCAAGTGGCGGCGCCGCGCTCTAACGTATTACGCTTGCATCTAGCCTACCCTGCACGACAAGCACGCAGGCGTGGCCGAAAAGCGGAACCACAGGTTGAACATTATTTGCTCAACGGCACGGGCACGCCTGTCCAAGAGACGACGCGGCGCATGCACAAAAAACGACCGGAGCGCGGGGCGTCCGCGATCCGGTCGTGGCGTTCGGTCAACTAAACCTAGCAGGCGGCCATGATGGGGGCAGCGACCTGCTTCTTACGGGAGAGGACGCCCGGCATCCAGACGCCGTCGTGCTCGTCGGCAATGCCCAGGCCCTTCTGAGCAGCCTTGGTCTCGCCCTCGAGCAGGACCTGCGAGCCCTCCTCCATGATGTCGGTGATGCACAGGACAATGCCGTCAGCACCCTTCTCGGCGGCGTAGGCGCGCATGGCCTCGCGAATCTCGTCGATCATGCCGAGTGCGCGGCTCTTGTCGACGGTCTCGTACTGGCCGATGAGCAGCTTCTTGCCGGCGGGCTCGAACATCTTGATGTCGTTGCCGACCATCTCGGCTGCGGTGAAGGAGCCGGACGGGCGGGTGAGGAAGACCTCCATGCCAAACTTGACCGGATCGACGCCCACCTGCTCGCCGAGCTTGGCGGCGACGGCACGGTCGACATCGGTGGTGGTGGGGCTCTTGAGCATGAGCGTGTCGGTCATCATGGCCGAGAGCAGCAGCTTGGCCTGGACATCGGAAAGCTCAACGCCGAGCACGTCGGCGAGCTTGGTGACGATGGTGCAGCTGGAGCCCCAGGGCAGGCAGATGTAGTGCAGCGGGCCGGCGGTCTCGAAATCGCCGATGCGGTGATGGTCGACGACGCCAAAGACCGTGGCGTCCTTAAGGCCGGCGACGGACTGGGCAGACTCGTTGTGGTCGGTGAGGACGACGAGCTGACCGGCCTCGACGGACTCGATCACGCGGGGCTCTGCAATGCCGGCGTCGGCGAGCAGCTTGGCGGACTCGGCCGGAAGCTGACCCAGAGCGCAAGCCTCGTAGGTGTTGCCGGCATACTCAACCTGGTTGAGCAGCTGGGACAGGACGACGGCACTCATGATGGCGTCGTTATCGGGGTTCTGGTGACCAAAGACAAGAACGTTTGCCATGGATATCCTCCACTTGATATGTGTACTTGGACGTAGCTATGGTAGCACGCCGATGCCGAGCCTTCGCAGACGGAAGGGGCACGGCATATTTTGGGGCAGGCACGGGGGCCAAGCCCGCCCCCCTGCACCAGCTATTTGCCAGCGGCGCGCAGGGCCACGTAGGCGGCGCCGATGATACCGGCGTCGTTTCCGAGCGAAGCAACCTTAATGGGCGTCTCGCGCGAGGCGGAGAGCGCGTACTGCTTAAAGTGCTCGCGAACCTTGTCGAGGTAAACATCGGCCGAGGCGGAGGCGCCGCCGCCGATGAGGAACATCTCGGGGTCGACCACGTTGGCGATAAGTGCCAGGGCGCGACCGAGATAGTCGGCCATGGTATCGGCCGCGGCCAGCGCGAGCTTGTCGCCCTCGCGGCAGGCCTGGAACACGTCCTTGGAATCTGAGGAGCCGGTGAGCTCGATGGGCTCGACGCCAGCCTTCTTGCACTCGGCAAGGTAGTTGCTCACCACGCCGGTAGCGCTGGAATACTGCTCCAGGTGGCCATGGCCGCCACAGCCACAGGTGCGCTCCTCGGCCGGGTTCAGGCACATGTGGCCAATCTCGCCGCCGGCGCCCACAACACCCGATACCACGTCGCCGTTAACGATAACGCCGCCGCCCACGCCGGTACCGATGGTGACCATCACCACGTTCTGTACGCCCTTGGCAGAGCCGAGCCAGGCCTCGCCCATGGCAGCGGCGTTGGCATCGTTCTCGTATTTAACGACCGCGTCGGGGCAGTGCTCCTGGATGGCAATCTTGAGCTCGGGCAGGTTAATGGCAATGTTGGCCTTGACCTTGGCATCGCCCGATGCCGGGATGGGGCACGGAACGGCCAGGCCAATGCCCGCCACAAAGGCACGCGGAACCTGGGCCTTGGCGACCACCTGGTCGATAGCCTCGGTCACCGCGGCAAAGCCCGCAGCGTCAACGATGGGAGGCGTGGGCACGCTGGCCTTGGCAAGCAGGTTTCCGTCCTCATCGAACAGACCCTCCTTGACCGAGGTACCGCCGACGTCGATGCCGATGTAATACTGCTTAGGTTCCATGGGAGCCCGCCTTTCTCGTTTAAACATTGCCTGTATGGTACCGCTCCCAAGGCAAAAACCTACCAAAAAGGGACAGGTTTGTTTTGACAGGTTTTATCTGGGAAAACGCGAATGGCCGCTTAACACGACATTACTCAGATGTTTATCTATTTAGAGCGCTCTAATTTATATGCAAAGCGACTTTTAATTATATCTTTCTCGAACTTTTTCAATATATAATAGGGATGCTTAGGTGTTAACTATACTTTCTTTTATACTCAACCAAGTTGGAAAGGAGGTTCCATGATTCCCAAATACGAGGCGATAGCTGCAGATATTCGTCGCACTATCGAGGATGGCGCTCTTAAACCGGGCGACAAGCTTCCTACCGTCGTTGAGTTCTGCAAACTCTATAGCGTTTCCAAAATCACCGTCAAACGAGCTATTGAACAAATCACCGAGGAAGGTCTTATTACCAGCCGGCGCGGATCGGGTACCTACGTTAAGGACACGGCGGGGCTTCCCGGCCAGGCGTTTTTCCAGGGCAAAAACGACCGTACCCAGGGTTTTTCGTATGAGCATCGCGGGGAAAAGGTGACCTCGGTGGTCTACGATTTCTCGATTGTTAATCCACCAGCGGACATCGCAGCCCAGCTGGGAATTGCCGAGGATGACTTTGCCTATCACATCGTGCGCGTGCGTCAGGCCGACGAGAAGCCCATCGTTATCGAGTACACCTACATGCCCCTCGAGCTGATTCCAGGCCTTAAAAAGAAGGACCTGTACGGATCGCTCTACCGCTTCATCCGCGAGCAATGTGGCCTGAAGATTTCGAGCTTCCACCGTACCATTCGCGCCGTAGCGGCAACCGAAGAAGAAGCCGAGCGTCTGGACACCAAACCTGGCTCTCCCCTGCTCGAGCTCACCCAGATTGGCTTTTTGGACAGCGGTGCCGCCTTTGAGTATTCGACCTCGCGCAACGTTGGCGACCGCTTTGAGTTGCACAATGTAACGTTGGCGTAGGTTTTTGTAGTCATGCGGGCGCTCGTTTTGAACAGTTTTACGCAGCGCCCGCGCAACACAATGGGGGTATGAACATGTCCGATTTGATTAAGCTGACGCCGATCTTCCACGAGAAGATCTGGGGCGGCCGCCAGCTCGAAACCGTATTTGGCTACGACATTCCCGATGGCCCCATCGGTGAGTGCTGGGCCATCTCGGCCCACCCCAACGGCGACTGCCAGATTGCGGAGGGCCCGTATGCCGGCCACACGCTGTCGTGGCTGTGGGCCGAGCATCGCGAGCTCTTTGGCAACTGCGAGGGCAAGGAGTTCCCGCTGCTCGTTAAGATTCTGGACGCCAAGGACGACCTTTCGATCCAGATTCATCCCAACGACGAGTACGCCGCCGAGCACGAGAACGGCAGCCTGGGTAAAACCGAGTGCTGGTACGTGCTGGATTGCGAGCCCGGCGCCACGATCATCGTCGGCCAGCGCGCGCACGACCGCGCCGAGGCCGCGCAGATGATCGAGGAGGGCCGCTGGGACGACATGCTCAACGTACTGCCGATCCACAAGGGCGACTTTTTCCAGATTGATTCCGGTACCGTTCACGCCATCAAGGCCGGCACGCTCATTTTGGAAACGCAGCAGTCGTGCGACGTGACGTATCGCCTGTACGATTACGACCGCCCCGGCACCGACGGCAAACTGCGTCCCCTGCACATTGAGCAGAGCCTCGACTGCATAAACTTTGATGCTCAGGCTCCGACCGACGGCACGGTGACCGCGCCCGAGGTGGACGGCGTGACCGAGCTCGAGTCTTGCCCCTGCTACACCGTCGATCGCGTACGCGTTAACAACAGCAAGACCCTCGACCAGCGCTGGCCCTTCATGTGCCTGTCAGTCATCGACGGCGAAGGCACCGTCTGCGGCGACCCCGTCCACAAGGGAAGCCACCTGCTGGCCCCGAGCACCGTCAGCTCCATCGACCTCGAAGGCAAGATGGAACTGATTATCAGCCACCTGTAGGTCACCGGTCCCCAAGCGCTCGCCGGGACGGGGCGCGGGGTTTGGTCGCCTGCTCGGACAGTCCTGCTCGCACGGAGAGCACATTAAGTGCTCTCCGGCTCGTGCGGAACTCGCGATCGACCAAACCCCGCGCCCCGTCCCAGCGAGCCTCTGGCTAGTAACGACAATCAAAAAGCAACAAGGGGCTCCCCCGTTCATCAACGGAGGAGCCCCTACTCGTATCTATAAATCAGCCCACCCGGCTCTCCAGATCAAAAAGCGAACGAGCAGAGCGACGTTCGCAAGCAACGTTACCCAAGGACCTGGGCGGGCGTATGGGGCAACATCGATCGCGAGTTCCGCACGCAAAGGAGGCCACTTAATGTGGCCTCCGTCTTGCGCAGGACTGCCCGAGCAGGCGATGTTGCCCCATACGCCCGCCCAGGTCCGCCATGATCACGACAGCTTGACGATCGGTGCAAAACCTTTCATCAACTTTTTGGTCTGGCCGGTCTTTTCGAATTGAACCTCGATCATGTCTCCGGCGACCGAGATCACGGTGCCCGTGCCAAAGGTCTTGTGGCTCACGGTATCGCCCGCGGAAAAGTCCTGCGATGCGCTGGCGCGATCGACCTTGCGCTCCACCGTCGGCGACACCTTGGATGACGGCTTTTTGGCTCGCGGCGCGCCCGAGCCAAAGGTCGAGGCAACACGGCCGGCGTCGGGCGAAACCCCACGATGGCGCTCGGTGCCATAAGTGCTGCCGCCAAAGAAGTCATCGAAGCTCGATCCGCTACGCGATCCAGAGCCGCCGGTCGAGCGCGTATGCGAGCCAAACACCTTGCCGCCATACATGTCCGAGCCCATACCCGAGCCAAACGTGCCGTGACGGTCGCCGCGCTTCTCCCAGCCCGTGCCCTCAAAACCGGCAGAACCGATACCGCTAAACTCGATGTCCTCAAACGGAATCTCGTTGAGGAAGCGCGAGCGCGGGTTGGCAGAGGTCGAGCCGTAGGTGCGACGCGTGGCCGCATAGGTCAGGAACAGGCGCTTACGGGCGCGCGTGATGGCGACGTAGGCTAGGCGACGCTCCTCCTCGAGCTTGCCCGGATCATCGCTGCCGCCAAAGTCATGCACGTGCGGGAAGATACCCTCCTCCATGCCGGCCACGAAAACCGCCGGGAACTCCAGGCCCTTGGCGGAGTGGATGGTCATCATAGTGATGGCATGCGTCTCGCCGGCCAGGGAATCCAAGTCGGAGCGCAGGGCCAGCCACTCCATGAGTGCAGGCAGCGCTTTGCAGGTGAGCGGGCCGTAGGTGCGCTCGATCTCGTCGGCATGCACGGCACCCGCCGGCAGCTCCGTCGGCGCGGCATACGCGTTGCCCGCGATGGCGGCGGCCAGGGCATCCTGCGGAGACAGTGCCGGAGCGGCCAAGCCATCGAGCGGATTAGAGCCCGCGGCATCGCGCGCGCTAACGAGCGCCTCAAACGAAGACGCGGGCGCAGACGGACCGGGCTCGGGCGCAGGCGCGCTCACCACGACGGGCTCGGGCTCGGCGCCGGCAGGCACGTCGGCAACACCGGCTGCGCGCAGCTCTTCTAGGCTCTCGAGCGTACCCTCGATATCCTCGTGTGTCTCTTCAAATTCGGCCGCAACGCCCAGGAATTCCTGGATGTTCTCGGCGCGGCTCTCGGACTCCATGGTGCCCTCGGCGCGGAATGCCTGCAGCAGGCCCGTCTTGTCGACAATCATCTCGACGACGTCCTTGAGCTCGCCATCCATGCGACGGCCCTCGCGCACCAGCGACACAAAGCTCGACAGGCCATTGCGCACCTTGGCGCTAAACATGCCGGTTTCGGCGCACGCGATCTCACAAGCCTGGAAGAACGAGCAACGGTTGTCGCGCGCCAGCTGTTCGATCTTTTGGATCGAGGTGGAACCGATGCCGCGGCGCGGTGTGTTGATGACGCGCTTGACGCTCATCTCGTCGGCCGGGTTCACGATCATCTTAAGGTAGGCCATGACGTCGCGGATCTCGGCACGGTCGAAGAATCGCGTGCCGCCCACAATCTTGTAGGGCACGCCCGCGCGCAGGAACATATCTTCGAGGATACGCGACTGAGCGTTGGTGCGGTAGAAGACGGCGATGTCGTCGTAGCTCGTGCCTTTGGCATGCAGCTTCTCGATCTCGCCGGCAATCCAGCGGCCCTCGTCGCGCTCGTCGCTCGCCTGGAAGGCCTGAATCTTCTCGCCATCGCCCTCGGCCGTAAACAGGCGCTTGTCCTTGCGCTGCGAGTTGTGGCGCACCACGGCATTGGCGGCGCTCAGGATGTGACCCGTGGAACGATAGTTCTGCTCCAGCTTAACGGTCTTGCAGTTTTTAAAGTCCTTCTCAAAGTCCAGGATGTTGGTGATGTCGGCGCCGCGCCAGCTGTAAATGGACTGGTCATCGTCGCCCACGACCATGAGGTTTTGGTACTTGGCGGCCAGCAGGTTGGCGATCTCGTACTGGACGTGGTTGGTGTCCTGATACTCGTCGACGCTAATGTAGCGGAAACGCTCTTGGTACTTGTCGAGCACCTCGGGGCGGGTGCGCAGCAGCTCGAGCGTGCGCACGAGCAGGTCGTCGAAGTCCATCGCGTTAGCGGCGCGCAGGCGGCGTTCCAGCTCCAGGTAAACCTGCGCGGCCTTTTTGTCGTTGGAGCTGTCGGCGGATTTGAGCATGTCCTCGGGGCCGATCATGGCGTTTTTGGCCGAACTGATCTTGCTGCGGATCATATTGATGGGGAATTGCTTTTGCTCGATACCGAGTGCCTGCATAATATCGCGCACCATGCGCTTGGAATCGTCGTCATCGTAGATGGTGAACTGACCGGTGTAGCCCAGCAGGTCAGCGTCCTCGCGCAGCATGCGCACGCACATAGCATGAAAGGTGCACACCCACATGCCGCGGGTACCGCTGGGAATGAGCGCCGCCAGACGCTCACGCATCTCGGCCGCGGCCTTGTTGGTAAACGTGATGGCAAGGATCTGCCAGGGCTTAACGCCCAGGTCGCCGAGCATATGTGCGATACGGAAGGTCAAGACGCGGGTCTTACCCGAGCCGGCGCCGGCAAGGACCAGCAACGGACCCTCGGTGGTCAGGACCGCCTCGCGCTGGGCGGGATTAAGGCTGTCGATGTCGACGAGCGGCTTGGCGAGTTTAGGTGCCGGCGCGGGAGCGTCGTAAATGTCGAGCGGGACGAGCTCGGGCTCCGGCGCAGCGGGGGCGGTGTATGCATCGAGCGGCACGGATTCCGGCGTGGGCGGCACGGGCACCGCGGCGTTCTTTTCCCAGGGCAAGGGCTGGGTCATGGGCGACTCCTCATCTGACGGACGGCGCGCCTGCGGGCAGCGCCATAGTTTGAGCCGTACCAGTATACCGAGCCGCGCGGACACCGACGCAAATCACACCACGACTCCGTGCGCCGCCGTCAGGCCCGCCCCAGCGGATTTGGCGCAATGGGGTCAGGTTAGTCTGCACCATGTTGCTGCAAAGCAACCTGTCCCCATTGCACCAATCAGGGAGCCACCGATGTCATGGCAACGGCAGCGAGCGGCGGCCAGAACGAACAAATTGGCATGAAAAGAGGGCGGCATAGACCTTTTGGTCATGCCGCCCCCTTTGAATGACAAGTTGTCGCTCTGGCCGCCGCGCAGCGTCAACCAAGTTACAGGCCGAGCATAGGCTCCAGAACGAAGAAGTATGCGAGCACCACGATGCCCAGAATGATGCGATAGACGCCGAAGCACTTGAAGTCGTGACGGCGGACGAAGCCCATGAGCCACTTGATGGCGATGAGCGACACCACAAAGGCCACAACGCAGCCCACGCCCAGGATAGCGACCTCGTTGGCGCCGAACGTACCGCCCTTGATGAAATACTTGACCAGCTTGAGCGCACTCGCGCCAAACATGACAGGGATGGCCAGGAAGAACGTAAACTTGGACGCCACCGAACGCGTGCAGCCCAAAAGCAGGCCGCCGATGATGGTGGAACCGGAGCGCGACGTGCCCGGAATCAGCGAGAGCACCTGAAAGCATCCGATGCCCAGTGCGGTCTTCCAACTTAGGTCCTCGAGCGTGGTGATGGAACCAAAGTCCAGATCCTCGTCCTCGTCATCGTCCTCGGCAACATCTGCCGCGGGCGCCGCAAAGTGTGCACCGGCGGGACGTCCACCCGACACCACAGCACGCGAACCAAACGAACCGGCAACGGCCATTTCCTCGCGCTTGCTCGCGCGCCAGTTCTCGATCACGATAAACAACACGCCGTACACAATGAGCGCCAGCGCCACGACGGGAGCATTGTAGAAATGCTCCTCCATCCAGTCGTTGAGCGGCAGACCGATCGCCGCCGCAGGAATGCAGCCGAGCACAATCTTGCCCCACAGCACCCAGGTGTCGCGACGGCCCTCCTTGCCCTTGCTGGGCGAGAACGGATTGAGCTCATGGAAGAACAGCACACAGACGGCCAGAATGGCACCGAGCTGAATCACGACCAGGAACATATTCCAGAACGTCTCGCTCACGTTCATCTTGACGAACTCGTCCACCAAGATCATGTGACCGGTCGACGAAACAGGCAGCCATTCGGTGATGCCCTCGACTAGGCCCATGAAGGCAGATTTTAGAAGCTCGATAATATCCAAAGGGACCCCCTCGTTAGACACCCGCCGATATTGTTCTGCGGACGGTGCGGGCGATGTCCCATTATCAACCGTTGGCGGCGCGTCTGCGCCTACCCTTACCAAAAAACTCGCCCGTTCACAGAATTGCGAGCAGTCAAACCCAAATCCTTGGGTATAACTGCAACAAGATAAAGTGTCCGGCGGCCGACGCGCCCGCGCCCGCCCGATGCACGAGCCCCGCGCCCGTGCGATAGACCAAGGAGGAAACCATGAACGAGGGCTACACCAAGGTATTTGTTTCACTCGACGGTACTGAGCAGCAGGATTTTGTGCTCGCACGCGCCATCAAGGTCGCCGCGAACAACGGTGCCAAGCTAATCATCGGCCACGTTATCGATTCCACGGCGCTCGAGAGCGCCGGTTCCTATCCGGTCGATCTGGTCAACGGCCTAGAGGAGGCATTTAAGAACTCCATCGCCAAGCAGCTCGAAGAGGCCAAGGCCAATCCCGATATTCCCGAGGTCGAGGTCATGATTCGCGCCGGCCGCATTCGCGAGACGCTCAAGGACGAGATGCTCGACGTGGTTAAGCCCGACCTGGTGCTCTGCGGCGCCCGCGGCCTGTCCTCGATCAAGTATGCGCTCCTGGGTTCGATTTCGACGTTCCTGCTGCGCAACACGGACTGCGACATCTTGGTCGTAAAGTAGCGTTGCTCCCACCGGCCGCGGGGCCTGCGGGGTTTCCACGGGCACGTCCTCGCCGCGTTGCGGCTGCGGGATGTGCCCTTAGGAAACCCCTCCCGGCCCCGCGGCCTTCGCAGCCTTACTTCAACGAGTTGTCTGGTAGAAAAATGGCGTGCCGCCCCGTTTGGGGCGGCACGTTTTGTTTGGGGCGGCACGTTTTTGTTTGGGTGGGCGTCTGCCGCGTGCGTTACTCGAAGTATTGGAACTTGTTGGTTGAAAAGGCAAACGTTACGACGAAGCCTTCACCGGGCTCGGATGCTGCGGTGACGTCGATGCCCATCTTGGAGCACAGACGCGCCACCAGGTAGAGGCCGATGCCCGTTGCGCGCTTGGTGGTGCGGCCGTTGTCGCCGGTAAAGCCCTTCTCGAACACGCGCGGCAGGTCTGCCGCACACACGCCGCAACCGTTGTCCGCGACGGTAAGCTCGATGCGCTCGCTCGCCAGGCCCTCGTCCAGCAACGCACCCGAAAACACGATCTTTGCGCCGTCCTCACGCGCATATTTAATGCTGTTCTGAATGAGCTGGCCCAGAATAAACTCGAGCCACTTCTCGTCGGTAAAGACCTCAAAGTCGAGGTTCTCGCACACCGGCGCCACGTGTGCCGCGATGAGCTCACGCGCATTGGCCTTGATTGCGCCCGTCACCAGAGCCTTGAGGTTCCAACGTCGAATCAGGTAATCGCGCTCCACAACCTCCGAGCGCGCATAGTAGAGCGCCTGGTCGATATAGCGTTCCACGCGGGCAAGCTCGCGACCGAGGTCATCTACGCGCGACAGATCATCTTCGCTGCCGTCCAGGTTTTCCAAAATCAGATGGGCTGCCGCCAGAGGCAGCTTGGCCTCGTGGACCCAGCTCTCGATATAGTCGCGATAGTCATCGGTCTGGCGCCTGCCTTCGGCAACCTCGTCACAAGCGGCTTTGCCCACCCGGCGCAAGACCTCGTACTCGAGCTCGCCCTCGGCATAGGTCGGGCATTGCACCATCTCCTGCACCCATGCGGGACTCTCGAGCTCCTCTGCCGCACGCTCCAGCTGGCGCAGAAAACGACGACGGCGCGCGTACTCGATCACGATGCCGAGCATACCAAAGATATAGGACACGCCGACCGCCACGACCACGATAGAAACGGGTGCGCCGGCGACCGTCAGCACAAAGCAGCCCAGCAACACGCCGCACGTCCACACGGCGACGGGAAGCAGCGCATCTTTGAAGAATTTGGCAAACGACATAGCCGGCCCCTAGACCGAATAGCCCTGGCCGCGGTGCGTCGTCAAATACCCCTTGATGCCGATTTTTTCGAGCGTGGTGCGCAGGCGGTTGATGTTGACGGTGAGCGTATTGTCGTCCACGAAGGCGTCGGAGTCCCACAGGTCCTGCATGATGGCCGAGCGCGAGACGATCTTGCCCGCACGGCTCAGAAGCAGCGAGAGAATACGCAGCTCGTTTTTGGTGAGCTCGGTACTGATGCCGGTTTGCATGTTGGTGACCATGGAGCGAGCGAGATCGAGCTCCAGGCCCTTGTGGACAAGTGTGCTGCGCTCGCCCGCCGCCGCGGTGCGACGCAGCAGTGCGTTGATGCGCGCCACGAGCACGCGCGCGCTGTAGGGCTTGGGAACAAAGTCATCCGCGCCGAGCGTCATGGCCATGACCTCGTCAATCTCGGTCGAGCGCGAAGTGAGGACGATGATGGGAACCTCGGATTCGCGGCGAACCTCATGGCAGATATGCTGGCCGTCTTTGACGGGAAGCGTCAGGTCGAGCAGCACCAGGTCGGGCGCGGCGGCGAGAATATCGCGCGAAACATGCTCGAACGATTCGCAGGCCTCGATTTCAAACCCGGCGCGGGCAAGGATGTCGGCAAGCTCGCGACGAATGGGCTCGTCGTCCTCAACGACATAGATCAGCGCCATGTGTCCTCCCATTTCGCGTAACTTGCACCTTTCACACCATTATGCCCACAGCGTCGCAGCGATACGACCCCGTGGGCACCCAATATGACAAAAGTGTTCGGTAGCCTTGTGAGAAAATAGGGGGCCTCGGGCCTGAGCCGATCGGCCCCATCGCTTCGACCTCGAGTCTCTACTCGAGCGTACGCATGTACGCGGAGATGGCATCCAGGCCCTTCTGCAGGTCGTCGGTGTTATCGGAGTATGCATAGCCGATGCGCATGCTCTTGGGCTCCTCGAAGCAATCGCCCGGGGTGACGAGCGCGCCGGACTTCTTAATCATGTCGATGCAGAACGTCCTGGAGTCGATGTCGTAGTCGTAATACACGAGCGCGGTGGTACCCGCCTCGGGCTTGACGAACGACAGGTGCGGCTCGCTCTCGACCCACTTCTCCAGAACAGCAAGATTCTGACGGACGATGCGACGGCTGCGCTCAAGGATCACGGAAGCGTTGCCCAGAATCAGCTCCGCCACCGACTCGCTGAATATGCCGGCGGAGATCAGGTTGTAATCGCGATGCGAGAGCAGCGCGCGACGGAGCTCCGGGCTCTTGGTGACCGCCCAGCCCAGACGCAGGCCGGCGAACGACCAGACCTTGGACATGGATGCGGTGACGATGGCCTTGTCGTACAGGTCGATCACGGACTCGGAGTACTCATCCGTCTGAGTAAGCAGACGGTAGACCTCGTCGCAGAGCACCCACGCGTCGTGTTTGCGTGCGACCTCGACAATCGCCTTGAGCGTATCGGTGTCGAGCAGGGCGCCCGTGGGGTTGTCCGGGTTATTGATGCAGATGAGCTTGGTATCGTCGGTCACCAGAGCATCGAGCGCGTCGACGTCGACGTGGTAGCCGTTCTTGCGATCGAGCTGAAGGATATCGACCTTCGCACCGCACATCTCGGGAATCGAGTAAAGCTGCTGGTAGGTGGGCTTGACGGAGACTACGTGATCGCCCGGTTCGACGAGCGTGGAAATAACCAGGGAGTTGGCACCGGTCGCGCCGTGCGTGGGCACGATATGCCCGGGCTCGACCGTCTTATAGAGACGCGCAACCCCCTCGAGGAAGCCAGGCTGTCCCTCGATGTCTCCGTAGGTGAATCGGCGCGAGCACAGGCTGTCGAGCCACGCCTTCTTGTCGGTGTTCGTAAGCTCGAACAGCTGGTCGAGCGTGAGGGAGTAGACGCACGTCTCCGCAACGTTGTGGGTGCACTTGGTCTCCCACTCGTTCATCCACTGCTCGACGGCGAAATCCTTGATCTGCATTGTCGTTTCCTTTCCTTGACTCTCTTACAGTTCCACCACGGTGCCCAGCCCCGCCTCGACGGCGCGGTCGTAGGCGATTTTCGATGCCGAAAGGTCCTGAACGGCGATGCCCGACGTATCGAACACCGTCACCTGCTCGTCATCCGAACGCCCCGTAGCCGTGCCAGCGATGACTTCGCCGAGCTCCGCTCTGATGTCCTCGGGCGTGATGGCACCCTCGGCAACCGGAATCTCCAGCTCACCGGACGCGACCGATTGCTCGCGGTCGTCGACGTAAACAGCGGCACGGGCGACAAGCGCCGAGGCGAGCTCCTGCTTGCCGGGCATGTCGGCACCGACGCAGGAGATATGCGTACCGGGGCGCACCCATGCATCGGGGATGATGGGCTTGGTCGCCGGCGTGATCGTCACGATGATGTCGGCCTCCGCCGCGGCACCTTGGCCGTCGGCCGTCGCCTCGATGGAATAGGTGGATGCCTCGCGAACATGCTCGCAGGCACCCAAGATATGGGCGACCTCGTCTCGCATGCGCTCGACGCGGGCCTCGGGCGCGGCATCGGAAACTGGCTCCCACACCTTGACCTCGCTCACTTTGGGACAGGCGGCGAGCACGCCCGCCGCCATGTAGGTGCTCATATGGCCGGCACCCGCAACAAGCAGTTTGGACGCATCCGCCCGAGCCAGCCACTTGGCACCGAGCGCAGCGGCGGCACCGGTGCGAAGTCCAGTGACGGCGGAGGCATTGAGCAGCGCCAACGGCTCTCCCGTCGCGTTGTCGCACAGCAGCGTGGTGCCAAAGATCTCGGGCAGCCCCTTTTTGGGATTCTGAGAGAACCAAGCAGTGAGTTTGAGACCGAAGAGGCCGCTTCCCGCCAACTCGCCCGAGCGGATATCCATATCGGCCACACCGGGCTCGAACTGCTCATATACCATCGGCCACGCAACACCCTTGCCCGTTGCCTTCTGGCGATATGCCTCCTCCACGGCAGCGATCGCATCCTCAATCGTCAGCACCTTGGAAACTTCCTCAGCCGAAAGCACCACCATCTGCCCCATCATCGCTCCTCTCAGCGAAAGCTTTACGTTGCTTCACTGTACGGTTTAGTAACGATGCCGCCAAGGATCATTTCTTGTTGGAATCTACAACGATTCTCAATCTGATTTTTCGTTCTATCAGCATGTATTTGAAATATTTCTCACATCAACGGCATATGGATGTGCGATTATCCTATTTATACCGGTACTTATTGTAGTGATTTACAAGGTGATGTTGATGCTATACACCATCTCGGACTTCTCACGGGAATATGAGGGGTCGGTCCGCCTAATCGCCGGCAGCGATGGCGTCTCGTGTGCCGTCTCCGGCGTCGGGATCCTCGATTATGAACTCATGCCCGGCCTCAAGAACAAGTACCAGCGCGTCAACTTCAGCTCAGACGAAATCGTCCTCAGCACTTTCCTCTATGCGAAGGACGACCCGTACCTCATCACTGAAGCCGTGAAATACCTCGTCGCCAAGGGAACGAGCGGTCTCATCATCAAAAACGTCCTGCACATCCCGATTCCCGACCAAGCCATCCGCTACGCCAACGCGCGGCACTACCCGGTCTTTCTCACGACCGACGACTCACTGTTCTTTGACAGCGTCATCTATGAGGTCAAACGGCATATCGAGCAGCTCGCGTCCATCGACTTCGCACAGCGCGAGATCGATGCCCTGAGGACAGACGTATCGCCCGAGTCCATCTGCCGACGCATCCGGAGCCTCAACCCGTCATTTCTGGACGAAGCGGTCGCCCTGTTCGCATCGTTTGCAGAGCCCCTCGACCCGCGTACGTTTTTGCAAATCGAACGTCTCTGTGCAAAATCGACCCTCGCCGGATGCCACAACATGCTGGCACCCTACGACGGAGGTTTGTTATTCGTAGCGACAAGCGACTCGGAGCAGACGCTCGATGTGGAGCGAATCGTGCAGGCACTCACGGAGCTCATCGAGGCTAGCGGCATCGATGGCGGAGCGGAAGGGCTCGGCATCAGCGATATTCTGTTTGGAGACGAGGCGGTGGCGCAGGCGATCTCGCAGGCGATTTACGCACAGCGCCTATCTCGTCAACGAGCCGAGAGTCCCGTGCGCTATACGCAGCTCGGCATCCTGAGAACCGTGATGCCTTTTGCGGAAACCCCGGAGATGCGATCGTTCTCGGAGGCGATCCTCTCGCCGATACGCGAGCACGACAGTGAGCATGGCAGCGAGTTGGAATCCACGCTCGCCGCATTCATTGAGAACGACCGACGTATCGAGCGAACCGCCAAGCAGACTAGCCAGCACCCGAACACGATTCGATATCGCCTCGACAAGGTGACAGCTCTCACCGGACTGAGCTACAAATGCGCCCCGGAGATGGAGCAGCTGTCGCTCGCCTACGCCATCGAACGCGCTCGCTCGCTTCAGTAAGCCCACCCCGCCTTGAGGTTAGGAGCGACGGGCGCGGAGCTTTTCGTAGCCGTCGGCGAAGAAGGTGACCGTCGCGGCATCGGTCTCGGCGGCGTCTGTCTCGGCAGCGGGGACCACGCCGTGCTCGTCGCTCACCAGGAACAGCGCGCCCTTAAGCTGCGCGGGAATATCTACGCGCGTGACCGGGATGCCCTTGGTCTGGGCCAGCTGCTCGATGAGCGTCGCCGTGCCGCACAGGCACTCGTCCGCTGGCGCCACAAAGGCAAGCTCGCCGTTATCGACGGCGGCGAGCAGCTCGGGCGCCACGCCGGTTTCGTCGGCCTCGGAGCGGGCCTCGGCGGAGCGGGCACGTAGCGCCTTGGCCGACGTATCGGTTAGCGGCTCGTACTCCCCCACCGTCATGGCGGCGTTGCCGTTGACGTCGATCACCAGCATGAGCACGCCGTCGCGCGCGGTGTAATCGCCCTCGGCAAGCGACCACTCAACGTGCTGCTTGGCCCAGCTGAGCATGTTATGGGTAAGCGGCTCGCCCTGCACCAAGCGCTCGGACAGTGCGCGAATGTGGCGGTTGAGCATGGGCACCTTTTTATTGGACATGCGCCAACGGCAGACAAGCGCGGGCTTGTCGAGCGTAAACTTCTCGACCGCCTCCTGATTGGCGCAAAAGTCCTCGTACGCACGCTGATCCTCGGCATTGCCAAACAGCTCGGCATCATCAATCTGGGGCATGGTCATACCTTTCGTGTTAGTCATTCCGTCCTCTTATACCAAAAAGACGGCCCTCCAAACGGAGCGACCGTCTTTTGCAGAGATTATTTTGTCCCAAGGCGGAACTTAGTGGCGGAAATGCCTGGCGCCGGTAAAGACCATCGCAATACCATGCTCGTTGCAAGCCTGGATGCTCTCGTCGTCGCGCTTGGAGCCGCCGGGCTGGATGATGCAGGTCACGCCGTGTGCAGCAAGCACGTCGACGTTGTCGCGGAACGGGAAGAACGCGTCGCTTGCACAGGCAAAGCCGCCCTTCTCCACGCCCTCGCGCTCGCAGAAGTCCTCGGCGCGCTCGCAGGCAAGCAGCGCAGAGTCAACGCGGTTAGGCTGACCCGGGCCCATGCCAATGCCGGCCTTGCCCTTGGAAACCAGGATGGCGTTGGACTTAACGCCCTTGCAGACCTTCCAGGCAAACTCGAGCTCGGCCATCTCGGCGTCGGTGGGCTTGCGGTCGGTGGGGAACGTAAAGGTCGCGGGATCCTCGGTCACGTGGTCGACTTCCTGCACCAGCATGCCGCCGTCGATGGAGCGCAGCTCCACCTGGGCGCCGTGGTCCACGCCGCCGGTGGCCAGCACGCGCAGGTTGGGGCGCTTGGCCATGCGCTCGAGCGCCTCGGCAGTGTAGCTCGGGGCGATGATAACCTCGACGAACTGCTTGTTCTGATCGGCAAAGTGCTCAACCAGCTCATAGGGAACCTCGCGGTTGCAGGCGATGATACCGCCAAAGGCACTCTTGGGATCGCAGGCAAAAGCGCGGTCGTAGGCAGCCGTGATGTCCTCGGCAACGGCGGAACCGCAGGGGTTCTGGTGCTTGAGGATCACGCAGGCAGGCTCATCGAACTCGCGGACCAGGTTCCAAGCGGCGTCGGCATCCAGATAGTTGTTGTAGCTGAGCGGCTTGCCCTGGATCTGCTCGGAGCCCACGAGCGGGAACTGCGAGCTCGCGGTGTTCTCGCAACCCTCGGCAAAGCGATAGACCGTGGCCTTCTGCTGCGGGTTCTCGCCATAGCGCAGGTCGTCGACCTTCTCCAGCGAGATCTCGAGCTTGGCAGAGGTGTCCGCCACGTCGCTTGCCTGGGCGGCAAGCCAACGGGAGATAGCCGTGTCGTAGGCGGCGGTGGTCTGGTAGACCTTCACCTGCAGGCGACGACGGGTGGAAAGCGTGGTGCAGCCACCGGTCTCGTGCATCTCGGCCAGGACGGCATCATAGTCGGCCGGGTCGGAAATGACGGTAACGCTCGTGGCGTTCTTGGCGGCAGAACGCAGCATGGAGGGGCCACCGATGTCGATGTGCTCGATGGCGTCCGCGAAGGTGACCTCGGGGTTGGCAACGGTCTTCTCGAACTCGTACAGGTTGACGACGACCAAGTCGATCAGCTTAATGCCGTGCTGAGCGGCCTCCTGCATGTGCTGCTCGGAATCGCGACGGGCCAGCAGCGCGCCGTGAACCTTGGGGTGCAGGGTCTTAACGCGGCCGTCCATCATCTCGGGATAGCCCGTGAACTCCTCGATGGGGGTTACGGGAACGCCCGCGTCCTCGATGGCACGAGCCGTGCCGCCCGTAGAGATGATCTCGACGCCAAAGTCATCGACCAGCGTCCGTGCGAAATCGACGACGCCCGTCTTATCGGTAACCGAGATCAACGCGCGTGCGATCTTCACATCAGATCCCATGCAGTCCTCCTGTCTGGTACGCCGCCGTGCTCTGTGAGTCGGTGATACGTCGATCTGCAGCGCTCGCGCAGCGGCATTGAAAATACTGATTCAATGTAGCGCATCGAGCGCATCGATGCACCCCGCAACGGGCGCATGTGCAGAAAAAGTTTGCGAGCGGAGGGGATGGGCACGGCACCGGGCACGGTGAGTTCATGGAACACAGGGGCACCATAATTTGATGCCAATGGCGTGGTAGAACTGTGCTCGATATGCATCCGCAAAAGAAAGAGGCACCATGGTCTCGCGGGTTCTCTACCGACCGTTTGATACCGAAGACTTCGACGCCATCGCGCTGATTCTGCAGCAGCTTTGGCATAACAATTCGGATAACGATGAGTACAACCGCCTTGAGGCCGCATGCGACCTCGCCTATTGCCTTTCGTCATCGACGTTTTCGCAGGTTGCGGTGATTGACGGCGAGGCGCGCGGCATTGCACTTGCACGCGCAGGACAGAACTCCGGCGTCACTATCAACGAGCATTGGATGGATACCGAACGCGCGCTGCTATCGCAGATGCGTGAGCTGGAGCCTGATGCCTGCGCCGAGTATCTCTCGTTTGTGCGCGCAACCATCCGAACCAACAACCGCCTGCTCGAGAGCAGCCCGTTGCCGCACGACAACGAGGTCACGCTGCTTGCCGTGGATCGCGATGTCCATGGCCTGGGCGTTGGCACGGTTCTGCTCGATGCCGCGGTCTCGCACCTGTCCTCGCTTGGAGCGACGAGGGCGCACCTGTACACCGACTCCAACTGCTCGTGGAAGTTCTACGAGCTGCACGGCTTTAAGCGCACGGCCACGCACCGCGCCAACCGCGAAGAGCGCCGTCACGACATGCCGCGCGAAAGCTTCCTCTACGAACTCGACCTAACAGCCTAAACCTGGCAGCCATACCTAGTCATTTAGGAACGTTCCCAGTGACTAGTCGTTGGGGACGGCCTTCGTAGGTAGCGCATAAAAAGGGGATGGGCTTCCCCGACGGCTGTCGAGAAAAGCCCATCCCATGATTTACGACCGTTAGAACGTTCCGCCGCCGCCTCCGCCGACGCCGCCGCCTCCGCCGCCCGAGAAGCCGCCGCCACCGCCGCCGCTCGAGCTATCGGAACTCGAAGCCAGCTCACGGATGCTCTCGTGATACACGTCATCGAACGAATCGAGCGGGGACTGGTTTCCGTAATGATGGTAGTACCACCAGTAGCAGGGATAATTGTCGTAGAAACCGTCGGCCTCGCGCACCTCAGGAGGAACAGCCTCGGCCAGCTGTCGCAGCACTTCCTTGGAAACACCCAGTGCCACGCCCATCACCAGCAGCTTGTTCCACAGCACCAGATCGCCGGGGACGGCTTCCTTTAGACGCGTGAAGTCCTCGAGCCAATGCTTAAGTGCCTTGCAGCGAGCCGCCACCTCGGCGCCCTCCGGCGTAAAGCGGCGGAACGTAAGGCCCACACCGATACCCACCAGCACAATCGGCACCGAGATAACCGCGGCGGTAATGTTCGCCTGTGCGCCATCGGTAAAGAAGATGGATCCCACGGGAACAAAGGCAATCAGGATACCAAGAACCAGGCAAAACACCATTGCAACAATGCCGTCCGAGGCAACGTACTCGCTATCGGCCAGCTTGCCCTTAACGGTGTTCTGATAGTCCTCGAGCTTGTCGCCCACGGGTGTAGCGTGCTGCTTGACGTAGTGCTGCAGCTCGTCAAACGTGCGCGAGCGATCGCCGTTCTCGTCAGGCTTAGCACCGGCAAAGAAGACCTTGAGCACCATGTGGTCAATGCCCTTGGCCGACTTCCAGCCCGCATCACTCACCGTCACGCGATACGTCTGCTCTTCTTTTTCACGCCCCAACAGACCCTTCTTGGCCTTGGTCACGGTCGCCTGCTCCAGCTTGATCACACGGTCGTCAGTAAGCTTCATGAGCGTGGCGATATATGCCTGATCGGGCACCTCGTTCCAGCTCATGAGGGACGAAAGCACGGCGGGATGGTCGGCCGAAGGCACATCGCGGAAATATTCGTCCTGGAAAAGCGGCTTGGGCTTGCGCTTACGCAGCTTGAGCATAACGATTGTGCCGGTAAAGGCCACCGCCGCAACAACACTTAGCACGGCAAGTGCATTGGCAATCATGCGAGCGTGAGCGCGGCGGGCGTTAGCTTCGTCGGCCCATTCCTTCTCTTCGCTCAGAATCGTTGACATGCGCTCTTCGCCCGAAGCGGCAAGCTGCGGCACCCAGTCGCTAGGGAAGGCGATGCGTGCCTCGGCGAATTCGCCCTGATGCACGCAGGGAATGGTATAGGTGACCATGGGCTCGTCCTCATCGAGCGACACGTCGCCCGTCAGCGGACCGTGGCCCCATGCGCGGAAGTTATCGCCTTTGACGGCCGCCGTCCCGGCAGCGGCATTTGCGAAGCGCACTTCCATCTCGACGTCATCGGAATCCGCGGACCAGCCGTCGCCGACGAATTTCCAGTAAAGCTCGGCGGTATCGGCCCAGTTCATGACCGCACCGGTCATGGTATAGCTCACGTAATAGGTCGCGCTGTCGCCGCTCTCGTGGGGGCTGAACACCTTAATCCTTACGCCGTCACCGGCCTGCTCGACCGTGTAGACGCCAGAATCGCCCTTGTTCGCGCTATCGACTTTGTTAAACGCGGTGTCCTCTTCCTCGACACTCAGCACGTCAACGCCCGCCGTGCCGCCCTGCTGGTTGGTGCCCGTATTGATCTCCCAAAACACGCCGTTGATGTCGTCATCGAAATCAAACTGGCGCCCCTCGACAACGGTCAGCGATCCATCGGCCTCGACCGTGGCACTGATGTAGGTTTGGGTCATGGAATACCCGTCGGCACGTGCAACGGCGGGTAGCAGCAGCAGCGCGCACGCGACGAGCGCGCAAATGGAAGCAAATCGCGCAAACGGGCAGCGCTGCCGACAGGTCTTGGCAACGGGGGCGTTCATAGGCACATCCTTTGTCTGTGATACCAGTAGCGTCATTGTCCCACGTTTGCGGGTTCATGTGACGAACATCTAGGTCAGCGGAGTATCAAACGGGACGAAAGTCACGCCCGCGGCCGGCACCTGGGGACGTTCCTTATCTGCCGGCAATCTGGGACACTCCTTGGCATAGCCCGCTCCGGCAATAGATACCACTTCATAGCTCCGTCACAGGTGTAGCGGCTTTGTGTGGGCGCGGCGTGAGCCGATTAAGCCGGCGAGCGAGGGGCATAAAGCAGTTGAGCGAAAACGGTTTGCCCCTTTGCCGTTCGCTTGAGGATCATGTCCCCCTTTTCCGCGGAAACCCCGGCAGTTGCGAAGAGCTGCCGGGGTTTCTGTCGTTTGAGGGGTTGGGCTGGCGGGTGGCGATCGAGCTGTCGAGCCGGTGGTCCGGCACGCGCAACGCGCGGCCTCGGCAACTTGCAGGCCACGGCAGCGTCTCCCCCACCGCACCCCGCGCTATACTCGTCCGCATGGATATCAACGCACGCAACATAGCAACACACGCCGCGGACGTACCAGCAACGGCAGCGCCCACCCCCGTCGTGGGCCGCTTTGCCCCGTCGCCCTCGGGCCGCATGCACCTGGGCAACGTGTTCAGCTGCCTGTGCGCGTGGCTTTCGGCCCGCAGCCAGGGCGGCAGCATCGTGCTGCGCATCGAGGACCTGGACGATCGCTGCAAGCGCCCGGAACTTGCCGCTCAACTGATTGACGATCTGACCTGGCTGGGGCTTGAGTGGGACGAAGGCCCCTACTACCAGCACGATCGCCTGGACTTGTACGAGGATGCCTTGCACCAGCTACAAGACGCCGGCCTCACCTATCCCTGCTTTTGCACGCGCGCCGAACTCCACACCGCGAGCGCGCCGCACGCGAGCGACGGCACGCCCATCTACCGCGGCGCCTGCCGAGGCCTTTCTGCCGAGGAGGTTGCCCGCCGCAGCATCCTGCGCGCTCCGGCCACGCGCCTGCGTGTGCCCGACGTCGACGACCTCGCCGGCGACGTAATCGAATTCGTGGACCGCACGTACGGAGCCCAATGCGAGGCACTCGCCACCGAGTGCGGCGACTTTTTGGTGCGCCGCAGCGACGGCGTTTTTGCCTACCAGCTAGCCGTGGTGGTCGACGACGCTGCCATGGGCGTCACCGAGGTCGTACGCGGATGCGACCTGCTTGGTTCCACGCCACGCCAGATCTATCTGCAACATCTGCTGGGACTGCCCACACCGCGCTACGCGCACATTCCGCTGCTCATGTCACCGGACGGCCGCCGCCTTTCCAAGCGCGACCGCGATCTGGACCTGGGCGAGCTACGCGCCCACTTTGGCGCGCCCGAAGCACTGCTGGGCTGGCTCGCCGGACAAACGGGCATCGCGCCGGACACCACGCCGCGCTCTGCCGAGCAGCTGGTCGAGCACTTTAGCTGGGACGTCATCCGCGCGCATCGGGAGAACATCACTGTAACGGCTGAGTAGCCAAATACGCCCCGCCCCCTCGTCCCCCTTCAACGAGGACATAATTCTGTGTCTTGTTATGTACGGAATAATTCCGTACAATTATGCAAAGGAGGTTTTTGCCATGCCAACGATTGAGAAACAACGCCGTATGGATCTAAGGTTGACCGAACGTCAACGCCTTACTTACGAGCGCGCCGCGGCCTTACGTGGCCAAACTCTCACCCAATGGGCCACAGCTCACCTTGACGAGAGCTCCGCACGTGATATCGCCGAGGCGTCAACAACCTATCTTTCTCCTGATGGTTTCGATGCATTTTGCGAAATGCTCGATTCCCCCATGCCCCAAGCCGCAAAAGCGCTGCTTGACCGTAAAGCGGTTTGGGAATGAGCACATTTACCAAGCCCGTTCAACTCCCCGTTGGCCAAGGCATCGAGGCTTTCCACTGCGGAAATACTCTTGTAGACGGATGGGCTAAAAACAGATCAGCCTCGGCGCGAAGAAGAGGATCAGCAGTTATATACGCATCGTATTGCGACGGCGCAGTCGCTGGGTTTTATACGTTGTGCACGCACTCCGTGGCTCGCGAAAATGTTGATGGAGGATGGTTCGTGCGAAACTCCCCCTCCCAAGTCCCCACAGTGCTGCTTGGAATGATGGGGGTCGATGAGAAGTTCAAGGGGCTTGGTCTTGGAGCTTCACTGCTCAAAGATGCCATCGAGAACGCCTTGAAAATATCTGCCCTAGCAGGAGCGCGAGCATTGGTTGTCGATCCAGTAGATGATGAGGCGGCAGCATTCTATGAACATTTTGGCTTCGCCACCCTACCCGGCACCAACCGAATGGCGCTGAAACTCTAGATCGTCGGGCGACATCTCCTCCAGCTCCCAGCATGCCTTAAGTTACCCTACAGATATTGATTACTACTGAAATGTAGGGTAACTACCCAAGGCATCGTATGAAGCGCTCGCTATGCCCGCCCCTACGCAACATCCCAGGGCTGGAGCTCGTCGCCCAGGTGGACGATGCAGTCGTAGAGCACGGTATGGCGCTCGGCCGGGTTGGCATCCCGATGAAAATGCCCGTAGTACCAGCGCTTGTAGTCCAAGCGGTCTTCCAACTCATCGAAAAATGCCGTAAGTCGATCAACCGCGGGGCAATTCCAGCCGGGCGCTGGATAAAGCGTGGGCAAAAGCATGCGCGTAGAGCAGGTGTGGGTGATCACGTAGTCGACCTTCCAGCCCATTCTGTCGAGCTTTGTCCACGCCTCATCAAAGTTGCGCTCGTCCGGCAGCTCCTGCGGCCACCAGCTGGAATAGGGAATGCGGTATTCCTTATCCACGCTCGCGGCGCCGCCCATGGTAAAGACCGTTGAGCCGTCGAGCTCAAAAACCTCACCGCGCGTCAGGCGCCGGATGGGCGAGGTGTCCGATAGACGCTGCGTCAGCCCGCCATGCCAAAGCTCCATGGGGCGCTCCGCCCAGTGATCGAAACGCTCGTGGTTGCCGTCGACGAACAGCACGGTATAGGGGCGCGACTCCAGCCAGGCGATATCGGCGCACTCCTCGGCAGAAAAATCCCAGGGAAAGCCAAAATCGCCGGCGACGATGAGATAGTCGTCACTCGTCAGACTATCCCCAAGATCCCAGTCGCGCAGCTTTTGCATGTCGAGGCCGCTGTGAATATCGCCCGTCACATAGACCGTCATCGGATTACCACTTCCCTGCAAGTCGCTAGCCCACATTCTGCACGATTACTACGCTAACCGTTCCAGCCCTTCCATCCCTTAGGGCTTACCCTTCGTTCTTCCATCCAAACGGGTCAAGCACCCAAAAAACCAGATCGAGCACGCCGCCGGTCATCATGGCGCCGGCAAGGACCATGCAAACGTGCAGGGAACTGGTACTTCGGAGCACGTCGAATGGCCCCAGAACAGCCAGCAGCGCGACCGCTGCTCCGGCTACGCACAGCGCGAGGCACGGCCCCGCGTCCTTAACGCACTTCTTTGCGAGATGCTTTGCGTTGTCACTCATCGGTATCGAACTCCTTAGAGGGTCATTGTTCAGACGCATGCCGCCGCGGCAGAGCGGGGCGGCAGGGTAAGTGTCACATGCCGTGCGGACATCAATGGAGAAACCGCCTGCTCGACCAACCCTTGACGCCGTTTTGCACCGGCACCCCATCCCCCCGCTATCGAGGTCTAATACTTTTCCCGAGAAGTGAACGGCTGTTTTTGGACCCCTGAAACAGCCGCATTTTTCGGCGGCAAAATCGTGGGATTTCAGCATTGAAA
>CABUQV010000017.1 GCA_902493855.1 uncultured Collinsella sp.
AGAAAAGCCCCCGTTGCCGGAGGCTTTCAATTTCAATTGGTGCGGCGTATAGGATTCGAACCTATGACGTTCTGATTCGTAGTCAGACCCTCTATCCAGCTGAGGTAACGCCGCAGCGCAAGACATATAAAACCACTTTAGTTCGTTAGAGTCAAGCAAAATCTCAAACTTTTTTCTCGCGGGCCGCAATTTGTCACACTGCATCACAAGCATCAGCGCTTCTTGTGCGATCGATTGGCTTTTCGATCACATCGAACCCGGCGCCAAGCTCCCCCAGAAGCGACCGCACCCGTTGGGCACAGTCGTAGTCGGCAAACGAGACGCTCAGCATTCGGGCCACCTGATTAGAAGTTCCAACGCCATAGAAGCGCTCAAGGACAACAAGCGCCTCATGCGCCACAAACGTCTCGACCACATGCGGCGACTCCTCATAGCACCATTGCGTCAACGGTCCCTCACTCGCCTGCCGAACCACCAAGCCACCCATACCCGACGGCTCGCACGTTACCAGCAGGTGCTCCCCGCCCTCATCGCTCTGGAACAAAACAACCCGCTCGTCGAACAGCTTCATCACATCCCCTTTCTCTTGCTCTTAGTTAGCAAAAGCATAGCAGGTAGATGCATGTATACAGAACATTTGTTCGTGTGTTTTCTATCGAGCTGTCCGCACGGCATGGTATAGCCGTACACAAAAAGGGCGCCCCAAAAAGAAGCGCCCTCGCAAATCGCCTATGCAGCTAGTTTACGCGACCGGCTCGATCTTCTCGAGGCCGCCCATGTAGGAACGCAGAACCTCGGGGATCGTGATGGTGCCGTCGGCGTTCTGGTAGTTCTCCAGAATGGCAGCCATGGTACGACCAGCCGGCAGACCGGAACCGTTAAGGGTGTGCAGGTAGCGCGAACCCTTGAAGTTCTCGGGGTCGCGATACTTGATGTTGGCACGACGGGCCTGGAAGTCGCCGCAATTGGAGCAGGAGCTGATCTCCTTGTAGGCGTTGTAGCTCGGCAGCCAAACCTCGATGTCGTAGGTCTGACGGGCAGAGAAGCCCAGGTCGCCGGTGCACAGGCTAATCACGCGATACGGCAGGCCCAGCTGCTGCAGCAGGTACTCGGCCTCGGCGGTCATGCTCTCGAGCTCCTCATCGGACTCCTCCGGCTTGGCAAACTTGACCATCTCAACTTTGTCGAACTCGTGCTGGCGAATGATGCCGCGGGTGTCGCGACCGGCGGAACCGGCCTCCTCGCGGAAGCAGGGGGTGAAAGCAGTGTAGCGGCGAGGCAGAGTGTCGGCGTCCAGAACCTCACCGGCATGCAGGTTAGTCAGTACGACCTCGGCGGTAGGAATCAGGAAGTTGTCGCCCGAAACGTGATAGGCGTCGTCCTCAAACTTGGGCAGCTGGCCCGTACCGAACATGGTCTGACGCTTGACGACGATGGGCGGCCACCACTCCTTGAAGCCACGGCTCGTGTGCGTGTCCAGGAAGAAGTTGATAAGGGCGCGCTCAAGGCGGGCGCCGGCGCCACCGAGAACGGTGAAGCGGCTGCCGGAGAGCTTGTTGCCGCGCTCGAAGTCGAGGATGTCCAGATCGGTGCCCAGATCCCAGTGCGGCTTAAAGTCGAAGTCGAACTCGCGCGGGGTGCCCCAGCGGCGACGCTCGATGTTCTCGTCCTCGTCCTTACCGTACGGAGTAGCCTCGCACGGAATGTTGGGCAGGTGAGACATGAAGTCGTACTGCTCCTGCTCAAGAGCGGTACGGCGCTCGGCCAGACCGTCGATCTTCTCGTTGACGGCGCGCACGGCCTCCTTGGCGGCCTCGGCCTCGTCCTTCTTGCCCTCCTTCATCAGGGCGCCAATCTTCTTGGACTCGGCGTTACGCGTGGCCTGGAGCTCCTCGACCTCGGTGATGACGGCACGGCGCTCGTCGTCGAGCTCAAAGAACTTCTCGCGATCCCAAGACGTCTGGCGATTTGCCATGGCGGTATCGATGGCATCGGGGTTCTCGCGAACAAACTTGATATCAAGCATTAGATCCTCCGGCGATATACATTCCATTTAGGTTGCAACCTTGTACATGTATGGGCAAGTATATACTTATGAGCGTTTACGACCCAACCCAACTACGCAAGAAGGCACCCAATGGACGCAGTTTTTTCCTTTTTGTTTGGCACCCGCACCGGTTTTGCCATCCTTTTCGCCGGCGGCATCCTGCTATTTGCGATTCTTGCCTTTGTGATGGAGAAGCGCACCCATAAGATGTATGTCGACCGTGGCCCCAAGTCCGAGGACGAAGAAGACAGCTTCTGGGACTAACCTGCCAAAAAAGACAGGCTTATTTTGGTCGGTTTTATCTGAGCAAACGCAAGCGCCCCGCAACTGGAATTGAGCCAGTTGCGGGGCGCTTTTTGCTCAAGGTACAAAACCGCAGGAAAAACCTGCCAAAATAAATCTGTCCCTAAATGACAGGTTTTACTGAAGGGTGGCGTCGATGGCCTTGACTAGGGCGCTGCGCATGCCGGCGTCCTCGAGCGCGACGACGCCCTTGATGGTAGCACCGCCGGGCGAGCACACGGCATCCTTCATCGCTGCGGGATGCTGACCGGTTGCAAGCTGCAGCTTTGCCGTACCCAGTACCATCTGGCTCACAATGCGATAGGCATCGGCGCGCGGAATACCGTGTTTGACGGCCGCATCGCCCAGAGCCTCGATCGCCATGGCGACAAACGCCGGGGCGCAACCGCCCACGGTACCGCCCACAAACAGCAGACTCGAATCGAGCTCGACCACTGTGCCAAGCTTTCCGAGCAGACCGAGCACCGTGGCACGCTGCTCATCGCTAAGCGTGGAAGCCTTCTCGCAAGCGATGACACCCTCGCCCACCGAAACCGGCGTGTTGGGCACCGTCGAGATATGCGCGACACCCGGCAGGACCTGTTCCCACTTGGCACTATCCCAGGTCCAGGCGACCGAAAGGACGACCTTGTCGGCAAGCGCATCCTTGAGTGGAGCGAAGACCTTCTCAATCATGTACGGCTTGACCGCCGCAACCACGATATCGGACGCGGCAACAACCTCCGCCGCATCGTGGCAGGCAGCCATGCCCCGCGCCTCGCAACGCTCAACCAGAGCATCGTAGCGGCCTGCGCAGGCGCACATGTCGCCCGCGGCCACGCCGGCGGCAATCCAGCCATCGGCCATAGCGCTCGCCATATTGCCAAAACCGACAAATCCGATCTTCATATCACACAGTCCTCTCAGATGCGTTCCTCAAAACGAAAGTCATTGTCCCACGCCATTGTTTCGTATTGCCGACCTACTTGTGATAGGGCTCGCCACGGCTAATCTTGCAGGCGCGGTAGATCTGCTCCAGCAGCACCACGCGCGCCAGGTTATGCGGCAAGGTAATGCGTCCAAAACTGAGCATCTCGTCGGCGCGGGCGCGTACGGCATCGCTCACGCCGTCCGATCCGCCGATTACAAAAGCGATGTCGCTGTTGCCTCGCAGCATGAGGTCATCGAGACAGGTCGAGAGCTCCTCGCTCGAACGCTCCTTGCCCTCGATAGCCAGCAGAATCACATGTGCCCGCGGTGGCAGGGCAGCAAGGATCGCCGCGCCTTCTTTGTTACGCGCGGCATCCACACCGCCCGCCTTGGCCGGATCGATATCGGCAACCTCGCGCATATCTACCTTGGCATAGGCGCCTAGGCGTTTGGTGTATTCGGCGCATGCGTCCTTCCAAAAGCGCTCTTTGAGCTTGCCAACGCAAACAACGGTATATTTCACGCGCGTCTACTCCTTCGACTCGTTCTGAACTTTGCCGGTGGTCAGCATCTGCTCGAACATCGAGGCCGACTGTGAGAAATCGCTCGGCAGCACGACCGTCGAGGTTTTGCCCGTGCGAGCGAACTCCGTCATCATCTCGGACCACTGCGTAAACATGAACAGCTGGTTGGCCTCATCGTTGCCGACGCCCGTCTCCTGGATAATCTCGAGCGAGTCCTTGATGCCCAGCGCGATGGCTTTGCGCTGGTTGGCGATGCCTTCGCCTGCCTTTTCCATCGCCTCGGCCTCGGCGGTCGCCTCGGTAACGCGCTTGATGCGATCGGCCTCGGCGAGCTCCTGCGCAGCGGCGCGCTTTCGCTGGGCGGCGTTGATGTCGTTCATGGAGTTCTCGACCTCGGTCGGCAGCGCGATCTTGGTGATAAGTGTCGACACGAGGGTGAAGCCGTAGGCGGCCATCTGCTCGGACACGGTGGCGTTGACGTCCTTGGCGATATCGTCTTTTTTGGCAAAGACCTCATCGAGCGTGTAGACGGGGATGGAAGAGCGCAGGGCATCGGTGATGAAGTCACGCATTTGGTCGACGGGCTCCTGCAGCATGTAGTAGCTCTTGTAGATGCCCGAATCTGCCGGGCCGGCGCCCATGTCATAGCTCACGTGGTACTGAGCAGAGACCTCAAGGCCGATAGTCACGTTGTCTTGGGTCTTAACGTCGATGCCAAAACCGTTTTTCATGGTGCGCAGACTCACCGTGGCGGCTTTGCGGTCGATCACGGGCACCTTCATGTGGAAGCCCGCGTTGACGATGCGGTTGAACTTGCCCAGACGCTCGATGATCACAGCATGCTGCTGTTCAACGACATAGCAGGCGTTGGGGAGCAGTAGCAACAAAATGATGATGGGGAGTAGAAGGCTCGTAAGGGTAGCGATGATACCGGACAACAGCATGGTTTCTCCTCTGATAGGTACGCGTTGGGACTAGGATACCCGCACGAAGCAGCTGTGTGACACCAACAAGAGGACCCGTGGTCAAAAAAGGCCAAATATGAGTACTGTTACCAGTTTAGTAACAGCGTATTTGGGTCAAAATCGCCTTTTTGAACCCGAGGTCTATCGAATTTACTTTGTTTTGTCTCAAGATTGGGTCAAATTAGCGTACATCTGTTGCGCAAAATGAGCAAAAATGGCTTCGTGAAATGTCTCTATTTTCGTGCCAGTACTCATATTTGCCACTTTTTGACCACGGGGGCATCTACCGCGCGAAATCGATAGGTCAAATCTGCCAAAAACGGCCCGTAACAAAAAAGCTCCCATTGCTGGGAGCTCTTTCATTTAATGGTGCGGGCGAAAGGACGTCCGCGTATCCGCTTCGCGGATCCGCACCGGCTTCGGCCGCCTGACGGCGTCCTCGCCAGCTCGCTAAAAACGCTCCGCGTTTTCTTTACGCTCGCTCCTTCGCAGGTTCAAGTCCCTGCGATGGGCCCATAACAAAAAAGCTCCCATTGCTGGGAGCTCTTTCATTTAATGGTGCGGGCGAAAGGACTTGAACCTTCATGGGGTTGCCCCCATACGGACCTGAACCGTACGCGTCTGCCAATTCCGCCACGCCCGCGTGCAGGAATTAGAATAACGGAGCGCCACCGCGAACGCAAGAACTATTTTTGAAAAAGTTGGCAGGCATTTTCCCAGGCGGCTCGAGCGATTGCCTCAGCGTCCTCGCCGGTACGATCGACGCGGTCGTTGACCAGCGCGTTTGCTGTGATGGAAATCATTGCAGGCTCGCATTCAAGACCGCGAATGGGCTCCGGCGCCATATAGGGACAATCCGTCTCGAACAAAATACGGTCGAGCGGGGTCGCCGCGAATGCCTCGCGCACGTCGTCGTTGCGCTTAAAGGTAGCCGCGCCGCCATAGGCGATGTAACAACCCAAATCCACAAAGCGCTCCATCGTGGCTCGGTCCTCGCCAAAGCAGTGCAGTACGCAACCGGCCTGGGGCACGCCGACCTCGCGCAACACGTTGTAGGCGTCCACATGCGAGGTGCGCTCCTCGTCCGTATCCTCATGACGCAGATGCAGCTCTACCGGCACATTGCGGCGTACGGCGACCTCGAGTTGGCGCGCCATACAGTCGATCTGCACGTCGTGGGGCGCCGGCGCAATATCGTCGTCGTAATCCATGTGGTAGTCCAGACCGATCTCGCCGATACCGGCGCATAAGGGATCATCGAGTGCGGCAACGACCTGTGCGTGAATTTCGTCGGTATAATCCGGCGCGCCATAGGGATGCACGCCGGCGAGATACTTGATCTGCGGGATATCCCGCATCGGCAGGATCTCGCGAACCAGCCAGTCGCTATAGTCCGCCACGCTGCGCTTATCGGCAATGGGGTCGAAGACCGTCACCAACAGGTCGACGCCCGCAGCTTTGGCACGCACGAGCGTCTCGGGCACTTCTTTGCCCCAAAATGAGAGCAGATGCGCATGAGTATCGGCAAGTGGTGCCAGCGGCTCCGGACAGACGACCGTTTTCTTTTTCTTGGTAAACGTCACGCGTTCGGCATTAAGCGTCATGGGATAGCTCCTGGGCCAGACGGACAAAGTTGGCAACGTCAAGCGTCTCGGCGCGCGTGGTGGGCGCGATATCGCAAGCCTCAAAGGCGGCGTCGAGCGCGTCCTTGGCAAAGCCGTTGGCGCTCATGGAGTTGCGGATCGTCTTGCGACGCTGAGCAAATGCAGCGTCGATCACGCGGGCCACAAACTTGCGGTCGAGGCCCTCGGGTACCACGCCGTCAACGCGATCGATGCGCACCACGGCAGAATCCACATGCGGCGCCGGCATAAAGCAGCGCGGCGGCACCTCAAAGCGCCCCGTCACCTGCGCATACAGGCCGAGCTTTGCCGTGTAGCCGCCATAGGTCTTGTTGCCCGGCGTTGCGGCAATACGATCCGCAACTTCCTTTTGCACCATGACGACAGCGCGCTTAAGCGCGGGCATCGTCTGGAAGAACTGAAGGATGATCGTCGCCGCCACGTTATAGGGCAGATTCGCGACAAACAACGTAGGTTCACCACCAGCGGCCCGCTCAATCTGCTCCGGGCACACCTTGAGCGCGTCGCCCATGATAAAGCGGAAGTTGGCATAGTCGGCGGCGTGGGCGTCGAGCACCGGCTCAAGCTCGGGATCGGCCTCAATCGACGTAACGCACGCCGCCTCCTGCAGCAGGGCCAACGTCAGCGTGCCGCAACCCGGGCCGACCTCGAGCACGCGCTCATCGCCCGTAAGCTGAGCGAGCTCACAGATACGTTCGATCACATGGTTGTCGATCAGGAAGTTTTGGCCCAGGCGATGCTTGGTCGCAAGGCCAAACTCCTCTAGCAGCTCCCTAGTTGCCGTGGGGTTTGCCAAAGGCGAAGTTGTCATGGTTGCCTCCTTAACATGGTGGCTGCATCGTAAAGCAAAAGGGCATGGACCGTTGCGGCCATGCCCTTACATCTAAACAGCAAATTGCCGATATGGCGCGCAGCGGCTTAGCCCAGACGCGGGAACAGCGGCTCGCCCTTCTCGACGGGCTGACCACCGGCAAGCAGGCCCCAAGCGCAAATGCCCTTGAGGTCATCGCTCGCGGCCTCGTCCTCGCAGGACAGGCGGCGCAGGGCCTCGGCAGAAGTCTGGGGCATGAGCGGCATCAGCAGGTGAGCGGCGATGCGGATGGCCTCGAGCAGGTTGTAGATCACAAACGCCAGCTCGTCAGCCTTGGCCTCGTCCTTGGCAAGCACCCAAGGCTCGGAGTCCTCGATGTAGTGGTTGGCGGCATGGATGAGCTCCATGACCTCGTCCTTAGCTCCACCGTAATCGAGCACGTCCATCTTGGCCATGTAGCGATCGACCAGGCCGTCGGCGATCTTTGCCAGCGGGTTGTCGAACGCATCGAACGATGCGGGCTTGGCGGGCGCGCAACCGTCAAAGTACTTGCCGCTCATGTTGAGCGAACGCGAGATAAGGTTGCCCCAGCTGTTGGCCAGATCGGCGTTGTAGACCTGCTCCATGCGCTCGAAGCTGATGGCGCCGTCGGTGCCGGGCACCACGTCGGTCATAAAGTAGTAGCGATAGCCCTCAACGCCCAGCATGTCGATAACATCCTGCGGAGCAATAGCGTTACCGCGGCTCTTGGACATCTTCTCGGCCTTACCGGTCTCGGCATTGCGCACGGTCAGGAAGCCGTGGGCAAAGACGTGCTCGGGCAGGGCCTCGCCAATGGCCATGAGCATGGCGGGCCAAATGACGCAGTGGAAGCGGATGATGTCCTTGCCCACGATGTGGAACTGCGCGGGCCAGCGATAGGCCAGTTCGGCACGGGCCTCGTCGGTGTCGACACCGTAGCCGACGGCCGTCATATAGTTGAGCAGCGCGTCGAACCACACGTAGGTCACGTGGCCCTCGTCGAACGGGACCTTGATGCCCCAGTCAAAGCTCGTACGGCTCACGGAAAGGTCGTTGAGGCCGCCTTCGACAAAGCTGCGCACCTCGTTCATGCGGAACGCAGGCTCAACAAAATCGGGGTGCTCGTCATAGAGCTTGAGCAGCTTGTCCTGGAACGCAGAGAGCTTAAAGAAGTAGGACTCCTCCTGCACGCGCTCGAGCGGGCGGTGGCAATCGGGGCACAGGTGCTGGCCGACGCTGCCGTACTCCTCGTCGCCCTTCTGGACCTGCGTATCGGTGAAGTAGGTCTCGTCAGGCACGCAATACCAACCGTCGTAGCTGCCCTTATACAGGTATCCGGACTCCTTCATGCGCTCCCACAGGTACTGCACGGCATGATGCTGGCGCGGCTCGGTGGTGCGGATGAAGTCGTCGTTGGAGATCTCGAGCTTGCTCCAAAGCTCCTTGAAGTGCGGAGCCTGGCTGTCGGTCCACTCCTGCGGCGTCATGTTGTGCTTGGCTGCGGCCTCGGCGACCTTCTCGCCGTGCTCGTCCATGCCGGTCAGGAACTTGACGTTATAGCCGGCGGAGCGACGATAACGGGCCTGAACGTCGGCGATGATGGTGGAATAAGCCGTGCCCAGGTGCGGATCGGCGTTGACGTAGTAGATGGGCGTCGTGATAAAGAACGAAGGCTTGCTTTGATCCATGGGGTTTGTCCTCCAGAAAAACGTTGCATACAGGGGATGATTCTAGCGCAAGGGCTGGATATCCTCCATCTATTGCATATCGAGCACCATGGCATAGACATCGCGCTTGCGGCGCGAATACTTCTGAGACAGGCGCTTGGCCACCGCAGAGGCGGGCTCCCCCTCCTCGAGCGCGGCGCGAATGTCCTCGCGCAGGGCTTCGTCAGGGCCTACCGCTGCGGCTCCAACCGGCGCGATACCGGCCTCCTCGTCCTCACTCGGCGGCGCGATGACCAGCGCGATCTCGCCCTTTACCTCGCCACGGGCACGCAGCTCCTCGGTTAGCTGGGCGGCGGATCCACGCAAGACTTCCTCGTGCAGTTTGGTGAGCTCGCGGCAGACGGCAACATCGCGCTGGGGAAAGACCTCGGCCACGGCCTCGAGCGTCGCGACGATGCGATGTGGAGACTCATAGAAGATGAGCGCGCCGGGGACGACGGCAAGGCGCTGCAGTCGGCGCACGCGGTCGCCGTGCTTTCGGCCCAAAAAGCCCTCAAAGAAAAAATGCTCGCAGGGAATGCCGGACGAAACGAGCGCCGTGACGCAAGCAGAGGGGCCGGGAATAACCTCGACAGGCACATCCGCCTCGCGCGCCGCCTCAACCAAAGCCTGGCCGGGATCAGACACGCTCGGCATACCGGCATCCGAGGCAAAGGCGAGGGTCTCCCCCGCCAGCAAGCGGTCGACCAGGCCGGCGGCGCGACTTGCGATCACGTTCTCGTCGCAACGAACGAGCGGCTTGGAGATGCCTAGGTGCATCAGCAACTTTGAGGTCACACGCGTGTCCTCGCAGCAGACGGCGTCGGCGGCGGCAAATGCCTCGCCGACGCGCGGAGACAGGTCGCCCAGGTTACCGATGGGCGTACCGACCACATAAAGTTTGCCCGTGTGGGCGCTGTTTTGCGTCATATCAACCTATTCAATCATGCCGCGCTCGAGCGTGCCGAGTGCCGCGCGGGCGTCCCATGCTGCAATACGCTTCTCGGTCTTCCACGTTTGGAAGAACCAGCCAGCCGCCGGCGCAAACGATGCCAGCTGGTTGGCGATAAACACGCGCTCGTAGGCATTGCGGCCCTCGGGCGTAACCGACGAGTTGGCAAAGATCGCCGCACCCGACCATTCGCCCACCAGCACGGGGAACCCAGTTGCGGCCGCCTCTTTGAGCTCACGCTTGTTGCGCGAAATCGCCGTCGTCAGACCGCGGGGGCTCGTGATGTCGAGCGCATACTCGTCGCGGTAATGGTACAGGTGAAGGTCCATGTAGACGTTCTTGTACTTGGCACCGCGCATAAAGTGCTTCCACTCGCCAGGGTGTCCCGAAGAGGAAAAGACGACGATCTTGTCCTCGGGCATATACGAACGAACGAGCTCGTACGCATCACGATAGAAGTTGCGCAGGTAGTGCGCCGGAATACCGTCTGTCATGGTAAAGAGGCTCTTGCGTACGCTCATCTGCGGCGTATCCAACAGCTCGATGCCTAGCAGGCTCTCGGCCTCGCCGTAGCGATCGGCCAGGCGCTCGAGCACATCGAGCGCAACGTGACGGCCATTGGTGGACGAATGCCACTCAGCGACGACTTCCGGCGTCGTGGGCGAATCGTTAGAATCGCCCTGGCCGCCCGGCACCGTCGCCAGATCGAGCAGTACGCGGATGTTGTACTTGGCGGCCCACTCAATAGCACGGTCGATATAATCGACGACCGAGATGTAGGAAGCGTCGGACTCCTGCGAGCCAAAGGCATACCACGGCACCGGCAGGCGCACGGCGTTGAGACCGATCTGCGCCATACGACGAAAATCATCCTCGCTCACAAACGTCTCGTAATGGCGACGCATGCGCTCGTTATAGGCAGCGGTGCCCATGGCCTCCTGCAGCTCGGCTGCATTGGATGCTCCGGTCGCTGCATAGAGCGACGGGGTCACCCAGGGCTCGGGAATAAACCAGCCAGAGAGATTAACGCCGAGAATCCTCTCCATCACGGCCCCCTTCGAATCGCGCAGGTCGAGCCTGCATCGTATTGCATAGGAAAAGTAACGTTTTGAGTATACCCGCGCGTGCGGACAGGCGACCGAACGGTCTACAAAGTGGCGCAAAAGTGGGAGGAATGTCCGGGCAGACGGAATCCGCGCATCCCGCTTTGAGGCTTTATTCCGGGATGCAGTTTCCGCAGGAGCCCTCGGTAAAAGAAAAGGACCTCTTTGCAGAGGTCCTTATCAAGTCAAGGTGGCGGGGAAGGGAATCGCGTCCGCGCGCTGCGCGGACGGACCGCTGCGGCGCTTACGCGCCTTGCGAGCTACGCTGGCAAACGCTATCGCGTTTCCTCAGCTCCGCGCCCTCACGGGGTTCGATTCCGTGCATGGGCTACATAAAAGAAAAGGACCCCTTTGCAGAGGTCCTCGTCAATTCAAGGTGGCGGGGAAGGGAATCGAACCCCTGACACGAGGATTTTCAGTCCTCTGCTCTACCAACTGAGCTACCCAGCCATTTGAGGTGTGCCTTGTTTCAAGGCTTGATTAGTATAACCAAGGACGCGCTCCGGTCAACCGAGAATTTTAAAAAAGTTTTTGAGCACAGCCTCGGTTCTATAAATCGGCACGTCAGAGGCATCAGCCGGCAGCAAGAAGTTTTTCGCTCAGAGCCGCACGGGCAAACTCACTTGGCGTCATCCCCTCGGCAGCCGCCCGTCGACGAATGGCCTCCTTCATTCCCAGAGGAATCTTGACCGACAGCGTTGCCGTCCCCTCACCTGAGAGCGGGGGCCGTCCACGCACGATCCCACCAACGGTGTGTTCGCCATCCGGAAACTCTCCGCGCTCGTACGACTCGCACCACGCGTCAATCATTTCATCCGTTACAACCTGACCATTAGCGGCCGTATACGTCTTGCCCATCATCGACCCCTCTGCCGAGCTCGCTCGATCTCTTGCCAGAATTTCTTCTGAACCGGAGACAGGGCATGAATAATGAGCCATCCACGAATTAGTTCGACCGCAACAAGTTCCACACTTCGACCATCTGGAAGCCATCCAATGGCAAGCCATCTCGGCGGCTCGTCCTCCGACTCGCGGCGAATGCACTCAGTAACCGCGAACCAGGCACCTAGTACCTGCTTTTCCGTCAAGTGTTTTTTGGCGTTCGGATGGATCTCAACATCCATGCACCTTCTCCTCCATCTTACCCAATTTCGTATGACGAAAGTCCGCTGTCGCCAATCTCTTACGCCGGCACTTGTTGGAGGGCGGGAGGTGTAGCGAGGATTGAAGGGCGTTCCAATACCGCCCAGGCGCCGGGGCAGGAGCACATACACCAGGGACATACGTTTTCGTAGCATACGAGGACATAGCCGCGCGCATCGATAAAGGCGATATCGATGGGATAAGCCATAAAACACGTGTGGACCGAGGAACAGTGCGGAAACGCCATGACAAGCGGCAGGCCGTTGGCGGCAACCGGACGCCGTCCCAGCATGCCGCGCAGGCGCACGGCAAACGACTCCGCCACCACAAACTCGGCCGGCGTCCAACCCAGCCTGTTGAGTGCCCGCGCGTAGGCGATGTAAGACGAGACCGCGGTCACATGACCACCCCCGGACGCCATGGATCGACCGTCACCGCGCGCTCGTGCGACAACGTTGTCGGCGCCCCCAGCGAAACGCCAGCGATGCTGAGAGAAGTCGGCCACGGCTCATAGTGCATGGTGCAGGTGTAGGTCCTAAACGTACCGGATAGGGAGAGCAGGCCACCATCCGATGCCTCCGCGCCTTGCTCGCTCGACACTTCGATCCGCAAGTCATAGCCTTCCATGGCATTCAGAATTTGAGTCTGAACCGTCGCCGAGGCATCGGCAGAGCTTTCGTCGCCCTCCCCCTCCGACGCCACGGCGTGCGCCAACACGATGTCGGGTACCACGCGGTCGAAGCGCGCGACAGCGCTGGCAAAGATCATGACGTTGTACACGATGAGTGCCAGCACCAGCAAAACGGGCGTAACCACCGCCATCTCCACCGTCGCTTGGGCGCGCTCCTCGCGCAGACGCATGCGGATACTCATTACGACCCACCGCCCAGAGCGCCAACCAGCGTGGCGACATCGACGGTGAGTGGGATGGAGCCGCCGCCGGGCAGAGGAATCTCCGCAAGCGTGAACACCGTACCGCTAATGGTGCGTTCGACTTGATATTCCAACGCCTCGCAAAGCGCCTTGGGATCGGTCACGCCCAACGGAATACTTCGCAGTTTGTCTTGCGCTTGAGAGAGACCCGCAATGTCAGACCCCGGACTCTTAATGACATTGACGGAATCGGTCAGCACCGGCTTTCGCAGGCGCAAGTCGCACGGTTCCAAACCCAGCGCCGCCACGGACGCCGAAACGGTATCGCCGAGCCACGATGCGATGGAGCCCAACGCACCGCTGCCCCCTCCTAGGTCTTTAATCATCTCGTCCATAAGTTCGTCGGCCGAACCTTGGATATCACCGTATCCCACGAGCAGCCGTCCCCAAACATCCATGACGCCGTCGAGCACGCCGGCAACGCCGCCCGAGCGTTCCTTCAATGTCGAGAAAAATCGCGAAAGCACGTTGTTTTGCGCCGTCGCCTCATCGGGCGCCAGCACCGCGGCAGAGATAGCACCGCGATCGCCAAGCCTGACTGCCGTGTTAAACGAGGAGTTAAGTTGATCGGGGCTGGTAATGTCACCCGAAACTGCAAATGCGACCACGCCGTTGCGTCCAGGTGGGGCGATACGCGGGCGCTCGCCGAAAAGCGCTTTAATGGCCTGGTCAAACGCATTGCCCGCACGGTCGGCCTCATCCTCGGCCTGACGCTCAAGTTCGAGTTCTATGTTGCGGCATTTAACGTAGTCTTCCAGGGCGTCTTTGAACTTGTCAAAGTGGTATTCGAAGCCGTTTTCGATAGAAGTCGAAGGCGCTGCAACGGCACCGAGCGACGAAACGCCAAAATGGCATCTGTTGCATCTGTCCTGCCCGTCATAATCAGCAACCGAGGCTAGCCCGCCTGGCGACCCCTTCTTATAGTTGGGGCAACTCGTTCCGTAATGCAGATACGTCTTGCCATCGATGGCGCTGGTTGGCCACGCCGCATCGGTATAGAGTTCCGTCGCTCGCACCTCGTCAGCGTTGCGCGGCAACAGCGGGATATGGAAAGTGACTGCATCTCCGTCCTCGGTTACATATGCACGATTGACCTCTGTACTCGCATAGGTGTAAAACGCCTTGCGCGCCGCCGACTCCGCCTTCGTCTCGACGCTTGAGCCCTGAGGTGCCTCGTTTGCAAGGCGCAAGCGGTAATAGGCCTTCGCGCGATCGAGCGCCACTTGCGGCTCCCATGTGACACTCGAGGCATAGTGCGGATTCTCAATATCCGAAAGCTTCGCCAAGTTCTTCGCGCGTTCCCACATGCACGAACAGCTTCCGACTGCGCCTCTGTCCGATCCACCGCAATCGGCAAGCCAGGCGCGTTCCTTGGCCTTTGACGTTTTCTCGGACGCTTTCTTCAGTTCCTTGGCAGCATAGTCAAGGTCTTTTGAGGTGCTCTCGATGGCATCGGTCGAGATCTCTGACCCTTTGAGCGCGGCGAAGTCCGATTCGGATGTCCTGGGCACGGCAAGCGCCGTACCGGTATAGGCCACACTATCGGTATCCTGCGCCGACACCGCCCGCGTGGCACGCGCGGCAATCAGATACGGCAGAGCCGTCTCGATTTTCTGCAAGCCTTCCGATGCGCTTTTGGCAAACTTGTTGCGCGTTTTAATGATCTCAATCCCGGTGTCGACCATATTGCCGGCAACTGGTTCGGCACCTGGGATGAGGATGGCGACCAGGCCCGTCCCGATTGTGGCAAACCCCGCCAGCCCCAGACTCAAGATGCTCGCATCAACCACCGTGGCAGCCGTGTGATAGGACGACACTACGTTGGCACCCGCCAGCGCGCCACTATCGGCCGCCACCTGGGTATCCCCGGCACGCGACATGCTCCATATCGCCGCGGTCGACGAAAACAACAACGTGAGCACCACTAGGATGACCACGGCAGAAGAAAGCGTGGTGTAGGCACCGTCTTCGATAAACAGGTCGATACCGGCGCGGCCCATAAAGCCGCCTCGCTTGCGATGGCAGCTCGGACGGCGCGTCAAAACGCATCTAGACCAGAAACGCTTAATCCCATGTAGCAATCCACGAATCATAATCTCCCTCCAGCCATTCGGGACGTGATTGATACGAGACATCGACCTTGAGCTCAACGTAGCCACCCTCGGCGGTACCACCCATAGCCTGCGCAAACGCACCGATCACAGGCAACGGCTTGACCTCGCCGGAAACGGACACGGACGAGACGCCACCCGCACCGGCCCGGCCAAGCTCGATATCCCACGACAACGGCCCGCCGGCATGAAAGATCGAAACGCTGGGCACCGCGGCAAGCCGGCGGCGGGTGAACTCCTTAAGATCGTCGTCCTCCGCCGTCGTCGTGGTCATGAGCCGCGCGGTCTCGGCGGCGGCAGACTCCATGACCGCGCGCGTATAAAGCAGGCACACCGGTTGCAGGGCGAGAAGGATGAGCGTCAAAAACGTCGGCAGCAAAAAAGCGGCCTCGACCGTAGACTGCGCCCGGTCCTCGCGCGCGATATCAATACAACGCGATGTCCTTAGCGCCCGCAGCGGCGTCGATAACCGACGTCGAGGCAACGCCATGGGATGCCGCCCGCTCAACCAGCGCCGCCAAGCGTCCATCGGTGCCAGCACGCCAAAGTCCCGCAATCGCCAGCACGATCGATAGCAGCGCCACCGTGACGATGGCGTATTCCACAGTCGCTTGGGCAACCTCTTCACGCAGAACGCCATGCATTTCACGATCCCTCCTTTGAGCTTATTGTTTGCGGGCTCAGGCGGATCACGCGCAGGCGGCACGAGGCATCACCGGCATCCGCGGCAACCGTCACCATATCGACCCAGCCGCGCCCATCGCGCACGATGGCGCCCCATACGTTGCCCTTAATATCGAGATAGCCGCTCAGGGCGAGCTGGGCCGTTGGCACCTCGCGGTAGGCGCGTAACATATCCGCCGCTGCCTCGGTCATCGGTCGGTCCTCGGACCATGCAAGCCGGACCGCAATCGCGTTGTCCTCAGGCGAATCCGTCGCAGTGCCGGACCGCTTGTCGAGCGTCCGCAGAAAGGTTTGCGCCGTGACAGCGACATCCGAATCGTCCGCATCTCGCATCTCATCTTTTTGAGACGCCACCGCCGAATCTGAGCCCGAATCGAAGGCGGCCCCAGGACGCTGCTGCCGCGCGGCGTTAAGCCCCCAAAGCACCGCCGCTATCGCCACGGTCAGGCAAGCAAACACCAGCAGCACCCCGATGGGGCGCTCGCCCTCTACAGGCTGTTGATGCCCTCGCTGATAGCGTTCCATAGATCTTGGACCTTGCCTTTAAATGCAACGATGGCAATAATCGCGATCACCACAAGCACACCCACCAAAATGGCGTACTCGGTGGTACCCTGCGCGCTCTCCTCCTGCAACAGCTCCTTGGCATGCTGGCGAGCGCGAATCGCCCGGCAAAAAGCCCGGTTCCAAGCCTTGTCAGCAACTTCGACCATCGTGTTCATGTATTCCTCCCTACATCATCCCGCCTGCTCCCAGCAGCGGGCCCAATATGGACAGAAGCAACGCCGGCAAGATGAGCGTGCCGGTGGGAATCAGCAGCTTGACGGGCGCACGCTCGATCTCACGCTCGACCGCGGCGCGATGAGCCGCACGGATCTCGCGACTTTGAGCGGCCAGCGTCTCGGCAAGTGGGGCACCCAGGGCGAGCGCCTGCCCCACCGTGATGGCAAAGGTCTCGAGCGCTCGCACGTCCAGATCGCGCGCGGCGGCCAACAACTCGTCCTCACGCGTACCCACGCCCACTTGCCACGCCATGCAGGCCCGCTCAAGGCGAAGAGCCAGCACTGACCGACGGTTGGCGCAGAAAATCTCAAGCGCCGCATCAAACGAAAGACCGGCCGAAAGACCCAAGCGCACAACATCGATCATCTCGGACACTTCGCCGAGCGAAACTCGCGCCGGGCCGCCCGCTCCAACCGCGCCCTTCACTCGCGCGGTCAGGGCATCGACCACCGAGCGACCCGCGGCAGCGACCAGCACCGCCTCGCGCTTGCAGGCCCCTGCGATCTTGCGCGCATCCGCCCGATCCAAACCCGTCGCGACAAATACACTCAGGGCACACAGGCAAGCCACAACTGCAACCAGGGCGCTCATAGCTCCACCCGCATAATGCGCCGGATAACCACCAGGGCAACGACGTTGAGGGCTAGACCCAGCACCACAGCGCCCGCACCGGCAGGCGTCGCAAGACCGCGACGAAAATCTGCCGAAAGCAGCGCCAACACCGCGCACATGCCCGCCGGCATCGCCGCGACCATGTGTGCCGACATACGCGCCTGTGACGTCTTAACATCCAGGCGGCGCTTGAGCTCAATGCGCTCCCCCACCATGCTCGACGCCTCGGACAGTAAGTCGGCAAGCGGAGCGCCAGTGCGCTGTGACACCTTAAGCGCCAAGGTCACAAGCGAAAGACCGGGGGCGTCGATGCGCACGAGCAAGTCATCGAGCGCGTCGGTCGCCGAGATGCCGCAATCGATCGCCGCCGCTACCCGCAAAAACTCGGTATGTACCGGCTCTTGCGCATGAGCGCCCACAAAGCGCATGCCCTGGGCCAGCGAATGTCCCGAGGCAAGCGACATGGAAAGTGCGGTAAACGCCTCGGGCATGGCCTCTTCTGCATCGTGTTGCTCGCGCCGGCTCTCAAAGCCATCCCGAGCGGCGCCAACGGCAATCGGAGCAACAAGTCCCAAGGCAAATCCGAGGGGCGATAACGACACCATCGTTAGTAAAACGCAGCAGACACCGCTCGATAGCAGCAGAAACGCCAAACGCCCCGAAGCATCTTCAATCACGAGGCCAAGGCGATGCGCCGGAGCCAGCGATGCCCACGAACGGGCAATCTTTTTCAGCAGATCGTTTTCCACCAGCTTACGCGGCAGCTTCTCTGCCACCGTCTCGAGCGCCTGACGCGCCAGCTCCGCCGGCGGCACCTGCGGCACACGAGGTTCCGCCCCGCACGCCGTCGCAACAGAAAACCCTGCCAAACCCCCTACGACGAGGGGCACAGCGACCTCCATTCGTCCACCTCCTCTTGTGTGAGCGTCCCCGACCGCAGGCCTTCTGCGATAAACGGCGGCTCGCGGTCAAGCGTCCAGGTGCGCTCGGCGGCATCGAAAGTCACATAGCGCTCGAGCTCTACGCCGCCCGACGTGGCGCGACGCACCCCCGAATACGAGGAGACAAAACGCCTGCCATCGGCGTGGCGCTCGGACATCACGATGCCGTCGAGCGCCATGGCAATCTGCTCCTCGATGAGCTCGCTCGGCAGATCGATGCCATAACGTGCAAGCAACGTCAGACGCACCACGGTCTCCTGTTCTGAGCCCGCATGAAGTGTGGTGAGCGACCCGTCGTGGCCCGTGTTCATGGCCTGCAACATGTCGCAGCACTCGGCACCGCGCACCTCGCCCACCACGATGCGGTCGGGGCGCATGCGCAGGGCATTAGTTACTAGGTCGCGAATCGTCACCGCACCCTCACCCTCAATTGAAGCCTCGCGCGCCTCTAGGCGCACCACGTGCGGATGATGCGCAAACTTGAGCTCGGCAGAGTCCTCGATCGTCACGATGCGCTCGCCAGTGGAAATCTCGCATGACAACGCGTTGAGCAGGGTGGTCTTGCCAGATCCCGTGCCTCCCGCAACCGCCAGGTCCTGTCGCAGCGACACCGCACACGACAGCAGCTGCGCATACCAAAGCGGCAGCGACCCCAGCCCCACAAGCTCGTCCAGCGAGCAGATGCGGTCCGAGAACTTTCGGATGGTGAGAATCGGTCCGTCAATCGCCACAGGCGGAATCACCGCGTTGACGCGATAGCCCGTTTTGAGGCGGGCGTTGACGATGGGGCTGCGCTCGTCGATACGGCGGCCAAGTGGCGAGATGATGCGGTCGATAAGCACACGGATCTGCTCATCATCCTCAAACGCATGCTCGATGGGGTGCAAGACGCCGCCGCGTTCAAAGAAAGCCGAGCGGCAGCCGTTGATCATGATCTCGGTAACGGTGTCGTCCTCGATGAGCGGCTGCAACGGCCCCAGGCCCACCACGTCATCCAAAATCTCGTCGATGATGGTCTCGCGCTCGGGCGTCGCGAGATCGGTCGGCTCCTCAACATTGAGCGCCGCCTCCACCGCGGGACGCAATTCCGAGCGGGCAAGTGCCGGGTCGATATAGGCGCTGATACGCGCCACTTCGTCGTAACCCATGCGGTCCATCACGGCGCGCTTGGTGCGTCGTTTCACCGCGCGGCGACGCCCCGCATCTACAGGCGCTGCCGCCGCTGCAGCGCCGGCAGCCTTAATCCTTGTTTGCAGGCTCATCGCTGATCACCCTCGCGCGACCAGGGAAGGCGGATACGCGGGCGCTCGGTCCGCGTTGCACGGTCGGCGACCATATCGCTCCAAGGGCCGACGGCGCACCCCAGTTCCACGAGCATCTCGCGCGTGGCCTCGCGCACGCTGGTCGCAAAAGCGCTGGTCTGCCCCACTGCCTCGTCAGCGCGCCCAAACGCCATGAGCGCGGCGAGATCCTGCCCGCCATCGGCGATACGAATCTTGGAGCTCAACGCACAGGCAATCTCAAAGCGCATGGCGACGTCCTCGTCTGCCCCGCGCGCACCGAACCGGTTGAACACGGCGCTCATGCGCGTGCGCGGCACACCTACTCGACTTGCCAGTTCAATGACGCGCGACGCCGATGTCGCGGACGATACCGCCGCATCGCCAACGACCAGGCAACGGTCGCTCGCCGCCACCGCAGCCGCCACGGCGTCGCCCCAAAAGACCGAGGTATCGATAAAGACCACGTCGGATTCGCGACGCAGAACATCAAGCAGTAGCTCCACCGGACGTGCCATGAGCTCGGCTTGCTCGGGCGCCGCGACGGGGCCCCAGAGCGTAACGCCCGGCGCCACGCGCATCGATGTGGCCACGATATCCGGCTCGGCAAGCGCGCCCGCCGCCGACGGCTCGATAAGTGCCGCCATATCGCGCGGAGCATCGACGCCTAACAAGTCGTAAAGGTTTCCAAACATCAGGTCCAGGTCGAGCACGGCGGCACGCAAGCCCAACAGCGACGATGTGTGTGCCATGGTGGCAACGATCGTCGACTTGCCGCAACCGCCCGAACCCGAAATGGCACAGATGACCGGAGCTCGATGCTGCGGAGCGGCAGCGTCTGCCGGCGGCATCGGAGGAGGCGGAGCGGGCGTCGGTGGCAGCGTCCCCGTCTCCCCCGCCGCAACCACACGCTGCGTCCAAGCCGGCATGGCAGCTTGTTCGGTCTGCGAGGCAGGTTCGTTCTGCGCAATCTGCTCATGCTGCATCAGCGACAACTCGCCGCACCCGGCAAAGCCCTCAACTTCGTCGAGTTCATCCGCCAGATTCACGCCGTGCACGTATCCCATATCTACAGCCGGGGAGTCGCCAGCATGCTGCGCCGGCCCTCCAGCGTCATCGTATACAAGGGGGTTCCGGGGGCGCCGACCATGCTCGGCTTCCGCTTTTCCATAATCATCAACACGCGGGCCTCTTGTAGCGCGAGGCGCCCCGGGTTCCCTATCAACAAAAGCATCGGGCTCAATCGTCATGTGCCGATCGGAATCAACCGCTCCCTCGCCCGCGCGCCCGTTGCCGCATATACTGTGCGCAGCGATGACCTCGGTCGCCCCTGCGCGAAACAGCCCCTCGATATCCGACGGATCGAGTGCTTCTATCAACACGACCACGCGACTCACGCGGCCTTCGGCCGTCAGGCGCGCAACAGTCTTGCGCACATCTTCGGTATCAAACAGAGACGCCGCGATGATGGCAGCCCCGCGGCGCGACGGAAACGCCCGCGCCATGGAAATCAGCCCGTCCAGGTCACCCACGCGAAGCACCTGTGCACCCGCATCACGGCCCTCGACTTCCCGCTGCAACAGCCCGTAATCGCCGCACGCGCAGCACGCAAGCCAGATCGCCTTCATCACTCGTCGCCTCCGCTCTTTTTGCCGCGCGCCGTGGCGGGAATCGTCAAGCTGACCGTTCCCTTGCCCGAAGCTCCCAGCAGTTCCTTGACGTCTTCGGGGTCAGCCGCCAGCGTCACCCATTCGATCTTGCCCTCGCGCGTGGCACCGGAATCCTCACTGGTATCGATTACGTACGCGCCGCACAGCCGATCGGTTACGCCGTCTTTTTGCACATACACATCCACGTAGCTGCCCACGCCCGTGGCGCCGCCGACCGAGTGCTCGGCATCGACCGCCACCGAAACGGCGACCTTGCCCTTAGGCACCTCGAGCTTGTGGCTCTCGGCCTTGGTGTAGACATTGCAGATCACGGCGTTTTTGGGAATACGCGAAGTCGTCACGTCGCCGCGCACCTGGCGCAGCTCGGTCACCGCGTCACGCGGCAGCAGGCTTGTCAGCCATTCCTGGGTTATGACATTGGTCTCATCGAGGGTCTCGCCCACATCGATATCGCGCGCCGCGACGCATACCTCGACGCGATCGCCACCGTACTTGGCCAAGGTCTCAGCCTGGACCTGTTCGGCTTGCGAGCGGATCGACGAGCCGTAAACCATGCAGAGCAGAGCAGCGAGCACGCCCGCGACCAGACTGATGGCGATGCGCTTGCTCTTGTTCACGGCCGCTCCTCTCATGGCAGTGCCGGGCGAATGCCCGTACCACCATTGTCTGGGCGGTCAGAGTGCAAAGCGGCGCAATCGCAATCTTGGTTTTCGATGTCAAACCAATCGCTGACCAAAAGCTGACCAGCCCGTCAAGCTCGTGGCAAGGTTTTGGTCAGCACGTCAGCAAACTGCATGTTTCGAGGCTTTTCCGCAGCAAAAAAGCCGTCTCCTGAACAGTTGGGAGACGGCTGTCATAGGAAAAATCAATTACAGATGAACATCGGGATCGAGCATTTGAGCGCTCACGCGCATGGATGACGCCAAGTTTTGGAACGTTTCCAGCCGTAGGCTGTCGATCTGCCCGGCGTCCTCGGCCTCGCGAACGGCGCAGACCGGCTCATGGGTATGTGTGCAATCGCCAAACCGGCACGCGCGCGATGCCTCGACAATCTCGGGGAAAGCGCGCGCCAGACCTCGCTCGTGACCCACGAGCGGTAGGCTGCGCAGGCCCGGAGCATCGGCGATCACGCCGGCGTCGCCCGGCAGCGCCACCATCACGCGCGCGACGGTAGTGTGACGGCCCTGGTCGTCGCGTTCACGCACACCGCCGGTCGCCAACGTATCGTGGCCCAGCAGTGCATTGAGCAGCGTCGACTTGCCGGCACCCGACTCGCCCAGAATCATGGCACAGCTCCCGGCAGGCACGCAGGCACGGACCTCGTCCAGGCCGCGGCCCTCGGCAGAGGACGTCACGATTACGCGCACGTCCGGACCCACCAGGCGGCGCACGCGGTCCAAATCGCGCTCGAGTTCCTCGGCATCGCAGCGGTCAGCTTTGGTGAGCACCACCACTGGCTCGGCATCGCAGTCGAGCGCCAACACCAGCGAGCGCGCCACGCGGTCGAGCAGCACCTCACCGGCACCGAGCGCCTGCACGATTAGCACGCTATCCACGTTGGAGCAGAGCACCTGGCGCTCTCCACGGGCGCGGCCGCGCCAACGCTCAAAGCTCGTACGGCGCGGCAGCACGTACTCAATCACGCCCATATCGTGCCCGGGAGCGCGGCGTACCGCCACACGGTCGCCCACGGCAGGCAGCAGGACCTCGTCCTCGCCGCGCGACTTGGCAAACCCCACGGCATGCTCGGCGCGAAAGGTGTCGTCGGCAGTGGCCACCAGCGGAAACCCGCGATCCAGGCGTACCACGGCACCGAGCTGCATCTGCTCGGGCTCCTCGGCATGTGCGCAGAAATCATCAAAGGCAGTCTGCTGGGTTTCATCGACCGGCAGATCATCAAACGCCGGGACATCCTGCAGCGCATCGAGCCCCGGTACGCTCGCCAACAACTCCTCGGCAGACACGGGCGCTTCGGTCGCGAGTTTCCGACGACGACCGCGCTTAGCCCGCGCCCCCGTCGTCTTTTTCTTCGCTTTAGCCTTAGCCTTAGCCACAAACGCCTCCCAGCAGCCAAAATCACAACTGAGCAGGTATTTTAAATCAAAAAGAGCTGGCCGGGCAAAGCCCGACCAGCTCACATACTTTCCCTCAGCTCATGGTCCCGAGAGGTTGTCCGAAGGCCCGACCGCCGAGAGGGGTTTCTTCTGAGCGATCCCGCAGCGCGAAGCGCGAGGACCAGCGAAGAAGAAAACACGCAGGGGCGGGCCCGGACAGGTTAACTTACTCCTTCTCGACCGCGCGCATGATCGCCTTGTAGATCTCCATCAGCGGGATGATCAGGAAGGCCAGGCCCAGCGCGGCAAGAACGCCCTTGAGCTCAAGCGTCACAGGGCCAAAGAACATCTCGGCAAGCGTCGGCTGTACGGTCACGATCACCGTCAGCACCAGCGCCAGCGCAGCGGAAGCCCACAGCCACTTGTTCTGCTTCTTCATGGTGAACAGCGACGCACGACGGCTGCGCATATTGAAGCAGTGGAAAATCTCGACCATGTTGAGCGTGATGAACGCCATCATCACGCCTTCCTCGTCGGCATTGCCGGCGATCATATCAGCGATGTGAATGTAGCCCATGTCAAAGTACACGCCCACAAAGAAGCTCGCCAGCACCAGCACGGTGATGATCAGACCCTGGACCACGCAGTCCAGACCCATATGTCCGGCGAAGACACCGTCCTTAGCGTTGCGCGGCTTGCGCTTCATAATGTCGCCCTCGGCGTCCTCCATGCCCAGCGCGAGCGCGGGGAAACAGTCGGTAACCAGGTTCACCCACAGCAGCTGCACCGGCTGGAAGATGGTAAAGCCGATGAGCGTGGCGATAAACACCGAGAAGACCTCGGCAAGGTTTGCCGAAAGCAGGAACTGGATGACCTTGCGGATGTTGTCGTAGATGCGACGGCCCTCTTCGCAGGCACCGATGATGGTGGCGAAGTTGTCATCGGCAAGCACCATGTCGGCGACGTTCTTGGTGACGTCGGTACCGGTGATGCCCATGCCAACGCCGATGTCGGCGCGCTTGATGGACGGGGCGTCGTTGACGCCGTCGCCCGTCATGGCCACGATCTGGTCGCGCGACTTCCAAGCCTCGACGATGCGGGTCTTGTGCTCGGGCTGAACGCGGGCGTACACGCCGTAGTCCTCGATGTGCGCGTCGAGTTCCTCGTCGCTCATGCGGTCGAGGTCGGCGCCCGTGATGGCCTGGCTGCGATCGGTGACGATACCCAGCTGCTTGGCGATGGCCACGGCGGTGTCGATGTGGTCGCCCGTAATCATGACGGTGCGGATACCGGCATCGTGGGCCTCGCGGATGGCGTCGGCGACCTCGGGGCGGACCGGGTCAATCATGCCGGACAGGCCGCAGAAGACCAGGTCGTGCTCGAGCGCAGCGGGGCTGCAGTCGGCCGGGACCTCGGTGTAGGTGCGGCTTGCCAGCGCCAGCACGCGCAGGGCCTCGTCGGCCATGGCCTTGTTGGCGGCCACGAGCTCGGCGCGACGCTCCTCGGTCAGCGGAACGACCTTGTCGCCCTCGTAGATATGGGTGCACAGGCCGATCACCACGTCGGGCGCGCCCTTGGTGTACTGCTCATACTCGCCGTCCAGGGTCTCGACGACCACGGACATCATCTTGCGGCCCGAGTCAAACGGGGCCTCGCCCACGCGCGGATGCTCGGCAGTCAGGCCAGTGAGCCCCGCCTTGCCGGCATCGTTGACGAGCGCACACTCGGTCGGCTCACCCACGGCCTCGCCCAGCTCCTCGTCCCACTGGGCGTCGGAGCACAGAGCCATGCCGGCCAGGAACTTCTCCTTAGGCGCAGCGAGCTCGTGCTTGACGACGGTCATCTTGTTCTGGGTGAGGGTACCGGTCTTGTCGGAGCAGATGGTCTGCGTGCAGCCAAGGGTCTCGACGGCAGAGAGCTTGCGGATAATCGCCTGACGCTTGGCCATCTTGGTCACGCCGAGCGACAGCACGATGGTCACGACGGCAACCAGGCCCTCGGGGATGGCGGCGACGGCAAGCGAGACAGCGACCATAAAGGTGTCGAGCAGCGCGGTCGGATCGGTGAGAACGTTGCCCACGCCGTGGCGGATGATGTCGACGCCAAAGATGACGACGCAGATGACGATAACCATGATGGTAAGGATGCGGCTGAGCTCGGCGAGCTTCACCTGCAGCGGCGTGAGCTCTTCCTTGGCCTCGGCCAGGGCGCCGGCGATCTTGCCCATCTCGGTGTTCATACCGGTGCCGACCACGACGGCGCGACCGCGGCCGTATACCACGGTGGAACCCATGTAGCACATGTTCTTGCGGTCGCCGAGCGGCACGTCGTCGGTGCCGGCGGCGAGCTCAATGACGTTGGCATGCTTCTCGACGGGCACGGACTCGCCAGTGAGTGCAGCCTCTTCGATCTTCATCGTGGCACTCTCGAGCACACGGCAGTCGGCCGGGACGGAGTCGCCCGCCTCGAGCATGATCACATCGCCGGGCACGAGCTCGGCGCTCGGCAGGTGCACGAGCTTGCCGTCGCGCAGCACCTTGGACTGCGCCGCGCTCATCTCCTGCAGGGCCTCGAGGGCCTCTTCGCTCTTGGCTTCCTGGACCACGCCCAGTACCGAGTTGACGATAACGACGAACATGATGATGGCGACGTCGGCAAAGTCGGGCTCGCCCTTGACCATACCCGTGAGCGCGCTGATGACGGCGGCAACGATCAACATGATGACCATGGGGTCGGCCATCTGCTCAAAGAAACGCTTCCACAGCGGCGTTTTCTCGGCTTCCTCGAGCTTGTTAGGGCCTGTCTTGGCGAGGCGCGACGACGCCTCGTCGTTGCTCAGGCCGAGGTTCTCATCGACGCCCTGGTCGCTGAGCACCTCCGCCGCGGCGGACAGGTATTCCTTTTGCATATAGAGTCCCCTCCTGGGATTCGGGCCACTCAGCAGATTGATGCCCGATCATAATTCCCAGGAGAAGGGCAAGGGCTCATCAAGGCTGCCGTGCTGAGCGGCAGTTGATAGTGGAGCTATGGTACCCCAAAGCAGCGCGTCTAGCCAAAACATTCCAATTGGAAACACGGCTCGAGTGCAACGATGCAGACCGTGTGATGCTCAATATTGATAAAACGTTTTTTCTTCGGCACATCGTCAAACTGAAATATCGCCCAGATAGCAGCGGTCAGAACGGTTGGTAAAGTTTTTGCATATACCGTTTTCCGCAAAAAATGAACTTCTAATTCGGCATACGGTCGATTTTTTGGGGTATTCGGTCGGCATTTCGTTATAATCATCTCAGTTTTATTTCTTATGGTTTATCTATCAGCGCAAGACGATGTCAGATGGAGGTCTGAATGTACAAGCGCACCAAGATTGTATGCACCATGGGTCCCGCCTGCGATAGCGACGAGACCATCCGCGAGATGATCAAGGCGGGCATGAACGTCGCCCGTTTTAACTTCTCGCACGGATCCTACGACGAGCACCACGGTCGCATCGAGCGCGTCCGTCGTATTTCCAAGGAGCTCGGTCTGCCCGTCGGCATCCTGCTCGACACCAAGGGCCCCGAGGTCCGCACCGGCCTTCTGGTCGATGGCAAGAAGGTTGCCGTCAAGACCGGCGATAAGATCGTCGTCACCGCCCAGCCCACGTCCGAGGATTTCCACGGCACCGCTGAGCACATCTCCCTCGACTACCTGGCTCTGCCCTCCGAGGTCGAGAAGGGCTCCCTTATCCTGATCGATGACGGTCTGGTTGCCCTCGAGGTCGAGTCCGTCGACGGCCAGGACATGACCTGCGTCGTTAAGAACGACGGCCTGATCGGCGAGCGCAAGGGCGTCAACATGCCCAACGTCAACATCTCGCTGCCCGCCATCACCGAGCGCGATCGTCAGGACATCCTCTTTGGCCTGACCGAGAACATCGACTACATCGCCGCTTCCTTCATCCGTGACGGCGAGTCCGTCCGCGGCATCCGCGAGCTTTGCCGCGAGAACGGTGGCGAGCACGTGACGATCTTCCCGAAGATCGAGTGCGCCCTGGGCGTCGAGAACTTCGACGAGATCCTCGAGGCTTCCGACGGCATCATGGTCGCCCGTGGCGACCTGGGCATCGAGATCAAGCCCGAGCTCGTTCCGCACATCCAGAAGGAGATCATCGCCAAGTGCAACGCGGCCTACAAGCCCGTTATCACCGCTACGCAGATGCTCGACTCCATGCAGCAGAACCCGCGCCCGACGCGCGCCGAGGTTGCCGACGTTGCTAACGCCATCTACGACGGCACCGACGCCGTTATGCTCTCTGGCGAGTCCGCTGCCGGTAAGTACCCGGTCGAGGCCGTTAAGATGCAGGCCAGCATTGCTCTCGAGACTGAGAAGTACCTCCCGGCTCACGCTCCGCTCGAGGTTCCGGCCGACGCTCATGGCACCCGCGTCGTCAACAACGTTGTGGGTATGTCCGCTGTGAACATGGCTACCACCGTTGGCGCCAAGTGCATCACCGTGCCGACGACCACCGGTCGTACCGCTCGCCTGATCTCGCACTTCCGTCCCAACATGCCGATCTGCGCGTTCTCCCGCCACGAGTGGGCCGTCCAGCAGATGATTATGTACTGGGGCGTTATCCCGCACCAGGCCGAGATTACCCAGGGCACCGTCAACGGCACGATCGTCAAGGCGATCGAGACCGCTAAGGAGCTCGGCTACGTCAAGGCCGGCGATCTGACCGTCGCTACCGCTGGCGATTCCCGCATGAGCGTCCAGCTCGAGGATAAGGTCTCCTCGACCAACGTCGCTTACGTCGCTCAGGTGCGCTAAATCGTACTTGCAAGCAAATTTGCATTGCAAAGGGCCCGGAAGGCATTGCCTTCCGGGCCCTTTTTTAAGACCTTATTCATATGCCGCTTCATCGATTTGCGTTCAGTCGCAAGCCTCTCCGATGCCGAGCGCACCACCGAAGACGTCTTGCAAGGGGAGCCGTTGGTCAATTGGGGTGAACTGTTCACCGTCAAGCCGGCCGGCTAGCAGCTAGCGATCAGAGGGACTGCAGGGACGTCAGAAGCGGCAACGCGAGCCGCAAAGCCCGCCTCGGTCAGCTCGATCACCTCGGTAAACGTCGCGTCGAAGAACTCCTCGGTCAGCAGGCGGTATGGCGGATGGTCGGGCTCACCGGGGTTTTCGCGCACGATCTCGTGCATAACGCCGATGGTCTTGAGCACATACTCCTTATGGATGGGATACTGCCCAAAACGCGTCGCCGCAGTATACAGGCGATCGGTCGCGCGCGGAATCGAAACGATGCCGAGCGTCTTGCCAAACCAGTCAAAGTCGCCTTGCTTTTTAATGCGGAACTCCTCGCACGGCTTGCCGCCGTGCGCCTCCAGGTACTGATTCACGCGCGTATTCCATACGGTATCGGCCACCAGATGCGACCAGACACCCAGTGTCAAATCGAGCAACGACTGCGCCACATCTTCGGATGCAAGCGAGAACTCACAGGCGCCGGGACCGGCAACCGGCTCGGCATCCCTGTAGCGCTGGGGATAGTGCACGCGATTCAGTCGCTCGCGCTCCTCGACAATCGAGGTAGCCGCGGCTGGCGCACCGGTGGGCGAACTTTTAAGCAACGGTGCCACATAGGTATCCCAGAACTCATGCTCACGAGGCTTAGGGATAGGCTCGGGCTTTGCAAAGTGCGTAATGCGGTACGGGATGGGATCGGCGATGCCAGGGACCATATAGCCCACGAAGATATCCGGAACCACGCAGCCAAACAAAAAGGCATTGCGGTCGCGCACGCTATTGGCAAGTGCACCGGTGCGCTCCAGCAAACGCTCCGTCTGAGCGATATGAATGTTCCAACTTGGCATAGCCACCCCCATAAAAAACCTGGATAACTATACCATCACGGCAAAGCCGCGCGGGCGGCTACGCACGCTCTACGCAGCAACTAGTCCGTAGTACCGCTTTCGGTTCCATACGACGGCGAAGGCGCCTCGACCACATGGTGATATCGATCGATATAGATTGCACGGGCACCCAGGCGTCGCACCAAATCCTGGTGATGCGTGCTCATCAAGACCGTCTTACCCGCCGCGACGTAGGCCAGCAAGAAGTTGACCACGATGTCGCATGAATCCTCGTCGAGCCCATTGGTGGGCTCATCGAGCACTAGGATATCGGGGTTCATCGATACAACTGCCGCCAGCGCCACACGCTTCTTTTGCCCGCCCGAGAGCTGATAGGGAGAGGCGTCGGCAAGGTCGGCAACCTGGAACAGCCCCATGGCATCGCGCACGCGGCGCTCGAGCTCGTCTGCCGGCAGCCCCATCTGCGCGGGACCAAAAGCAACTTCCTCGCCCACCGTGGCGCAGAACAGCTGGGCATCGGCGTTTTGGAATACGAAGCCCACGCGCTGGTGGAACTTCTGAGCAGCAGCAGAATCCTTCAGATACGCCGCATCGACCACGTGCCCGTCAAACAGGTATGCCCCTGCGTCCGCGAGTTCAAGGCCGTTAATAAGACGCATAATCGTCGTCTTGCCGCAGCCGTTGGGACCGAGCAGGGCAACGAGTTCACCACGATCGACCCGCAGCGACACGCCATCGACAACCGTATGCCCCGCATAGGAGAACACCACGTCGCAAAACTCGATGAGCGGCGTTGCCTCGGCGCCAACAGCACCGCTCGCGCCCATCGCGTCATTTGTATCGTTTGCCAAAACGTCGCCCTTCCCTATTCATATCGACGGTTCGACCGCCCGCGTTACAGCACGGCGCACAACACTGTCAGCAGCGCCACGCCGGCCGCATAGGCCGCATCGCGCCAGCCAAACCTGGCGCGCGCGGGAGCCGGATACGCACCGGCAAAGCCGCGGCAAAGCATAGCCTCGTCCATCGCGCGACTGCATTTCATCGCCTTGATAAAGGTCATGCCCATGATACCCGCGATCGAATCGGTACGCGAAAATCCCTCGGGCGCACGGCCAACGCTGCGCAGCATGACCGATTCGCACAGATCGTGCGCCGTACGACCCAGCACCTCGATGTGCTTGAGCGCCATATCAAACGTAAAGATAACTTCGTCGGGTAGGTGCAGCATCTTGAGCGCCGCCGACATGCGGCTCCACGTGAGGGTCCACGAAACGCCCAGCACCAGCGACACATTAATGAAGGTCTTGAGCGCAATCTTGAGCATGGCGCCCGTAGCGGAAGCACCCAGCAGCAGGGCAGGCAGCGCCAAAACCACTGCGAGCCCCGCGGCGCCAAGCGCCGGCACAAAGGTCGCGCGCAGCCCGCGTACGGGACGCACGGCAACGAGCACCAGCGCAATGGCCGCCATCAACATGAGGTACAGTGGGCTTTGTGTCAGGCACACGCACAGGACGCAAACGAATATCCCCACCAGGCGCACCGGAGCCGAAACGCAAGAAAGGGCGCGGTCGACCATCGACCCGCCCTCGTGCGCGCCTCCACCCAGGCGAACCCGCTCAAGCAGGCTCGCCAGGTGCAGGACGTTCTTTTGCATCACGCGATGACGAGCGCCCGTGGGCTCGTATCGCTGCTCGACCGCAAGCCAGCTAGGCAGCTCGACCATCGCCATGGGCTCCGCTTTCCTTGACCGTCAGCGAGATCAGACGGAATGCGATGGTGAGCACCGCCACGCCAATCACGCCGGACAGGATATACATGGCAGCCTGACCGGCAAAGCCGAGACCCTGCTCCTCGGAATAGGCCTGCAGGTAATCACCCGTAGGCAGAGCGTCGGCAAAGGTCGGGGCGTCGAGACCGACCGAAGCCTGCAGGCTGTCGTCGCCAGCCTCCTGAACGGCGGTCGCGGCGCCCTCGGCGTCCCACTCACCCCAGGCGTCACCCGTGGCCAGCAGGCCCAGCGGCGTGGCCACGACAAGCACGGCAACCAAGATGAGCGTGGGGACCAGCGAGGTCTTCTTTGCAGCAGCGCCCTCGGCAGCAAGCTGTCCATCGGCGGCTTCGGGGCCGACGATAACGCTCGGCGCCGTCTTCTTGATAAAGCCGTAGATCGCGGCAGTCGCCACGCCCTCGACCACGCCGGCTACCAACATATGCGGGATCATCATGGCCGGAATGGCAATGGACAGCGGGAAGGGGCAGTACAGCGGAGCGCCCGAAGCATTCGTGAAAAGCATCGGCTGAATACCAAACTCGATTGCTGCGCACAGGGCCGCCAGGCACAGGCCGACCCAGCCGCTTACGATGGCCGAAACCGAGGTGCCCCAGCTCTTGTCGTGCAAACGGCTGTTAAGCGCGCGGAACACGATGGCTGCGGCAAACGGCAACACGAAGGCCATGTTAAAGCAGTTAGCGCCAAAGGACAGGATGCCGCCGTCGCCAAACAGCAGCGCTTGCAGCGCCAGCGCGACCGAAACCGCGATAGCCGCGGCCTCGGGGCCCAGCAGCAGCGCGATGAGTGCGCCACCAACGGCGTGGCCTGTGGTGCCGCCAGGCAGCGGCACGTTGAACATCATGAGCAGGAAGGAGAACGCGGCGCAGATGCCCAGGAACGCCATGTGCTCGCGATCGAGCGTGGCGCGCACCTTTTTGATGCAGTGGATCCAAACGGGCACCATCGCCACCGCCATAACGGCATCGGTCTGCGGGGACAGATAATTATCTGGAATGTGCATGTACGCCTCCCGGTTATCGGCGCACGGAATTGCAACGCCGCTTGAATCACCTTTCCAGTGTTACGTAATGTCAGATTCGTAACACTCCGCGGGCTATCATAGCAAAACGGCGCACTGCCGACAAAGCAGCACGCCGTTATGTAATGCGCGTGTCATATATGCAGGCTCAACGGTGCCTTATACCGAAAACAGCAGTCACGTAAGACTCGGCGGCAGCCGACGCTGGCCCATATCCGGCGCAGGACCTAGCCGCGGACCTCGCCGTTTACGCCCTTGCACACCTTGGTGACGATCTTCTGGTGCGCCTTTTCGACCTCTTCGCTGGTGAGCGTGTGGTCGTCGGAGCGATACGTAAGCGCAAAGGCCATGGATTTCTTACCCTTGCCGATGCGGACCGGATCGCGGTAGACATCGAACAGGCGCACGCCCTCGAGCAGCTTGCCGCCGGCACTCGTAATACGACGCTCAAGATCCTCGCAGGTCACAGTGTTGTCGACCACGATAGCAAGGTCGTGCTCAACGGCCGGGTACTGCGAGAACTCACGGTAGTTATCCTGGTTGCGGGCGCCCTTGATCAGCTTGTCCAGGTCAAGCTCAAAGGCAACGACGACCTCGTCGATGCCCATAGCCTCGCGCGCCTCGGGGTGGATCTCGCCAACCCAGCCCAGCACGGTACCGCCCGAGAGCACCTCGGCAGCACGACCCGGTTGCAGGAAGGCATAGCTCTCGCCCTCGACGGGACGGAAGCGAACCTTCTCGATGCGCAGCTGGGCAAGCAGCTCCTCAACGATGCCCTTGCCAAAGAAGAAACGCAGCTTGCGGTACTTCATGCTCCAAGACTGCTCGCTCCACTGGCCCGAGAGCACACCCGCCACGGACTTGGTCTCCTTGGGCAGGCTGGCGTTCTCGCGGCCATGGAACAGGCTGCCGACCTCGTACAGGTGCACGTTGGGCGTGCCGTGGGCCTCGTTGTAGGCCACAGACTGCAGCAGACCCGGCAGCAGCGAGCGGCGCATCTCGGTCTGCTCGGCCACCAGCGGGTTCATGAGAACCACGGGGCAGCCGCGGCCCTCGGTGGACATACCAATCTTCTCCAGGTCGCCCGGGGCGGCAAAGCCAAAGGTCGTGGTCTCGTTGAGGCCGCAGGCGCGCAGGATCTCGCCGACCTTACGGGTGAGCTTCTGCTCGCGGGTCAGGCCGCCGATGTGGTTCTTGGCAGCCGGGATGGTCGCCGTAACGCGGCCCATGCCCCATAGGCGCAGGACCTCCTCGATCAGGTCGATCTCACGCGGCAGGTCGGGACGGAAGCTCGGCGGGGTAACCATAAAGTCCTCGCCGTCGCGCTCGACGGTGCAGCCCAGACGAGTGAGCGAGCGCTCGATAAAGTCGGGCTCGATGTCGGCGCCGCAGATGGCGTGCACGCGGGCCAAGCGCAGCTTGATGCTATCGATGGTCTTGGGCGCGGGGAAAACGTCGACGTAGCCGGGAGCGACCTCGCCGCCGGCGATCTCCTCAATCAGCGCGCAGGTAACGTTGGCGACATCCACGCAGCCGGTCTCATCGACCTGGCGCTCAAAGCGAATGGAGGCGTCGGAGATCAGCGACAGGTCACGGCTGGTGTGCGAGGTGCGGCCGGCGTTGAAGCAGGCGCTCTCGACCATCACATCGACGGTATCGTCCTCGATCTCGGAATCCATACCGCCCATGACACCGGCCAGCGCCACGGGACGCTCGCCGTCGGTGATGAGGCCCATGCCGGCGTCGAGCACGCGCTCCTCGCCGTCGAGAGTCGTGAACTTCTCGTCCTGCTGGGCGGCGCGAACCACCACGCGACGGTGGCCATCGCGCTCGGCAAAGGTGTCGAGGTCAAAGGCGTGCAGCGGCTGGCCGGTGAGCATCATCACGTAGTTGGTGATATCGACGATGTTGTTGTGCGGGCGCACGCCCAGGGCGTTGAGGCGCTTGACCATCCAGTCGGGCGAGGGACCGACCTTCACGTTGCGCACGATGCGGGCGACGTAGCGGTCGCACAGGCCCTCGTCGGCAATCTCGACCGAAAGCTCGTCGTCGGTCGCGCGGCCGGTCTCGACCTTGATGGCGGGCAGCTCAACGTGGAAATCGCGGTCGAAGATGGCACCGGTTTCGCGGGCCATGCCGATCATGGACAGGCAGTCGGGGCGGTTGGGCGTGATCTCGCAGTCGAGCACGGTGTCGCTCGAGCCCACGTACTCGGCAAACGGCATGCCGCAGGGCGTATCCTCGGGCAGGATCATGATGCCGGAGTGGTCGCCGCCCAGGCCGAGCTCGCGCGCGGAGCAGTTCATGCCCATGGACACGACGCCGCGAAGCTTGCTCTTCTTGATCTTGACGTCGCCGGGCAGGACAGCGCCGATCATGGCCGTGACGATGTGGTCACCAGCCTCGAAGTTCTGCGCGCCGCAGACGATCTGCAGCGGGGCGGGGTTGCCATCGGCGTCGAGGTTCTTGTCGCCCACGTCGACCGAGCACACATACATGTGGTCGCTATCGGGGTGCGGGGTCTTGGTGAGCACCTTGGCGGTCACCACGTGGTCGAAGGACTCGCCCACGGTGTCGATCGCCTCGACCTCGGTACCGGTACGGATATATTCGTCCGAAAGGGTCTTGGGATCCTCCGGAATATCGATCATGGTCTTGAGCCAGTCGTAAGAAACGCGCATCTAACTGGTCTCCTTTCATAAATGCGGCTTTGAGCCGGAAACTGCAACTAAGAAGAAAGCGTTCTAGAACTGGTTCAAGAACCTCATGTCACCAGTCATCAACGTGCGCAGGTCGGGCAGGTCGTAGCGCAGGGCCGCGACGCGCTCGGCGCCAATACCAAAGGCGAAGCCGGTGTACTTCTCGGGGTCGATGCCGCAGTTGATCAGAACGTTGGGGTCGACCATGCCGCAGCCCAGGATCTCGATCCAGCCGCTGTGCTTGCAGAAGTTGCAGCCCTTGCCGCCGCATACGTGGCAGCTCACGTCCACCTCGCAGGAAGGCTCGGTGAAGGGGAAGAAGTGCGGGCGGTAGCGCGTCTTGCGGTCCTCGCCAAACATGCACTTAACAAAGTAGTCGAGCGTGCCCTTAAGATCGCCAAAGGTGATGCCCTCGTCAACAACCAGGCCCTCGATCTGGTTGAACTGCGGCAGGTGGCAGGCATCGGCCGTGTCGGGACGGTAGACGGTGCCCGGGCAGATCATGTAGATGGGCGGCTTCTGCGACTCCATGGTGTGGATCTGCACGCCCGAGGTCTGGGTGCGCAGCAGCACGTCGGACTCGCCGTGAGCGTGAGCCTCGGGATGCGCGACGCTGCCGGGGTTGTTGTCGACCACATAGAACGTGTCGCGAGCCGAGCGGCTCGGGTGATCCATGGGCGCGTTGAGCGCGGTGAAGTTGTAGTAGGAGGTATCGACCATGGGGCCGGACTCGACGGTGTAGCCGATGCCGCAGAAGATGTCCTCGGCCTCCTCGATGATCTGCTTGATCAGGTGCTGGTGACCGATCTGCGGACGGATGCCCGGCAGCGTGATGTCGACGGCCTCGTGCTCGAGTGCGTGCTTGAGGGCGGCGGCCTTCATCTCGGTGGTGCGCTCGTCGAGCATGCCCTCGATCAGCTGGCGCATCTCGTTGGCGCGTTTGCCCATCATGGGACGATCCTCGGGAGCGAGCTTGCCCATCATGCGCATCAGGCCGGTGATACGGCCCTTGCGGCCGAGCAGCTCAACGCGCGCGGCCTCGAGCTTGGCGGCGTCGTCAGCGCTAGTGACGAGCTCCTTGGCCTCTTCCTCGAGTTTGACCAGATCATCAATCAGACTCATGTCTTCCCTTTCGTCTCTCGCACATCCGCGCTCCGGGACGGCTGACGCCGCCCGATGTTGCGGATGCGCGGCCCGGTTCGGTAACAAAAAAACCGCCCTCGGGCATGTACATTGCCCAAGGACGGTTGAATTCCGCGGTACCACCTTGTTTGACCCGGCGGATGTCTGGCCCGCCGCGCCCACTCTTTGCCCCTTGTCGCGAGGCTCACGGCTTCCCTACTGGGACTTTGCTGCCACTGGCCGCGTGCCCGTTGAGGTCGCTGCTCGGGAGTGAACGCTTGGCCCTTGCCACCGCAGGAAGGCTTGCAGCCCATGACCTTCCCTCTCTTGCCGGCGACGCGGCGGGCAAAACCCTCTCCGTCAACGCATTGGGCTATAGGATAACACATTTCGCGAGCACATCGCCGCGTTCCGTTTTATTCGCGCTGGGTACAAGGCAGGTAGCTGTGCAAACTGGCCGCGCACCCGCCTGCGGCGCTCGGCCTGCGAGATTAAGGATACGGTATGGGAAAGAAACTCGATAAGAAGGCCAAGGCCGCCGTGGCAAAGGCCGCCAAGGGCGTCAAGGCCGCTAAAGTCGACAAGGCCGTCAAAAAATTCCGCAAGCTCGAGGGCAAGCTGTGGACTCGCGAGTACCTGCTCAAGATTGCCGAGTTTGACGGCGCGACGATTGCTCCCGCCAACGGTGCCGCCGCCCGTGCCGACGCCATGGGCACCCTTGCTGGCGAGCACCATAAGCTCCTGACCAGCGAAAAGTCTGTCGAACTCGTGCACTCGCTGGCACGCGAGACCGTCGCCGGCGGCAAGATCGACGACCCGCAGCTGCTTGACGAGATCCGCGTGCTCGGCCGCGATCAACGCGAGGCAAGCGTTATTCCTACCGAGGAGGCCGAGGCCTGGACCAGGCTCACCTGCGAGGCCGACGCCGTGTGGCACAAAGCCAAGACGGCCAACGACTGGGCGAGCTTTGAGCCCTATGTGGATAGAATCGTCGCCCAACTTAAGCATCAGGCAGAGCTCATGGATCCCAAGCGCGACCCCTACGATGTTTGGCTCGACCAGTACGAGCGCGGCCTTTCCGCCAAGAGCTTCGACGCGTTTTGCGAGGAGGTCAAGGCCACGGTCGTGCCGCTCGTGCACGCCATCGGCGAGCGCGGCCAGCAGCCCGCTGCCGACTTTTTGCATGTCCGCGTGCCCGAGGCTGCCCAGCGTGCCATGAGCTTCGATCTGATGAAGCTTGTCGGCCTAAACCTGGACGACACCACGCTCGCCTTTACCGAGCACCCGTTTAGCGAGGGCTTTGCCGTGGGTGATGCGCGCATCGCGACGCACATCTACGAGAACGACTGCATCTCCAACGTCTTCAGCATCATCCACGAGGCAGGACACGCCATGTACGAGCTGGGCGTCAATCCTGTCTATGCGCGCACCTGTCTTGAGGGTGGTACCTCCATGGGCATCCACGAGAGCCAGAGCCGCTTCTTTGAGAACACCGTGGGTCGCAGCCGCGCCTTTATGGGACCGCTGCTCGAGGTGCTGCGCCGACACGCACCCGAGGTCTACGGCGGCGTCGACGAGGACACGCTCTACCACGCCGTGAACATCGCGCAGCCTTCGCTGATCCGCACCGAGGCTGACGAGCTCACCTACCCGCTGCATATTATGGTGCGCTACCAGATCGAGCGCATGCTGTTTGCCGGCGAGGCCACGGCCAAGGACATCCCCGCGCTTTGGAACCGCTTCATGGATGAGTACCTGGGCATTCCCGTTCCCGACGACACGCACGGCTGCCTACAGGATACGCACTGGAGCGGCGGCTCGTTTGGCTACTTCCCCACCTATGCGCTGGGCAGTGCCTACGATGCCATGTTTGTGCCGGCCATGTGCCGCGACGGTGTCGACCTTACCGGCGCCTGTGCGAGCGGCGACCTGACACCCGTCCGCGCCTGGCTGGGCGAGCACATTTGGCAGTGGGGCCGCGCCAAGGACGCGCCGGAGCTCATCAAGGGCGCCTGCGGCATGGACTTTGACGCCCGCTACTACTGCAGCTACCTGCAGGACAAGTTCACCACGCTCTACGAGCTGTAAGGCATAACCGACACGCCAACGCAAAGGGGACGCCGCGGAACCAATCCGCAGCGCCCCCCCTTCACCTAGTCGTTTAAGAACGTCCCCAATGACTACCTTACAGAGCTTCCAGCGCGGCGGCGATGCGCTTCATGGCGGCATCGGCGGATGCTTGGTCGGGCGCCTCGGCCAGCACGCGGATAACCGACTCGGTTCCGCTCTTGCGCACGAGCACGCGGCCCTCGCCTGCCAGCGCAGCCTCGGCCTCGGCGATGGCGTTCTGCACGCCCATGTTCTCGAGCGCGGCGTCCTTGTCCGCCACGTGCACGGCCACCTGCGCCTGCGGCAGCAGCTTGCACGGAGCCGTGAGCTGCGAGAGCGTCTCGCGCTCGGCACGAATCACTTCCATCACGCGCAGTGAGGTCATAATGCCGTCGCCCGTGCGCTCGATATCGCCAAAGATCGTATGGCCCGTCTGCTCGCCACCCAGGCTGTAGCCGCCCTCGCGCATCTTGGCATACACGTGACGGTCGCCCACGCCGCTGGTCACGGCGCTCAGACCGGCAAGCTCCAGCGACTTGACCAGGCCAAAGTTGCTGGCAATCGTCGGCACCACGGTACCGCCCGAGAGTCGCCCGTGCTTGTTCAGATACACGCCGCACACGTACAGGATCTGGTCGCCGTCTACCACGCGACCGCGCTCATCCACGGCCAGGCAGCGGTCGGCATCGCCGTCGTAGGCAAAGCCCACGTCCAGGCCCTGCTCCACCACGTGGCGCTGCAGGCGCTCCATATGCGTGGAGCCACAGTCGACGTTGATGTTAAAACCATCGGGCGCGGCATTGATCACGCGCACGTCGGCGCCGAGCGCGTCAAACACCGGCTTGGCCACCGAGGACGCCGAGCCGTTGGCGCAGTCGATGCCGATCTTGACGCCCTGCAGCGAAAAGTTCGCGCTGGCGATGAGCGAGGCAATGTAGCGATTGCGGCCCTGCATGTAGTCCACCGTGGCGCCGATGTGATTGCCCGTTGCCAGCGGCACCTCGCTCTTGCCATCGATGTAATCCTCGATAAGCTCCAGTACGTCCTCGTCCATCTTAAAACCGTCGCTGTTGACGAGCTTAATGCCGTTATCGCAAAACGGGTTGTGGCTCGCACTGATCATGATGCCGCAATCGAAGCAGCCCTCCACGGTCTGATGCGCCACGCCCGGCGTGGGGATCACGTGCAGCATATAGGCGTCCGCGCCGCTCGCGACCAGGCCGCTCACCAGCGCCGCCTCGAACATGTAGCTCGAACGACGCGTGTCCTTGCCCACGATAACGCGCGCCTTAGCACTGCGGTTGGCGCCGTAATACCAGCCCACAAAACGGCCAATCTTATAAGCGTGCTCTACCGTCAGCCCAACGTTGGCCTCACCGCGAAAGCCGTCGGTGCCAAAGTACTTCATGCGCTCTCCTTACAAAATAGGGGCGAACAGATTGCCTGTCCGCCCCAAAATGGTACTCGATTATCTGCGCTACCAGAAAAACCCTACGCCGACGCGCTGTCGCGAGCCGCCTGGCATGTAGGAGTCTGACGCAGCGTAAGCGGCTTGTCCCCCGCCTCGGCCGACGTGGTCAGCGTATACGTGATCGTCGTCGTCTCGCCAGCATGCAGGTCAACGGTGCCCGAATAGAAGGGGATTCCATGCCACGTAGCGGCACCAAGACCAAACTGGGTGCCCTCAACCGTAAGGTCACTGATGTTGCCGCCCGTCGGGGCAAACAGTGAGACATTCAGACGCTCGTCGTCGCGCGCGGCATCGGGCGCGCTCGCCGCGACGTAGTCGGGCAGCTTGCCGGCCTCCTCCTGCGTCATGATGTTCGTCAGGGTAACGGTGATGCGATAGGAGCACGTGCCGTCGCCGTTCTTCACGCCCTGGCCAATCTGCGTGTCGGCGTTCAGATACCAGTCGAGCTTGGAGAAGCTCAGGTTGTTAAAGTAAACGCCGGCAACGGGATCGGCACTCGGATCATCCGGATCGGGCAGCGAAGCGTCAATGCCCGTCTCTTTGATGGCATTCTGCTCATCATCGTTTCTCATCCAAGCGATCAGGCGGCCCTCTTCGGCACCGCGCTCAACGGCGCTGACAAGCTTCGTAACATCGACATCGCCGATACCGCCAAGGATCTTGTCGAAGGCAGCGCTGGCGACGGATGCAAAGATGCCGTCCGACTCCTCGACCGGATAGTTCCAGTACACATCGTGCATGAGGACCTTTGCGGCGTTGGTGCCGTCGACAACCGTTCCGTCGGGCAGTGACACGTTACCGACCAGGCCCAGCAGATACTGCAGGAACACCGGGTCGATACCGATGACGCCATCAACGTCCTGTCCATACTGGGACTTCCACAGCGCGGCGACACGCTGCGAGTTGCGGTGCCAATCAGGCGAATAGGTATTGCCCGAGTTGTACAGGTTACTGTGGTTGCCGAACAGTGCCTCATCCTCTTCGTCGACGCTCTCGACTGCCTCATCCTCGCTGAGTCCAATGCGGGGAACAAACTCGCCAATCGACATCTGGCCGTCAGTGACCGAAATCAGGCCCTGCGAACCGCCAAAGCCGCCGCAAGCACGAATCTCGACGTTGTTCATGGCGTACATAAGGTAGTTGCGCGTCTGGCCGTTGGCACCGAGCATCTGGGGAAGGACGGGGGCAACCTTCTCCGCCGCGTCAACCGCGCCGTTGAGGGTGGCAAAGCCGTCCTTGGCCTTATCGACCAGCTCGGTCACCTGGGAAATATGAGTATCGCCAATGCCCTGGACCTTCTCGTTGGCGCTCTTGAACACCTTCGAGCTGCTGGAAAGCGAATCGGCGACCGCCTGCAGCGCGGACACGTTAATCATGCCGTCCTGGAACAGCTTGCCGGGCGTAGCCTGCGAAAGGTTATCGGCCATGGGAATCAGCGCATTGCTCGAGACATCGGACAGGGCGTCGATCATGGTGCGGGCCGCATTGATATCGCTGCCATACACCGGGATAAACGAAGCCGCCGCCCACAGCGGGCTCGAGGTCTCCGCCTTCATTCTGTTGCAGAGCTCATCGATCTTCTTCGCGTCGTCAGGCAGCGTCGAAAAATCGCCCGACGTGACCTTGTCCTTAAGGCCACCGACGATCTCGACAGCCTCCTTCGCTTCACTCTTTACGGTCTTTGCCGAGTTAAGCAGCATAAAGCCGCTTGCGCCAAGCGCAACGAGAAGCACCGCGACTACAGCGGCAATAATGGCGCCGGTGTGACGCTTTTTGCGCTCGCCCTTGCGATGGCGATGACGGACCAGACCGTCAGAGGTCGAACTCGACGAAGCGTCGCTACCGTAGTTCAAGCCAAAATCGTAATAATCTTCCTTGGAACCCGAGCCCGCAAACTCGGCACCGCTATCATCCAGGCGGGCGAACGTGCCAGTCTCGGAGGCGCCGGTGTAAATCGTGCCAAGGTTACCCGTAAGCCCCGCGCCACCGGCAGAGGGAGTATTGTTGGCGGCCTTGTCGGCATTAACGTTGCCGGCGGCATTCGCGGCGTTGGCAGCACCTGCGTTGTTCGCGGGTACCGAAGGAGCCCCGCTCGGCTGCGACGTGGAGGTTGCACCGCCCGCAAAGACATTCCCTCTTGCACGGCCGGTCTTTTTTGCCTTTTGAGACTGCTCGTACAGAGCGGTAAACATCGCCGTCTCGCCCGGGGACACGCGCTTACCGGAACCGCCCTGTCCAGCGCCGCCCGGCGTGCCGGCCTTACCAGCCCCGTTCGGACGCGGCGGAACTGCAGGACGGCCGCTATCGCTACCCTTAAAGTGATTACCAGCCATAAAGAAATCCTCGCAATTGAGTCGCAATGAAAAAGTCCATAACGCTACTAGTTTATGGCATTTTGAGCATCGACAGCTAAACTCCAGACACGGACATCAATTGGCGAAAATGCGGCACAACACCTTTTCCGTCTTGGCAGCGGCGCCAGCTACACCGTGAGGAACATCATCACGATGATCATGGCGAAGCCGATAAGGTCGGTCGGCAAAAACACCGTGCCCAGCATAACGGCGCTGGTGATGGTCGCCGAGACGGGCTCCACGGTTCCGATGAGACTCGCACGCACCGAGCCGATGTCCTTAACGCCCTGCATATAGAGCATGTAAGCAAAAAACGAGCCGATAACAACGAACACCGCGAGCGCCTCGACGCCGGCGGCGTCGAGCGCCGGCATATGCGCCCAAGGCTGCACGAAGACGCACGAGACCACGCCCGCCGTGAGCATTGCCGAGCCCGTGACGATGGGGCTGCCGTATTCGGGCAGGATCTTGGCGGGAATCACCGCCATACACGCGGCGCTGACCGCACACATAAGACCTGCTGCCAGGCCAAGCGGTGAGATATTCAGGCTGGTGGGGTCGCCGCCGGTGGCGATTAAAAAGGTTCCACCCAGAGCCAGGCCAATGCCGATGACTTCGCGAGTACGCGGCATGCGGCGATCGATCGCGCAGGCGTATCCCATGATGATAACGAGCTGCAGGCACTGGAGCACCGTCGCGGTTCCGGCGTTCGTCAGGCGCACGGCCGAAAGATAGCAAAACTGGTTGAACAGCAGGCCAAAGGCGGTAAAGAGCAGCAGCTGCTTGCGATCGGCGGGTGTGGTCCAGAGCTTAATCAGGCGCTCGCGGTCGCGCGTAACAACCACGGCCATAAAGAGTAGACCGGCGAGAATCTGACGCACGCTCATAAGCCACAAGGTGTCGACGTGGTAGGTATCGAACAGAAAGCTCGCGCTGGTGCCCGAGAAGCCCCAAAACGAACCGCCCACCAGCGTAGCCAAGACGCCCGTGATCATCTTGCGCGTCGAAGTGCTGTTCAAGCGGTCGCGCCATGCGCGACGGGTGTTGCGGCTGAGCTCGTCGGTGCCCTCGGGCACATCAATGTTCGATATATCGGTCATCGGCACCGAAGCCCCTGCGCCTTCGACCTGCTCGACACACTCTTTGCTCATTCCACTCCCCCGAAACAGCCTGGAAACAATTCGGCTTACCTTACCACGGCGAAGGCACCAGCTGGAGGCTTGTCCGCTTATCGGTAGGACAATTCCGCAGGCGTCTTTCCATAGCTCGATACTGCAAAGGCTTTGCATTATGCGACAGCCAAATCGCGGCAGCAGGCTCTTTTGAAATGGATATGACAAAGCCCCCGAATTCCACAATGTAAGCGATTTTTAAAAATGTTCTTGCCACCGAGTTCAGGCTCCGTTATATTATCTCTTGCGCGCTTGCGCACCCTTGATCGGGCGTTTAGCTCAGGGGGAGAGCGCTTCCCTGACACGGAAGAGGTCAGAAGTTCAAATCTTCTAACGCCCACCAAATGTTCGCAGCTCAGAGGCTATGCCCTCTGGGCTGTTTTGTTTTATGTCGCCAAATCAGCTGGCAGCTCCAACCGTCATCGCAACGTAACATCAATTCACCCGACGAATGGCAGCCAAACAAATTCAATACCCCAACATAAACAATAGCCAGGCACAAAACTGCGCCGCAAGCTGCTCCAACCACCCAACTGGCCAAAAGCCGACCATCTACTTGCCGATCTATCCATCGGCATAACCAATCAGTCCGCACCGCAACTTCTCAGCAAAACGCCACAGCGTCCACACCCTGCGGTATCCTTGAGCCACTTGCACCTGCAGCACCAAGGAGCCGCCATGCGCACCGAGCTCGATGTCCCCTTTTCGCACAAAGAAGAAGCCAAGGCGCTGGGCGCCAAATGGGACCGGATCAAGAAGATCTGGTATGTACCCAGCGGCGTCAACCCCGAGCCCTTTGCCGAGTGGCTGCCCGGTGTTGACCGATCCGACCCCTCAGCGCCGTATATATATCTAGTACTGGGCAAGCGCGAGTGCTGGAAGTGTCACAAAGAGACCTCGGTCGCGGCCTTCGGCATTCCCTATCGAACCGATAGCGACGAGAGCGTCGTCATCGCGCACGCGCCCAACGAAGCCGGGCACATTGCCATCGACACGGCCAACGCCAACGCACTCGCCATCGTGCCCGCTCTTGGCTGCGTGCCGGGCGAGATCCGCGACTACCTTCATAAGCGCTGCGGCTACAAGCCCGTAGGCGCGCGAGCCTCCAAAGCCCCGTCGCTCGGCAACACGTGCACCAGTTGCGACGCGCTGCAAGGCAGCCGCTATTTGTTCGAAGAACCAACGTCCCCGTTTGCCCTCACTGCCATCAACAAGCTGCCGGCACTGGAGTTTGTGCGCGTCGAAGTTGCCGGCGTCTTTGGCGTCCCGGCCGCGCGTACCGACTTTGACCAGGCACTCTTTACCTGGGCACGCGACCATCACACCGAGTTCCACAAGCAACTCGGTGAGGGGATTTATTTGTAGGGACGGAGATGCCTTCACAGCCAGCTCCTCCGCATCACCTATCCCTCGTCGCCGGCGTCATACACGATATCGAGGCCACAAACAGGGCATTTCTCCGGATACACCGGCATATGAACGCCTGTCTGTTTTCTCACTTCGTCGCTGAGTCTGTCACGCGCATCGATGAACCGAATGTCGAGACACGGTATTTGCGAGCCGCAGCAAGGGCAGGTGACGACAAACGACCCGCAATCTACCTCTACGCTCGGAAACATATTGTTGTCTATAAGGGCACACGGCAGTTTTCCGTACTTCCCCATCGCAATATCGCCTCGCCAGCTCATACGCGCTCCCCTCTCGCTATACAAAACAGGAAGAGCATGCGCCGGCAGGCGTGCGCGAGATTGCATCGCCACGCGATCCGATCAAACAACACGATCGCCAAAGAATGCCAAAGCCAAATACGCTAATACGGCAGAAGCCCCGCCTTTTCACGCTTCTTTTCCGAGCGATCGAACTCAATGCGATGGGCCTCAAGAAACACCGTATTGGGTCGCCACTGACGCTCATTCGGCTGCCTTAGCGTCGCACCCGCAAAGGAAACGTAGTCGGTCTTATCCAGCAGGTACGATCCGCACAGCCGATATTCGCCGCAAACAGGCTCAAACGAAATCAGGTGAGCATCAAATAGGGAATGAAGATCGCGCCGAAGCAGAATGCCGTTGCTGGCAACCTGCGATTTGGGTCCCGAGTAATTCTCGATATGTGCAGCCTCCAGAGCTTCGCTGACGCCGCAGTCCGACACCGCGCAACGGCCATCATAGGCGGCAACGAGCTGCTTGCGGAACCATTGCTGCCCCAATCGCTCGCGCCTTAACGCATAGCGGACCTTTTCGTCGTCGGTCGTACCCTGTCCGGCAAACTCAATATCGACGGGTATGTGCTTCAGATAACTCATGTCGGGCGCAAAACGAGGGTCCGGTCCGCCTTTATGAACAGGACCGTGCAGAACAAACCATCCGTTTTCGGGCTCGAACCGTTCAACAAATGCAAGGCCGAGCACCTTGTAGCCCACCTCGGTTGCAAATATGACTCCGACTGGAACGCCACATTCCATGCAGTTGAGCATTTTACGGTTGTAATTCTGGTCTCGAAAACCAACGGTACCCGGCGCTTGAACCGAGTACTTAATGACCCACGTACCATCGTCCAAATAGAGCGGAGGCACATCGGTGTAGAAGCTCTTTTTAGAGTTATGGACCGAAAGCGCAAAGATCTTATTTGGATCTTGCTTCACCCGGTCCTGGCCCGGCCAGAAGATCCCTGAATCCCGCGTTACGGGAAAGAAGTCCGAGCCAATTCTCAAACGATACTGATACTGAGGGCTATCTTCCTTGGTGTGGTGCGGAAGGCTGGTCCAAACACCGCCGCGCTGTTCCTCACCCAGAAACCACTCCCATGCCTCAACGTATTCGGAAGGCACGAGACTGCAGGCGCGGTCATAGCTTGGTCCATCCATCAACGGAACAGCAAGGTCAATGTCGTTCATCGCCAGCACCTACAACCATACGAACGCGAGTCATGCCCCTCAATAATATGGCCGAGAGTCAATTATTACGAGATCTCATTCCGCGATCGGCACATCGTTGATGCTCTCGGTTTGCCGCTGGCGCGCTTGTACCCCGCTGCCCCACTTCCCTGTATACTGATGTAGCACGTGTTTCATCCGGACTTGTTGGACCGGGTCGTTCATGGGAGGGCCTTATGGCTGCTTCGAATCCGCCTAAGGGGAGCGTTTCTTCTTCGTCCATCAAGCCGGTGACGCGCAAGGCCGTGCGTTGCCAGCGCGAGGTCGCTTGGCTTGTCACGCAGGCGGCGGGCAGGCTTGTGGCGACCACTCAGGACGTCAATGCGCCTACGCCGAGCTTTGTGTTAGCGGCGGCGCTGGATTTTGTGCGCCAATTGGAGCTTGCCGCGCAGGATGCCAACGGCCACCTCGACTACCAGAACGTTATGGCGCCCGACCTGCAAACGTTCTGTCACATGGCCAAGTTGCCTGCCGCGCCCAATGCGCTTTCGGACGCAGGCTACATGTTTACGCTCTCGGGCGCGGACCTTATCCGCGACATCTATGCATACTGCAGCGAGCTCGCCGAGCGCCACGTCTTTGACGCGGCTGAAGTCAAACCGGGATATATCATCAAGCTGGTTCTTAGGCTGTTCTTGATGGACGGGTTCGGGGCCATGCCGGCGTAAGCCGAGTCTTTAGCATCACCGTCGACTGGGCAACAACCGCTTTACCTTAATGGACGCCAATCGAGGGTCGATTATTGGGTCGCCTCGTCCACTAACGCATCTATCCCACGCACTCCGACAGTCGATACTTGCGATTGCGGCTCGTCGCCGGCGCCGTGGGCTCAAGCTCGCCTTGAGCAATGAGCGCGTTGACGCGCGACCTAACCTGGGAAATTGTGAGCCCTGTGTGCTCTGCCAGCTCGCGCGTCCCCAGCTCGCCGTAGTGTTTGAGTGCCGTCACAATTAAGCCCCCGCCATGATCGACCGGCTCGATCTTTGAACGGTAAAGTACGACCTTGAACCGATCGAATCCGGGGCAGAACAGGGGCTCGGCCAGACCATGCGCGCGCATAGCATCGATCATCATCGGGATGCCCGAGCCATTGCCCTCAGCCGGCGAACCTGCGCCATCCGGCAGCGGGACAATCGACATGAGCTTCACAAGCGTCGCGTTACGGCATCGGGAGCTGCCGTCAAACAAGTTCTCGCGAGTCTTTCCCCCGTAAAGGCCGCCAGGATTCGTCACCTCGACACGATCGTCAAAGACGTCGACGGCAATCGATTGTCCACAGAACCGATCCCCGTATTCTCGATGGATTACGGCGTTGGCGATTGCCTCGCGCAGAACCTCCTCGGGAATCTCCAGCGAGTCGATACGCGAGATGCCTTGGACGGTCGAGATG
>CABUQV010000018.1 GCA_902493855.1 uncultured Collinsella sp.
ACCTGGGGCTCCCAGGCCATGCGCGAGGCGCTCGCCGCCAAACAGGAGCACTTTATGGGTATGCCGGTGAACCCCAACGAGAATATCGTAGTCACCTGCGGCTCCACCGAGGCCATGATGGCCGCCATGATGACGGTCACCAACCCCGGCGACAAGGTCGTCATCTTCTCGCCGTTCTACGAGAACTACGGCGCCGACACGATCCTTTCGGGTGCCGAGCCCATCTACGTGCCGCTCAACCCGCCCACATTCGACTTTGACCGCGAGGTACTCGAGGCGGCCTTCCGCGACAACGACCCCAAGGCCATCGTCCTGTGCAACCCTTCCAACCCCTGCGGCAAGGTCTTTACACGCGATGAGCTCACCTTTATCGCCGACCTCTGCAAAAAGTACGACACCTACTGCATCACCGACGAGGTCTACGAGCACATCGTCTACGCGCCCCACGAGCACGTCTATATGGCCACGCTGCCCGGCATGTTTGAGCGCACCATCAGCTGCAGCTCGCTGTCCAAGACCTACTCCATCACCGGCTGGCGTCTGGGCTACACTATCGCCCCTGCCGAAATCACCGAGCGCATCAAAAAGGTCCACGACTTCCTCACCGTGGGTGCCGCCGCTCCCCTGCAGGAAGCCGTCGTCACCGCCCTCAACTTCGACGACAGCTATTACGATGAGGTCCTCGACCTCTATACCGCCAAACGTGACCTGTTCTGTCAGGGACTCGACAGCATCGGTCTTGAGCATAACGTGCCGCAGGGCGCCTACTACGTCATGATGGACATCTCTGAGTTTGGCTATGACAGCGACCTCGAATTCTGCGAGGACCTCGCGTCTAAGGTGGGTGTGGGCGCCGTGCCCGGCTCGAGCTTCTTCCGCGAGCCCGTCAACCACCTGATTCGTTTCCACTTTGCCAAGCGAGACGAGACGCTTAACGCGGCGCTGGAGAACCTCAAGTCGCTACGTGATAAAATCAAGCCGCGCGGGTAAGGACGGCCCGGCAACTAAAGTAACCAAAGAAGCCTCGCACCGCCCGCCGCGTTGCGAGGCTTCTTTCTATAGCGCTTTCTTAAATGGTTTAGAGCTCTATACTTTAGTCACGGAGCAACTCGTCCCAGAGAAAGGAATACTATGGCAGAGCAGCAGCTTATCGGAGCGCTCGAGGCCGGCGGCACCAAGATGGTCTGCGCCACGGGCTATGCGGACGGTACGGTCCTGGAGCGTGAGCAGATCGCGACCACGACCCCGCAGGAGACCGTCGAGGCCGTCAACGCGTGGTTTGCCGACAAGGGCATCGCCGCGCTGGGCATCGGCGCCTTTGGCCCCACCGCAGTCAACCCTGCCTCGCCCCAATACGGCAAGATCCTGGAGACGCCCAAAACGGCATGGCGCTACTTTGACCTGCTGGGCACTATCCAAAACGAGCTCAATATCCCCTGCGGCTACGATACCGACGTCAACGTCGCCTGCCTAGGCGAGGTCACGTTTGGTTGCGCCAAGGGCCTTACCGATGTGGTCTACCTGACCATCGGCACCGGCGTGGGCGCCGGCGTGCTCTCGGGCGGTAAGCTCGTGCACGGCATGATGCATCCCGAGGCCGGCCACATCCTGGTCACGCGCGACCCGCGCGACACCATCGGCGAACATAGCGCCTGCCCCTTCCACGACAACTGCCTCGAGGGCCTCATCGCCGGCCCCGGCGTTAAAAAGCGCTGGGATGGCAAGAGCGCCGGAGACATGGCCGATGACCCGGAGGCCATGGACCTGCTCGCCGGCTATCTGGCACAAGCACTCATGACCTACACGCTGTGCTACGCGCCGCAAAAGATCATCATCGGCGGCGGCGTGGCCGACCACACCCCCATCGTGCCGCTCGCACGCAAGAAGTGCGCCGAGATGCTCAACGGCTATATCGTCACGCCCGAGGTCAACGACATCGATAACTACATCGTCAACAACAGCCTCGAGGGCAAGCAGGGCATTATGGGCTGCCTGGCCCTGGGCGCACAGGCGCTTCAGTAGCAGACGCACCCACAGGGCGTGGCGCGCTCGGCAAATCCAACCTACGGAACGACGCCACCACGCCCCATATAAGCCCTCAAATAAAAAAGGCCGCCTAGGACCAAACAATACGTCCTAGGCGGCCTTTTTGGCGCACATCAGCGACCGTAAGAGATATCGGAGCACAACGCCCGTTGCCGCTCCACAGCAGTCGATCATCACATCGGTGATCATGCCGGCGCGTCCCGGCACAAAGAGCTGAATCGTCTCGTCGATCGAGGGAATCAGCAGCAGGAACACCGCCGTGGGCAGCAGCACGTCAAAGGTGCGCCGGCCCTCAAGATCAAAGGCGTGCGTTGCCAGGATGCCGAGCACCATATACTCGGTAAAATGCGCGCACTTGCGAACAACAAAGTTGGTCACCCATTCATATGGAAGTCCCACGCCGTGCAGGAAACAGCGGATAGCTTCCATGACCGTTAGGCTCAGCGAGCCCGACCCCGAGCCGGGAACCAGCGAATTGCCCCAGATCAAGAGCGCCATCAGGCAGGTCACGACCGCCCATTTTCGATTGATCTTAACCATGCAGAAGTTATGCCTCCGCGCGGAGCGGCGCAAAGCTGGCGGTACCGCCCTCGATAACGCTCAGATAGGCACGGCCCGTACGCTTGGCGGTAGAGGACTGCAGGCGCTCGATCTCTTCCTCGAGGATCTGATTGACGCGCTCGTGACGACGATTTTCCATAATGCCAGCGGCAATAGCCTCGGCCCGCTCGATGCTCTCGCGCGAGATGCGGGCGGTATCCTCGGGGAACACAGCGCTGTGACGGCCGACATAGGCGGGGGTAGCAGGCTGAGGGGCAGCGACGGGAGCGGGCGCTACAACAGGAGCGGGCTCGTCAATCTCATCCAGAATCGCGGTGGCGGCGGCCCACATGTCCTCGTGGCCCGAGTAATCGGCCATGGGGACATCGACCTCGAGCGAGGCGTCCGGAAGGTCGCCGGTGTCGATGCGATCTTGGGCATCAATCGATGCGGTGATGGCTGCAGGCTCATCGAGGTCATCGAGATCGATGTCCGCGGCACCGGAGATGATAGGCATGCTGGCGAGGTTTGCGTTGTACGGCGCAGCCTCGGCCGCCTGCTGCTGGGCAGGAGCGCCCCACAGCGAGCTTTCGGCGGCACGGCGGGCGGCAACGGCCTCCTCGTCCGCAGTAATGGCTTCATCAACGTACGAATTATCGGCAGAAGCGTTCACGTCCGCCGAGGTAGCGCTGTAGGCGTTATTGGCTGCCGCGTTTGCAACGAGTGCCACGAAAGCTGCCGTGCTGCCCGCAGGGGCGGCCTGGGAGCCAGACACGGCGCGTGCCGCGGCGGCGATGTCGTCGCGATTGAGGGAGCCGGTCTGCCCGCCGTTGGTGAGCTCGTCGATGGCGACTTGATAGACGTCGCGCGAGCGTGCGGGGTCGCAGCTCACCGGCGAATCGTCGTCGAGCATACTGTCGATCATGGACCAAGCCTCGGCCTCGTCCATAGCATCTGCGGCTCGAGCGATGGTAGGGACACCATCATCGGCATGACGGCGCTGGAACGCACCAGTCAGGCCGGAAAGGAATGCCGAGGTAGACTGCTCCGGCTGAGCCTGAGAAGCAGAAACAGCAGCATAAGGAGTCGCATCCTGCTGCTGAGCTGGAATCGAGGCGGTCTTGAACTCGCTTTGATGCTGATTGAGATTGGCGGCACCGCCCATGGCATCGGGCTGGAACAGACGCTCTTCACGCTGCGCACGGTACTCGGAAATACCCAGCGAGGCGGCATAGATACCCACGCCCGCCACCGCGCCCACGGCGAAGGGAACCGCACCCGCCACGACCGTCTCGTTCACCGACGAAAACGGCAGCGTCGCGGCATACATAACCACGGGAGCGGCAAGGCCGATCCCGCACGAAAGTCCGGCAAGAACTGCTCGTTGTGTTGCATCAGAAGAAGCCATGAGCTCTCCCCATCTTCCAGCACCCAAATCGCATCATTCAGTTGGCTGCGCGAGAGAAGATGAAGCGGGGCTATGCCCCAAAGCAACGGTATATGGTTCGTTTCATCTGCGTTTTCCGTCGCGAAGCTTAAAAGCTATTATGCGAAACCGCCCTGTCGATTGCAAGCGACGATGTCGGATTGAAACGGGAAACCTGCTGCTTGCCAGTCTTATGGTCAAAAATAAGTGCGGAGCGGCGATATGGAAAAGGGCCGAGGCGCAAGCCCCGACCCTTTATCGCATTGATGACTATCGCTGCGTTTGGATGACAACCTAGAACGTCTGCTCGTAGTCGCTGTGCTTTTTGGCCGAACGCACCAGGAACTCCTGGTTGGTGTTGGTGCCCTTAAGACCCTTGATAAACGATGCGGCTGCGCGCTCGGTGTTGTTCATGCCGGCAAGAATGCGACGCAGACCAAAGACAAACGGACGCATCTGCTCGTCAACCAACAGGTCCTCGTTACGCGTACCGGAGGCAACGGGGTCGATAGCCGGGAAGATGCGGCGGTCGGCCAGGTCGCGGTCGAGCTTAAGCTCCATGTTGCCGGTGCCCTTGAACTCCTCAAAGATGACCTCGTCCATCTTGGAACCAGTGTCGATGAGGGCAGAGGCCAGGATGGTGAGCGAGCCACCGTTCTCGATATTACGGGCTGCACCCAGGAAGCGCTTGGGAGGATACAGTGCCGCCGAATCGACGCCGCCCGAAAGGATGCGGCCTGAGGCGGGCGCCGCCAAGTTGTAGGCGCGGGCAAGACGCGTGATGGAGTCGAGCACCACCACAACATCGCCGCCCAGCTCTACGATGCGCTTGGCGCGCTCGATGACAAGCTCTGCCACGCGAGTGTGGTTATCGGCGGGCATATCGAAGGTCGACGCCACAACCTCGCCCTTGATGGAACGCTGCATATCGGTGACCTCTTCGGGGCGCTCGTCGACGAGCAGGCAGATGAGGTGCACCTCGGGGTTGTTAATCGAGATAGACTGGCAGATCTTCTTGAGGATCGTGGTCTTGCCGGCCTTGGGCGGGGACACGATCAGGCCACGCTGACCCTTGCCGATCGGCGACACGATGTCGATTGCGCGACCGGTAATGGAGTCCTTGCCGTGCTCCATGCGCAGCGGCTCATTGGGATAGACCGGGGTGAGGTCGCCGAACTTGGGACGGTTGCGAATCTGCTCGGGGTCCAGACCGTTGACGGTCGTGATTTTGGCGAGGCCGGCGCGCTTGTCGCCGCCGCGCGAAGGACGCAGCGAGCCCTCGATGACGTCGCCCGTGCGCAGGCGCGCGGAGCGGATGAGGTAGGCGGGCACGAAGGCGTCGTCGTTGGACTTCATGTAGCCATGGGCGTGGATGATGCCGGAGCTGTCCGGGCGAATCTGCAGAATGCCCTTGATGTCGCGGAAGCCCTCTGCCTTCGCGGCGGTGACGTAGATCTCCTCGACGAGCTCGGCTTTCTTCTTGCCGGTCGTCTCGATCTCGAACTCCTTGGCCTTCTCGCGCAGTTCGGCGACCTTCATGGCAGCGAGCTCCTCACGCGAAAGCGTGGGCTCGGTGGGGGCGGCGTTGCGCTCCTTGTTGCGCTGTTTGCGATCGCGCTGGCGGTTGCGGCGGTCGTTGTTGCGCTCGTCCTTGCGCTCGTTGCGCTCCTCGTTGCGCTTGTGCTGGCGACGGTTGGGACGAGTGCCGTCTTCGCCCTCGGCAGGCGCGGCGCCATCGTTTGCGGCGGCATCGGCGTTAGCCGCAGTATCATCGCTGGCCTCGGCCTTGGAATCGCCCTGCAGCCCGGCATCAGCCTGCTGTTCGGCGGCCTTGGCCTTAGCGGACTTCTTACGACCGCGCTTGGGCTTCTCGGACGCAGGCCGTTCGACGTCTTGGGGCTCGGCGGCATCAGTCGATGCATCGGCGGTTGTCTCGGCGGAATCCTCGGACGCACCCTTCTTGGCAGCCTTGGCCTTGGACGTGCGCTTAGCAGCAGTACGATGGCTGCGACCAGGACGGACGTCGGCGGGCTCGACATCGGCGGGAGCGGCCTCGGAAGTCGTAGCATCCTGGACGGGTGCATCGGCAGCGGTTGCAGACTCGGCGGTCGCCGCAGCATCCCGAGCGGCGGCGGCTGCGGCTGCGGCCTTCTCTGCCTCGACGAAGGCCTTGGGCTTGCGACCGCGACGGTGCGGGCGCAAAGCCGGATCGACAACGGGAACTTCGCTGGCCTCGACAGGCGCAGCGGGCTCAGTTGGCGATGCGCCCTCCCCTGCCGCGGAACGGACCGAAGCCTCAGTGAGCTCGGGGGTTACCTGTTCAGCAACCTGCTCGGCCTTAGCAGCCGTGCGACGGCGTGTGCGCGGTGCCGGCTTCTCGGTCGGTTGGTCGGCGGCAGGGGTCTCGGGCACAGACGGGGCTGCAAGCTCGGTCAGAGCCGCGGCCTCGCGCTCGGCAGCACGACGGCGGGCGCGCACCACCTGAGCCTCGCTAATCTGCGCCAACGCACGTGCCTGCGCGACCTCATCGGAAATCGGCGCCGAGGAGTCAGCTGCAACGGTGCGCTTGGCGCGCGTCGTGCGCGTGGTACGGCGCTTGGGCTTGGTGACCTCCTCGCCGTCAGCAGCAGGCTTGGTCGTGCGGCGCGTACGCTTGGGCTTTGCCGGAGCAGCCTCCTCACCAGTTGCAGGCACGGCCTTCTCAGCCGCTGCAGGCGTAGGCGTCGAAGCAGCCTTAGGCGTCTCAGGAGCCGAGGCTTGCGCGGGCGCCGCGACCTGGTCCGACGCAACCGGTGCAGCGGGAGCGGTCTGCGTCGTCGTTATTTCGTTTTCTTGCTGTTGATCAGACACAGTGTTTGCTCAACTTTCTTTTCAAGCCCTGTGATCACATGCTCCCTGCATAAACCTTCAGGGCGGCTAAACAGTCTAGCTCCGTCAAATACCGACGGACATCATTGATCTGTATCGAGATATTTGCGTCATATACGCAGCGTTAGTGTAACACAACCGCCGCCACCTGCAACTTAGTCATTGGGGACGTTCTTAAACGACTAGTCAAAAGGGACATTCTTCCCCTAAGGCGCCTTGAAATGGAGCGACTAAGGAGCAAATCCGTGGCGTCGGGATTCGCCGTGTCACGAAACGCGCCTATCTACTACGCTTGCCCCCGGACCCCTGACCATACCCTTGTTTTTTCAAAAACAACGAGTCTGCTACCTGCGGTTTTAATATCGTACTTTTCGGCATGGTTCGGGATATGCGTCCAAACGTAGGAGATGAGCCCAATTCGTGGCGGACGGTATCCCGCCACCCCTCCTCGAGACAAAAATGATCCGTTTTCCTCCGTCCCAAGGGACAATTTTCAAAACTATGCCAGATTACGGGGCCCGAATGATGCAAGCCAACCATACCCTGCATTTTCAAGAAACAATAAACCGTCTACCTGCAGTTTTATTTTCACTGCTTTCGCCATGGTCGCTAGGCAGCGATTCAGCCCCGTAAAGCGGTATAGTTGCTTTTTTGTAGCATTTTCCAACACGCCCAAAAGCCCCGCCAAACGAAAAAAGCCCGACCTCCGCATGGAGATCGGGCTTATAGGGCTCAGCAAAGCCGAACCTACACGGTCAAATGACTCGCAGATTACATCTGCTCGGGCGCAGAAACGCCAACGAGGGTGAGCACCAGGGCGAGCGTCACGCGGACGGCGTCGCAAGCGGCCAGACGGGCGCGCGAAAGCTCGGGGTCGACGGGACGGCCCTCGCTCGGCAGAACCTGGCAGGCAGCGTAGAAGCTGTGGAAGTCGCCGGCGAGCTCCTCAGCAAAGTGCGTCAGACGGAACGGGGCGCGGTCGCGAGCGCAGCTGGCGATGAGGTCGGTGAGCTCGTTGAGCTTGCGCGAAAGGGCGAGCTCGGTCGGGTCGGTCAGCAGCGAGTAATCGACGTTCTCACCGATGGCCTTGGCGGCGACGGCCTTCATGCCCATCTCGTCAGCCTGCTCGGGCGTAACGTCAGCGGCACGACGCAGGATGGAGCACACGCGGGCGTGAGCGTACTGCACGTAATAGACCGGGTTGGAGTTGTCGCGCTTCTTGACGGCCTCGATATCGAAGTCGACCATCTGGTTGGAGCTCTTGGAGATGAGCGTGTAACGAGCGGCGTCGGAGCCGACCTCGTCGACGAGCTCCTGCAGGGTCACCATGGTGCCCTTGCGCTTGGACATACGGACGGGCTTGCCGTTGCGCAGCAGGTTGACGAGCTGGCCCAGCAGAACCTCAAACTTGCCGGGATAGCCAAGAGCGTCGCAGACGCAGCGGACGCGCTCGATGTAGCCGTGGTGGTCGGCACCCCAGATGTCGATGACGTGGTCGACGCGCTGGAACTTATCCCAGTGATAGGCAACGTCGGAGGCGAAGTAGGTGTACTCGCCGTCGGACTTGATCAGGACGCGGTCCTTGTCATCGCCCAGGTCGGTGGAGCGGAACCACAGGGCGCCGTCCTTGGTGTAGAGGTAGCCCATCTTGTCGAGCTTCTCAAAAGCGCGGTCGACGGCGGAGGTGCCGGCGGTCTCGCCCTCAGTGTCCTTCACATACAGTGAGCGCTCGGAGAACCAACGATCGAAGTCGCAGTTAACGGCATGGCAAAGGTCGCGCATGTTGTCGACCATCTTTACATAGCCGCGCTCGCGGAAGCTCTCCATACGCTCCTGAGGATCGGCGTTGACCCACTTATCGCCGTCAGTGCGCCAGAACTCGGCGGCCTCGTCGATGATGTAGTCGCCGCCATAGGAGTCCTTGCCAAGGGTCTCGGCAAAGTTATCCTGGTACGGATGAGTCTCGGGATGCTCGTCATTCTCGTCGGCAACGAAGGCGTCGCGGTCGGCAATCAGCAGCTTGTGAGCCTCGTCGATATCCACGCCCTGCTTGGCGATGATGTCGGCAAGCTGCATATAGCGCGTGCTGATGGAGTTGCCGAAGGTGTTCATCTGAGAGCCGTGGTCGTTGATGTAGAACTCACGCTGGATGTCGTAACCGGCGTGGTCCATAACACGGCAGAGTGAGTCGCCCAGCGCGGCCCAGCGGCCGTGGCCGATGTGCATGGGGCCGACGGGGTTAGCGGAAACGAACTCGACCTGGGTCTTCAGGCCACCACCGACGTTGGACTTAGCGAAGTCCATACCCTTCTCGCGAGCCTCGCCAAAGATGGCATTCTTGACGGCAACGGAGAGGTAGAAGTTGATGAAGCCGGGGCCTGCGATCTCGACCTTCTCGATCGCGGGGTCCTCGGGCATATGGGCAACGATGGCCTCGGCGATCTTGCGCGGGGCGCAGTGGGCCAGCTTGGCGGACTTCAGGGCCATGGTAGAGGTCCACTCGCCATGAGAAGTGTCAGCCGGTCGCTCGATAGCGCAATCGTCAAGTTCAAATGCGGAAAGGTCGCCGGCCTCCTGGGCCGCAGCAAGCGCAGCGCGTACCAGCTCTTCAATCTTCTCGGGCATAGATCCTCCTTGTGTTAAAGCCCCCGAGCTCTTGGTCACTCGTAGGGCAAAAGCCAGAGTTTGTAGCACTCTATCACAAGCGACGGGCACTGTCGCAGGGTAAAGCTAATAGATATTGCATATGCACAAAAATGACTACAGCTTGTATGGAGTCACTCAAAGATGCCAGTCTGCCTGCAGATTATGCAGGCGTTGAAAATGCATAAAGGTGTGAATGAGCTGCGTCTGTTATCGAATACTCTTACCTATCAGAGTTGTGTGCTTTTCCTGCATAAAGTAAGGGTTTGCGCACGTCAGCGTGTTATTCTAGACATACGTAAATTCGTATAAGTTGGAGGTAGCATGTTCTCAATCGGTCAACACGTCATTCATCCGGGCCAGGGAGTCTGCACCGTCGTCGGTTTTAGGGACGACACACCGCAGCCCATGCTGCTGCTCGAGACCAAGCAGGGACATGCGCAGACGATCCTCATGTACCCCGTGGCGCAGGCCGACCGTTTGCACGCCGCCATCTCGCAGCAAGATGCCGAGCACCTGCTGAGCCACTATGACGAGCTGGAGTGCGACACCTTTACCGAGCGCAACAGCTCGCTTGAGGAGACGCACTTTAAGCAGCAGCTCAAGCTGGGCGCGCCCGAGACGGTCCGCGTGGCAAAGACCATGATGTACCGCATTCGCCAGGCCGAGGAAGCTGATAAAAAGCCCAGCTCCTACTACATGCGCGTACTCAAGGAAGCCAAGCGCCGCTCCATCGAGGAGTTCGCCGTGGCCTTGGGCGTCACCGAGGAGGCCGCCGAAGCCCGCCTAGCCCAAGCCGCCCTCAACTAACCCAACCGCGCCAAAACCACCACAAAGGGGACAGGCACCTTTGTGGTGGTTTTCTTGTTCTAGTAGTATTCATTCTTATCGATACCCACGAGCACAAGGAGTCTCCTATGGCAGAGCCGCTTACCGCCGGAATCACCCGCGACCGCGCGTTCGAACTGCTCAACGAGCACAACAAGGACCCGTTCCATATCACCCATGGCGAGACGGTCGAGGGCACTATGCGCTACTTTGCGCGCGAGTTCGACCCCGAGAACGAGGAGTTTTGGGGCATCGTCGGTCTGCTGCACGACCTGGATTGGGAGGAGCATGAGGACGACCCCATGAACCACACCATCTATGCTGCCGAGATTCTTAAGGGCGAAGGTGCGTCTCCAGAGCTCATTCGCGCCATCCAGACGCACACGTCCGACTTCAACACCTCGCTGCCCAAGCCCGAGCTGCAGATGGAAAAGATCCTGTTTGCCTGCGATGAGCTCACCGGCCTGATCGGCGCTGCAGTCATCATGCGCCCGAGCAAGAGCGTTATGGACTTTACGACCAAGTCGCTCAAGAAGAAGTTCAAGGACAAGCGCTTTGCCGCCGGCTGCTCGCGCGACGTGATTTCGCAGGGCGCCGAGATGCTCGGCTGGGAGCTCCCCGAGCTCTTTGACCGCACCATCGCGGCCATGCAGTCCTTCGCGCCCGATCGCGATACCTTCCAGGCCTAACCTGCCGCTTCACCTAAATAACCACCACAAAGGGGACAGGCACCTTTGTGGTGGTTTTTCTTTGCGCGGGCGTTAGGGGCGGACCTGACCGGTGCCTCGGAGCCTGTATTTGTAGGTGGTGAGGGCCTCGGCGGCGAAGGGGCCGCGGGCGTGGAGCTTTTGGGTCGAGATGCCGATCTCGGCGCCCAGGCCAAACTCGCCGCCGTCGGTGAAGCGCGTGCTGGCGTTGGCGTACACGGCCGAGGCATCGACCGCATCCAGGAAGCGCTCGCAAGCATCCGTGTCCTCGGCAACGATGGCCTCGGAGTGCATCGTGCCGTAGCGGTTGATGTGTGCGATGGCCTCGTCCTCGTTTGCCACGACCTTCACGCTCATCTCGAGCGCCAGGTACTCGCGACCCCAGTCCTCCTCAGTCGCGGGGACGTAGTCATCGCCCTCTACAAAGCCGGCGTCGGCGCACGCGGCGCACGTGACCTCGTCGCCGTGAATGAGCACGCCGTGGTCGTGCAGCACGGCAACGACCGCAGGCAAAAACGCATCGGCCACAGCACGGTCGACCAGCAGCGACTCGGCGGCATTGCACACGCCTACGCGCTGGGTCTTGGCATTAACGATAATGTTGAGCGCCTTATCAAAGTCGGCGGATTCATGCACGTAGATGTGGCAGTTGCCCGTGCCCGTCTCGATAACCGGAACGAGCGACCCGCGCACGCAGCGCTGGATCAGGCCTGCACCGCCGCGCGGAATGAGTACGTCGACAATGCCGCGGAGCTTCATGAGCTCGCCAGTGGCCTCGCGGTCGGTGGACTCGATCATCGACACGGCCTCGCGCGGGAAGCCCTTGGCCTCGAGCGCATCGGCCAGCAGCTCAGAAATCATGGCACACGAGTGATAGGCCAGCGAGCCGCCGCGCAGAATGCAGGCGTTGCCGGTGCGGATGCAGATGCCCGCGGCGTCGGCCGTCACGTTGGGGCGCGCCTCGTAGACCATAGCGACCAGGCCCAGCGGCACGCTCACACGGGTCAGGTCCACGCCGCTTGCAAGCACGCGGTGGTCGAGCACGCGGCCGACGGGATCGGGCAGCTCGGCGAGCTTTTCCAGGCCGGCGGCCATGCCCTCGACGCGCTCGGGCGTCAGCAGCAGGCGATCGAGCAGTCCGGCCGAGGTGCCCGCATCGCGCGCGGCGGACATATCGAGCTCGTTAGCGGCAACGATGGAGTCGACACCGTTGCGCAGTGCTGCGGCCATGGCGCGCACGGCCTCTTGGCGCTGCTCATCGCTCGCCGTGGCAAGCGAGGCCGACGCTGCCTTGGCGGCAACGGCAAGATCGTGAACATACGTGGCTATATCGACCGACATGGGCGGCCCTTTCTCCTAGAAGTTTGCAACCATGGTAGCCGATTTGCGCATGGCCTCGCCCGCGGCGGTAGAATTGGTCAACCCGAAACACCGCAACGAACGGAAGACTCACATGGCCCTCATCACTTCGTACCACGTCCCCGGCCTTTACGTCGAGGACCACAGCATCGACGTCCCCCTTGACTGGCGCGGCCTGGAGCCGATGCTCCTGGCCGTCGGCAGCACCATGCGCCGCGGCGCTATGCCGGCACCCATCGCCGGCGCGCCCGAGAGCATCAAGCTCTTCTACCGCGTGGTTTGCGCACCCGACCGCATCAACGACGATCTGCCGCTGCTCCTGTTTTTGCAGGGCGGCCCCGGCGGCGAGAGCCCGCGTCCGCTGTCGCCCACAAGCGACGGCTGGATCGAGGAGGCCGTCAAGCACTTCCGCGTGGTCCTTCCCGACCAGCGCGGCACCGGACGCAGTAGCTGCGTGGACGGACGCACGATCAAGGCACTGGGTGATCGCGCAACGGCCGCTGGCGCCGATACAGCACGCTCGCAGGCGGACTTCCTCAAGCGCCACCTCGCCAGCTCCATCGTGCGCGATTTTGAATACCTGCGACTGGTGGGCTTTGGCGGCAAGCCGTGGGTCACGCTCGGCCAAAGCTACGGCGGTTTTTTGACGCTGAGCTACCTGTCGCTCTTCCCCGAGGGCGTGGCGGCGAGCTTTACCTGCGGCGGAATCCCCCACGTGCCGGCGAGCGCACGCGAGGTCTACGCGCACACCTTCCCGCGCATGGCCGCCAAGACGCAGCAGTATTATGACCGCTACCCCGCTGACGTCGAGCGCGTGGCAGCCCTGGCCGATGCGCTCGAGGCTCAGAAGCCCGTGCTACCCGACGGCTCGCCGATGACAGTCGAGCGCCTACAGCTCATGGGCAGCGACTTTGGCATGAAGCCGAGCTTTGAACGCATGCATTGGATTATCGATCATGCTTTTGTTGATGGCGACGGCACGCTGACCTGCGACGCCTCGGTATCTGACAGCTTTTTGATGCGCGCCTTCGAGCGCACCAACACGCGCACGAATCCGCTGTACTGGACGCTGCAGGAGTTCATATACGCCGACGGTGACACTATGCCCATTGGCTGGGCCGCGGCTGAAGAGAAGGCTCACCGCGCCGAGTTCGACACCCTCGCGCGCCCGCTCATGTTTACCGGCGAGGCCATGTTCCCGTGGATGTTCGAGCAGATGCCCGAGCTTAAGCCGTTTAAGCCTGCCATGGACCTGCTGATGGAAGACACCAGCTGGGACAAGATCTACGACCCGCAGCGCCTGGCCTGCAACGAGGTGCCGCTCCAGGCCGCGGTGTATTTCGACGACATGTACGTCGATTCGGGCCTGCAGCTCGATACGCTCAGCCGCGTGGGCAACTCGCACGCCTGGGTGACCAACGAGTTCGAGCACGATGGCCTGCACGGCAGCGTGGTGTTCAAGCACCTCTTCAACGAAGCCCTCAACCGAGGAGACCTGCGCCAGATCTTCTAGCAAAGGAGTGTCCCCACCTGCCGGCACAAAAAGAACGTCCCCAAGTGCCGAACAAGTGCCGGCAACGACAATGCCGCAGGTAGAGAGCGGAAAGCGAAAACGCCCCTAAGCGAGCAAGGTGACGTGAAAGAGGAGGGCATTGACCTTTTGGTCATGCCCGACGATTGAACGTCAGATTGCCGCTTAGGGGCGTTTGCAGCGTCAATTGGTTATGCAAATACGATCAAGTTATCCCTGTGTATCGCGGGCTTCTCGGCCAGGTTTGCAAGCAGGCGGTTGCTGGCGATCTGGTCCTGACGGCGGCCGGCAGCAAGTTCCAACACGTCCGAATCGGCCTCGGCGATACCGCGCGCAACAACCATGCCACTCGGGTCGCACACGTCGAGCACATCGCCCTCGGCAAACTCGCCATCGACCTCGCGAATACCCACCGCAAGCAGGGACGACCCGTGGCCGACCAGCGCTTTCGCGGCACCGTCATCGACCGTCACCGATCCGTGAGCATTGTCGCCCAGCGCGATCCACAGCTTGCGGGGCGCAATATCCAGGCGCTCCGCCGGCGGGTCGAACAGCGTGCCCACGCTCTCGCCGCGGGCCAGACGCACGAGCGCATCGGGCTCCTCGCCCGAGCAAATCACGCTCTGAATGCCGGCCGTCATCAAAATGCGGCTCGCGCGAATCTTGGTGATCATGCCGCCCGTACCCACCGAGGTCGAAGAATCGCCCGCCGAGGCAATGATCTTGGCATCGATCTTATGCACGACCGGGACAAACTCGGCCGTCGGGTCCTCGTGCGGATTGGCGGTGTAGAGGCCGTCGATGTCGGACAGCGTCACGCACAGGTCGGCGGAAACCAGGCAGCTCACGAGCGCCGCCAGCGTGTCGTTGTCGCCGAACTTGATCTCGTCGACGGTAACGGTGTCGTTCTCGTTGACGACCGGCACCACGCCCAGCTCCACCAGACGCAGCAGGGCGTCGCGCGCGTGTAGATAGGACGTGCGACGCGCCGTGTCGTGACGCGTGAGCAGCACGAGCGAGGTGAGCAGATCCCGTGCATGAAACTCCTCGTCGTAGGCAGACGAGATGATGCACTGACCGGCCGAGGCGCAGGCCTGCAGGCTCGGCAGGTCACCGACCGGCTTGCGATCGAAGCCCAGCACGGGATAGCCACAGGCAATAGCGCCGGAGCTCACCACGACCAGACGCCAGCCGAGCTTGCGCAGGGCCGCGGCCTGATCGGCCAGGCCACCGATAAACGCACGGTTGACCTTACCGTCGGCACCCACCACCGTGGACGAGCCGATCTTTACCACCATCGTTTTATAAGAAGTCGTCATACGTCAAACCAATCGAGTGTTGAGCAGGCGGGCGAGCTGGAGCAGCCGGGGCACCCGGTGCGGGACGGACGAAAATGATCCGTTTTCCTCCGTCCCCTTCGGATCATTTTGCCCAGGGGAAGGCCGAAGCCGCGGCCATGTTCTTGCGCACGAGCTCGTCGCGCACCTGGGCCAAGCCCTGTTCCATGCCCACCACGTAGGTCTGCGGATACAGGAAGCGCTTGAAAGCCGCGTCCAGATGATCGATTGCCCAAGCACAGCGCTCGCGTGCGTCCTCGATGCTCTCGCGCGGGGCTACCGCACTGCCATCGCGTACGATCGGCACCAGCAGCTCGCGATACTCAAGCTCGGACACATCGGTCACCAGGGCGGCATCGTTCACGGCCACAAGCGTATTGCCGCGCGCGGCGCCCTCCCCCGCCAGATGATCCTCGTCATAGATCATGTCGCAGACCGGGCCGCCAAAGCCGTCGTAATAGCGGCGCACACGCTGCACGCCCGGAATCGTGCGCTTGTAGGGCTGCTCGGAGAGCTTCACCACCGGCGTCCACGGGTCCGCATCGCTCGCACGGCGGGCGGAAAGCTTGTACACGCCGCCCAGCGCCGGCTGATCGTAGCAGGTCGCAAGCTTGGTACCCACGCCAAAGCTATCGATGGGCGCGCCCTGGTCGAGCAGCGACTGAATCGTGTACTCGTCAAGGTCGTTGGAGACCGAAATCCCCACATAGGGCAGGCCCTCGGCGTCAAAACGGCCGCGGACATACTTGGAGAGCTTGGCCAGGTCGCCTGAGTCAATGCGAATAGCCGACAGGCGCTCGCCCGCCGCCTCCATCTCCTTGGCAACCGTAATGGCATGCTCGCAGCCCTCACGCACGTCGTACGTGTCGATGAGCAGCGTGCAGTTCTTGGGGCTCGACTTGGCAAACGCACGGAAGGCCTCGAGCTCGGAATCGAAGCTCATCACCCAGCTGTGCGCGTGTGTGCCAAAGACGGGGATGCCGTAGCGGCGCCCGGCAAGCACGTTGGACGTAGACGAGCAGCCGGCCACGTAGCTCGCGCGCGCAACAGCCAGGCCGCCATCGGGACCCTGGGCACGACGCAGGCCGAACTCGGCGACGGAGCGACCATCGGCGGCCAGCACCACGCGCGCCGTCTTGGTGGCAACAAGCGTCTGGAAACCGACGATGTTGAGCAGCGCGGTCTCGAGCAGCTGGCACTCCAGCGCCGGGCCGGTGACGCGCACCATAGGCTCGCGCGGAAAGACGAGCTCGCCCTCGGGCACGGCGTCGATATTTACATGCGCACGGAAGTTGCTCAGGTAGTCGAGGAATGCAGGCTTAAACATCGCGCCGCCGGCCGGAGCCTGGAGCGAAGCTAGATAGTCGATGTCCTCGGGCGTAAAGCGCAGGTTCTCGACAAGCTCGGGCAGCTCGGCGGTGCCGCACATGACGGCATACGCGCTGCCAAAGGGATGGTCGCGGTAAAACGCCGTAAAACAACCCTGCTCATTGGCCTTGCCGCTCTCCCACAGGCCCTGGGCCATTGTGAGCTCGTACAGATCGGTGAGCATTGCGATGTCGGTAGGATGCGAGATGTCGGTCAAAGCCATGGGGCGACCTTTCGGATGTGTCGTGCAGAGGTTGAGGGTTGGGCGAGGCGAACGTGCGGGCATGGAGCCCGGCGCGAACAGGTTAGTGCAGGCCCATGCTGCCCGTGATCGTGTAGACCATAAAGACGATAAACGCGATGAGGGCGAGCACGATGATGATTTTTTGAGCCGGAGCCATGCCGGGGATCTCGCCCTCGGCCGTAGGCTCCTTGGAGGTGACCATGCGCTGGGCAAAGGTCATCTCGTCACGGCTCGGTTTGGGCTCGACGGACTTGGGGTGAGCGGCTTTTTTGGACTGAGGTTTGGGTGCGGTGGACGTGGGCTTCGCGGCGGCGGGCTTGGGCGCGGGCGCAGGCTCGGATGCAACCTTCGCAGCGGCCTCCTCGGCCTTCTCGCGCTCGGCACGCAGAGCGGCCAGCTCCTCACGCTCGCGGCGCGCCTCTTCCTGGGCCTCGCGACGAGCCTTCTCGGCGCGGAGCTCTTCCAACTCGGCGCGCTCCTCGGCAGACAGTGGTTGGGACTCAAGCTCGGCCATAGTACAGCCCTTTCTTTTTAAAAAAAGCCGCCGACACAATGTCAGCGGCTTATCAAATCCAAGGGTGGAGACGAAGGGAGTCGAACCCTCGGCCTCTGCCATGCGACGGCAGCGCTCTCCCAACTGAGCTACGTCCCCAGGACAAGTCGATATTTTACCTACGGCTCGCCAACTGTCAACGCCCAATACCCAGTCTTTTTGGGACGGGGCTTTTTTGACTACTTTTCGAACGTCCGAGCCACCCGATGATTTTTCAATCCCCGTCCCAGAAAAATCATCGGCAAACGCACTACTTTGCACTAGTAAGAACGCCGGTGGTGTCGAACGCCGGGGTGAAGCTCTCGTCTACCGCTCCGCCTTCTTGCCAGAACATCGTCGTAAAGCCCAGGTCGTCGGCATGGTCGAGCACCTGCTCGTACTCCTCGCGCGTCACGGCGCGTGCCAACTCGCCGCCCTGCTCGCGCATGAGCGCATTGGGCGTGTACTGGTTCATGACCGAAATCGGCACGTCGCCCACCGTCTGCCACACCAGATCCAGCACGCGACACGAATCGTCCGCATGACCCGGCAGCACCAGATGACGCACGATCATGCCGCGCTTCATGAGCCCGTCCTCGTCCACCAGCTCTCCCCCGCGGCGCTCAATCTCGCGCGCCATCTGTGCCAGGCCCGACACGGCCACACGCGGGTAGTCCTGAATATGAGAGAGCGACTGTGCAAGCGCCGCATCTGCATACTTAAAGTCAGTAAGCCACACATCGACCAGATCGCCGAGAGCCGCCACGGCACTCGCGCGCTCATAACCGCTCGTGTTGTAGACGATTGGGATAACCAGCCCACGCTCCCGCGCTGCGGCAATCGCGGCCGGCAGCAGGTGAGCATAATGCGTCGCCGTCACCAAGTTGATGTTGTTGGCGCCCTGGTCCTGCAGCTCCAGCATAATCTCGACCAAACGCTCGGGCGAAATCTCAAGACCGAAATTGCCCGTCGAGATTTCGTGGTTTTGGCAGTAGACGCATTTGAGCGAACAGCCGCTAAAGAAGATCGTGCCCGAGCCAGCCTCGCCCGAAATGGGCGGCTCCTCCCACATATGAAGCGCCGCGCGGGCGACCTTAAGCGTGTCGTCGGCGCCGCACACGCCACGCGTGCCCTCGTCGCGTGCCGCGCCGCAACGGCGTGGACACAAATGGCAGGCGGGCGAAAAAAGTTCGGTCAACGACGTCGGCATAAAAACATGCTCCAAAACAACGATTCAGCAGCTCAAACGTTAAGGCCCGGACCGCACAGACGGCTCCAAGCCCAAGGCGCCGTAATCGTCCGACACGATTTTTGTAATGTCAAGACTGGAATCAACAAAGTGCCGCTTTATGATGTAGGTATTCCGCCCCCCGCGGAGCAACTGGGTGAACCGTCGCGTTTATTTAGGGAGCCCACACAGTCGTACTTAGTACAGGTATCCTTCGTTGTTAAGGACGCTGGAACAGTCGATGAGGGCACCCACCTGTTTTAGGTGGGTTCATTTTCGTAACGTGGGGGGTGGTTTTCTTTTGCCGAAAATCGCCATTACAGTCCATATGGATCCCCGCCGGCATCCCGACAAGCCATCGACAACATCCCAATATCTGGTAAGCGCGTGATTATCGCTGCGTGCAATTACATGCACCCCCCTTGGTCGAGTATTATAGTTCGGCTATGCCCTTTGCGCATGGCGTTCTTCTGACCTTTTCCTTCGACGCTTGGCGGTTTTTAGATTCATGGCTTCATCCCCGAGCTACATACCGTACCTATGCGTGGCAGCGGCGGCCTTTATCACGACCTTCCTCGCGGTGCCCCTGGTCAAGCGCTTGGCAATTAAACTCGATGCCGTCGACTATCCTTCTAAGCGCCGCATCAACACCAAGCCCATCCCGCGTTTGGGCGGAACGGCGGTGTTTTTGGGCCTGGTAGTTGCCTGCATTGTGCAAATCCTAGGCACCTGGCACCTAGGCTGGCCACCCGTCCTGGTGCCGCACCCGCGCCTTCACATTAGCTATCCCATGCTGGCGCTCTCCTTTACCGTCATCTTTGCGACCGGCGCTATCGACGACGTCTTCCAGCTCAAGCCCAAGCAAAAGCTGGCCGGACAGGTCCTCGCCGCGCTCATCGCCTGTATCGGCGGCCTGCGGATCGGCGTCATCGTCAACCCGTTTGCCCCCGGCGAAATCATGCTCGGGTGGCTCGCCTACCCCATCACCGTAATCTATCTGGTGGCATTCACCAACATCATTAACCTCATCGACGGCCTCGACGGCTTGGCCACGGGCATCTGCGGCATCGCCTCGTTCACCATGTTTTCGATGGCCGTTCTCTCGGGCCGCATCGACGCCGCCGCGCTCTCCATTGCGCTCTTTGGCGCCTGTCTGGCCTTTTTGCGCTACAACTTCAACCCCGCAAGCATCTTCTTGGGCGACTCGGGGTCACTGCTTCTGGGCTTTGCACTGGGCTCCATCTCGCTGCTCAACGTGAGCCGCACCGCCGCGCTCACCTCGCTTATCATCCCGCTCATCGTTGCCGGCGTGCCCATCATCGACACGTTTAGCGCCATCGTGCGCCGCAGGCGCGCCCACATTAGCATTGGGCAGGCCGACAAGGGCCACATCCACCACCGCCTGATCCAAGAAGGCTACAACCAAAAACAGGCCGTGCTGCTCATCTATGCCTGGTGCATCATGCTTTCGGCCGGCGCCGCCGCGATTAACCAGGTCGAGGTGCCCATGCGTGTGCTCATCTTTACCGTGCTCGCCATTGGCTCGGCGGCCTTTGCCAAGCATCTACATCTGTTTGAGCCCGTGCTGCGCCACCATTACAACAAGCGCACGCACGAGGACGAGCTCGTCACCCCCGACGACCCCGCCTTTAAGCAGGAGGAGCAGGCAGCCGAGGAGCGCAAAGAAGAGCGCCGCCACAAGCTCTAGGGCAAGCTGCCGAGGATGTGCCCAGGCGCCGCTGGCCAAGCTCAGCCGCGCCGCACCCATCGCACATGCCGCACCACGCGCGTCCCTCTCCCGCCCCTCGCCTACTTACGCACCACCCCTCCAATAAACGCGTTATCATCTTGACCCATGAACATACGTTAGGAGCAATCATGCCAAACGAGAACAGCTACGAAGTCGCGCTGCAAAAGAGCAACGCCATTCGCGAGGGCCTGGCCAAGACGCCCGAGAAGTTCACCATGCTCACCGGCGACCGCCCCACCGGCCGTCTGCACCTGGGCCACTACTTCGGCACCCTCAAGGGCCGTGTTGAGCTGCAGAACATGGGCGCAAAGACCAACGTGCTCATCGCCGACTATCAGGTCATCACCGACCGCGACACCACCGAGCACATCCAGGACAACGTGTACAACATGGTCATGGACTACCTTGCCTGCGGCATTGACCCCGACAAGACCATGATCTACGCGCACTCCGCCGTGCCCGCCGCCAACCAGCTCATGCTGCCGTTCCTGTCGCTGGTGTCCGAGGCCGAACTGGCGCGCAACCCCACGGTAAAGGCCGAGATGGAGGCCTCGGGCCACGAGCTCACCGGTCTTCTGCTCACCTACCCGGTACATCAGGCCTGCGACATCCTGTTCTGCAAGGGCAACGTGGTGCCCGTCGGTCGCGACCAGCTGCCGCACATCGAGCTTACCCGCACCATCGCTCGCCGCTTTAACAATCGCTACGGCAAGGTGTTCCCCGAGGTCGACGCGTTGCTGTCCGAGACCCCGCTGCTGCCGGGCCTGGACGGTCGCAAGATGAGCAAGAGCTACGGCAACGCCATCAACATCTCGATGACCGCCGAGGAGACGGCCAAGCGCATCAAGAAGAGCCAGACTGACTCCGAGCGCATGATCACGTTCGATCCCGAGAACCGCCCCGGCGTGTCTGGCCTGCTTTCGACAGCCGCCATCTGCACCGGCCGATCCGAGGTCGAGATTGCCGAGGAGATTGGCATGGGCGGCTCCGGCCAGCTCAAGAAGTACGTGACCGAGGCCGTCAACGAGTACTTCGCACCTATCCGCGAGCGTCGCCAGCGCTACGAGAACGATCTGGATTACGTGAAGGACGTGCTGCACGAGGGCAACCGTCGCGCCAACGAGATCGCCGAGCAGACCCTGGCAGAGGTTCAGGACGCCATGGGTATGGTGTACTAGACCGATCTGCTGGCTTGAGCTTTCGATTGCTATAGGGCGGGCGCTACGGCGTCCGCCTTTTTTGGAGCCGGACCGCTTCGGCTCCGTCCATCGCACTCCCCCGACAAACAGGAACAGGCCCGCTGGCAGATAGTTGCCAGCGGGCCTGTTCCCGAAGTACACCGTTGAATCGCACAGAGGGGAGGGATGCGAATCAAACTCAACAGGGCAGGCTTTTTCATCGCCTATTGCCTGCTCCGTTGCTGAAACCAATATAGTTTACCGTGGTTTACTTTCTAGCGTCAATGTGCGCCGCCATACCTTCTCCATAAGTTAGCTCCGGTAAACCTGCAACGGAGAACCACCACAAAGGGGACAGGCACCTTTGTGGTGGTTTTGACCACGGCAGAGCCGCTAGAGTCCGGCAGGCCAGCGACAGGCGGCCAAGTCGACGTGCATGTCGTCCTTAAACGCCACGCCCTCCCCTAGCAAAAGCTCACGTTGAGCATCGGGGCCGCCAAAGGCAAAGCCTTCGCAAATGCGACCGTCGGCAAACACCACACGATGGCAGGGAATCTGGCCGGGGCGCGGATTGCTGTGCAGCGCGTAGCCCACGTACCGCGCACTCCGCGGACGACCGGCAAGCAGTGCCACCTGACCATACGTGGCGACCATCCCCTCGGGGATCTGCTCGACCACCTCGTACACCCGTTCAAAAAAGCCCTCAGACGCCATTGCTCGCTCCCTTCCACCCGGAAAAGCATAAACCACCACAAAGGTGTCTGTCCCCTTTGTGGTGGTTTATGGCAGGTCGGTTAGTTGGCGGGCTGGAAGAAGGCTACTGCTACGGCGCCGGGGCCAACGTGGGTACCGATGGTGGCGCCGATGGTGTGAACGGGCAACTCGCCCTCGGTGTGGCCAGCCCAAAGTGCCGCGCTGTCCTCGATATACTTCTTGAGCACCGCATTCGAAAGACCCGTATAGCCGAGCGCCAGCGGCATGGAAAAGTCGATGCCGCCCGCCTTTTTGACCTTTTGGTTCAGCAGGTTGCGGCCGTTCTTGGAACCGCGCGCCTTGCCCAGCTGCACGATCAGACCGTCCTCGACAGCCACCACGGGCTTTACGTTGAGCAGCGTGCCCACGGCGCCGGCCGCAGCAGACAGACGACCGCCGCGCACCAGGTACTCCAGCGTCTCGAGCAGGCCGATAACCACCACACGGTCGCGCACGGCCTCGACAGCCGCCGCAATCTGAGATGCACTGCGGCCCTCGTCCACCAAGCGCAGCGCATACTCGACCAGGACGCGCTCGCCTAGGGTAACGTTGTTGCTGTCTACCACGAACACGTCACCACCTGGCGCCTCGGCAAGTGCGGTACGGGCACTCTGATTGGTGCCTGATAGCTTAGCGCCCACGGTAATAATCACGGCCTCGTCGCCGGCCTCACGCGCCTCGGCGATGGCCTGCGAAAACGCGTACGGGTTGACCTGGCCGGTCTTGGGCAGCTCATCGCGCTCCACGAGCATCTCGTAAAAGCGCTGGTGATCGATGTCGATGCCATCCATGTACACATCGGTGCCAAAGGTGACGGACAGCGGCAAAACGGCCAGTGCCGGGTGCTCCGCCGGCGACATATCGCTCGCGGAATCGGTAATAATGCGGACGGACATAGCGAATCCTTTCTTGCGCAGGTCCCGCGCAGGGAATTTTGACAGCAAGGCCCCGGCACGGTATACGCGCTCAAACAGGACTATGCAGTTGTTAATTGGAAGCAAAAGCCTTGGTGGCCCTACAGCTCGCGCAGGGTGTTAAGAATCGTGCGCAGCGACGCATACATCTGCTCGCGCTGCTCCACACCCATAGCCTTACTGGTGGTATCGAGCACTTCGTGGATGATGCGGTCGGCCTCGCTCATGCTCTCGCCACCCAGAGCGGTCAGGCGCACCGGAGCACGATACTTAACGGCGGCATCGCCCGAATCGTCGACCTCGACGTAGCCGCCCTCCTCCAGATGCGCGAGCGTACGCGAGACGGCGGCGCGGGTCACGCCTGCCATGCGAGCCAGGTCAGCGCCAGTCAGGCCGTCCTTGCTGCGCTCAAGATAGTACAGGCACATAACGTCGGAGCCCTTGAGGCCCAGCCTTGCGCCCTCGGATGTCTTAATGCGCTGGATCTCCTTGTAGAGCCCGCTGATCAGTCCGACAAAGTCCTCGAAACGTGTCTCGTCGTTCTGCTGCATGAGAGACGACCGCCTTTCGCTTGCATAATGCTAACGGGTAAACATCTTAGTCGCATAAGCCGACACCCGTAACCAAATACCCCATTTGTTAACCCATCAACATAAAAACCACCACATAGGGGACAGGCACCTTTGTGGTGGTTTGGGGCATCAATAGGTTCTAGGCGCCGCTACAGCTCCACGCAAGGATTGTCGCGGGTCACAAGCGTCTTAATGACAACCGTCGCTCCCAGATAGCGCTCAAGCAGCTCGGCTAAGCGATCGATCGCAGCCTGGCAATCCCCCATCCGCTCGGGCTCCACGCACTCAATCGCCAGGAACGCATCGGCCGAATCATCGGACAGAGCCGTTCGAACGCCGTCGCGCCAGTTCCAGCAGCGGCACACGGCGCCCGCATCATCGATATAGGCCAGCTCGCCGGGCAGCGTCGGGTCATCTGTCTCCTCGCCAAGCGGCAGGAATGCGTCGCCGCCATCAGTAACCGCCAGGCGCAGATTACCCTCGATAGAGTGCAGGTCCTCGCCTCCCACGGGTAGCGCGTAGGTCAGCGACACCGTGTTGTAGATATCCACCGCCGGCGTGATATGACCGACCGGCTTGCCCTTGAGCACGCGCTTAAGCAGGTTCTCAATCGAACAACGCGCACCCTTCTTAGTCTTGAACAGACGATACGCCTCGCGCCATGCCTTGACCGGTGCGTTCTCGCTGATAGTGTCGCTGGTCAGATGACGCTCCGCATCGATATTGGCACGGTCGAGCAACGCCGCAATCGCATCCACGTCCTCTTGAGGAATCTGAGCCGTGGGCTTCATGCCCTCCACGACCACAACGCCGACCGCTGCCTGCGGAAACAGCTCCCAGAATGAATCCTCGGCAATAAAGCTCTTCATACGCTCTCCCTTCATTGTACGCGCCCGAGTGAGGGCGCCTAAACAAAAAGCGCCCTCACGACGGCCACCTTCAAAGTCCTACGGTGCCGCCACAAGAACGCTTACGCTGTCCCCATCCGGAGAAGGGGACGATATGTCAGGCGTATTGTAACCCGAGTCATCCACGCGAGCAAAACCACCACAAAGGTGCCTGTCCCCTTTGTGGTGGACATGGACTCACGGCGAAGCTAGTGGCGAAGTCCCAGCAGCCCGCGGCCGCGATGACGGGCGTCGGCGTGTACTTGAGCGTGCGGACCGGCGGCCTTGACGGACTCGGGCAGGTGCGAGTACTTCTTCTCGAAGTTCTCCTCGAACATCACTGCCAGGTTGTGCGCTGCCTCGTCGTAGCGCGCGGTGCTCTGCCAGTACTGTCGCGGCACCAGAATGCCGTCGGGCACGCCATGGCACGTGGTGGGAATGTCGACGTTAAAGATGTCGTCGTGCACGAACTCGCTCTCTTCGATGGTGCCATCGAGGGCGCGAGCGACCAGTGAGCGCGTATAGGCCAGCTCGATGCGATGACCCACGCCGTAGCCGCCACCAATCCAGCCGGTGTTGACCAGGTAGACGTGCGTGCGGCCGTCGGCGATGCGCTCGCCGAGCATCTTAGCGTAGACCATGGGATCGAGCGGCATAAACGGCTCGCCAAACAGCGAGGAAAACGTGGGCGTGGGCTCGGTGACACCGACCTCGGTGCCGGGGATCTTGGCCGTAAAGCCCGTCACAAAGTGGTACATGGCGGCATCGGCCGTCAGGCGTGAGATGGGCGGCAACACGCCAAAGGCGTCGCAGGTCAGGAACAGCACGACGCTCGGAGTGGTGCCCATGCCCTTGGTCCACGCGTTGGGAATGTGCTCCACAGGGTAGGCCACGCGTGTGTTGTGCGTGATCGAGACGTCGTCGTAGTTGGGCTTGCGGCTCTCGTCGAGCACCACGTTTTCGCAGATGGCGCCAAAGCGGACGGCGTTGAAGATCTCGGGCTCGTGGAACGCGTCCAGGCCCTCGCATTTTGCGTAGCAGCCACCCTCGATGTTGAAGATACCCATGTCGGACCAACCGTGCTCGTCATCGCCGATCAGCAGGCGCGTGGGATTGGCCGAAAGCGTGGTCTTGCCGGTGCCGGACAGGCCAAAGAACACGGCGGTCTCGTGCGTGACGGGATCCATGCTGGCCGAGCAGTGCATGGGCAGCACGTCGTCCTCGACGGGCAGCAGATAGTTCATGACGCTAAAGATCGACTTTTTGATCTCGCCGGAGTAGCCGGTGCCGGCGACCAGAATCACGCGTTCCTGGAAGTTGATGACCACGGCAGCGCTGGAGTTGAGGCCCTTGATGGCGGGGTCGCACTGGTAACCGGACGCTGCGAGCACGCAGAAGTCGGGCTCGCCGGTGCGCGCGATTTCGCGGGCGAGCGGGCGGGCGAGCATCTGCTTGATAAAGAGCGCCTGGCTGGCACGCTCGCAGGCAACGAGCAGTCGACGCGTGTGGTTGCGGTCGGCGCCTGCCATGCCGCGGGTGACGAACACGTCGCGCTCGTTGAGATAGTCGACGATGCCGGCCTTGATGGCCTCATAGCTCTCGACGGACAGCGGGCGGTTGACCGCACCCCAGGCGATCTTGTCGTGAACATCGGGGGTGTCAACGATAAAGCGGTCATTGGGGGAACGGCCGGTACGCTCCCCCGTCTCGATCACCAGCGCGCCGTTGGATGCCATGCGGCCTTCTTCGCGGCGGATAGCGTGCTCGACGAGCTCCGCGGCGGGTAGATCGACCAGCAGACGGGGCTGATTCTCGGCGGGATCTTCGACCAGCGTAATACCAAAGTTGGACAAAACTTCTGCAGGGGTAACACCAGGCATGGGGCCTCCTTTAAAAACGCGACACGTGAACGCGGCGCGCACTTTACTCACGTAAAGCCCGTTGTACCCGATATGCAAAAACGTTTTTGCGGCAAGGGCGGCAAGCCCGCCCAACGGTCAAAAATCGCAGGCAAGCGGCCTAGTCATTGGGGACGTTCTTAAACGACTAGTCGTTGGGGACGTTCTTGAACAGGCAACATTCAAGGAGTGTCCCCGGATGCCGGCACTTAGGGACGTTCCCAAAGTGCCGACTACTGAATGGCGCCGCCGAAATTATCGAACAAACTGTTCAAAAACACGAGCGAACACCGTCGCGTCTATACTAAAGCGCAGCAATAGAAAGGACTCCGCCTTGAGCATCACGCCCCTCGATAGCATTCGCCGCGCCATCGCCCGCCGCAACGGCATCTCCAACCCCGCTGCATCGAAAGACGGCGCCGCGAAGGCCCAGGGCGGCCGCATCGAGAACGGCCTGTTCCCCGCCTCCCACACGGCCGAAGAGCTCGCGCGCATCCAGGAGCTGAGCCAGCGCAACGCCGGCGGACCCGATAGCAGCCAAGCCACACGTCGCCGGCGCGAACGCGATCGGGAGCCCGGCCCCGTCCGCCGCATGGTCAACGCTTGGTGGAACCGTCTGCTCGGCGCCGTCTACGGCGGCGGCTTCTCCATGCAGGAAGCGGAATACGAGGAGCACGCCACCAGCCGCGACTATCTTTGGAACACCCTCGGCACCGCCGTGTGGGGCCTGGCGTTTCCGTTGCTCACCATCGTGTCTACGCAGCTCGTGGGCGCCGAAGAAGCAGGCAAATTCTCCATCGCCTTTGTCACCGGCACGCTCATCATGATCGCGTGCAACTACGGCGTGCGCAATTTCCAGGTCTCAGACATCGACGAAAAGACGTCCTTTGCCTCCTACCAGCTCAACCGCTGGCTTTGTGGAGCGCTCGCCCTAGGCTGCGGCCTCATGTACAGCAGCGCCCGCGGCTATGATGCGCAGATGGCGACGATCGGCCTAGGCGTCTACCTGTATAAGGTCATCGATGGCGTCGCCGACGTGTACGAAGGCCGCCTGCAGCAGGCCGACAAACTCTACTTGGCTGGAATGAGCCAAACGCTGCGTTCCGCCGGCGTCATCGCGGTCTTTAGCGTGGCACTGTTCCTCACGCGCAGCATGCCCATCGCGGCCATGGCCATGGGCATCGCCGCAATCGCCTCGCTCGTGCTGGTCACCGCCCCGCTCGCCCTGCTCGAAACCGAAAAATCACGCCGCATGAGTCTGCGCGAGGCTGGCCACCTGTTTATCCAGTGCGCCCCACTTTTTGGTGCGCTGTTCCTGTTCAACCTAATCGAGAGCATGCCCAAATTCGTGATGGAAGGCACGCTGGCCTACAAGTATCAGCTGTACTTTAATGCACTGTTCTTTCCGGCGCAGGCTATTTTGTTGAGCATTGGATTTATCTATAAACCGCAGTTCCTGCGTCTGTCGAGCATTTGGGCGAATCCGCGCAAGCGTCGCCGCTTTGACTTGATTATTGTTGCCGTTATGGCGCTGATCGTGGTCATCACCGGCATGTGCGCCGCATTTATGGCAGGCCCCGGCATCCCCATTATGAGCTTTATGTACGGCCTTAACTTTGAGCGCTACCGCACGCTGGCGCTGCTGATGGTCGTCGCCGGCGGCGTCACCGCAGCCATCGACTTTATCTACGCCATCATCACGGTGCTGCGCCATGCCGGCGACGTCACCAAGATCTACCTGATCTGCTTTGCCGTGAGCGTGGTGCTGCCGGTGATCCTGATTAAGCTGCTGGGTATGATGGGCGCTGTGGTGAGCTACCTAGCCATCATGGTCCTACTCCTGGTGCTACTGATTATCGAGTACGCCCACATCCACCAACGCATTGAGCGCGACCGCAACCCCTACGGCGCCTAATTAGCTGCCCACGGTCACCGGAATTTGCGATGGAATCACCCCGGCTGGGGTCACATTGCGAACAATATGCATCACGCAAAACTAAGTGAGTAGACTTTTACCGAATCCCCGACCACACCGACAGAGCACAAGTCTTTGACCTGCGGTTTTATTGAGGCAAATATGTTGGGTGCTCGGCATTTCCAAAAAAGTCTACTCACTTAGCCAGAGGGCAGCCAAATGATTATTTAATCCCCGTCCCAGAGAAATCAATTAGCGGGCAGGAGGGCAAAAGTAGTCAAAAAACCCTTCCCAAATTAGCTACCCCTTGCACCCGTTATTCGCCCGGGTTGATGTTCGCGTAGAACTCCGCCCCGTCGTCCAGGCGCAGGATGCCCACGCGGCCGAACTCGGAGCCGGTGGCGGCAGCGCAGTCGATGTCGATGCGATCGGGCACGCCGGCAGTGTCCTCGCCGCCCAAGCGCACGATCTGCCCGCGTCCCGATTCCTCATCGAGCCCCGCCAGGCAACCGACCTCGCAATAGCGCCCAAGCGATACCGTGGGCGTGTGGCCGCTCACCACGACCGGGCCCCTGCCCTCGGTAGAAAGCAGCCCGGTCGGCACATCCCAATAGCCGTGACGAATCCACAGCAGGTCATCGGACGACTGCACTGCGAGCATCTGCTGCAGCAGCTCGCGATCGGCACTCACCGCTCCGACGCCATCGGCACAATCGACGCCATGCTCAAGCAAAAACGCGTGCGCCGCCTTCATCTCGATTCCAGCATGTACCAGTAGATACGGGCGCTCCTCGGTCTCGACCACCGCGTAGAGCGGCAGCGCGGCCATCCATCGCACGAGCTCCTCGTATGCGTCAAATTCCATGTCGTTGAGCTGCTCGCGCGTCGTCCAACCACCGTTGATATCCCAGGTCTCGGCATCGAGCGGATCCTGGCCAATGATGGCATCGAGCATGATCTGCTCGTGATTGCCCTTGAGCACGCGGGCGTTGGGCAGCGAGCGCACGAGCTTAATAACACCGACCGGATCGGGCCCGCGATCGATCATGTCGCCCAGCACGTACAGCGTGTCGTCGGACGTCAACGAGATCTTAGACAGGGCCTCGTCAAGCGCACGCACGTGCCCGTGAGCATCAGATGTCACATAGATCGCCATGGTACGCCTCTCCTTGCATTGCGGCCGAAGCCCGGTGCCGCAACTAAAACTTCAAGTTGAACTTAAACGTTACCCATTGTACTCCGTTGCAATAAAGCTGGAAAGGGTTTCCGAGCAGAGGCAAAGACGGCAGCCGTCTATGACGATATCGCGCACGCCCGCAATCCAACCCCATAAACCCACCATCTTTGGGTACAAATAACCACAGACAACTGACCGTGCCACGCCAACCACCTAGGAGCGGACACTATCCATGAACCAGATCCTTCTCTTTATCGGCCTCGTCATCATTTTGTGCCTGACCATCAAACCCGTCGGCAAAAAACTCCCCTTCCCCACCCTGCTCATCTTTATCGCGTTCGGCATGCTGTTGGGCGTCAACGGCCCGGCGCATATCGACTTTAGCGACTATGCGCTCACCGAAACCGTCTGCAGCACGGCGCTGCTGTTCATCATGTTCTACGGCGGCTTTAACACCAATATCGACCGTGCCAAACCCGTCGCTGTGCCGGCGGTGCTGCTGAGCACGCTCGGCGTCGTCATCACTGCCGGCATCACCGGCGTGTTCGCCCGCTTCGCGCTGGGGTTCAACTGGATTGACGGCCTGCTGTTGGGATCGGTCGTGGCATCCACCGACGCGGCCAGCGTCTTTAGCGTGCTGCGCGAGCACAACCTTTCGTTGAAGGGCGGCACCGACTCGCTGCTCGAGGTCGAATCGGGCTCCAACGACCCCGTCGCCTACATGCTCACCGCGGTGCTCGCGACCCTCGCGGCGGGCGGCAACATCGACATTCCCGTGCTGCTGGCCAAGCAGATCGTCCTGGGCGTGGGGCTGGGCCTTGCCATCGGCTGGACATCCAGCCGCCTGATTGAACGCGCACACGCAGCGGCCGAGGGCGCGCAGACTATCTTTTTGTTCGCCGTGGCCATCGTCGCCTACGCGCTGCCGAGCTACCTGGGCGGCAACGGCTTTTTGGCTGTATACCTGGCCGGCATTGTGCTGGGTGCCAGCGACATCACCGGCAAAGTCGAGATGGCGCACTTCTTTGACACCCTCACCGAAATGGCGGAGATGACGATCTTCTTCTTGCTCGGCCTGCTCGTAACGCCCGCACGCCTGCCGCAGATGCTGCTGCCGGGCCTGGCGCTCATGGCGTTTATGCTCTTCGTGAGCCGCCCCATCGCCGTGGGCATGCTGTTGGCGCCCTTTAAGACCAACCCTCGCCAGGTTGCGCTCGTAAGCTGGGCGGGCCTGCGCGGAGCAGCTTCGGTCGTCTTTAGTCTCTTTGCCGTGGTGGCCGGCGTTCCCGGCGGACACGACCTATTTGACCTGGTGTTTGTGATTGCCGTGTCGAGCATTGTGGTGCAGGGCTCGCTGCTGCCAGCGGTGGCGAAGAAGCTCGATATGATCGATGCGACCGGCGACGTGCGCCGCACCTTTAACGACTATCGCGACGAAGACGGCATGTCATTTGTAAAGCTCAAGGTGGGTGCTGGCCATCCGTTTGCCGGGCGCTCGCTCGCCGATATTGGCAGCGCGACGGACATGCTCGTGGTCCTGGTGCTGCGCGACGGGGCGCACCCGGTGCTGCCCAACGGCGATACCGTGATCCAGGAAGGCGATCTGCTGGTAATGGCCGCCCCAACGTTCGAAGAGCGTGCCGAGGTTACGCTGCGTGAGGTCACCGTGACGCCCCACGGTCGCCTGGCCGGCCAGCGTCTTCGCGATGTGCCGCAGGGCAAGCACCCCTTTATCGTGGTGATGCTCAAGCGCGACGGCCAAACGATCATCCCCGACGGCAACACCCTAATATACGCCGGCGACGAAGCCGTCATCGCCACGCTCGCGTCGTAGCGGGCAGGAGGTAGCTAATTTGCGACGAAGAGATCAAGCGCCTAGAAAGCCTCATGCCTTCGCTCGCAGATTTGGATTTGCCTGAGGAGTAAAGCACCCCTCCCCCATGTAACCATCCTGTAAATCATAGCGGCGCACTCGGGTTTTGCTGTGATGCGGTCGCGCCTAGCGCTCCACTGTGCTAAAGTATCCCGAACGTTCAAACGACTACGAGGGAGACTAGAAGATGGCACGTGTGCACAACTTCTCAGCTGGCCCGGCCGCGCTGCCTACAAGCGTGCTCGCCGAGATCGCCGACGAGATGATGGACTACCGCGGTTGCGGCATGTCCGTGCTCGAGATGAGCCATCGATCTAGCATGTACCAGCAGATTATCGACGACGCCGAGGCAACCCTGCGCCGTCTGCTGAGCATCCCGGACAACTACCGTGTCCTGTTTTTACAGGGCGGTGCCACGCTGCAGTTTGCGGGCATCCCCATGAACCTCATGCACCGCGGCCGCGCCGGCTACATCGTGACCGGCAACTTTGCCAACAAGGCATACAAAGAAGCCGCCAAGTACGGTGAGGCCGTGTTGCTCGCGAGCTCCGAGGACACCAACTTCGACCGCATCCCCGACATGGCCGACATCAATGCGCGCATTGCCGCCGAGGCCGCAGGCGACGGGCTCGACTACGTCTACATCTGCCAGAACAACACCATCTTTGGCACCATGTACCACGAGCTGCCCAGTTGTGGCGATGTGCCGCTGGTCGCCGATGTCTCGAGCTGCTTCCTGTCGCAGCCGCTCGACGTTGAGCGCTACGGGCTCATTTACGCCGGAGCGCAGAAAAACGCCGGCGCCGCGGGCGTGACCGTGGCCATCGTGCGCGACGACCTCATCGCAGATGGCCCCGCCTTTGCGCAGACGCCGCAGTACCTGGACCTTAAGACCCAGGCCGCCAAGGGTTCCATGCTCAACACGCCCAACACCTTTGGCATCTACGTGTGCGGCAAGGTGTTCCGTTGGGTTGAGCAGACCGGCGGACTTGCCGCCATGGCCGAGCGCAACTGGGCCAAGGCCAACCTGCTCTACGACCTGCTCGAGCACAGCGTGCTGTTCCATGGCACCACACAGGCCGACAGCCGCTCCATCGCCAACGTCACCTTCCGCACCGGCGACGCCGAACTCGACGCGGCCTTTGTCGCAGGCGCGGCAGAGCACCAGATTCAAAACGTCAAGGGCCATCGCCTGGTGGGCGGCATGCGCGCTAGCGTCTACAACGCCGTAACCATGGAAGATGTGCAGGCACTGGCCTCGTACATGAAGGACTTCGAAGCGCAGCTTAGTTTGAGCCCGCGATCTAACTAGCCCGCAACGCGCGGGCCGATCAGCCATCTCAGACCACCCTGTATAGATCAAAACCTGCTAAGGAGTTTTCCATGCGCAAGATTAAAACCATCGATGACATTACCAAGGACGGCAAGGTCGAGTTTGGTGAGGGCTACGAGTTTGTGAGCACCGCCGAAGAGGCCGACGCCATTCTGATGCGCTCGACCGACCTGCACGGCTACGAGCTGCCCGAGGGCATCCGCGCCATCGCCCGCTGCGGCGCCGGCGTCAACAACATCCCCGTCGAGGAGTACGCCAAGAAGGGCGTCGTCGTCTTTAACTCCCCCGGCGCCAACAGCAACGCCGTTAAGGAGCTCGTCCTAGGCATGCTGGTGCTCTCGAGCCGCGGCGTGGTGCAATCAATGAACTGGGTGCGTGACAACGCCGACGACCCCGAGATTCAGGTCGATGCCGAAAAGGCCAAGAAGGCCTTTGTGGGCCGCGAGCTCAAGGGCAAGCGCATCGGTGTCATCGGCCTGGGCAACGTGGGCTCCAAGGTCGCCAACGCCTGCGTCGATCTGGGCATGGACGTTTACGGCTACGACCCGTTCATTTCCGTCGAGCACGCGTGGGTGCTGAGCCGCGAGGTGCAGCGCGTGGGCACGCTCGAGGATCTCTGCCGCGGCTGCGACTACCTCACCGTGCACGTGCCCAGCAAGGCCGACACCATCGGCATGATCAGCACCGAACAGATTAACCTGCTGGCACCGGACGCCGTGCTCATCAACTACGCGCGCGAAACCATCATTGACGAGGACGCCGTCGACGCCGCCCTGCGCGAGGGCAAGCTCAGCTGGTTTAGCTGCGACTTCGCCACGCCCAAGACGGTCAAGATGCCCAATACGTTTATCACCACGCACTCGGGCGCCGGCACCGGCGAGGCCGAGGCCAACTGCGCCGACATGGCCATCAGCGAGCTCAAGGATTACCTGGAGAACGGCAACATCGCACACAGCGTCAACTACCCCGCCTGCAGCATGGGCAAGGCGCGCGCTGCAAGCCGCATTGCCTGCCTGCATGCCAACGTGCCCAACATGATCGGCCAGATCACGGCCATCCTGGCCAAGGACAACGCCAACGTGCAGCGTATGACCAACGAGTCCGCCGGCGAGAACGCCTACACCATGTTCGACACCGACGAACACCTAGACAGCAGCACCATCGAGGCGCTCAAGCAGATTCCGTCGATGTATCGCGTGCGCGTGATCAAGTAGCGCCGACTGACCTGACGGGCAGTTCCCCATGTGGCCTGCCCGTCGCTGACATTGAATGCCCGCGGGGGCGCCTTTCGCACGAGAGGCGCCCCCATTTTTGTGAGCGCTCCATTAAATGCACTGAGCCGCTTCTTGGCATACAATCTGTATGTTGACCTAACTATCTGTGAGGTGCCTATGGTTGATACAGATTTTGCTTGGCGGCTTACGCAAGGGCTCGTGCGGATCGACAGTTCAGACCCGGGTGCGTATGAGGACGAGATTGAGCGCTATATCAAAGCGTTGGTTGAGGAACGGTTGGCGCAGCTGAGCTATCCGGTACTCGATGCCGTGCAGATTGCAGAGCACGAAGTACTCCCCGGACGCCGCAATCTAATGGTCACCGTGCCGGGCCAAAGCGACGAGCCACGGCTCGTCTACATCTGCCATTTGGATACCGTCACCTTGGGCGATGGCTGGGACGCGGACATTCCGCCGCTCGGAGCGATCGTGCGCAACGATAAACTCTACGGCCGTGGTGCCTGCGATATGAAGGGTGGCCTGGCCTGCGCCATTGCCGCACTGGTCCATACGCTCGAGCGCGTGGCGGCAGAAGGCGAGCTGCCCCACCGCGGCTTTTCACTCATCTGCTCGGTCGACGAGGAAGACTTTATGCGTGGTTCAGAGGCAGCTATCGATGCCGGCTGGGTCGGCTCGCGTGAATGGGTGCTGGACACCGAGCCCACCGACGGACAGATCCAGGTAGCGCACAAGGGGCGTACGTGGTTCGAAATTGAAATGACTGGCGTGACGGCGCATGCGAGCCAGCCCTGGAAGGGCGCGGATGCCGTCGCCGCCATAGCCGAGGTCGTGTGTTCGCTCCGTCGCGCGTTTATGGCGCTGCCCGCGCACGATGAGCTGGGGCCTTCGACCATCACGTTTGGCCAAATCGAGGGCGGATATCGCCCCTATGTCGTGCCCGACCGCGCCAAAGTCTGGGTCGACATGCGTCTGACCCCGCCGACCGATACGGCCGCCGCGACGCGCATGGTAGAGCAGGCCATCGCCGTCGCCGAAGCCGCCGTTCCCGGTTGCCATGGCAGCTACACCGTGACGGGCGACCGCCCCGCCATCGAGCGCGACCCGAACTCTCCCCTTCTAGCAGCGCTCATGCGTGCCGCCGATGACGTGACGGACGTGGACACGACCGTCGGCTTCTTTACCGGCTACACCGACACCGCCGTCATTGCCGGCAAGACAGGTAACCGCAATTGCATGAGCTACCGTCCCGGGTCGCTCGCGCTCGCGCACAAGCCCAACGAATATGTGCCCCACGCCGATATCGTTCGTTGTCAGCAGGTGCTAATCGCGCTCGCCGATAACGTGCTCTGGGACGCGAGCGGCCAAGTTGGGGCATAATAAGCCGCGAACAAACCGACTCGTGCGTTAGGACCGCCCATGAAAGCACTTCCGTTTCCCTGCATCCGCCCGGCTCAGGACCGCGTGCTCGAGGCGCTGCCTGCAATGGGCAGCATCCTGAGCGGCAACGATGCTCTGCGCGGAGCCATTGCCGATGGTCTGATGCTCAAGGACCCGGGTGCGGCGTATTACGTGTACGAATGCTCGGGCGAGCCGGGACGTGTGACGGGTGTCGTGGCGATCTGCCCGACGAGTGTACTTGCGGGCGGCAAGGGCGATGCCAGCGCCGACGTGGCCGCCGCTGCGCACGCGATCGCCGAACTCAAAGTTCAGCCGCGCCCCGTGTCGCTCGCCTACGAGGCGTCGCCCGTCATGGACATCATCCTGGGCGCTGCCAAAGAGGGCGCCTCGCTCTACGCCGTCACCGACCCCGCGGGCATTACGCACCGCGTGTGGGAGGTCAAGCGCGAGGACGCCGTCGGCGCCATCCGTGCCATGCTCGACCAGGCGCCGGAGCCGGCACTGGCCGACGACCCTGCCTACGCTGCCGCACTAGTCGAGGCATCACAGCTCCTGGCCGACGATGCCCATGCTGCCGGCACCTACACGGGCAAAGAGCCGTTCAACTTTGCTGTAGCCGCACTGTTCCCCGCCGCGCAGATCGCCGGCGCCGCGCCGCAGGTTCCGACGGGTCTGCTCACGCACCAAGTCGCGCGGTTCTAGCAAGACCAGACCACGCAGCACAAAAATCGGCAGCTCAACAAACAGGGGGCGGAGATGCAGCAGGTACATGTATCTCCGCCCCTTTTGCGTCGAGAAGTTATGCCGGCGACCCGAGCCGCCACGCTCGCGTTATCCGCGCTGCGGACCTGCAGTAGCCACAAGCGGTTCAAGGCCCAGCTCGCGTGCGTAATCCTCCTGCGTAAAAATCTCAATCAGCTCAAACGTGTCGGATTCGTCGTCAAACGCAAAGTGCAGCACCGAGCAGTTGCCCGGCACACGGTCGCGCTCGTCTGCCGCCGCGCCCTTCACGTGATCCATAAACTCCTTGATAGCCGAGCCATGACTTACCGCGAGCACGCACGCATGGTCCGGACGCTGCATAAGCTCGGTCAGCGTCGCCACCATGCGCTCGCGCACCTGCATCTGGCCCTCGCCGCCAAACTGACGATAGAAATCGCGCCACGGGCGCTCGGGCATAAGCATCACGCGCTCGGCCTCAAAGTCGCCAAAGAACCACTCGCGCAGTCCGTCCAGACGCTCGTACGCCAAGCCCGGCCACAGGTTGGCGATAGTCTGCTCGGTGCGATGAAGTGTGGAGGTGTAGGCATGATCGGGTTCAATGCCGCGCGCACGCAAAAACATGCCGGCACGCGCCGCCTGGTCGCATCCCAACTGCGTAAGCGGCGAGTCACTCCAGCCCTGAATAATACGCTTAAGGTTGAATATCGTCTGTCCATGACGGACCAGATACAGATCTTTATTCATAGGGGTCCTTTCGTTCGTTACCAACCCAAGAGCGAAAACGCCCCGTCGCAATAGCCAAAATGAAGCACGGCACCGTTGTCGGGTAGTTCTCCCTCGCCAGTCACATACTCAAGAAACTCCTGGCAGGCTGAGCCGTGGGAAACCGCCAGCACGCAGTCGTGCTGCGGCCTGGCCATGATGCGGGACAGCGCCGCGACCATACGTGTGCGAAGCTCACTTTCCGACTCGCCACCAAAGGCAACCGGATAATCACCCCAGGGCTGCGGCGGCATATCGCGATTTGATGTGCCCTCCAGCGAGCCAAAATGCCACTCACGCAGGTCATCGAACAGCTCAATGGAACGGCCCTCGCCAACGATAAGCTCGGCCGTATGCCGCGCCCGGCCCAACGGGGAGGAATACACATGGTCAAAGGCCACGCCGCACGCCTCAAACGCCGCGCGCGTCGCCAGCGCCTGCTGACGCCCGCGCGCCGTAAGCGGCGAATCGTGCCAGCCCTGCAAAATGCTCTGCACATTGAGCTCAGTCTGCCCATGCCGCACCAAATACAGATCGGCCACATGCCCTCCCCTCGTACCACCACAAAGGGGACAGGAGTCTTTGTGGTGATTTTGCCGCCGGATTGCGCCGCAACGACGCACAACTACAGCAGCACGTCGGCAAGCGGACGCTTGGGTACGTGGTGCACCCGCGCCTCGTCGCGCCAATAATTGATGGAGCCGTCGGGGTTGGAATCGATCGCATCGATCACCTGTGTCTCGGCCGGAACGCCAAACGCCATGATCAGCTTGAGCTCATATTTGTCGTTATCGAGCCCCATGGCATCGATCGCGTGGGGCGTAAAGGCCTTGAACATGCAGGCTGCCACCTCGGGCGTGGCGCTGCGGGCGGCGAGCATCATCGTCTGCGCGGCAATGCCCGTGTCGACATCGGTAATGGGAGCGGCGGGCTTGCCCGGAACGGCGCGCTCGGCAAGAATCGCGATGTAGCCGGTCGGGCGCTCACCCTCGGCAGGACCCGGCCAGTCCTTAAGTGCGCCGGCCCATGCGAGCTCGTCAAATACACGCGCGCAGTCCTCTGCACCGCTTACCACATGAAAACGCAGACGCTGAGCATTGGCACCACAGGGAGCCAGGTGCGCAAGTTCCGCCAGCTCGAGCAAAAACTCGCGCGGCACTCGCATAGACTCGTCAAAGCGACGGCACGTGCGGGCGCGGCGAACCAACGCATCAAACGCGTCCAAGCCGAGCTTTTCGCAACCCTGCTTTGCCATCGATTCGACACTCGACGGTGCCTCGGGAACTGCTTCGTTCATAGGGACCCCCAATACAAGCCAATTGTCCTTAGGAAAATCTAACCTAAAACGTAGGCAATAACGAACAGGGCTGCAATGTTCTACACCTGTTGAATAGAAAATCGCGACGTGGGGAACAACGGAAACAATTCGGGACCTTTGGGTTACGTTTCGCCCTCCCCGACCCATACGCCAGCGCCTTTAAGCGATACTGGTTGTAACGATCAAGGCTTACGCCGCACGGAAAGGAGACATTATGGGCATCTTTAAGAACGATGACCAAAAATCGAGCCAGTTTGGATTTGACGAGAAAAGCATGGCGGGCAAAGCCGTCAAGGCCGTACGCTGGATCTACGCCATCACGGGCGTCTTAGCACTCATTGCTGGTATCGCGCTGCTTTTTGCACCCGCCAAGTCCCTCGTCTTTTTGACGACCGTCCTGGGTTTTTACTTTGTAATCACTGCTGCCATCAGGCTGTTCACTGCCATTTTTGAGCCGCTGCTGCCCACCGGCTGGCGCGTGACGAGCATCATCTCCAACCTACTCATTATTCTGGGCGGCGTCATAATCCTGCGCAACCAGGCCTTCTCGACCGCGACGCTCACCACGATGGTGGTTATCGTGGCCGGCTTTGGCTGGATTGTCGAAGGTGTCATGTCCATTCTGGAGTCCGAGCTTTCGTCCAACCGTGCCCTCGCCATCCTGAGCGGCGCACTCTCCATCATCGCCGGCATGTTCGTGTTTATTTATCCGCTGTGGTCGGCCAAGATGCTCGTCATCTTTAGCGGCGCCGCGCTGCTGGTGTTTGGCGTAACGCTGATTGTTCGCGCTATTCAATTTGGCAAACTGGTGCACTAGATGCCGCGAACGCTCTTTATTGATGCCGACGCCTGCCCGGTCACGCGCGAGTCGATTAACTGCGCGCGGCGGGCGGGCGTCGCCGTTGTTATCGCCGGCAACAGCACGCAAAACTTGGAACGGCACATTCGCCGCGACGACCCGCGCGATGCCGAGCACGCGCGACGCGGCTTTTGGGTCACGACGCTCGATGTGAGCGTGGGCGCCGACAGCGCCGACTTTGCCATTGTCGAACGCCTGCAGGCGGGCGACGTAGTCGTGACGCAGGACATTGGCTTGGCGAGCATGGTGCTCGGCCGCGATGCCGCCGCAATCGGTGTGCGCGGGCGCGTCTACGACAAGGCGACCATCGACATGCAACTGTTTATTCGCCACGAGGAAAAGAAGGTGCGCCGCGCCGGCGGACGCACTCGCGGACCGGCGGCATTTACCAGCGAAGACCGCGCTCGCTTTAAGCGCAACCTCACCGAGCTGCTGCGCTAACCAAGGTAGATTTTTGGGACATGTCCGGAAATCTGCTTTTTTGCTTTGGGCGGTGTGAGCGCTCAAAATCCATGGCTCAACAAAAAAGGGGCTTCAAAATGCCATGCGTCGCCGCATTGTGCAGGCGCCGAGCATGGCTATTTTGAAGCCCGTTTTGTTAGGCCCACTTAGAGGCCGAAGGCGGATAGGATGAGACCCCAGCCGGCACCGATGACGTACATCATGATCAGGAACAGGACGTTTTCGCGGGCGCTGCGGTTGGTGCGGAACAGCACCAGATAGCCCACACCGGCAGAGATGAGCGTGCCGGCGAGCATCGGGGCCAGCTGCAGCGCGCCTTCCAGGTACAGTTGTGTGATGACGACGCTGGCCGAGCAGTTGGGGATCAGCCCAACAAGCGCCGAGCCCAGGACCGCAAGCGTCTCGTTGCCGCGCAGGAACTGCTCGATTGCGGACTCGCCGAAGGTCTCGAGTACGGCGACTAGGACCAGCGTCACCAGGAAAATAAAAATCGATACCTGCACGGTGTGCGAGATCGCGCTGCGGATAATCGACAGGACGGGCGCACCTTCGTGTGAGTGGGGGTGACCGTGGCCATGATGGTGTTCATGATCGCCCTCATGACCGTGATCGTGGCCATGTCCGTGTCCGTGTTCGTGCTCGTCCTCGTCTTCATCACAACCGCAATGGTCGCGCTCGCACAGCTCGTGGATGTGGTCGGCGCTCACGCCCGCCTCGGCCACCTCGTCGATGATGTCACCGCCAGTGTGGTCGTCGTGCGCGCAATTCACGTGGGCCGGGTTGGCCGCGGTTCCCAGCACGGTACGGCGAATCGCCGCATGCGCGCGAGCGTTACGACGCAGGCCGCGAATGGCGGCGTCCACGATAAAGCCCGTGACCAGTGCGATCAGTGCCTTCGAAGCCAAAAGCATCGCCATAGTCTGCACGGGCACCTGCTCTGCGAGCAACAGCGGCAGCATCTCATCGGAGGTCGAAAGGAACACCGCCACCAACGTGCCCAAGGTCACGACGCGACCGGCATACAGCGTGGCCGCCATGGCCGAAAAGCCGCACTGCGGCACCATGCCCAGCAACGAGCCAACCGCGGGGCCCGCGGCACCGGCACGCTTGATGGCGCCGTTAACGCTGTCGCCCGCAACGTGCTCCAAGGTCTCGAGGGCCAGATACGTCACCAACAAAAACGGCACCAGCGACAGCGTGTCCTTGCCAGCGTCGAGCAAAATATCAATCAGCAAATCCATGAAGGATGGAACCTTTCGTGTCTTTCGGCAGCATTGTAAAAGTCCTAGCGGTCAACTAGGGTATTGTAGTTGTCCTAGGCGCGATGCCAATAGTTGCCCATGGCAAACTATCATCTCGCCATAACTCAATGCCACCGAGCCGCGCGACGCGGCCCGTCCAAGGAGCAGTCTATGAACGTTTCACAAGCACTCGAATACGAGCGCCAGCCGTTTATTCCCATGTTTATCTATGGCGATCACGGCGCCATGGAATCCGAACGTCAGAAAGGCGAAGAGGCCCTCAAGGTGCTCGAGACCGAGTACTTTACCGCCGAGGGCGACCCCGGCTTCGACTTTGCCACCGTGCGCGACCTTGCCGATCGCAACCGCGACCTGTGCGACCAGATTGGCGAGGCGCGCCTGCGCAACGTGACGCCCGCGACGCTTTCGCGCGGCCTGTCCGACGCCGACACCTGCGCCGCCATCGGTAAGATGCAAAAGCGCACCGCCGCGTCGGTCATGCGCGAGATCCGCGGCGACCGCGACGCGCTCGGCGTGGCCTACGCCCGCAAGCCCATCCAGGGCACCGTGCTCGGTATCGACATCGAGACCACCGGCCGTGCACCCGAGCGCGGCTATATCATCAACGTGGGCTGGGAGATCATGGATCTCACCAGCGACGCCGTGCCGCATGACGCCGAGGCACACTACTGTGGCCTGCCCGACATCTACCGCGGCGAGGATGTGCCGTTGTCGAATATCCACCACATCACCTGGGACGACATTGACGGCAAAAAGCCGTTCCGCGAGAACAAGGAATTGCAGAAGCAGCTGCTCAAGCTTATGAAGAAATACCCGTACATGGCGCATAACGCCGCGTTCGAGGACAGCTGGTTCAAAATTCATCTGGACGGTTACGCCGAGGCACGCCGCGCCGGCAAGATTATCGTCATCGACTCGCGCCAGATCTGCCGCAGCCTGGATGCCGACGTCCGCTCGCTCCCCCGCGAGTCCGCGCCCGCCGCGCTCGAGAACTGGGCCCGCCGCCGCGGCACCCTCGCCGCCGACGCCAACGAGCAGCACCTGGGCCTCGACGACACCGACCTCATGCTCCGCACCGTCCAAGCCGAGTTCAACCTCAAGAACCTGTTTGCCAAGTAGAAACGTCTACGACAAACTCCGACGTAGATCACGAGCGGCCTCGCAGCGGGAAACCCCGCAGCGGGGCCGCCCTACGTTCCACAGATAGATCTGCCATCACAAATTCTGAACCCTCATTTTGAACGATTTCGACCAATTCCCAACACGCAATTCGTTGTCGGATGGTGATACATCGATATCAAATGTGCAGCAATTGAGTATTTATATGCTATAGCTAAGCTGCGAAAACTTTTATTTAGGGCATACCAACTCATAATTGCGTCAAGCTTTTGGACAGCATTTGGTTAGACCTCTAAAACGGCTTTTCCACTCAGTGCCATCAACACGGCATTAGCTGACACGATATATACCATGAGTATCGTATTGTCACATACCACTGCAAAAGCGGTCTACCAGGCCGCGCATTCGGTGTCTGCGAAAGGCATCGAATCCTGTAGTCCTGCCGCGATTTACGGATCATGTCCCACCGGAACGCTCCTTGACGCAGCCACAGAATGGCTCACCAAAAATGATGTTTCCCTCGACGCAAATGATTCCCTCGAGGTGATGGTGTTTGATCGCAGGAATGCGCGCTATGCAATGAACTGTCAATGCCACGTTTCGTCAAAACGATTCTCGAACTCACGCTTTATAGAGCTTGAAGATGGCATCTTCATTGTTGGCGTTGAGCTTTGCGCACTTCAAGCCGCCACCTATCTCCCTTTTCGCGAACTGGTGGAGTACTACTTTGAATTGTGCAGCGCTTACTCCCTTGGAACCGGCTCTTCCACCTCTTATAACGAGCGTTTCGCGCTCACCTCGACCGAGAGGTTAAAGCAGTTCTTTAATTCCATTACCAGATGCGACGGTTTGGCCCTTGCCCGAAAGGCGATCCAATGTGTACGCGACGGATGCCGGTCTCCCATGGAAACGGCATTTGTCATGATGCTAACGCTGCCCAAAAGCGAAGGAGGGCTTGGTATTAAGGGAATTGAGACCGATTACGAGGTGCAGGTCACCGCCGCCGCAAAGAATCTCACGAGACGCAAAAAGTTCTTTATGGATGCGTATCTAAAGAAATCTCGCACAGACATTGAATACAACGGTTTCTATCATGACGCGGAAGAAGACCGCGCCATCGATGAGGAACGCAAGAATGCGCTTGCGTCCATGGGATACGGAATCATCACCGTCAGCCGTTATTCCTTTATGCATGCCAGCTCTTTCGTTAGGGTCATGGAAGCAATCCAGCGGAAAGAGGGCGTACGCCCCTCGCGTCTACCAAAAGACTTTCAAATCATGCAAGAGGACCTGAGACAGTTTGTGCTCAGAAGGTTTATAGAAGAGAAAAGGCGAATTCAGAAGCAGCTTCGCCAGGATTCCGAAGAGCGCCAACGAATCGACCTCGAAAAAGCAACACTCGAAGGCATCACGCTGGATGACCCGACAATTAATGAAGTTACAGCAATCGATGACATGCAGACAGTCGAATCCGACAGCCCATCATTTGCCCAAACAAGCAGCCTCGCGCCCGAGGGCAGGATCTTCGGGGCCGGAAGCTAGACCGGCTAACAAGGTGGGTACCCTAGCGATGTGCAAAATTGCGAGTATTCAGCAGGGTCGGCCCTCCAGCACCCACAAGTTAATCCAAATGAGAAACAAAGACGCTATCGAACGGGAACGTTAGGCAACACTTGAGGAAGATCTTATCTGTTTACCGCCCTTGGATAACTCTTGAGCGGCTTTATTTGGCCCGAAATAGATAAACAGACCCCCTATAGTTGCAGAATACTCCAATTTTTGCACGGCGCGGGGGCACCCACCTCGGCATCGACTATCAAAACCGCTCAATCCGGAATCTCGTCCACTATTCCCCATCATTTTGTGCGATGAATTACTTAAACGTTATTGACATATGAACATACGCTCATATAATCGGAAGTAAGTTATTTGAGCGTATGTTCATATGAAAGGATATTGCAATGAGCATCCGCGTTGATGAAACGAAACCCGACACCGAGGCCACCGAGCCAGTGATCCCCACCACCTGCTCGCCCGAGGACCTTCCCGACGAGGAGCTTCTCTACGACCTCGCCGACCTGTTCAAGGTCTTCAGCGACACCACGCGTATCAAGATCCTTTACGCCCTCATGGGCCGCGAGCTCTGCGTGGCAGACATCGCCGAAGCGACCGAAACCTCGCAGTCCGCGGTGTCGCACCAGCTGCGCACACTCAAGCAGTCGCACCTGGTTAAATTCCGGCGCGACGGGCGCAATATCCTCTACTCGCTCGCCGACGACCACGTCTACACCATGCTCAACCAGGGCATGAGCCATATCTGCGAATAGCAACCAACCACGGTACCAGCGCGGCCTGCACCCAAGCCGCAAAAACGGGAAAGGAACCCACCATGAAAAAGCAGTACAAGCTCGATGAGATCGATTGCGCCAACTGTGCGCGCGAGCTTCAGGACGAGCTGGCCAAGCTCGAGGGCGTCAAATCCGTGTCCGTCAACTTTATGACCCAGAAGCTGACGCTCGAGGCCGATGATGCTGAGTTCGACGAGGTGCTCAACCGCGTTGTTGAGTTTACGGCCGACGCCGAGCCGGACTGCGAGATCATTCTCTAGCCAAGGTTTACGCCAACCCGCAAGACCGCGCTTGCCGCGGCCTTTGCTCGCGAAATTATATGAGCGAGTGTTCATACATTCAAATGGGAGGATACGAGTCATGGCCACCGCCGACCCCAAAAAGAAAAAGAAGAAGCGCAAGAAAAAAGAATCACTCGAGCATAAGCGCAACCGCATCCTGGTAGCACTGGGCATTTTTGCGGTGGTGTATGCCCTCGACGAACTCGGTGCCCTTACCGCCGCATTCGGTACCCCGGGTGACATCTACGCCAGCTTCGTGCTGTTCCTGGTGCCGTTCCTAATTGCCGGCTACGACGTGCTCCAGAAGGCGTTCAACAACATCCGCCGCGGCAAGGCCTTCGACGAGAGCTTCCTCATGGCCGTCGCGACCATCGGCGCGTTTGCCATGGTGCTCTTCCCCGATACCGACCCGCACATGGCCGAAGGCGCCGCCGTCATGCTGTTCTACCAGGTTGGCGAGCTGTTTCAGGCGTACGCCGTGGGCAAGAGCCGCAAGTCGATCAGTGCCATGATGGACATCGCGCCCGACTACGCTAACGTCGAGCAGCCCGACGGCACACTCGAGCAGGTCTTCCCCGATGACATCGCGGTCGGCACCGTGATCGTGGTCAAGCCCGGCGAGCGCGTGCCTATCGACGGCGTCATCGTCGAGGGCGAAACCCAGCTCGACACCGCCGCCCTTACCGGTGAGTCGGTCCCCCGCCCGGCCAAAACCGGAGACGATATCATCAGCGGCTGCATCAACATGACGGGGCTCATCCACGTGCGCACCACCAAGCCCTTTGGCGAGTCCACCGTCGCACGCGTCCTGGAGCTCGTGGAAAATGCCAGCGAAAAGAAGGCGCGCACTGAGAACTTTATCACGCGCTTCGCCCGCGTCTACACGCCCGCCGTCACCGGCGCTGCCGCGGTGCTCGCGCTTGGCGGCGGCTTGGTCACCGGCGCCTGGTCCGACTGGATCCTGCGCGGCCTGACCTTCCTGGTCGTCAGCTGCCCGTGCGCGCTCGTGATCAGCGTGCCGCTCAGCTTCTTTGGCGGCATCGGCGGCGCATCCAAACTAGGCGTTCTCATCAAGGGTTCTAACTACCTCGAAACGCTCGCCGACGTGGACACCGTCGTCTTCGACAAGACCGGCACGCTCACCAACGGCACGTTTTCGGTCGTGGCGGTGCACCCCGAGGCAGGCTATACCGAGCAATCGCTGCTTGAAGTCGCAGCCCTTGCTGAGTCGTTCTCCGATCACCCCATCGCGCAGTCCGTACGTGTCGCCTACCAGGGCGAGGTCGACCCCAAGCGCGTAAGCGACTCCACCAACGACGCGGGCCATGGCGTGACGGCAACCATCGACGGCAAGCACGTCGTCGTTGGCAACGCAAAGATGCTCGCCGCGGCCGGAGTCGAAGCGCCCGATTGCGAGGTCGTCGGAACGATTCTGCATGTGCTCGTTGACGGCGTGTACGCCGGCCACATCGTGATTGCAGACACCGTCAAGGCCGATGCTGAGCAAACGATTCGCGACCTGCACGCCGCCGGTGTCAAGCGCACCGTCATGCTCACGGGCGACCGCGAGGAGGTTGCGGCGTCTGTGGTCAAGCAACTCAGTCTCGACGAGTTCCACGCGCAGCTGCTGCCGGGCGATAAGGTCGAGCGCGTCGAGGCGCTGCTTGCAACCGAGAGTGGCAAGGGCAAGCTCGCCTTTGTGGGCGACGGCATCAACGATGCGCCCGTGCTTACGCGCGCCGATGTGGGCATTGCCATGGGCGCTATGGGTTCTGACGCTGCGATCGAGGCCGCCGATGTCGTGCTCATGGACGACAAGCCGTCCAACATTTCCCGCGCGATCCGCGTGGCACGCAAGACCATGACGATCGTCTGGCAGAACATCATCTTTGCGCTGGGCGTTAAGCTGCTGATCCTTGTGCTGGCAGCGCTGGGCATCGCCAACATGTGGCTTGCCGTGTTCGGCGACGTAGGCGTGGCGATCATCGCCATCCTGAACGCCATGCGCGCGATGGGTGTCAAGAACTTGTAGCGTTCGTGGGCTGTCCGGCCGGGGCCGGGCTTGGTTTTGAAAACGTCCTCGACCAATGAAGTGCCCCCGTTCTGCTCCTTCGGAGCTACGAACGGGGGCACTTCTGGTCTGACGCTCCTATTTGGCAAGGTGTTTTTTAGAATCCATTTTGCGCTCGGCCTCGAAGGCCTGCCTGTCCCAATCGAGCGGAAGTCCGGCCTCGACCCA